>JBBDTI010000079.1:50261-70778 GCA_040904565.1 Rhodothermales bacterium
CGGACGCCGTCTTCCAATACGTTAAATTACCTTATGCGGGCGGGTCGTGCAGAACGTGTGACCAGCACGAGCCCGTAAGCCCAAAGCGCATCTGCGCGTACGTGGAACGCCTACGACGGGGGCAGGGTCGAATGGACCGATACCGGCGCCAGGGTTTACGAATAGGACCGAATGCAATTCAAGTTTGACGATACGACGCGATGCGAGGAAAAGTAGGTATCATCGGAATGGGCTGGGTTGGATCGAGTGTAGCCATCTCGAGCCTTCACGCCGGCGTGGCCGGCGAATTACTTCTGAATGACATCCGCGGCGAGATCGCCGAAGGAGACGCGATGGATCTTGCCCACGGGGCCATGTTCTATCCGTCCGCGCGCGTACGTACGGCGGGGGTCGAAGAGATGGTCGATTGTGACGCCGTGGTCATTTCGGCGGGCCGGGGCGGCGGGCCGGAGGAGTCGCGGTTGGATTTACTGCGAGACAACGCGCGTCTCGTTCGTGAGGTAGGGCGGAAGCTCTCCGGATGTAGCGGCGTCATCATCATGGTGACGAATCCCGTAGACGTATTGACGAAAGTGCTCACCGACGCATCCGGCCTGCCGCCGTCGCGGGTGATCGGCACCGGCACGATGCTGGATACGGCGCGCCTTCGCCAGGTGCTGAGCGAGCGCATCAACGTCAATCCACGTTCGATCCACGCACAGGTCGTCGGTGAGCACGGCGATTCGGAGGTCGTTCTCTGGTCGTCGGCCAGCGTAGGCGGCACGCCGCTGCGAGCGTGGGAGAAATGGGATGAAGCGATTGAGGACGAGGTTGCCGAGACGGTGCGTAAGGCGGCTTATGAGATCATTCATCGCAAGGGTGCGACGAACCACGCGATCGGACTCGTGACGGCGGATTTACTCAAGAGCATCACGCGATCCGAGCGCCGCCTGTTGACCGTAACGCGCGTCCAGGAAGAGGTCCTCGAGCTGGACGACGTCGCGCTTTCGCTCCCGGCCGTGGTGTCCGATCGCGGCGCTACCCACGTGGTTCGTCCTGAGATGGACGAGGCGGAGCACGCGGCGCTGATGCGCTCCGTCGACGTGCTCCGATCCGCGGCGGCGTCGATCGACGGGGGATGATCGAGGAGGCTGACCCGCGAGCACCGACCGGTCCGGATCGACCGGGCACCGTCAGTAGGCGGCGTGGAGGACGTTGAATTCAGCCGCGTCCTCATCACGGAACCGATCCGTT
Source organism: Rhodothermales bacterium (assembly GCA_040904565.1). Lineage (GTDB taxonomy): Bacteria > Bacteroidota > Rhodothermia > Rhodothermales > VXPQ01 > JBBDTI01. Next base: position 51,495 of record JBBDTI010000079.1, read on the forward strand.
CCATACCACCATCCGCCGCGGATCCTGGACGGGATGGTGTATCCGCCAAAGGTACGTTCTTCCTCCACTTCGAATCCGTAGGGATGAGCTGCCACTGCGATACACCGACGTTGCCGTAGCGCATCATGTCAACACGCTTCAACGATCCGGTGTTATCGACGGTGAGGATGATAGGGACGTCCTCACGATCCGTCGACACCGTTACGGTAGCCCTGTATTCGTCGATCTCCGACCAGCGTACGCGGGAGGACGGCATGAGAATCGACGGTACCCAGACGGATTCGGCTACCGATCGGTGTCGGGACGAGCGAGCGACGTCCGGACCTCTTTCGATACGAATCGGCAGGAGGCCGAATATCCTCACCCGCACGCCTCCCCTCCCCTGTAGATAGGTATCCGTGACGCGAACGGCTACGGGTCCCATCTGTTCTCGACCTGATCAGGCCACGCACGCAGTCAGCATATACCGAACGCGCCGCCCGAACAACAGATCTGCCCGGAAGATCCGGTGGGGAGACGCCCGACGGACGGACCGGGAATAGCCTCGACTCACCGGGAAGGATGCGTCCAGTGGACGAGGCCGGGACCAGCCGATTCAGGGAATCCCCCACGCTCGTTGTAGGAAATCCGCTTCGGAATGAATGCACGGCTCCACGTATGTTTATTTGTATCAGAAACCCCGCCCGCGACCGGAAGTCCAGGCGGGCCATTGGTGTTCGGGCATTAGCAACGGTGATCCGCATGACGACGATAGCTGCCAATCTTACCGCAAACGATATCATGACGACGGAGGTCGTTCCGGCCAAAGCGGACTGGCCGCTGGACCGATTGGCGGAATTTCTCATCGAAAACGATTTTTCCGGAGCTCCCGTCGTGGATGACGACGGAGCGCTGGTGGGCGTCGTCTCGCTCGTCGATCTCGTGCGGCACGACAGCCTTCCGGAGACCGTCCCCTGGACTCGCACGCTGGCGGATTACTTCCGGCACGACGAATACAAGTTCAATCTGGAAAACCAGTATGCCGACGAAGAACTGGCTATGCTTCGCGTCGATGGTGACACGACCGTCACGGTTGCCGACATCATGAATCGGGATATTTATTCCGTCGATCCCGAGACGCCCATCCAGGTCGTTGCAGACATGATGGCCGGCGGGCAGATCCACCGCGTGCTCGTTACTTGTGCCGGTGAAGTAGTAGGCGTCGTAACTACTCTGGACCTCCTCCAGATACTTCGAGAATCCTGAGGTTTCGCGACCTTACATAGACGATGGCTACCGACGTGACGGATCAGGGGACCGAGATGAAGACTCCACGACGCATCTTCCATCCGACGGATTTTTCGCCGAGCGCTGACGCCGCTCTGCATGTTGCGATCGACGCCGCTCTGCGTTTCGATGCCCCGCTTCTGGTCGGGCACGTGGTGTACGGTGGACGTTCCTATTGGGAGGTCGACCAGCCGAACGATCGTGCCGGCGTGGAGAAACGGTTGCGGGAGCATGTGGCCGAAGCGATTGGGGCGCACGGGGAGGCCACCCTCGAGCGGCTGGACGTTACCTATCACGTCATCGAGCACGAGACCGCGCCGGCCGGCGTGCTTCATTTTGCACATGAATCCGGCATCGACCTGATTGTACTCGGCACGCACGGAAGGCGTGGCCTTCGAAAGCTGATCCTCGGGAGCGTCTCGCTTCACGTATTGCACGCGTCCAGGATCGACGTCCTGCTGGTACCGGCGACCGTCGAAGAACGGCGCGAAGGGCATCTTCTGGTACCGATCGATTTTCACGAGCGGACGCATGCCGTCGTCATGAAGGCCGGCGAACTCGCCGACGCTTACGGGTTGCCCGTTACGCTTCTTCACGTGTTGGATGCACCGGACTCTTCCCCCCTTCGAACCGGAGAGGTGCTCTCAGCCGAAGTTGCCGACCTCGATTCCGTTGCCCGCGAGCGTCTCGAAGAATTCGCCGGCGTGCTGGCCGATCATTCCGAGGTGAGCGCCCACCTGGTAACCGGCCGTCCCCAGAATGAGATAATCCGCTGGCTTAACCGTGACGACGTGCGCATGACGGTCCTTGCGTCGGCGGGGATGACTCCGACCGAGCGTCTCAGATGGTATCCATCGGATCGCGATCTGGGCGAAGAGATCAGGTGGGCGGTGGGTCGCGTCACGGAACGCGTCGCCGTACGTTCCCCGGTGCCGGTATGGATCGTCAAGCGGTTCGAAGAGGAGCACGCGGTCTTCGACGTGCCCGACGGGATGGACGAAGCTGCAGCGTATTCATCGAGACGACAGGTACAGGGATGAGCGACCAACAAGCCGCAACGCATGGCAAGCGTGAGAAACATTCGCTCAACGTACGGCGCATCGTAGTGCCCACGGATCTTTCGCCCATTGCCGACGAAGCCCTTGCGCGTGCCCTTGAGATCGCGCGGCCGACGGGCGCGAGCATCGAGGTGTTGACGGTGTTGGGTCAGGTGGATGGGGACTCGTTCAATCCGATACGCTATTCCCCCGAGGCATCGGCACGTAAGGAATCGAGCACGAATCTCTTAAGGGAGTCCCTCCACGCGCTGGTAGCGCGGCACGACACCGAAGGTGTGCAGGTCTCGGTGTCTGTACGTAAGGGACGGCCCCTGCACACCGTTCTCACCTTTGCTCGGCGCGAGCGGGCCGATCTGCTCGTCGTGGGCACGCACGATCGCGGCGTACTCCATCACTTCCTCGTCGGCAGCATGGCGGAGGAACTGGTTCGCCGTGCCCCGTGCTCCGTGCTCGTCGTGCACGAACGGGATGAGCGGCCGGCGGCCGGCGTTCGCAGCGTGCTCGTTCCGGTGGATCTGTCGGAGGCTACCGGGCATCTCCTGCGATACGCGGCGACCGTGACGATGATGCTCGATGCAAGAATGAACGTCGTCCACGTAGTCGAGCCGATCCCCGTGCTGGACACCTTCTCCGGAGCCATGACGCTTCGGGACATGGTACCGGACATGAAGAAGCACAGCGCCGCAGAGCTTCAGAAGATGCTCGACCGGATCGATCTGAGCTTCTTTACCGACGGTGGCGACTACGGCGTGTTCGTCGACGAAGGCCACGCCGCGTCGTCCATCGTGGATCGATCGAAGCGTGAGGAAGCGGACCTCATCATCATTGGAAAGCGAGGACGCTCGGCCATCGAGCGGTTCTTTATCGGGAGCGTCACCGAGCGCGTCGTGCGTCACGCACCATGCCCCGTACTGGTCGTAGAAACGACGGCCCCCTAAGTACATCGTATTTATGAATCGATGTACTAAGTAACCGGCTGCCTGGTCTTACGGTTGGCAGAACGCTGGGACCTGTCCTCACGCTGTCCGCACGTGTTGATGAGAATGACCGGGCATGGAGATCGTCCGACCAGCTCTTCGACGGCCTGCTCCGACGGCGAGTCCATCGACGCGAGTCCGGGAGCCTGTACGATCAATAAATCGGCTTCGTGCTCGTTGACGAATGCCAGCGTATCGTCGACCGCGTTGCCTCGGACCGGGTGCAGATGAATGTTTTCTTCATCGAGCTTCATCTCGTGGCGGCGTCGATGTCGCTCGATGATCTGCCGGAGATTTCGCTCGGTGTCGTCCCAGTCAAGCGCCGGACCGTCCGGGTCCAGACCCTCGACCTGAGCCAGCACGTCCAGCCGCGATCCAAACAGGTTGGCCACGTAGGCGGCGGCTCCGAGCACTGGTTCGATCAGATGAGCATAGGATACGAACGTTACGATCCGCTCGATGTCGCTATCGATGGCTTCCGGCCGCACGAGAGGCGGGACGATGAGAACCGGGCAGGTCGATCGGCGGATGACATCCGTCGCCACGCTGCCAAGCATGTAATCGCTCGCCTCCCCTTCCCCATGGGCGCCCAGCACGATGAAATTCATGCCCGTTTTATGGGCTTCCTGTATAATTACGGGGCCGGGAAGCGGTCCGTGACCGATGATGAATCGAACATCTGTCGATAACCCGCCCGTGAGGGCTCGGAGTTCTTCGACGCGCTCAGCCAGCGAAGCGTCGCTCGCGGCGATCGTCTCATCAAATTCCTCGATACGATACGCTCCGACGCCGGGAACGACGTGAAGCACATCCAGGGGCACCTTGAACAGACGCGCAAGGAGAAGGGAGAACCCCATCGCATTTTTTGCGGATGGGGAAAAGTCCGTAGCGTGTAAAACGCGCTGAATCTGCAACATGATGGTCCCCGCTGATCTGGGTTACGCTAAAGAAAGTTTACGGCCACGATTACCGAGATCGTGACGGCGTGTGCCTATGGAGGGTGGGGGAGCAACCCTGATTCGCGTGTAAGGAGAATTCGTAGCGTGCGTTGTGTTCGTAGACTGTATTAGAGGTCGTGTTCAAAGGTCGTGCTCGACGGTGTACTCGAAATCCAGTCAATCGCAGCACCGAGGGTGCGGGAAAAACCGTACGTGCGGTTCGGTACGAACCTGCACATCCACCCTACGGGATCCCGTACAGGCGGCAGGCCGCCTATCCAATAGATTAACAAGAAATGGATGGGATACTGGTGCACCGCAACCCGGGTATCTTTACACTTGTTAGCGTGCCGGATGTTGCGCAGAAAAAAGCGTGCGACACTAGAGTATGTTGAGAAATAATCTGGAGGTCAGACGGTGATTAAGAGAATTCTCGTTGCGCTCGATCCGGTAAAGGATACACGGATTGCGACCCGGTATGCTAAGGAGCTTGCGCAGCGCTACGATGGGGAAGTATCCGGCCTGGCCGTCGTCGATACGCGCGGCATTTCAAAGGAAGTGGGGCCGGGCGGTGCCGTGGGCGCTATGTATTACGCCGAAAAGTTGCGTGAACAGATTACGACCGAGAGCCGGGAGGCAGCCCTGAAGCTGCTCGAAACGTTCCAGTCGGATCTGGACGCCGACGGCGTCTCGCATGCCGAGCAGGTTCGCGAAGGAGTGCCGGCCCGGCGCATCGTGGAGGATACGAAGTATCACGACGTGCTCGTCGTTGGACGCGACCCGCATTTCTACTATCCGAATCCGGACAAGAAGACCCACACGCTCGCCCAGATTGTGAAGGACGGCATCGCGCCTACATTGATCGTGCCGGATACGTATCGACAAGTCGCCAAGGCCGTCGTCGCCTACGACGGAAGCGCTGCGTCGGCGCGGACGCTGCAGCGGTACGCGCAGCTGAAGCCTTTTGGCCGCGAGACGGATCTCGAGGTCGTGCACGTCCGCGGCCGTTCGGGTGAAGACGCCCAGCGCGAGTCCGACCTGCTGCTCATGCTGGCGACGTCGTACCTGAAAGCGCACGAATTCGAGCGGGTCCACGCCTCGAGCCTGCAGTCGGACGCACCGGGCGATGGGATTCTTTCTCACGCGCAGTCGGTGGGTGCCGACCTGATCGTGGCCGGCGCCCATTCCGTTTCGGCCATCAAGCGAATCGCGTTCGGGTCGACGACGCGGCATCTACTGGACCAGTGCGAGTTGCCGTTCTTCATCTATCATTAGGCGCAGTATCGTCATAGGCGATGCCGTCGGGTCCAGGTATGAATGAGGGTGTGCAGCCGGGTGTCAAGCGGGAGCAGGACGGGCCGGCGGTTGCGACCGATGACGCTCCCTGGTCTGTTTCTCCCGATGCCGTTGCGGCCTCCGCTGGAGTTGACGTTGAAAATGGGCTGACCGACGAAGAGGCCGACGAGCGACGCCGTCGCACGGGGCCAAACGACCTGCGCCGTCGAAAGCCGCGCAGCGCCTGGTCCCTATTCGTCGCGCAGTTTCGGAGCCTGGTCGTCGCGCTCCTCATAGGTGCCGCGGTGGTGGCGTTTGCCTTCGGCGAAAATCTGGAAGCGTGGGCCATCGTCACGGTCATTGCGATCAACGCGGCGCTGGGGTTTATTACGGAGCTCCGCGCCGTTCGCTCGATGGAGGCGCTGTTCGCGCTTTCGAGGGTAACGGCGCGCGTGCTGCGCGGCGGTGGGACCCGAGAGATAGACGCCGTCGAACTGGTTCCGGGCGACGTGGTCGTGTTGGCAGGCGGCGATCTTGTCCCTGCGGATATGCGGCTGATTACGGCCTCGAAGCTGCAGGCGGATGAATCGAGCCTTACGGGTGAAAGCATGCCCGTGGGGAAATCTATCGACCCGGTGGACGCGGGGTCGGCGCTCGCCGAACGCTCGTCCATGTTGTACAAGGGTACGTCCGTGACGCGAGGTTCGGGCGTCGCCGTCGTAACGCAGACCGGGATGCGCACGGAGCTGGGCCGCATCACGGAACTCGTCGCCGAAGCCGTGGAGGAGCGCACGCCGCTCGAGGTTCGGCTCGATGCGCTGGGACGGAAGCTGATCTGGGTCACGCTCGGCATCGCCGCGCTTGTGAGCGGTGCAGGTATCCTGCGAGGGAAGGACCTCTTCCTCATGATAGAGACGGGCATTGCGCTGGCGGTGGCTTCCATTCCTGAGGGGCTGCCCATTGTCGCTACTATCGCGCTGGCTCGCGGCGTACGCATCATGGCGCGGCGCAACGCTCTGATCAACCGGCTGTCCTCCGTCGAGACGCTAGGGGCCGCAGGTGTAATCTGCACGGACAAGACGGGCACGCTTACTGAAAACCGGATGACCGTCGTGCGCCTTGCCGTCGCCGGCAAAGATGTCCGACTGGATGAAGAGGAGGGGTTCGAGACAGAGATTGCCGGGGATCTAACATCCGCCGTCCGCTCCGCCCTGGAGGTGGGTGCGCTGTGCAACAATGCAACACGCGCCGAAGACGGTGAGACGTCCGGAGACCCCCTCGAAGTGGCCCTGCACGCTGCTGCCGCCGGGTTCGGTATCAAACAAGGCGATCTCCTGACGGATTGTGAACGCGTCGACGAGGAGGCTTTTGACGCGGATGTAAAGATGATGGCCACCGTGCATCGTTGCGGAGATCGATATCGATACGCCGTAAAGGGAGCGCCGGAAGCCGTGCTCGAGGCATGTGGGTACGAGCAAACCGATGAGGCAGCCTCTCCGCTGGACGAAAGCCGTCGCGCTGCGTGGGAGGAAAAGAATGAAGCGCTTGCCGCGGGTGGACTGCGAGTACTGGCGCTGGCCGAGAAGTACTCCGACAGTAGGGAGGACGCCCCGTACGAGGGGCTCGTCATGCTCGGCCTCGTAGGCATGGCCGACCCGCCGCGCTCGGACGTGCGCCCATCGATCGAGCGGTGCAAGTCGGCGGGCATCCAGGTCGTGATGGTTACGGGCGATCAGCCGGTAACCGCGCTCGGCATCGGACGTGAAGTCGGACTGGTGGACGAAGGAGAGGACCTGGTCGTACGAGGAAATGAGCTGCCGGCAATGGACTCAGCCACCGACGAGCAGAAAGCTCGGCTCCTCCGCGTTCCGATCTTCGCTCGCGTGACGCCCGCACAGAAGCTCGATCTGATTGCGCTTCATCAAGGGGGTGGCCACGTCGTCGCCATGACGGGGGACGGCGTTAATGACGCCCCGGCACTGCAAAAAGCTGACATCGGTATTGCCATGGGACGCCGCGGCACCCAGGTCGCCCGTGAGGCGGCGGATATGGTCCTGCAGGATGACGCGTTTTCAACCATCGTGGCCGCGGTGGAACAGGGCCGGATTATTTTCGGAAACATCCGCCGATTCGTCCTCTACCTGCTGTCCTGCAATGTCAGCGAGGTGATGGTCGTTGCGGCGGCGACGCTGGTAGGTGGTCCATTACCTTTGCTGCCCCTGCAGATCCTGTTCCTCAATCTCGTGACCGACATCTTCCCCGCCCTGGCTTTGGGTGTGGGGGCGGGCGATCCGGCCGTCATGAAACGCAAACCTCGCGCGGCGAACGAGCCCGTGCTCTTGAGGCGGCACTGGTTGGTTATCGCCTTCTACGGCGTCCTGATGACGGCTTCCGTTCTCGGTGCGCTGTTCGTCGCCTTGAACGTACTGCATCTCCCGGCTGAAGAGGCGGTGACGCTTTCGTTCCTCACGCTTGCCTTTGCACAGCTTCTGCATGTGTTCAACATGCGTTCGAAGGATTCTAGCACGTGGAAGAATGAGGTGGTCCAGAACCCTTTCGTGTGGGGAGCCATCGTCCTGTGCACGGGACTCCTGCTCGGTGCCGTCTACGTACCCGATCTGGCAGAGGTGCTCAGCGTACACCGGCCGGACGCGATGGGCTGGCTTACCGTCGCCGGATTCAGCCTGATTCCGCTCGTGGTCGGGCAGGTCGTTCTGATCCTTGGGGGAAACACCGCGGTAGAATGACGCCTTCTCGATCGCGCCGGGCGCCCATGTCATGAAATCCCCTACACGGGGGTCCTCTATATCCCTTCATGTCGGGCCGTGATTTCTGTTGAAATGGCTGTTCGGCCGGTCGCTATGCTATAGTCAGAACGAGAAACGCCGGGCGGGGCCCGGTGCAGTGAAGTTCAGGAAGACCCTACGGACGCTTAGTCGTGGAGGATGCCGCCATGCTAGATAAGCCCATCATCGACCGAGAGAAGATGCAGAAGGACGACGAGCGCCGCCAGCTCGTCATGGACGTGGCGGAGAAAGCATCGCGCCTGCTGGGTCCCGGAGAAACGCTGAACCGACCCGTCCGAAAGGACGACCGCATCATTTTCACCGTTCAGCACGGTCGGGGTACGGAGCGGCGCATGCACCGGCCGATACCGTCCGTTAGAGAAAGGTCCGTCCGCTACACGGCGTGGTTCGAGAATGGTGTGATTTGATGTTTCCGCGGCGGCATTGAGATCGTGCCCTCGTGGTGGCGGCGGGACCCGCGAGGGTACCTGAGAACCGCCGGCGTCGTCGTACACGCGATGCGTGCGCGGCGAAACCGCGCGGCGCGGGGGTAAAAGGCGGCAGTCGGCTCGTCCGACCCGCCTCCTGGAGGTCGTGACCCTGGGGGAGGGTTGCGACCTCCTACTGTTACCCCCATCCCCGCGAGCAGAGTATGGTGCGAGTAGAGTAAGTACGACCGCGTAGTTCATTCCCCTACGCGGCTACCAGCGATACCGGACAGACGGCGCGTCCGGTGCACTACGGCGCATAGGGGCGCGGACTGTCATGAGCGCTTACGGCCTCTTCCGATATTAGATGCCGAAACGAAAGCAAAGTAGACGCTCGCTTGCAGAGAGCACGCGTCGACCATTCACATACAGACCTCCACATTCCATGAAGAACTCCCCTGTGCTGTCTATCCTCGTGCTCTCCTTTATTTTGATCGCTGCCACCTGGTCGGCCGATCCAACGCAGATGACGATAACGCCTGAAAGTCGCATGTGGGTCGACGGAACGTCGACCGTGCACGACTGGACGTGCGATGTCGGTGAGGTCGACGGCAACGTGACGCTGGATGCCGAAACCGGTGCCGTGTCGAAAGCCGCCGTCACCGTTGCCTCGTCGTCGATTGAATGCGACAGCCGCACGATGAACAGGAAGGTCGCCGAGGCTCTGGCCATCGATGATTTCCCGGTCATTCGCTATACCCTGAGTACGGCCGATGTCATGAGTTCCGGCGAGGAGCTGCGTATCGACGCCGTGGGCACCCTGGAGCTGGCGGGTGCCAGCAAGGAAATGAGCTCGAGCCTGGTCGGGCAGCCTGCTTCGGAAGGCGGTTACGTGTTTACGGGTACCCTGCCGATCACGATGTCGACCTTCGACATCGATCCGCCGACCGCCATGTTCGGTGCCCTCAAGACGGGAGACGACGTAACGGTTCGGTTCGAGATCTACGCCGTTCCCGGGAGCGGTAGACTGTCTAGTGGGCAGTAAACGCGAACGGGGCCGTGGTGCACGAGTCAATAAATCCGGGTCGCCGGACTTGACCGGCGACCATCACATGAGAGGGATTTGATATGCGCTTCAACACAATTCTCTTTACAACGGATTTTTCTGACTGTGCGGAGCGAGCCTTCTCCCACGCGTCCCATCTATCCGCTCGATACGATGCGCACCTTCACGTGCTGAATGTGGTGCCTCCGGGTCATTCACCGGATGAAGGACCGCTGGCCTATATGGACCTGACGAAGGAAGAGGATGTCTGGACCGATGCGTACCAGGCGGACGCGGAGGATGGCGTAGCCGTCGTTCACAGCAGCATCAAGGCGGCCTCTGCGGTGGAGGGCATCCTCGAATATGCCAAGTCGTACGACGTCGACCTCATCGTCATGGGTACGCACGGCCGCACCGGCATCGACCATCTGCTGTCCGGCAGCGTAGCGGAAGACGTCGTTCGACATGCGTCGTGTCCCGTGCTGACGGTCCGATGCAGCGAGCGTGCCGGGTGGAAGGAACAGGTCAACAGAATCCTCGTGCCGGTTGATTTTTCCGAGCATATGGCCGTCGGGCCGGCTCTGGAGCTCGCGCGAATATACGGTGCGGAGGTCGACCTGCTTCACGTCATCGAAGAGGCCGTGTTGCCGACGATCTACGGCGTCGAACCACTCTCGCCCGGGGCCCCGCTCTACGTGCAGCGGACGGAAGGTGCATTGAGGAAAGCAGTCGAGGATTTCGATACGGAGGACCTGGAGATCCGTGCGCACGTGCGGATCGGAAACCCATCCCGACGCATTCTCGAGTTCGCCGAGGAAGATCGATGCGACCTCATCGTGGTGGCTTCGCAAGGACGAACGGGACTGGGGCGTCTGCTGATGGGTAGCGTGGCCGAAAAGGTCATTCGTCTGTCGGAGGTTCCCGTCTTTACAGTCAAACGTGGCTCCGGATTGGGAGATGCTGCAAACGGACACCGGCCGGACGCGGACGAGAAATAGCCGGGCGGGGTTACGAGGGTTAGAAGGGCAGGGTCGTTCGGATCCGGTAGTAGACCTCGTAGTGTCGTTTGCTTCCCAGATGGACCGAAGGTTGTGCCGCACCTAGCGCGTGCGAAATTCGAATCCTGTTCCCCAGCTGGAGGGCGTTCTTGAGTTCGAGCCCGACCCCGAGACGCTGAACGGGCCTTGTGCGTGCGTCCCGATTCCATACGATTCCGGCGTCGGCGAACAGGGCACCCGCCAGGCTGCCGAGTGACGCGACGCCGAGCAGAGATGTTTCGAGGCTGGATGCCAGGGGAATGCGATACGCTGCCGAGCCAAAGAGCAACCCGTCTCCGAGCGCATACGCGCGGAAGCCTCGGACGCGTTCCGAATCGCCGAGGAGCAGCGGCACGTCCGATGGCAGCGGCAGTCGTACCGCATCGTGGCGTGAAAGTCCGACGTAATTCTGGCTGAATGGTGCGCCTGTCTGCAGTTGCGCGCGCCCGTACACGAAAAGGCGATGGCGTCCAACGGCCGGGAAGACGCCGTACGCGGAAACATCCCCCCGAACAAATTCCGTGTCGGTACCCAGCACGCGGGCTGCGGCGCTTACCTGCAGGCGGACTCCGAGTCCGTCGAGCGGATGAATCACGTTGTTCCAGTAGGGTTGCTGTTTCCGCCACGTGAGTGAGACGCGCACGTCGGCCTGCTGGCCTTCTTCCGGGGCGGGTACGGCGGTGGATTCAAACGAATCCGGCGTCAACGCTTCTACGTCGACGACGCGAAGTCGTACCGACATCGTATGGGACGAATACGGATGATCGAACCAGTCCAGCGGCCACGCCATCGTGATGTCGCCTCCTCCGTGCGCTTCAACGAGGAGGTCGTCCCCGTACATCCGTGCCGCGCCGGGGAGGTGATACGCATTGAGGCTCAGTGTGGGGAACCACTGGTTGTTGACGTAGGAGGCGAGTGCATAGGTATTTCCGATCGGATCGCGAAACGAGATACTTCCACCGGCCACGATTGCATGTTTGCCCAACGGTTCGATCCACGACGTCAGTCCAGCAATGCCCCAGTCGACCCCCGATTGGCCGCCCCCGGCCACCTGGGCGTAAGGAAGCGCCAGAGACATCACGTGGCGGAGATTGCGCGCCGGCGCATATCGGAATCGCTGCGCGATCAGGTCTTCGTCCGGCACCACGCTTTCGGGGATGGTTGTGGGCGGCCGGTGTTCGGTCCACCTGCTATACGGCACAGGAACGCGAGCATCTGATTCGGCTGCTCTGCGCGAGGCGTCGATGCGATACGCTTCATCCGACGACTTCGTGGCGGACGTGGAGACGATCAGCGAGCCGGACGGGTAGAGCGAGTCGGCGGGAAGCCAATCCATGACCGAGGACCCGGTCGCGAGATGGGTCACGCGCTCGTGCCGATTCGTCGTGCGATCGTAGACGAAGACGTTGGGGACGTCGTCTCGAAGCGACGTATAGGCGATGCGCTTGGCATCCGGACTGTAGATGGGATCCCTGTCGTCGTGCCGGCCGTCGGTCAGACTCGAAGGCGTGCCGCTCGCCAGGTCGAGCACGACCACGTCGCGTCGGCCGCTGTGGCCGAATCGATCGAAAAGCAATTCTTCCCCTTCAGGATGCCATCGAAGAGACGAGACCTGGACATCTCCGTCGAACCGCGTGAGGGGGCGTGTGGAGTTCGTCGCCAGGTCGTGGACGTAAATATTTTCCGTGCCGGCATCCGAGGCCGTGAACGCCAGCGCACGGCCGTCCGGCGAAAAGGCCGGCGAGCCGGCCCGGCGGTCGAACGTGATTTGCTGCCGGTTGTCGCCGTCCGCATCGACAACGTACAGGTCGCGGAGCAGGGAGCCGTACCGGCCCCGGTGGAGTCGGGCGTAGGCGAGTCGGCGGCTATCCGGGCTCCAGGCCACGGGAGAAAGTATGGTTCCTTCTGCGACGACGGATACGTCGCCCGTTCGCCGGTCGACGACCTGGAGGCGACGTACGGGCCGGCGGATCGACTCGAGTGACAGAACGGCGATGAGCGAAGTATCCGGACTGTAGCTTACGTCAAAGTAATACTCCCCGGGGAGATCGATCGGGTCCACCCGCAGCGAGTCGACATTCTCCATCCCGGAGGCGAGCGTATTGTAATAGATGTTGACGTGCCGCCGCCAGTCGTCGTAGAAGTCTCGATACGACGCCCCCGTCACCTCGAGGAACGCCGCCTCGACGTCGTGTACGCGGAGGAGGCCGAAGAGGGCCGGTCTGCGATGAGCCAGGATCTCGACCAGCGTGGAGTCGCCGTACCGGTCGGCGAGATAACGTACCTGCGCGTGTCCCACCGCATACAGCAGACGCCCATTCCATAGCGACCGGCCGTCATCGTAGGAAAGTCGGTCTTCCAGCACGGCCGTCCGGAGCCACTGATCGCCGCGCAGGGCCGTCCAGTTCTCGGTCTGATACTGTGCGATCCCTTCCGTCCAGAAACGCGGAAGCGGATTTCCGAACAGAAAGGTCGTCCACCGCGGACGGTCGAGTACCTTTTGGTAGTGAAAGATGTGGGCGATCTCGTGCGGAATGACGGAGCGCAACCATTTTTCCGATCCCGTCTTCGTTCGTGCAAATTCCGGCACGTGCACCCATATGTTCGTATGGCCCGTTCCGAAGGGCACCGCAAAGCCGTTGACGATCTCGTCTTCGTCGGACAAAAAGATGTCGATCCGCCGGTCGAAATCCAATTCTAGATTGCTGGACAGGGCCGAATAGCCGGCTTCCGCAATAGCTGCAGCCTCGGCCTCGATGCCGGAGAGACGCTCGGGATACACGATCCGAAAATGTGCCGTTTCGACCACCTGCCACCGGAGTTCCGGGTGATTCCTTCCCGACAGGATGCTGAACCCCTGACCCTGCACCAACCCGGGGCAACCCACGAGGGCCACGGACACGATAAGGATGCGCAGCATGACACGAAAATGACACATGTTCAAAAAATGTTTAGATGGTATGACAAAACAATGTCATACCCGGTTCCTACGTTGTGATCGTCGATTCGCTAGTCGTCCGCGCAACGGAACGTGCTCGTGGATTGAAACGAAAGGAAGGCATGTCGTTCACAGCATACAATAAGAGGTTGCCGTCATGGTACAGGCCGTCATGGACGCCGTTTTCAAGCCGTCGGGTGAGAGGGAACGCAGCGAGGAGCCGAGGCCGCCGCGTCATCGGACCGACGTTACGCTATTCTACGATCCACCATACGAAGATGAGCTCGACGATGTAATGGCTCGGCACCTAGTGGCGTACCTCGTGCCCGCGGCGTCGCTGACGTACAGGGCGAAAGTCTGGACGTCGGCGTCCGCCTGCGGGTTCGATTTTCTCGTCGATCTGGGGACGCGCCGCGTTGCCATTGATTATACGGATACGCCGGTTGATCTGGAGACGGCGCTCGTCGAGGATAACGACGCGCTCGCGCTCGGTACGGGGAATGTGGATGTCATACTTCGAGTGCGTCGGAGTGATCTTGAAGATCGGCTCTACGACACGCTGCATTTGCTCGCCAAATGGGAGCCGAATCTCTTTACCCCGTACGGCCAGCGGATGTTTGCGCGCAGGGCATCGGAGGAGGCGCGCTGCGCCTTTCCGGAGCCCGAGGCTGACGTGGCGGCCATCTATTACGACGGAGCGTCGGGCGGTGTGCCGGCCGTTACGATCGAAGACGTGCTTTCGGGGGAGCTCTTCGAGTGGCCCGGTGACGAAGACGGGAAGGAGTCGGTCGTGATGCGGCGGATGTGTCGGGACAATCCGGGCTACTGGCGTCAGCAGTTCGAACGTGCACGGCTCGTCTACGAGCGGGCGCCCGTACGGAGAGCGGAGAGGCAGGCGTAACACAAAAAGGCCGCCCCGGTTGGGGCGGCCTCCGGGCCCGGTGACAGCGGCGGGGGTGTATGGTGTGATGTAACTAGACCGCTTCCGGTGATACCGGGGTTACCGCAGCGGCATCTTCCTCTCCCGTGCGGATGCGGTAGACTTTGTCGACGGGGAGAACGAAGATCTTGCCGTCACCGACGTCGCCCGTTCGGGCGGCCGATAGGATGGCCTCGACGGCACGCTCCACGTACGATTCGGTCACGCCGATGTCGAGCATAATCTTATCCGTCAGCTCCATCTTGACGGTTGTGCCGCGGTACGTTTCGACCTGCTCGGTTTCACCACCGTGGCCGCGTACGCGGGTGACCGTTAGGCCCTGCACGTCGGCCTGAAAGAGGGCGATGAGCACGGCGTTGAGTTTGTCTGGACGGATGATGGCCTTTATCAATCTCATGGTTTTTCTCGGTCTATCTGGTAGGTGGACGGGTTTGCTTAGCGGGAGGCGGACGTAGCCGGTGTAGCCGTCATCTCGTTGCTGAGAAGCAGCACGGCACCTTCACCGTCCGTGTAGGCTTCCTCGCCATGGTTGGAAATGTCCATCCCCAGGCCTTCCGTGGATTCGTCGGGGCGGAGCGCCATCACCAGGCTCAAACCCTTCAGGATCAGGAATGTCGAGAGACCACTGTACGCCAGCACGGCTACGATCGACACGAACTGAATCCAGAGTTGGCCGGCATTTCCGAAAAGGAGTCCGTCCGCCGCGCCGCTCCAGGCGCTCTGCGCAAACACGCCCGTGAGCAGGGCGCCGGTCATGCCGCCGATGCCGTGTGCGGCGAACACATCGAGCGAATCGTCGAGGCGCGTCCGCGCTCTCCACTGAATCACATAATAGCTTGGAATGGCGGCGATGGCTCCCAGTGCGAGCGACGACATGGGCGAAATGAATCCGGCGGCGGGCGTAACAGCAACGAGGCCTACCACGATGGCGGTCGCGCCACCGACGGCCGTTACTTTGCCCGTCCGCATGATTTCAATAAGCGTCCACATGGCCAGCGTAGCGGCGGGTGCCAGCATCGTATTCACGAGTGCCAGCGAGGCGATTTCGTCCGCCGCCAGCGCACTTCCGCCGTTAAAGCCGAACCATCCGAACCAGAGGAGCCCGGCGCCCAGCAGCACGAACGGTACATTGTGCGGGAGGAGGGCCTGCCTGCCGTAGTCTTTTCGAGTACCCAGGAAGAGCGCTGCCACGACAGCCGCCGCGCCTGCATTGACGTGTACGACGGCGCCGCCGGCAAAATCGAGTGCGCCCAGGTCGCCGAGCCAGCCACCACCCCACACCCAGTGGCATACGGGTGCATAAACCAGCAGACTCCAGAGCACCATAAACATGAGATACGCGGGGAAACGCATCCGCTCAACGACCGCGCCCGAAATGAGGGCTACCGTAATGATGAAGAACGTTCCCTGAAACGCCATGAACAGCAGGTGGGGGATCGTACCGCTCGCTTCCAGTCCGACGCCGTTCAAAAAGACCATCGACAGGTCACCGAAAAAGCTGGAGCCTTCTCCAAAGGCCAGCGAGTAGCCGATGATCGCCCAGAGCACGCCGGCAACCCCGAGAGCCACAAAGCTCATCATCATCGTGTTGAGTGCGTTCTTGGAACGAACGAGGCCCCCGTAGAAGAAGGCGAGCGCCGGCGTCATCAGCAAGACGAGCGCCGTGGACATCAACATCCACGCCGTGTCGGCGCCGGAGATGCCTGATTCCGCAGCGGCATCCTGCGCGAACGCCGGCTCTGCAAGCGCTATCAAAGTGAGAGTAAACAGTAGAATGCGACGCATGACAGATATGGGTTGGGTGATTAAGATCCTTAATAATATATCCCCTATAGGCGAATATTCTAAGGTATAACTGGCTATCTGTCAAAATTAGTTAAGTACTAAAAGCGCTTCCGATTGATTTTTTTCATGAATCGTCTGTCAAGGCGGGTCGTCTCTGCAAAGAAAAAGCCCCGCCGGGCGACGGTTCGACGTCGCGGCGGGGCCGGTTATGTAGGCGATCGTGCTGGGCTCAGATGATTCGGTAGTCGGGGATTACATGCTTCCGCCGTGTACGATGCGCCAGATGCGCCCCTGCTGGCTGTCCGTCACGTACAGTGTGCCGTCGGGTGCCTGTGCGAGTCCCATCGGCCGGTAGGTGGCGTCGCCTGGACTCTCCAGTTCCTCGGCGCCTTTAAAACCTTCGGCAAACGTTTCCCACTCGCCTACCGGCTCTCCGGTGGCATCCATCGGTACGAAGGCTACCTGATAGCCCTCCTGAGGAAGCGGAGCCCGATTCCACGATCCATGGAACGCGATGAAGGCCCCGTGCCGGTAGCGGGCCGGGAAGTGGGTTGCCGCATAGAAGAGCAGATCGTTCGGTGCGTAGTGTCCGGGGAAGGCCACGGCGGGATCCGGTACGTCGGCGCAGCGGCCAACCTCTTCACCGTTCCCGCCGTACTCCGGCATGAGCACCTTCTCGCCCTGGATGTGGTCGTAATAGCAATACGGCCATCCGAAGTCGGCTCCATCTTCGAGCAGGAGCATCTCTTCCGCTGGAAGCTCGGCGCTTTGCTCTTCCGAGAATCGGTCGTTCCAGAGCGCATGCAGCTGGTCGCGCCCGTGCTGCACTGCGTAGACGTGATCGGCTAGGGGGTGCCACTCGAGCGCGACGGCATTGCGGATGCCCGTCGCGTACCGGTGGCCATTCTCCTGTAGCGTCTGTCCGGGCGTGTCAGCGTCGAACTGCCAGATGCTAGCCTGCCACTCGAGTTGTGGGCACGGATCCTGTCCAGGTGAACCGGGCGTCCGTGCCTGCTCCTGGCAGGCGTTCGATGGCCCGCCCACGTTGACGTACAGATTGCCTGCTCCGTCGATCGTGATGGATTTGGCGGCATGGGAGCCCTGATCGGGGAAGCCGCCCACGACGAGTTCGGGCTCGTTTGCCGGAACGAGCTCGTCCGACAGCATGAATCGGTAGACGGACGTGTCGGTGGATGCGTACAGGTAGCCGTCGTGAATCAGCAGCCCCGTACCGGCTACATCGCCGAACGTGCTCATGACGTCGGCCTTTCCGTCATCGTCGGTATCACGCAGTGCCGTAATGCCGCCTTCATCCGTCAGCTGCCGATGAATGGCGTACACGTCGCCGTTGTCGCGCACGTCGATGTGCCGGAGCGTCCCGAGTGTGTCGGCAACGACCACCGCGCAGAAGCCGTCGGGCAATGAAATGGCTCCATCGTCCGCGTCGCAGATCGAGGAATCGACGGACATATCGGCAGACTGATCAGCGGGTGGGGCGTCGCATCCTATGCCGGCAACAAGTATGGCGAGTAGGGCGACCAGCGTCTTCGGATTGAATCGATCGTTGATCATGACGCATCTGAATCGGTGATTGTGAACGGGATTCAAGTCGATCGTGTCGTATTGCAGCACACGTAATCCAACATATCGCGGCACGACGTTTATAGCCGCTACCAGGCCGGTGCCCAGGAGGGTTCGACGAGGCGCATGTCGCGCGCCAGAGACGAAATGCGCTCCATGTCCTCGTCTGACAGCTCGAAATCGAAGATATCCAGGTTCTCCCTCCGATGATCGGAACTGGAAGCTTTGGGTATCGCCGCGACGTGGTCCTGCTGCACCAGCCACCGTAGTGCGACCTGGGCTGCGGACTTGCCGTATTCGGATGCCACGTCACGAAGGACGTCGTCACGAAGGACTTTACCGCGCGCGATCGGACAGTATGCCGTCATAAGTATGTCGTTGGCCCGACAGAGCTCCAGTAGTAAATCCTGTTCGAGGTATGGATGGTATTCGACCTGGTTGCAGAAAATGGGTGCGTGCCGGAGCGCCTCCTTCATCAAGCCGGACGTGAAATTGCTCACGCCGACGTGCCTCGTCTTCCCTTCCTCCTGCAAGGCGGACATTGCGGCAAGCGTTTCCGCCAAATTCATATCCGGGCCGGGCCAGTGAATCAGCAGAAGGTCGACGTAATCCGTCTGCAGCCTGGCCAGGCTCTCTTCCGTCGTCGCGCGGACGTCCAGCGGCGCGAGGCTGTCCATCCACACCTTGGTGGTCAGAAAGACGTCGCCGCGGTCGACATCGGCCTCGCGCAGGCCCTCGCCGACCTCGTTCTCGTTTCCGTAGATCTGCGCCGTATCGATGTGGCGATATCCCATTTCGAGGGCGTCGACGACGCCGCGGCGACACGCGCCGCCGGTCAGCCGGTACGTGCCGAATCCTAGTGATGGAACGTCTACGCCGTGGATGGTCTTGCGTATCATGGGTGCGTGATGGTAACTCTTTGGAACGGTCAGTATACGTGCAGCCAGCTATGGATGATGCCGCCGAGATCGGTGCAGCGGACGAAAACCGGTGGGCCGATCTCACGCTTTCGATGCCTCAGTTGATGCGGCGTGTGGGACGATGGGTTGTGCCGATCACCGTGTGTTGCTTTCTTCCCTATCTTCTCGTGTGGGGTTGGCCCGATCTACCGGAATGGCGCGGGCTCGGCCCAACGGTCCTTGATATCCTGATCGGGACGCTCGTCGCACTTCTCTTATACGCTGTCAGCGCCTTCGTTCACGAAGCGCTGCACATCGCAGCGATGGTGAT
>JBBDTI010000079.1:70878-81949 GCA_040904565.1 Rhodothermales bacterium
TATACGCTGTCAGCGCCTTCGTTCACGAAGCGCTGCACATCGCAGCGATGGTGATGCCGGTGTCGCGTCTCGAAGTCGGCATGCGTCTGTCGGAGGGCGTCGTCTACGTACACGCGAAGGAGCCGATGTCCGCCAGAGCGTACCGCATCGTTCTCCTGGTGCCCGCCGTCATACTGGGTGTAGTACCCGTGGTCGTAGGGGTGCTGGAGGGACAGGGCTGGGTCGTCGTGTACGGGTACGTGATGCTCCTCTCGGCGATAGGAGATCTGGTGGTGCTGCGGCTGATGAAACGGGTGGATGCCCGGACGCTGGTCCGAGATCATCCCGAGCAGCTCGGATGTCAGGTCCGCGTCACCCCGCCGTCGCCGTGAACCACGTCCGGAGAACTTCCTCGGCCGGTTTTCCCTGCGGGGTGAAGTCCACCTCTCGCCCACGGCCGCGGCGATCACCTTCCGGATAGAATTTCCAGATGATGGCGCCGTCGAACCATGGTCGATGCCAGAACGTCTCGAAAAATCCGCGGTACAGGTCAGCTTGAAGTCGGTAGTCCGGTTCGACCCGCTCGTCACGCGAGGCCCATCGCCATGGCTCGTCCGCCGCGTACGGCACACTTCGGTAGCCCAATTCGGTAAAGAGGATCGGACGTTGATGCCGTGCCGCGAGCGCCCGCACATCGCTTAGATGATTGTCCCAGCCGGCCAAAATGGTAGAAAGGTCCGGTGCCGGTATGGACGCCAGAGGGAAATACGCCTGCACGCCCACCATATCCAGTGCATCCCAGAACGGCACCTCGAGATAGTCGTCGTGCCAGTTCGCACCGTAGGTAAGCTTGCCGTCGTACACCTGGCGAACGTCCTCGATGAGTCGTCGCCAGAAGGTCGGGCGCTGCTGAACCGAATTCGAAAGCTCGGTACCAACGATCAGGATGTCGGCGCCAATCTCAGCAGCCAGTCGGGCTGCGTGTATGATGTAGGAGCGGTAATCGTTTTCCCAGGAGATCCAGTCTGCGTCACTGTCGAAGCCGATATCCGCCGTCCATGCACCGCCGCGGATCCAGATCTGTGGCTTTACGATGATGCCCATTCCCAGTTCTCCGGCTCGCTCGGCGAGGGCACGAGCCCCGTCGGCGCTCTCCGAGAACCAGCGTGCGTCCGGTGAAAACCGAATGGACGGACTGTCGGCCGCTTCCTGAAAGCCGAACGATACGAGCGCGAGATGCGTCGCACCCAGCTCATGGATGGCGTGAAGGGCGCTGTCGCCGGGCGCGCGCCGGGCGTCGAAGACGACGGCTTGAATGCGCTCCACGCCGAGACCCTGCGTGATGGACGCGGACGGCTCTGGACTCGGTGAGTCGGACCGCCCGACTTCACAGGCCGAGAGCGCAAGCAGGGCGACCGCGAAGCCGATGAACGGGAGGCTCGTCATCACCATACGTCGAATGCTTCGGGCGCCGAATCGCGGAGGTCGAGCTGCGCGGCCACGGCGGGCGCCCCGGATGGCGAAGGCGGTTCGAAGGATGTCGTTCGGCATGACACTCTTAGTTGCGGCTCGTAGATTATGCATCTTGCAATTCATGCTTTGCGCATACGGCCAGGATCGTCTCCCCCTTTTGGAAGAAGCCGGGCCATGTCGATGATAATATACCGTCGAAGGAATGTAGCTTGAACTTAAGCAGTACGTAGCAATGAAATACGACGTGGCCATTGTCGGCGCAGGTATCGTAGGCCTGTCGACCGGCTACAACCTGACGGCGAGACGGCCGGATCTCTCCGTCGTCGTGCTCGAAAAGGAAGCGGAGGTCGCCCTGCATCAGACGGGGCGGAATTCGGGGGTGATTCACTCCGGGATTTACTACACGCCCGGATCGCTGAAAGCACGGAACTGCCGGGAAGGGAAACGGGCGCTGGTCGCATTTTGCGAACGGGAAGGGATCGCCTACGACATGTGCGGGAAAGTAATCGTTGCCGTGTCGGAGGAAGAGCGCGCCGGATTGCATCGCATTTTCGAAAGAGGCCGGAAAAACGGCATCATCTGTGATCTCATCGATGCGGATCGACTTCGCGAGATCGAGCCGCATACGGCGGGCATCGAAGCAATCTACGTACCGGAAGCGGGCATCGCGGACTACCGGGGTGTGGCCCTGCGTCTTGCCGCCATACTCAGGGAACGTGGGCACGACATCTTGACATCCGCCGAGGTCGTCGGTATGAGCGACGACGGAACGTCGATGAAGCTGGAAACGCGGCAGGGAACGGTGACGGCCGAGAACGTCGTCACGTGTGCCGGGCTCTACGCCGACCGCGTTGCCCGGCTCAGCGGACAGGATCCGGGGATGGCCGTGATTCCGTTCCGTGGTGAATACTATCAGCTCAGGTCCGAAGCCCGGCATCTGTGCAACAATCTGATCTATCCCGTGCCCGACCCCGCCTTTCCCTTTCTCGGGGTACACTTCACGCGCATGGTGGACGGGCGTATCGAATGCGGGCCAAATGCCGTGCTGGCGTTTGCACGGGAAGGGTATCGGTTCGGCACGGTCGACATCGGCGAGTTGGGGGAGATCCTGGCCTATCCGGGTTTCCGTAGATTGGCCATGCGACATTGGAAGAAGGAGCTCTACGAGATCTGGCGTTCGCTCAGCAAACGTGCGTTTCTCAAGACGCTCCAGCGCCTCGTTCCGGCCGTCCGAATGGACGACCTCGTGGACGCACCTTCCGGCGTCCGCGCCCAGACCGTTCTGCCGAGCGGGGATCTGTCGGACGACTTCGTGATCAAGGAGACCCGTCGCGTGCTCAACGTGTGCAATGCGCCGTCGCCGGCCGCCACAGCATCCTTAAAAGTAGGCGAGGAGGTCGTGAACCGGCTGCTGCCCAGGCTTTAGGCCCTTAATACTGTGGCATGGACGGATCGATCTCGTCGCTCCAGGCGAGTACGCCGCCCTTCAGGTTAAAGGCCTTCGAATAGCCGCGCTCCCGCATCATATTGACTGCGCGTGCCGAGCGAGCGCCCGAACGGCAGTGCACGATGATTTCGTCGTCCTTGTGTGCTTCGATCTCGTCCAGCCGATCTTCCAGCTCGTCGACCGGGATGAGCGTACCGCCGAGGTTTGCGATGTCGTACTCGTATGCTCGGCGGACGTCTAGAATGAAAGGCCGATCACCGGCGTCGAGCCGGTCCTTCAGCTCGCGGACGGTGATTTCGGGGGCTTCGTTCTGGTCGTCGATCATTTCTCCATCCGGGTTTTCAGGTACGCCGCAAAAGGCCTGGTAGTCGATCAATTCGGTTTGCGTGGGGTGGTCGCCGCAGACGGGGCAATCCGGGTTGCGTCGAATCTTCAACGTCCGGAAACGCATGTCCAGCGCGTCGATCATCAGAAGGCGCCCGATGAGCGGCTCGCCGATGCCCGTGAGCACCTTGATCACTTCCGTCGCCTGCATCGTGCCGACCATGCCGGGGAGCACTCCGAGAACGCCGCCTTCCGCGCACGACGGGACGAGTCCGGGTGGCGGCGGCTCTTCATAGAGACAGCGGTAGCACGGACCGTCCTCCGCGCCGAAGACGGAGACCTGTCCTTCGAAGCGGAAGATGGATGCGTAGACGTTCGGGATGCCCAGCATCACGCAGGCGTCGTTGACCAGATATCGGGTGGGGAAATTGTCGGTGCCGTCGGCCACCACGTCGTAGTCTTTCAGGATGTCGAGCGCATTGTCGCTCGAGAGGCCGACATCGTACGTTTCTACGTCGACGAACGGATTCACGTCTTCGATCGTGTCGCGAGCCGAGTCGATTTTCTTGCGCCCGACGTCTTTCGTTCCGTGGAGCACCTGGCGCTGGAGGTTGGACTCGTCGACGACGTCGAAGTCGACGATGCCGATGCGCCCGACACCCGCGGCGGCGAGATACATGCCGAGCGGCGAACCGAGTCCACCTGCACCCACCATGAGCACGGAGGACGACTTGAGTTTCTTCTGCCCGTCCATACCGAACTCGGGCAGCGTGAGGTGGCGGCTATAGCGCTTGATCTCCTCTGGAGAGAGGTCGGTCCCCTGTGCGGCCTCCGCGACGCGGACAGGGCCTCGCTCGGTCGGCACGATCTCCACGCCACCAGCGATGGATGGAACGATGGAGACTTCGTCGTCCGTCTCCAGCTTCGTGTCGTCCTGGTCCAGGTAGCGAATATCGTCGTCGTTCCGGTAGATGTTCACGAACTGCCGGAGCGTGCCTTCGTCGGTGTAGAGATGATCCTTCAGCTTCGGGTGTTCGTCTACGAGATTCTTAAGCGCCTCGCCGACGGTGGTCCCGTCCACATCGACCGCATTCTTATTGTCGACATAGATTCGGAGCGGGGTGGGGATGAAAATCTTAGCCATGTATTTCCGGTAAAGGTTGCTAGTTGCCGGTTAGGAGTTGTTCGTCGATCGACTCGGTATGAAATCGGGAGCGATCTTCGGCGAGCGACCAGGCCGTCAGGTCGGCCGCCTTGCCGTCGAGCACCGATACGATTACGTACGTATATCCGGGAAAGGTAGCCTGCTCGAGATCCGTCGATGACGGACGGGCAGGGTGGTCGGGATGGGAGTGGTACATCCCGACGATATCCAGATCGACCTCGCGAGCCGCCCGGTCGGCCTCGCGGTAGTCTTCCGGTGCGATGACGTATCGATCCTCGCGGCGATGTTTGTTTCGATTAACGGCACGTCGCGCTGAAAACACATCGTTACGCCCCTCACGCAGCCGGCCGATGAGGAATCCACAGCATTCTTCGGGGTAGGTTTCTTCGCCGTGCCGCCGAATATGATCCAGTACGTCGCCGTTCGTAATCATCAGGCGGTCTCGTCGATGTCCCACATGGAGTCACTCAGGTACCGCGTACCTGTGTCGCAGAGTACCGTCACCACGACGCCGCGTGTCAATTCAGATGCGATTTGGAGGGCTGCCGTTACATTAGCACCGGAGGAACCGCCCACGAGGAGCCCTTCCTCGCGCGCCAGCCGGCGAGCCATTCGCCGGGCCTCCTCGGTAGATACCCGCACGAGGCGGTCGACCAGCGAGTTGTCGTAGATCCCGGGCACGAGAGCGGTTTCGAGATGCTTGAGCCCTTCGATGGCATGCATCGGGGAGTCCGGCTCGACGGCGATCGTGCGCACGTCACCCGTCTCCTTCAGTCGCCGGCTCACGCCCGTAAACGTGCCGGTCGTGCCTAGCCCCGTCACGAAATGCGTGATGCGCCCTCCGGTCTGTTCCAGAATTTCTACGCCGGTGCCCTCGTAGTGGGCGCGCCAGTTAGCGTCGTTGTTGTACTGATCGGGATAGAAGTACCGGTCGGGATTGGCTGCCACCAGCTCC
Source organism: Rhodothermales bacterium (assembly GCA_040904565.1). Taxonomy (GTDB): domain Bacteria; phylum Bacteroidota; class Rhodothermia; order Rhodothermales; family VXPQ01; genus JBBDTI01. The sequence goes on from JBBDTI010000079.1 coordinate 76,222, forward strand.
TTCACGTGACGCTGTGCGCCGTCCGTCCCCTCCAGCGGGTCTGTGAGAATTAGCTCAGCCCCGTGCGCCTTCATCATCTTGCGGCGCTCCAGCGACGCGTTCGCCGGCATGGCCAGCGTCACAGGTATACCGAGCCGTCCGCCGATCATGGCGTAAGCTATGCCGGTGTTGCCGCTCGTAGCGTCGATCAAGGTCTTGTCCGGATGCAGCGCACCATTGGCGAGCCCTTCCAGGATCATCTGACGGGCCGCCCGATCCTTTACCGAGCCGCTCGGGTTTAGATGCTCGGCCTTGGCATAGAGCGACACGCCTTCGGAAAGGTCTGTCCCGATCCGTTCCAGCCGTATCAAGTGCGTGCTGCCGATGGCCTTCACTACGTCCGGCACCTGTATGGCCTCCAGCGATGCGACGGCGACGGATGCCGTCCGATTCGCAGCGAGCGTGTCAATCTGTTCGGTCATGGTGGTTCTGCAAGAAATCTAGCGGCGTCGGGGCCACAAAAAAAGCCCCTCTCGGAGTGTTCCGGAGGGGCTTACGTGCGGATGGCGTCGTTATCGCATCAGGTATCACCTGGCGGACTCGCTGACGTCGGATCGTGTACACACACGTTGCCCCTGCGGCTACAACAACAGCAGCAACAACAACAACAGGATGTAATACTACAATTCACGGGATGCGTGACGATGTATTCATAATGTGGAGAGTAGCCGTACCGGCAAAATCCGACGTCGGTAACTCGTCGTGCAGGGATGCTATACAATCGCTACGGTCTAAAAGTTCTCGATTCGTGCGCGCGCCTCGACACGAAATCCTCCAGGGAGCCTACCAGACGGCCCCACCGAAGCTACATACCGTATAACATGTATGCACGAGAAAATACAAGTTCCGCTGTATGTGGGCCCATGGCCGCAAGCAGAGGTTCACGGGCGTCCACACTCGGACGCGATCCACAGGTAATCCCCATCTTTTCCACATCTGCGAAAGGTTGCGAACAAATTGTGCACATCCTTTGCCATTTTGGCGCTTAATGCAGATTCTTCGCGTCCGCAACATCTCATCCACTCCGCTATCTGCAGACACGTTCATGGAGGCTTCCCAGCACGTTTCCGTCGGTGACATCATCGACCGGTTGCTCGAAAAGAGCCTGATTGACGCATGCCACATGACGCGTGAATATGTGACCGTCGTACAGGGGACGAAGCGCCACAGCATCTCGTATAAAAAGGCACGCACGTTTCTAATGAGCCTGCTTCGCGGTCGTTCTTGGGAACAGAATGCCTCGACGTCGGCTGAAGCGGAGTTAATGCCCCTGCGCGCCGTATCTGCGGCACGCGGACTCCGCACGGAGACGGACCGCACGGCAGATCCCGCACTGGATGAGCTGCTGCGTGTAGCCGCGGAGATGCATCTTATTAAAGAGTACGCGCGCGACGCGGAAACGCGCTCCGTAGCAATCGAGCTAGCCGCCTGCAGGATCGAGATGAGAGAAGCGGAAGCCGTCGCCTATCTGGCGGAATGCATTCTCCACGAGCTCAACCTGCTTCGCAGCGGGCACGGTGGTATCGTGCGATCGGACCAGTGGGATGTGGAGGCCGATTCGTGGTCGGCCCTTGCGAGTAAGTCGGTCGACTAGTTGGGCGGCGGCGACCCCGTCATTCGGGAACCGCCTCTGTATAGTACAGCCCGTACGTTCCCGACCGGAACGTCTCGTAGCGAGTTATCCTGAAACGCGCTTCTTCCAACTGGACGTGTATCTTCTCTGTCGTGTACGTGCTGTGGTGGGCCGGGTCGACGAGGCGGAGGAGGGCGTTCCGAAACCGTATCGTTTTGTAATCTGAACACCAATCCAGCGCGTACAGCGTACCGTCACGACGCAGGACGCGCCGCATCTCCATAAGCACGGCGACGGGATCCGGCACGTAATGGAGCATGCTGGCCGTAACGACTGCATCGAAGGTCGCATCGGGAAACGGCAGGTCAGCGGCGTCCGCAGACCTGAAGAAGACGTTTGTCGCGTCGAATAGCTTGTCTGACGCGCGGCGGATCATTTCAGTCGACGCGTCAACGCCGACGATTGCCCCGCGATACCCGTCCGACAGCATTTTCTCCTCGAGGATACCGGTGCCGCAACCGACATCCAGGATCTCCAGTTCGTCAGTGCGACCGCCGGTGAAGCGCGCCCGTTCAAGCAGCGCGTCCAGCGTCCGGTTTGCATAGCGACGCCACACGAGATCGTATACGTGAGCCCACGCGTCGTACTGTCGTCGGACGGATTTCATAAGGACGTACCTCGTCGAACGGCGCGTAACGAATCGACCGGCTTCCGTTCCAGAGGGAAACGGGGCGAGTAGCCGCAAGGAGAAATTGGTGCGGCGGCCATGTCTCTGCACGAAGAGGCGGCAAGGGCGATGCCGATACAAATAAACCCCTGAGTCGGGGCGGCTCAGGGGTTCAGCAAGGTCGCCTGTGTGCCCGGGACTGGATTCGAACCAGCACGCCCTTGCGAGCGCTGCCCCCTCAAGACAGTGCGTCTACCAATTCCGCCACCCGGGCATCGGGTTTTTGAGCACGTCCGGCCAATCGCAGAGTTCCGCCGCCATGGCGGTGCAGGTCGAGCGGGCGTGCTCCGGACAAGCTATTACCGCGTCCATACACGGTGGTTGCGTCAAGAGTTTGCGAAGGCGTCCCCCGCTTGCCACGGCACATACTACGTGCGCCGGGCCCATTTGCGCAAGCGGTGGCCGGAGGCCGCTCACCATGTGTCCGGTACGACCGCGCCCGGACCCTTCTCTCGGTCCAGCGATACCACAGGTCTACGACGGCGTTCATCACGAAACCATCCGTTCTCCATGCGTTCCATTCTCACCACTATCACGTCCAGCATCGCGGCCGCCGTGCTGCTTTCAATCGGTTCCGCGACGATCGTGCACGCGCAGGCTCAATCCACGCACGTCATGGTGCGTGCCGTTTCGAATGACGCCAAGATCATCGGCTCCGGGGTGGGCGGTGCCCGTATCGTCATTCAGGACGCCGTGACGGGCGAAGTGCTGGCCGAAGGCGTGCAGGAGGGGGGCACAGGCAGCACGGAGCAGATCATCACCATGCCGCGCGCACGGGACGCCGCCGTGTACGACACGGACGGGGCCGCCGGATTCCTTGCCGACGTAGCCATTGCGGAACCCACATTCGTGGACGTAACGGCCTATGGTCCGCTCGACGCCGAGGGCATCATGCCGCGCGGTTCCAAGCGCATGCTGCTTCTGCCAGGGGAAGACGTGCTCGGCGACGGCGTGATTCTGGAACTCAATGGATTCACCGTCGAGGTGCAGTCGGTCTCGACGACGGACCGTACCGTGGAGGTGACGACGCGCGTAACCATGCTCTGCGGATGCCCGACGGAGCCGGGAGGCCTCTGGGACGCCGACGACATCCGCGTCACCGCCCGGCTAGTGGACGACGGCACGCCCGTATCGGTGCAACAGCTGGAATTTGCCGGTACCGCGAGCACCTTCAAGGGAGCGTTGACGGCACCCCGCGACGGTGCATTCGTGCTCGAAATCACGGCGAGCGAGGCCGCCGAGGGCAACTTCGGCTTCGTCCGGCGCCACGTTGACGTACGCTGACGATGACGAACGGCTGCGCCAACGTGCGCGGGCGACGGCCCGCATGTCGTCGTACGCACGCAGCGATCTTTACCTATTCGTCCTCCGGCACAACTTCAGCCTCGCCGCGGCGGACGATGTCTTCCTTCAGATCACGTCCTCCCTGTCGCCGCTCCGCGATCAGCTTCTCGCGCCACCGTCGAATCTCCCGCGTCAGGGTGTGCTTGAGGCGCACGACGGCCTGATTCAAGGTCGGCGCCGTACCTTCCACGCGGATCGTCCGCCCCGGAATCGTGATGGTGGCCTCTGCGCGATACAGCTGTTCATCATCGCGTTCCTTCGGATGTCTCCGCGTCGTGCGCTCGAGCTCAACTTCGACCTTTACGGGCTCGAGATTCATGTCTCCGAACGCTCGAAAACTGTCGTCCAGCTTCTGTTCGACGTATGCCCTCATCTTGGGCGATACGTCGAGGCCCGTCCCCTGAATGTTGATGTTCATCACACGTGCAAAAGGAGGTTGGTAATACATTCGATGCTCACCGACGGCGTCCGTCAGGCCGTACCCGACAGACGGCATCTCTCAGACCGATATGCGCTCCGGCCAGAGTTTCCGAATATCTGCGGGGAGGGCACTGCGCACGTCGTCGATCTCGCCACGGTCGACCCGCCGCTGCAGGACGGCGAACACGGCGCGGGCTGCATCCGCGGCATTGGCCCCGCCGCCCATCTTCAGCTCCTCGGATACGCGGGCGAGGAAGGTGTCCTTGTCAAATTTGTCGGGCTTTCCGGTAGGCCGGTAGCCTTCGAAAAAGATGCCTCGCACGAGCATCGGAAGCTGCGCGGCGAACTGCACCGCCTCGCTCATCGGCAGGCGATCGCGAAGTGCGAAGAGCACGCCGCGCAGTGCGTGATAGGCGATCGACGTGCGCGGGTCTCCCATCTCATCGCCGATGTCATTAAGGATCAGGTTCGTTTCGTGAACCGTCGTGTCGAATGCCTTGATACCGTCTTTTGCCATGATGTCACCTCGTCAACAGGTTCTCGGAAGCCGCCGTCCGGATTCGCGACGGGCGTGCCGGGGCCGCGCCGTCGGACGTCGCGGTTGCGTCCCACGCACCAGCACCGAATCCCAAGCGACACGCAGCTATCAATTAAGATAGGGCCGCCAATGGCTGGGGCGTACGGGGAATCACGGACAATTGTGTAGGTACCTGGAGATGTTGGATACGCGGCTATTGCTCACGTCACGTGCTGTATCGTAGTGTATCGCTACCGGACGGGAGGGACGAGGTGCACGTGATTATGCAGGTGGATTTTCCATCCGGTATATTTGGCCACGATCCGGATCGATCGCCCGACGCTCGTTGACATCACGGCGTACGGTCCGTTCGGGACGACGGCTGCGTACCACGGAGCGTGGTGCATTTCATCACGCCGGTTGCCCGGGCGAAACGTTGGAAAATTAACCACCAGGCTGTACTACGCGAAGATCGACTTCCAGAATTGTCTGGATTGGCTTTCCGGACCTGACTGTCGCATGATCTGCCAGACTTCGCTGAACGTACGCATAGATATTACTGGTATTGTTACCCAGGACACATGCGGTATTCATTTGTCAAAGATACACTGGTCCGTCTGATTCAGGACGGCATGCTCTCCAGGGATGATTCAATTCTCGTCGTTGCAGGCGCACACGCAGAAAACAAGCTTTTGCGCGATCTGAACTTCCGCGATGTAACCATCTCGAACCTGGATGAGCGGATGACCGGTGATGAATTTGCCCCGTTCAGCTGGAGTTTTCAGGACGCGCACAACCTGACGTACTCGGACGAGCAGTTCGACGAAGGGCAGATAACGTTCGATCGCGACTACGCGTCGGAGGTCTTTAAGGTCTGACAGCTCCCGATGCAGTCAGGAGGACGCTGTCTACGGGCTATATCGAGAGCTGTCGAAACTATCTATGGCGGTGTCGCGAACGTCACCAAGAATAGAGGCGGCATTCACGTTCGGATGACTACTGCATTCCCAAACCAAAAGCGCCCCATGCGGCAAGCATGCGGCGCGTTTGAAAGTGATCCCGGCAGGAATCGAACCTGCGACCCACTGATTAAAAGTCAGTTGCTCTA
>JBBDTI010000080.1:0-3869 GCA_040904565.1 Rhodothermales bacterium
CCCGTCGACGACGGCAATTCGGTCGAAGTGCGCGTGCGCGACAGCGGCGAAGGCATCCCGGAGAAGGAGCTGCCGTATATCTTCGACCGGTTCCGCCAGGCCGAAGGCTCCACGTCGAACGTCCAGCAGGGCACGGGCATCGGCCTCGCGCTCGTGAAGGAGCTCGTCGAGCTCCACGAGGGCGAGATCAGCGTGACGAGCGAGTCGGGCGAGTACACGGAATTCCGCATAGTTATCCCCGTCGGCGAAGATACGGGTGAAGCGACGGGCGACGTGGACGCCGAGCTTGGCTACGAGATTACGCAGGGCCCGATGGTCGAGCTCGCCGTGTTCGATGAAGAGGGCGGATCGAACGCGGACGGCATCGGTGGGGACGGGGCCGTCGGCGAGCCGGTCGCCGGCGCGGACGGGGAGCCGATCCTGAATGCGGACGGGGAACGACCGACCATCCTGGTGACGGACGACAATCCGGACATCCGCGAGTATATAATCAGCTGCTTGCAGGGCAAGTACAAGACGGTCTCGGCCAAGGACGGAAAAGAAGGCTACGAGAAGGCGCTGGAGGTCCGCCCGGATCTCATCATCACCGACGTCGTGATGCCAAATATGACGGGCTACGACCTGTGCCGGGCCGTGCGGGCGCATGAAGACATCAACCTGACGCCCATCATCATGGTCACGTCGAAGGCGGAAGTGGAGGACAAGATCGAGGGGCTCGAGGCCGGGGCGGACGATTATCTTCCGAAGCCGTTCAACGCCGAGGAGCTGTTCGCACGGGTAGGCAACCTGCTCACGCTCCGCAAGCAGCAGAACGAGCTCAAGGAGCTCAACGAGGTGCTGAAGGATACGAACGTCGAGCTGCGCGAGGCGAGCGAGCTCAAGTCGCAGCTCCTGCGCATCGCGGCGCACGACCTGAAGAATCCACTCAACAATATCCGAGAATTCGCGAATTTGATCCGCGAAGAGATCGATACCGACTCCGAGGTTGGGGAGATGCTCGGACTGATCCAGAGTTCGTCGAACAAGATGTTCGAGCTTATCTCGCAGATTCTGGAGTCCGAGGCCCTCGAGAGCGGGCAGTTGGACATCGACCCGGTGCCGGTCGATCTCGTGGAGATCGCGCGGACCATCGTCGATGAAAACACCCGCCAGGCGCAGCGCAAGGGACAGGAAATCGTCTTCGACGCGCCGGAGGACGGGCCGCTCGTGGTACTGGGAAGCGAAGAATGGCTCGGAGAGGCAATGGAAAACCTCGTTTCGAACGCGATCAAGTATTCGCCGCAGGATGAGAAGATCTGGATCACCGTGCGACGCGCGGATGGTGACGTCGAGTTTGAAGTCCGCGATCACGGCCCGGGACTCTCTGACGAGGACCAGGAGCTGCTTTTCCAGAAGTTTCAGCGACTGTCGGCCAAGCCGACCGGCGGCGAATCGTCGACCGGACTGGGCCTCTCGATCGTCAAGCAGATCGTGGAGATGCACGAGGGCGATATCCGCGTCGAGAGTGAACTCGGTGCCGGCAGCGCCTTTATCATTCGGCTGCGGGCGTCGGAGAAGACGGTCGAAGCCTAGCGGATCGTTGCGACGCGCCGCCGCGTACGTCGCGGGAGGGTGCGGCGACGGCCCGGCTAGCTCGTGGCGGGCGCCAGGAGATCCACCCACCACTTCATGAGAATGGCCAGATCGCGCTCGATGGTCCACGTTCGCACGTAGTACGTGGCAGAGGGTGCGCTCGGCGTCTCGCCGTAGACGTTCCAGAGTCCGGTGACAGCAGGTGACGCCGTCGCATAGGCCTTCTTCTCGGGCTTCGAAAGCCGGCTGTATCGATAGGGTGCCAGCGGTTCGGATCCTACCAGAGCCATGTCGCCGCGCATCACGTTCAAGAGCTGCGGAAGTCCCACCAGCCCCATCGTACGGATGACCCGTCCGACCTTCGACACGCGAGGGTCGTCGACCAGACGGAAGCGGGTCTCCCATTCTCGGCGGAGGGCTTCGTTGTCGTCCAGACTCTCACGCAGCCGCTCTCCCGTGTTGGGGACGACCGTTCTGAAACGGAGGTGGGAGAACGGGGTCCCATCCCATCCCATTCTTACCTGCCGCATGATCGGACTTCGTCGGTCTTCCAGCCAGACGGCCAGCGCGACGAGCGCCAGCAGCGGCAGCCAGAATGGCGACGTGATGATGAGGACGAGCAGCTCCGCGGCGCGCTTCGTAACGCGGGCCGGCGTCGAGTCGAGCCGGGACGCAAGCACGCGGCCGATGACGCCGTCGAAGTCATGCGTCTTTCCTACGGGGCGATCCCCATTCATCGGTTCGTCGAGGATGATGACGGACCGATAGTGTGCGGACAGGCGCTCGAGCAGCTCGCCGTGGTGCGGAGCATGCGGCATGGCGAGCACGGCCGTGTCGGTTACGGGAACGCGATCGCCGGAACGGCCCAGTACGCGCAGATCTTCGATCGTGCGGCCGTGGCGGGCCGGATTGTCGTCAACGACGGCCACGGGATTGTATCCAATCGAGCGCTCGCGCCGTAGATGACGGATCAGGTGCGCACCTGCGTCTCCGGCTCCATATACGAGGACGGGGATCCCCCATGCGCCCGTTTCCTGAAGACTCTTTCTCGTCCGCGCACGAAGCGCGGGAAGAACGGTGAAGGCGCAAATACAGACGGTGTAGAAGGGCCAGGAGAGCGTCCCGGTCGCCCACAATGAGGCGGCTGCCGTGACGCCGCATACGACCGTGCTAACGCGCAGCATGCGGCGGAGCATCTCAAGGTGTCCCATCCCCCATCCCGGATAGAGTCCGGCAAGCAGTCCGACCGCGACCCAGCCCACCGGAAGCCACCACATCCACACCGGAAGAGCCGGTGCCGCGTTCAGCGACCAATCGAGCGCAAGTCCGCCTGTCGCAGCCAGAAGCAGCGTCGTAAGGTCACCCAGGGCCAGAATGGCTCCATTCTGAAGCCGCCGACGCGCGTAGGACACCGTCCGCAGGGCAGGCGACACGTCAATGGTCGCCTGCCGGGAGGTTGCGGTCGGTGCTACGAGTTGAAGGTGATCCATACGTCGCACTTGTGGGAGATACGGTGCGGATCGTCTGCCGTGGCGATCCATCGTTCATCAAGGTTGGTCGTAGGCGCAAAAACGATGCCTTTCACCTTCCCGGCCCGGACACACTCGAGTGCGGGCCGTTGAAGTGTGGCGGATCGTATCAAAACTGGACTCATTCACGCGCCGTGTCGCTCACGCTGCCATCCGCCCCCATTCATGGCGCACTTGTGACAGCATCCGTCGTGTTCACGAGCGCACTGCGATGCCTTCTACCATAGTATCTTACTCACCAAACCTGTTTGGTTGGCCGATGAGGTCGAAGGGTAGTTCGATCGAAGCGTGTCCCGCAGCCATGCGGGGGGATGGCCGAGCTGGAGCGTAATGTAGGAGCCAGGAGGAAGGTACCATGGATGCACTGAGTCAATGGCCGTTGACGGACCTGATCGAGCGGGTCTTGAAAGACCGGCTCGTCGACGAATGCCTGGTCGAAGAAGAATACGTCATCATCGTACAGGGGTCGACGCGGTTCGTGCTGGATCACAAACGGGCGCACGCCTTCCTGCGCGGGGTCGTGCGCGGCATGAGTCCGGCCTTCCGGAGAAACAGGAACCTCGACCGGGACGGCGGCGCGGCGTCCGACGAAAACCCGGTGCTGCAGCACGGCGAGAAGAGCGGCCTTTTCGACTCCTTTCGACGGCACCTGGTCAGGAAATGGTGGGGCCGTTATGAGGATTCGGGCGCTCCTTTCGGCCGCAGCACAAGCGGCCTACTCCTCTGGATACGCTACGACTCGTGGACTACGGTGAACTAGCTACGGTG
>JBBDTI010000080.1:3969-18010 GCA_040904565.1 Rhodothermales bacterium
GCCTACTCCTCTGGATACGCTACGACTCGTGGACTACGGTGAACTAGCTACGGTGGCCTGGCTACGGTGATCGAGCTACGATAAACCATCTGCGGTGAACCAGCTACGTTAAACCAGCTGCGTTAGACTGGTTACGGCGTGAGGTCCACCGGCGTATGGGCCGACAGCTGATAGGATTCGCCGTCAAGCTCCATGGTAACGGCGCGGTCGGACTCGACGGCTGTGACGACGCCGTCTCGCAGCTGGAGTACGAACCGGCATGATGCGCTGAAGGAAACGTCGGCCGATCCGTCGCCGTCGAGGTCGATCCGATCCCCTTCCCCGCCGGCGGACGTGCGGCCGACGTACATCGTGCCCTCGACGCGACCGAGGATGGAGGAAAAATCGTCGCCGTCGATCTGGAAGCTCTCACGGACGTCCGCAGCGCTGGGATCGTCCGGGCTCCGGGGATAGACGAACACTTCTTTCGCCCGGTCGGCGGATTCGTATCGAACGGGTTTGAGCCAGCCGTACGAACTCTGGATGGAAGGCGCCTCGTCCAGCATTCTAGCATCCGCATTGAGGCCGATGAAATTCTGCTGGTCCTCGCCCGGTGCGTACCGGGTCGAGGCGATGTGGTCTCCGATGGAGACGTCCAGCGCCCGGCCGTCGTCTTCAAGGATGGGCACGGTAAGGGCGAACGGATCGTCTTGCGGCGAGACGAGGCGGGAGAGCACGCCGTCAGGCGTCACGACGAAATCCTGCCGGAAGTACGGTCCGCCGCGCCCGGTGACATACGAATACGTCAGGCTGAAGCGCACGAGCAGCGGGTGCACGAAATGTACTTCGGGGGTGGCCCGGTAGTGTGTGTGCAGGTCGGCAATGCGGACCCATCGGTCGTGCTCGCGCCACGTGGGGCCGAACGTTACCCCGCTGCCGGCCCGGTAGGCGTCCGCCGTCTCTCCGGCGCCTCGGCTGAAGGAGAGCGCCTCACCGGCGTCCCGGTCGTGCTCTCCGTCGGACGGACCGAGCCGCCCGTCCCAATCCGCCCGAACAAATCGTACCACGCCGAGCGGCGTCCACGAGATGCCGTACTTGGGTACCGATGCCCCCCGGAGGTTCGCCTGGATCTGCATGCCGCCCGCGTTCGCGAAGAAGGTGGAGAAACGGGCATCCGTCGAAAACGCGTAGCCGCCGATCTCGGTCGGAGTGGGCTGTTCCTCGATGTCCGACTGCCGGGCCAGATAGGCCTCTGCCAGGTGCATGATGACGGCGCCCGTGTAATTGCCCCACTGGCTCGCCGGCTGATACCCCACCCGATCGCCGGGCTCGAAACGGTTCTTTGTCAGATAGAAGGAGCCGGCCCACGGCTCGTCGTCCCGCACCCACCGCTGGATGCTGTCGAACGCCATGAGGGCCGCGCGACGATACTGTCCGGCCAGATACGTGTCACCTTCGGCCAGCGCCTGCTCCGCGAACACCTCGAAGGCGAGCTGATAGAGCACGTCGTTAAAGACGTGGTTGTCCGTCCGTCCGTTCGTGGGAGCCTGTCCGTCGGGAGCCTGCAGCAGAAGTGAGGTTCTCGTGCCGCGTCGAATGGCGACGTCGATCTCCTCGGCGGACGGTCCGTCGTAACCGTGCGCGATGAGTCCGATGAGATTCCCGCGGCCCACGGCTTCCACGGCGTGCGACTGCGGATCGCTGCTCCAGTCCTGATACAGATTCCACTTGTCCGTCAGGATCCGCGTACGCTGCGTCTTCTCATTCCATTCCCGTTCAATGATCTCGTATGCCTCCTGGCGATCCACGAGTCCGGCCTGGGCGCGCATCCACTCGCCCTTCATGGCGTAGGTTCGCCAGTTGTTGATGCGGCCCGTGAAGTCGCGCATGATGGTGCCGAGGGGTGTTTCGAGCCGTTCGTGCCAGCGGTCGTAGGTGGCTGCGTCCACCTCGTCCTCGTAGAGATGGAGCGCTTCCGTCAACGCGGCGATGAAGAACTCGCCGTGGGCGTCGGGAATACCTTCGCTGCCCTCGGCGAAGCGGGCCGTGGCGTGCTCCATCGCACGGATGCCTGGTTCGTGCAGTGCTTCGCCGCGATCGGCGTCGAGCAGCGCGCCGACCGCGATAGCGAAGTACGGTGTCGAGTACTGATGTTCGCGATCCAGGTAAGGATCGATGATGGCGCCGCGCTCGTCCTGGTGCTGGGCCACGACGGTACAGGCTCCTTCGAGGGCGTCGAGATAAGCCTCGGCTGAAATGTCGAGGGGCTGCCAGGGACGCGCCGTCAGGTGGAAGGGAAGCTCGGGGAGCGTCGCGGGCGCGTCTTCAGTGGGATGGATGGGGACGGCCGTCTGGGCGGCGGACGGTCGCCCGGCCAGGGCAGTAAGCGCCCAGGTCAGGATGACCACTATGAGGCATCGAATGGACTGTCGCGGGGTCATAAAGGGAGAGACAGGAGGTTGCGGCGTAGCGAACCAGGTGGTCGACGGCCGTCGGTCGGGCGATACGGCATGCAAGATAAAGAGCTTCGGATAGGAGTTCACGGAATCCGGTGATGCGCGAGATGCGGCCGCGCGGGTGATTCTCGCAATGATGCTGCGGTCCGTTATCTTGTGGATCCGCACGGCACTTCGATCGAATGAGTACGAAAGCACCATGCCGACACCTTTTCAGACCGCACTTGCGGACACACTGGATATTGAAGGAGGGTACAGCGACCATCCGTCCGATCGCGGTGGCGCGACGCGCTACGGGATTACGGAAAGCCTTGCCCGGGCCTACGATTATGAGGGGGCCATGAGTGAGCTCCCGTTCGAGACGGCGGAACGGATCTACCAGGAGCATTTCTGGGAGTTCATGCGGCTCGAGCGGGTGGCCGTCGTCGATGCAGCGTTGGCCGAAGAAGTCTTCGACACGGCGGTCAACGTGGGCCGAGGCCGTGCGGGAACGTGGTTCCAGCGGCTGCTCAACGCCCTGAATCGGAAGGAATCCATCTACGCCGACATCGCCGTGGACGGTGCGATCGGTCCCGTGACGCTGCGTGCTTTTCAGGCCTACGTCGACTATAGAGGCGACGAAGGGATCGACGTATTTAAGAAAGGATTCAATGCGCTGCGGGGTGAGCATTACATCGCGCTCGCGGAGGCCGATGGGGACCAGGAGGCCTTTGTTTTTGGCTGGCTGCGGACGCGATTGTAAGCGTGCAGGTGGGGGGCGGAGGCCGGCCTGACGAAAAAGGGAATGCGGCAGCCGGCCCGCCGAAATGGTAAATCATTACCGTGAACAGTAAAGCAGTATCGTGAGTTGTGAAGCATCATCGTAAAGACCAGGCGCGCGCGGGACATCCTTATGGAATTTGATGGACGAACGGTCGTCGTCACGGGGGCGGCGAAGGGCATCGGCGAAGCTGCGTCGGACGTCTTCTACGAGCGCGGCGCGAACGTCGTCCGGCTCGACATCGATCCGGACGATGAACGGTCGGCTCCAGGTGCGATGGACGCCGATCGGACGATGTACGTCGCGTGTGACGTCTCCCGATCCGACCAGGTCGCCGCGGCATTCGACCGGGTTGCGGACCGCTACGGAGGGGTCGACATCCTCGTCAACAATGCCGGCATCCAGGTCTACGGCAGCGTGACGGACACCTCGGAGTCTGACTGGGACCGCGTGATGGACGTCAACGTGAAGGGGGCGTTTCTCTGCGCGCGGGCGGCGTTGGCGCGGATGACGCGCGGCGTCATCGTCAACGTCTCGAGCGTGCAGGGCCTGATGAGCGAGTCGAACGTCGCTGCGTACGCCACGAGCAAGACGGCCCTGCTCGGCCTCACGCGAAGCATTGCCGTGGATTACGCGCCGGACGTAAGATGCGTGGCCGTGTGCCCCGGTACGGTCGACACGCCCTTGCTCCGGTGGGCCGTCAGCGAGTGGGAGGATCCCGAGTCCATGATGGACGACGTCCGCGCCATGCATCTCCTCGGCCGGATCGCGCAGCCGGAGGAGATCGCCCGCTTCATCGCCTTTCTGGCGAGCGACGAGGCATCCTTCGTTACGGGCCACGAGTACCGCATCGACGGTGGGCTCGGCGTTAAGGTTGGCGGTACGCTGCGGCGATGAAGACGACACGGCCTGCATCGGAAACGCGCGCAGACGTCGCCGGCGGGCGAACCCGTATACGGTTCGATCGGAACGAACTGGCGGGTGCGTTCGGAGACATGGGAACGGACGTGCCGCTGCTGATCGGCATGGCGCTCGTTGCCGGACTCGACGGTACGAGCGTGCTCGTGCTCTTCGGAGTCATGCAGATTCTGACCGGACTCGTCTACCGGATGCCGATGCCGGTCCAGCCCCTGAAGGCCATGGCGGCCATCGTGATCGCACAGGAAGCGACGGCATCGATGCTCTACGGTGCGGGCCTGGCGATAGGCGTCGTGATGCTCGTGCTCGCCGTAACGGGCCTGCTGGACTGGTTGGGGCGCGTTATTCCGAAGTGCGTCGTGCGCGGTATTCAGTTCGGACTCGGGCTCCAGCTGGCCTACGTGGCGTTAGGCGATTTCGTCCAGGCCGACGGCTTTTCGGGCTATGTCCTCGCGGCGGTGGCGTTCGTCATCACCGTCCTCCTCCTCGGAAACAAGCGCTTTCCCGCGGCGCTCCCGGTCGTCGTACTCGGCGTAGCCTATGCCGTAGCATTCAACTTCGACGAGGGGATGATGTCCAGCAGCTTCGGTTTCGGGCTTCCGGAGATGCACGTACCCCGGCTCACGGACATCGCGACGGGATTTCTGATCCTGGCATTGCCGCAGATCCCCCTCTCGCTGGGTAACTCGGTCCTGGCTACGAGGCAGCTGTCGGAGGATCTGTTTCCGAAGCGTCCGCTGACTATTCGGAAAATCGGGGTTAGCTACGCGTTGATGAACCTCGTCAATCCCTGGTTCGGAGGCGTACCTACGTGCCATGGATCCGGGGGCATGGCCGGGCATTTTGCCTTCGGCGGGCGGACCGGCGGGTCGGTCGTCATCTACGGACTGCTATTTATCTCGCTCGGACTCTTTTTTGGAGGAGGCTTCGATCAGATGGCGCGGGCCTTTCCGCTCCCCATGCTGGGCATTCTGCTGCTGTTCGAGGCGCTCGCGCTGATCTGGCTCGTCCGCGACACGGCCCACTCCCGCACGGAGTTCCCCATCGCAGCGCTGGTCGCCCTGCTCGCCGTCGGACTGCCGTATGGGTACGTCGTCGGGCTGGTCGTAGGCACCATCCTCGCCTATCTGAGCGGGCATACGCGGCTGATCAGTCCGGATGCCGTATGAGCCGCCTCCGGTAACGCCCCGGCGACCCGCAGCGCGAAACGAGGGTACGGCCTGGAGGGTGCCCGCTTATCGGTTTATGCGTAACGCGGTGGCCGCGTAACAATGTTAGTGCGCGCGACACGGACAAAGCCCGTCCCGGATGTTCATCTTCGTTCCGTTTCCTTATGCCGCATCGCGTTGTGCTGCTCGCCGCCGTGCTGTCGACCCTCTTTCTCTACGGCTGCGATGAGCGGGCGGCCGTTCGCGTCGCAGGTTCCTCGACGGTGCTGCCCGTGATTTCCAGAGCGGCCGAGCAGTTTCGGGTGGACCATCCGGAAGTCAATGTGATCGTAAATGCCGGAGGCTCGGGTGTCGGTATCAACCAGCTCGGCGAAGGCAAGATCGATGTGGGAATGTCCTCCCGTGAGCTCACAGCGGCCGAGCGGGACCGGTATCCGGAGGCGGACTTCAGGATCCACGCCGTCGGGCTCGACGCGGTGGTGCCCGCCGTGTCCTCGGAGATCTATGAGGCGGGCGTGACGTCGCTTTCTCTCGACCAGATCGCGGACATCTATCGGGGTGAGATCGGGAACTGGAGGGGTGTAGGCGGGCCCGATCGGGATATTCTCGTCGTCGACAAGGAGGCCTCCCGCGGCACGCGCCACGTCTTTATGGAGGCCGTATTTGGAGACGGAGGAGCCGAGGCTCCGGGCGCCGATCTGGTCCTGGGGTCCAACAATGAGGAGCAAACGGCCGTCACGCAAAGCGACGCGGCCATCGGCATGCTTTCGGTTGCCTGGCTCAATGAGGACGTGCGCGGGCTGGCGATCGATACGGAGGACAGCTCCGTGGTGTCACCTACGCCAGAACGGATGGCCGCCGGAAAGTACCCCATCACCCGGGAGCTGTTGCTTATCACGACCGGTACGCCGGAAGGCAGTGCGCGGCAGTTTCTCGAGTTTTTGTTGAGTGCAGACGGACAACGTATCGTGGAGGAAGCAGGATATGTCCGTCTCCGGTAGAATCGGAAAAGGATTCGTCGTTGGCAGCACGCTGGTCAGCGCTTCGGTCATTTTCCTGATCGGCGTCTTCTTGCTGCTCTACAGCTGGGACGCGGTAGTGCGCGAAGGATGGCTGCTCTTCGGCGGGACGTGGAATCCGGCGGACGGACGGTTCGGGATCCTGGCCATGCTCTACGGAACGGCCGCCGTCACGGCGATCGCCCTCGTCGTGGCGCTCCCGCTCGGCCTCGCGACGGCCGTATTCACGGCGGAGATCCTGCCGGGCCGCTACCGGCTCGCGGTCAAGTCCGCCCTGGAACTTCTCGCGGGTATTCCTTCGATCGTTTACGGACTCGTCGCCGTCGCGCTCGTGAGCGTGTGGATCGAGGACCTGTTCGCGCTGCAGACGGGACGGACCGTGTTGTCGGCCGGACTGATTCTCGCCGTAATGATTCTTCCGACGATGATTACCCTGTCGGACGACGCGCTGCATCACGTGCCGAGGAGATATCGCGAGGCCGCGGAGGCGCTCGGCCTGTATCGGTTTGAAGTCGTCCGACGTGCCGTCTGGCCGATCGCACGGACGGACGTGGCCGGCGCGGCGCTCCTCGCGCTCGGACGTGCCATGGGTGAAACGATGGCGACCATGCTCGTGGTGGGCGGCGTCGATCGATTGCCGGGGTCGCCGGCGGACGTTCTGCTGCCCGGGCAGACGATTACCTCCAAGCTGGGACGCGAGATGGCGGAGACGGCCTTCGGCTCCGTCCACTTCAGCGCCATGATCTTCATGGGCCTGGTCCTTTTCGTTTTCGTTCTCGGGCTCACGATGGTGGCGCTGATCTATTTCTACCATCCCGAAGATCGTCGCTATGTGTAGGGTAGGCGATCATATGTCCGGTACACTGCAACTATTCGAGTGAAGCGCATTTCCCGACACTGGATCAATCGCTGCTTCGTGTTCGCGGCCTGGACGGCTGCCGGCCTGTGCGGCCTGCTGCTGGCCGGACTGCTTGCGGCGATTACGTGGAAGGGCATGGGGGCGATGAATCCGGAGTTCCTGCTCACGCGTGCACGTGACTTCGGCTCGGCGGGCGGTATCTTCTATCAGCTCGCCGGGAGCCTCCTCCTCGTCGTCGCCGCGGCCCTGCTGTGCTTTCCCGTGGCCGTGGGTACGGCGCTCTTTAAAAGCGAGTACTTGCGGAGCAAACGCCTCAAGCACCTCTCCACGCTGCTCGTATACGGACTCAACGGTGTGCCGTCGATCATCTTCGGGATATTCGGACTCATCTTCTTCGTGAACGTCCTCGATACGGGTGTTTCCTGGTTTGTAGGTTCGGTCATCCTCGCCATGATGATGCTTCCGACCGTCGTGCAGGCGGCCTATCAGGCGATCGAGAGCATTCCGACGATGTACCGGGAGAGTGCGCGAGCACTCGGGCTCAGTAAGTGGCAGATCGTCGTCAAAGTGCTGCTTCCGCAAGGGCTGGGCGGGGCGATCACGGGGCTGTTCCTGGGACTGGCCCGAGCGGTCGGGGAAACGGCGCCCATCATGTTCATCGCCACGGCGTTCTCCGGCGTAGACGTCCCCGGATCCCTCTTCGAGCCGGTTACGACGCTGCCGACCCATCTGCTTGCGCTCGCCCAGCAGGCGACCGATCCGCAGGCACTGCAGAACGCGTGGGGAACGGGCCTCGTATTGATGGGACTTGTAACGTGCTTTAGCGTGCTGGGCCTCGTGAGTCGAACGAAACTGAGAAGATTTAGTCAGCGATAAGCCGCTTATGTCGAGACAGAGGGCGTCACTCAAGGTCATTCATCCATCCAGCGAGGCAGACGGCGATCCGTCGATCGTCGCGCGCGGACTCAACGTCTGGTTCGGAGATATGCACGTGCTGAGGGACGTCGACGTAACGCTGCACCCGCATCGCATCAACTGCATCGTCGGCCCGTCAGGCAGCGGCAAGTCTACGCTGATTCGGAGCGTCAATCGGATGAATGACGACCTGGAAGGGTTCACCTGTACGGGCAACGTGCGCGTAGGTGGTCGCGACGTTCTCGACGACGGCACGGATGCCGTCCGCCTTCGCACGGAGGTGGGCATGGTGTTTCAGAAACCGTGCGTGTTTCCCCGGTCGATCGCCGAGAACGTGCTGTTCGGCGTTCAGGATCAGCAGCGGCTGTCGCGGGAGGAGCGGTCGACGCTCGTCGAAGAGAACCTCCGCGCCGCGTCGTTGTGGCGGGAAGTCAAGCATCGGCTCGACGCTCCGGCGGGGTCCCTGTCGATCGGCCAGCAGCAGCGGCTGTGCATCGCCCGGACCCTGGCGGTTCGGCCGCGCATCGTGCTGCTCGATGAACCGACGTCGTCGTTGGATCCGGTCTCCGGGCGCGCGATCGAGGAGCTGATGGGCGAACTGAAGAAGAAGTACACGATCGTGCTGGTCACACACGATATCCGGCAGGCGTGGCGCGTAGCCGACCATCTCATATTCCTCTGCGACGGCCGTGTCATCGAGCAGGGCCCTGCCGACCAGCTCTTCCGCAGCCCGGCGCACGAAGAGACCGGCCGGTATCTCAGCGAATCCTACTGTGCGTGCTGAAAACGGCTGAGCAGCCGTGCCTCCGATTCGACAGGTGCGGGCGTAGTCGAGCGGGCCTGCGCGGATAATCGGTCCGGTGACCGTTTGAGCACCCGCGGCCTAATCTTCGAGCAAGAGCGGCTGGAAGCTGAGCAGCAGGCGCTCGGGTACGGACAGCGCGGTGATCTCGTCGATGAGCCGTCGTACGAGACGGGGATCGTCCGTTATGATCCCGTCCACGTCGCGTTCGATCATCTCCACGACGGCGTCCGTACTGTTGAGCGTCCACACGTGCACGTCGACGTTCCGTCTCTGTGTTCGTCGGACGAAGCGCTCGGTCGCCATCTGACGCGGAACGGCGAGAAAGTCGACCGACAGGCGGTCGAGGCTGCCCATCGTCAACGTGGCAACGTACCCCGTGTGAATCTCGGGGGCCAGGCGCCGGACCTGCCGGACGGCCTCCAGGTCGAGAGACATGATGACGACGTCCTCCGGCGCGGTCATCTCGTGCCTTCGCACGATCTCGAGTACACGCGGTGCCAGAGACGGGTTTGGGCCATAATACTTCAGTTCGATGTTGAGGCCGATACGACCCTTTGCCCGATCGAGAAACTCGTCCAACGTAGCCACGCGCCGCTCGGAAGCAGGCACGTCGGGATCGCGGCCGAGGACGACGTCGCTCAGCTCGGCATAATCCGTTCCAGCGATGATTCTCGGATCCAGCGCGAGACGCATGAGGTCGGCATCGTGGACGACGACGATCACACTGTCTCTGGTAGACTGCACGTCGATCTCGGCGTAGTCCGCCCCCACCTCTATGCTCCGCTCGAGGGCGGCGAGCGTATTTTCGGTAGCCAGGTGGGCACCCGCACGGTGGGCGGTTACGACCACGGACGGCTGATCGACCGGTAAGGTGATGATGTACCCGCTGAGCGCCGTACTCAAGAAAACGGCAGCGAGGAGGACGGGCACGGCCCGGGAGGGGCGCAGCCACCGGCGCAGCGTAGCGAGGGATCCGGGTCGTATCCCTGCCCGGGTAGTGTGCGCGGATGCATGCGTGGCGTCGTCTTCGTGAAACTGCTTGATCAATACGGTCGCCAGGATCGAGAAGCCAAGAAACGAGAGCACGGCGTCGAACAGGAGAATGGATGCCGAATAGGTCGCGCTGACGGCAATCAAGGGCGTGACCGACGTGGTGTTTGCAGCAATGGTAGTCGCGAGGTGGGAGGCCGCCCGGAAGAGGATGGATTGTACCAGCACGCGCAGCGCGAGCCAGGTCACCGCGATGACGATCGCGGCGCGAAGCGTGCGCAGGGCCTTCCCGGAAGCCATCTGCCAGCTTCTGCGCAGCGCGGCGCGAACCGGGCGGTGACCGCCCAGGTAGGCGGGAACGGCGGGGAGGCTTCTTATCACGACGTAACCGGCCCCAGCGATCCATACGGCGGCCCATGCGCCTGCAGCGAGGAGTGCCCTTCCCCATTCGGGCGGTTTGACCGCGATATAATAGTTGATATCGTACTGGTCCAACCATCCGACATAGACCAGGTAGAGTCCGGCTGCCAGGACCGCTAAGAGCAGAAGCACGCCCACCGTCACGACCGCGCAGAGACGGTAGAGCGCGGGAAGGTCGGGTAGCAGATCGCGGAACGTCCGGTGTACGCTCACCGACTCCCCGGCCATGTCGTCGGTCACCATCCAGTAGAATCCGGCGAATCGGACGACGGCCGCCAGCGTGATAAGGAGTCCGGCCCCCGTTACGCCGG
Organism: Rhodothermales bacterium; assembly: GCA_040904565.1. Taxonomy (GTDB): domain Bacteria; phylum Bacteroidota; class Rhodothermia; order Rhodothermales; family VXPQ01; genus JBBDTI01. The sequence goes on from JBBDTI010000080.1 coordinate 14,571, forward strand.
CGATGCCTTCGGGCGTCAGCATCCACCCGAGCAGCTCCTCATTACCCAGGAGGGCGCGTTCGCCGCGGAAAAAGATCCTGTGGAGTACCCCCGAAGAGAGAGGTACGAGCACGAGCCCCATCAATACCCAGCTGAGGAGGGTCCAAAGTGCCATGGGACGCCAGAGGCGCATGACGCGCCACCAGGCGGCGCGGAGCGTCGCATCAACCAGCTTGTAGAGTCCCATCAATCAGTTACGAAAGAGATACCGGAAGGCGGAGCGATGTCGTGAAGGGAGACCGGGAGTGATCGAGCGAGGATCCATTCGAAAGTCATACATTACGAGAGTTCTTACCAGCCTGCACGTGTTCGGCGGACGTGATGGAGCGGGAGGGGTTCTCGATCCGGTCAGCCGGTCACGTCCTCGGGGCGTCCAAAGCGTTTTATGCGTAATTTAGATCTCCAGTTTTAGTACGCGCCGCTGCACTGATGAATACGTGGGCGGACGCAGCTCCGCATAAAACGCGGGAACGTCTACGTGTCCAATTAAACCATTTCAAATGTTCAACTTTCTGAAGGGAGCGCTGCTTACGGGGTTGTCACTTTTCCTGATGGTGTCGGCCGGCTGCCGCTCCGATGGATCGGGCGGCGGAGACCGTGATACGACTCCTGGATCTCAGTCTAGCGGTGCGGCGGACGTCCGTACCGGGGCGACGAATGCCGGCGCGATACATGGCGGGTCCGTGTATGACATTGATCGGCCCTTTCTCGCGGCCGCGCTTCACGGCGATCTGGTAGAGATATCCGGGTTGACGGTGCTTCCCGATGGTCGACTCGGCGCCGTTCAGGATGAGGATGGCGTCGTGTTCGTGCTGGGCCGCGAGTCCGGAGAGATCGTCGAAAGGTGGTCGTTCGGAGGCGCGGGCGACTATGAGGGTATAGAACACGCAGGAGATCGCGTATTCGTGCTACGCAGCGATGGGACGCTGATTGAGATTTCCGGGTGGGCCGGCGACGCACCTGCGACGCGCGTCATCGAGACCGTCCTTACGGAGCGGAACGACACGGAAGGATTGACCTACGACGCCTCGCGGAACCGGCTTCTGATAGCGTGCAAGGAGCGTCCGGGTGCCGGCCTCGGTGACCGGTACAAGTCCATCTACGCCTTCGATCTGACGGCTTTGGATCTGACGGGCGACGCCCTGCTGCCAGATCCCGTCTTTACTATCGACAGGGAAGCCGTAGAACGCCAGTCAGGCGAGAACGGCGAGTTCAAGCCGTCTGCACTTGCCGTCCATCCTGCCACCGGCGCAGTCTACGTCCTGTCCTCGACGACCCAGGTGATGGCCGTCCTGGACGGAGGCGGGGTGCTCCAATCCGTCATTCAGCTCTCCCCGGATCTATTCGAGCAACCGGAGGGGTTGGCCTTTCTGCCGGATGGTACGCTGTACATTTCCAGCGAAGGGGATGACGGCCCCGGTATGCTGTATGCGTTTCGCGCCGAAACAGGCGGCCGGTGACCCGCTCATCCTGCCGAAGTCGTCCGAGTAGGCTCATATACCCTAAGCGTCACTTCCGGACAGAGCGAACATCATCATGAGAGTCTTTTCACGGCCTCTCCACGAACCTAAAAGATTGCAGGTGTATTATCCTATATTCGCGATAAAGATTGATAGGGATTGCTCGCGGTCGCGACGGGTCGCCGCCGTTCTTATCCATGCATGCGTAGCTTGACGCATACTATGGCAACCGGAATGGCAACCGACAAGCCTAGCCTCCGGATGCCCGAGGAATCCGTGGCGCGCGCGCAGTTGCGTGGGCCGGCACAGCGGCCATGGTGCCGGAGACCACGTAAAGAAGTTCTATCCTCACGATCAGGGCACAGACCGTACGATTATGGCACAGACCGTAGCAAAACGACTCTCCTTCCTCGACCGCTACCTGACGCTCTGGATCTTTCTTGCCATGGGCGCAGGGGTCTTGCTCGGGTACCTGATACCGGGCATGGCCGACATTATCGACAGCGTAAAAATAGGACCGGCACCGCTGCCGATCGCCGTCGGCCTGATTCTCATGATGTACCCGCCCCTGGCGAAAGTAAAGTACAATAAGCTGCACATCGTCTTGCAACACAAGCGCGTGCTCGGGCTCTCGCTGTTTCAGAACTGGGTCATCGGCCCGGTGGTCATGTTCGTGCTCGCCATTCTGTTCCTGTACGACATGCCGGAGTACGCCGTCGGGCTGATTCTGGTAGGTCTGGCCCGGTGCATCGCCATGGTCCTCGTGTGGAACGATCTCGCCGACGGCGATCCCGACCTGGTGGCCGGCCTCGTCGCCTTCAACGCCATCTTCCAGGTGCTGTTTTACGGTGTCTATGCATGGTTCTTCCTGGCCGTACTGCCGCCTTTCTTCGGCATGGAGAGCGTGATGGTCGACATCGGCGTGTGGCAGATTGCCGGCATCGTGCTGATCTTCCTTGGTACGCCCATGGTGGCGGGCTTCCTCAGCCGCACGCTGCTCGTCCCGCGCAAGGGTGAGGAGTGGTACGCCAGGAAGTTCATCCCGAAGATCAGCCCTATCACGCTCGTCGCGCTGCTATTCACCGTGGTAGTCATGTTCTCATCGAAAGGCGGGCAGATCGTAGAGCTTCCGCTGGACGTGATTCGCATCGCCATTCCGCTCACACTGTATTTCGTGGCGATGTTCTTCATCACCTTCTTCATCGCGCGGTCAAAATGGATCGGGGCGGCGTATCCGCAGAATACGACGGTGTCGCTGACGGCTGCCTCGAACGACTTCGAGCTGGCCGTGGCCGTGGCGGTGGCCGTCTTCGGCGTGCACTCAGCAGAAGCGTTCGCTACGGTGATTGGGCCGCTGGTCGAAGTGCCGGTGCTGATCGGGCTCGTGAGTGTCGCGCTCTATTTCAGGAAGCGGTTCTATGGAGAGGACGGTAAACGCGGCGCCTTCTCGGGGTCGGTCGACGAGCGCCCGATGGATGACGGCGCATCGATGAGAGCGAGCACTGGCGCCGGCAAGGCTGCCGAGCACATGGGCTGATGAGCGCACAGATGTCGGATCCCTCAAGCAAGAGGATCTTGTCTGTAAAGGCACGGCGCCTCGACGAACACGGTAGCGAGGCGGCGTGGAAGTCCATCTGGGCGGCGTCCGTCAGGATGCACCGCCGCGTATGGAATCCATCGATTACGAGATTGTGGTCGATACGGACGAGAACGACCGAGGGCTCGAGCTCCTGCACGACAACGTGCAGAAATACGGGACGGTCTTCAACACCGTCGCCCCCGGCACCGAATTGAAGGGCGTGATGCGACGATCTGAAGGGTGCGCCTGATAGCCGCAGCTGATCGATTCGACGGGAAGCAACCGCCGGAATTCACCCCCGGAAACGGTGCGAAAGGGGGGACTCGAACCCCCACAGGTGTTAACCTACCAGCTCCTAAGGC
>JBBDTI010000081.1:0-17753 GCA_040904565.1 Rhodothermales bacterium
AATGAGGCGTACTTAATCAGTTAACTGAGAATGTACGCCGCAGTGATCGGCGCGGAGTGCAACGCAGAGATGCGGGAATTATCAACGGCTTAGCGCAGAGCACGTAGCCAGTCATTCACCTTCTTCACGACGACCGCCGCGACGGCCGTTCGGGCTGCGTTCACAACCGTGTTCGAAAAGTCGCGCCCCTGGTCGACGCGTTTCTTCGCTCCCTTGCGGGCCTTTTTGGAGCGCTTTTTCAGCGTTTTGGACAGTTCGTCCGCCGCATCTTCCAGTGCCCGAACCGACCGCGCCGTAGAATCCGCCAGCGATTCAGCGATCTCGTCCGCACGCCTTGACGCATCCTTCGAGACGTGTCCCGCTCGCCGAGATACGTCCTTGCCGGCTTTTTCCGCTCGGCGTGAGATCGTTTCTCCAGCTTCTCTAGCACGAGCGGAGAGCTCCTCGCCGGCATCTCGCGCGTGTTCCGTCAAATCGCCGCCCCGTTCCGTAACGAACTCGCTGACGTCGTCGGCAGACGCTGCGGCTCGCCGCAGTTGTACGGCAAGAGCTTCTCCCAGCTCCTCGACATAATCACCGGCACGCCCCCCCAGCTCGTCGGCATAATCACCGGCACGTCCTCGCAGCGCGTCCGCCTTATAGCGTGCGCGATCCGTCAACGACGCAGGCTCCGAGCGAAAGGCGCTCGAAAGCAGTCGGCCCGACACGATACCTGCGCCCACGCCAAGCAGTACGGCCAGGACCGGATTCTCGTCCACCCATCCTTTTGCTCGGGAGCGGGCCCGGTCGAGATCGATATTCGAGACTTCCTCGCGAAGAGACCGCACCGCTTCGTTCATTTCCTTGCGTGCTCGTTCGTAGGCCTGTGTCAGCTCATCGGCCTGGCGGTCCCTCCAATTTTCCTGTGTGTGCGGTTCGTCGCCCGTTCCGCCGGACGTATTACCTGACCGTTGATTTCCATTTGCGCTCGGTTGATCGACACCTGCCTGTTCGTGCTCTTCCATGGCCATACCTTCTGTAAATATTCGTGTGCTACAACAATCGATGTATTTCTGTCGATGAGGATCTCGATCGGGCCGGGCGTACTACCTCCGCCTCAAGACACCGATAAGAAAACCGACGACAAATCCTGAAAGCAGGGCAAGCTCCGGGCGAACGCGTATCCATGCTCTAACGTCATCCTGCCACAGCGCCTCCCGGCCTCCTCTCCCTTGCGGTGTCCGATAGCCGGACGATCGCTCGTCGGACGAGGCGCGCCCCGTGACGGACTGCGCGGGCGAGGGCCCTGATGTTGACGGGGTATTCGGCATGAGGATGCACCAACCGCTTCGACTTATCGTTTCGACATCAGTACGCCCAGAACGACGCCGATCACAAAAGACGTCAACAGTGTCCCACCCGGGTTATCCCGCACGAACGTACGACTGCTCTTATATGCATCGGACGCCTGCTCTCCGATTCGGTCCGCGGCCCGGCCGAGTTGCTCGAACGACTCCGCAGCGGCCCGCTCGAATTCCTCGAGTTCCGCAATCTCTTCCGGCGTCATTCCGGCCATTCCCGACGTGCGATCCGCTTCTTCGGACGGGCGCCCGTCCGTCGAGCCTTCTGCCTGTGCTTCAGCCGCATCATCTCCCGCCAACGGTGCGGTACCTTCTTCCTTCTTAGACGTCATGGTCATACACCTTATATATTACACATCCTTCTAGAGCGTCCGTTCTACGCACAAACCGACGACTCGAACCCAAAAACGGCTCCGTCGGCTCTCCTTCATTCTTTATAACTCTCCTTCATTCTTCATAACGCTGAGAAGCGGATTCCTTCCACGTCCACGATCTCTTTCGGACAAATGACCCGCTTTTTGCAACATATTTACTATTTTTCGCTTTACATGAGTCGGCAGCGGCGAAGAGGGTTTTTCCTGCCTCTCAAGTCCTCGTCGTCGGCATGGTTCGTCCACCGGGGATGAACCCGGAACCATTGGTGCGGACAACCATTTTCCAGCCGAGACCCGCCAGAGAAGGCGCTCACGGCTGTCGGTGACGTTGTCAGCGACAGCGTCCTGCCGGTACTACGACGTCCCATATTATCCCTCTATGCGATTTCTACTGACGGTTCTCCTTTCGGCGGCGGTGATAACGATCGCCCTGCCTACGTTTTCCGCGCAGATGGAGGCGACAGCCCAGCTCGAATCGACGACGGCTGAGCGCGACTTTGCACAGGCGTACGAACTGTTTTCCGGCCGGCTCTATCGGGCTGCCGCCCATTCATTCGCGGCGTTTCTAAGACGACATCCCGACCACGTCAATGCGGCCGACGCCCTGTATTATCAGGCGGAGGCCTCGATGGCGTTGGGACACGATGAAGAGGCCGTAGCCCTCTTCACCCGGATGGAACGGCGTTTCCCCCAGCATCCACTGGCGGCCACGTCGCGCCTTGCGCTCGGTAACTATCTCTATAGCACGGAGCAGTACGAACGGGCCATCGACGTCCTTTCCGAGGTCCTGGCAGATGAACCGGGGGCTGAGATGTCGTCGACGGCGCTCTATTGGATGGGTGAGTCGGCGCTTAATCTGGACCGTAACGAGGAGGCCCTTGACTATTTCCATCGGGCAGCGGACTCCTATCGTAACACGGAGACGGCACCGGTCGCGCTGTATGCCATCGGCTTCACTCAAGTAAAACGAGGCCGCTACGACGCCGCTGCCGAGGCCTTCGAGCTGCTTGCCGCCCGGTACCCCGAATCATCCTATGCCCGCAACATCGGGCTGGCCCTGGCGGAGGTGTACTACGAGCTGGGCGACTATCGCCGGGTGATCGAGGAGATCGAGCGCCGGATGGGAACGCTGGGTGACGACGCCAGAGAGCGAGGACTCTTCCTTCAGGCCGAATCCTACAATCACCTTCGAGACAGCGAACAGGCCATCGTCCATTATCGTCGCTTTACGGAAAGCAATCCGGAAAGTCCCTATCACCGCCGCGCCCTATACGGTCTCGGATGGAACTACTATTTCCAAGGTGTCCACCAGTGGGCGATCGATCAGTTTGCCGAGGTGCGCCGTGGTCACGGAGACGATCTTGCAGCGCGCGCGACATATTATGAGGCTGTCAATCGCGGCCTCGCCCAGGAAATGGGGTCGGCGATCGAGCTTCTGGAGACCTTCATCGACCGGTGGCCGGAGCACGAGCTGGCGGACCGGGCCCTGTTCGAGCTGGCCGTAGGCTACTACGGGCAACGCCGCTGGAACGATGCCCACGAGGTCTTCACGGACGTCGTGGAGCGCTACCCGAATAGCGAGCAGGTGGGGGAGGCACTCTATTACCGGGCGAACGCGGCCGTCGCGATGGGAGACTTCGAAGACGCCCTCGAAAGCTTCGATCGTGCCGCCGATCTCGGGGCCGCCCCTCCCCGCCTTAGAGAGGAAGTGCGATTTCAGCGGGCATGGCTTCAGTATCGTAGCGGCAACTACGCGCCGGCTCTCGATGGCTTCCTGGAGATCTACGACGACGCGCCGCAGTCCGAGCGCGGCCAGGAGTCCCTCTTCTGGGCGGCCGAGAGTCAGTTTCAGCTCGGAAATCTGACGCGGGCTGCCGAGATGTTCTCCACGTACATTCAGGACGTTCCCGGCGGACAACATCGGGACGCCGCCCACTACGCGCTCGGATGGACGCATTTCCGCCGCAGCCAGTACGGCCCTGCGGTTCGGGAATTTCAGACGTTTCTCAACCAGTATCAGGAGTCGTCGTCCACCGAGTTCGTTCCCTATCGGACCGATGCCCTTCTCCGGCTCGCAGACAGTCATTATGCCCTCAAGCAGTATTCCGAGGCCATTCGCACCTACCGCCGCGTCATCGAGCAGGCCGGCGATTACGCACTCTATCAAATCGCCCAGGCGTTCTACAATTCGGGAGACGCCTATGAAGCCGTCAACGCCTATCGCGAACTGCTCGAGTTTTACGCAAGCAGTCAGTGGGCGGAAGAGGCTCGCTATAACCTGGGATACGTGTTTTTTCAGAACCAGGATTACGAACAGGCCATCGAGGAGTACCGCACGCTGATCGCCAGGCATCCAAACGACCCGCTGGCGGCACGAGCCCAGTATGGGATCGGTGACGCGCTGTTCAACGACGGTCGTCCCGAAGAGGCCATCGAAGCCTACCAGGTCGTGCTGGATCGCTACCCGAACAGTCCATACGTCGCGGATGCCGCATCCGGAATTCAGTATGCGCTGATATCGCTGGGTGACGAAGAGCTGGCCAACGAGATGATCGAGGAGTATCTGGCGGAAAATCCCAACTCGCCCCTGGCCGACGAGCTCCGCTTTCGGCGCGCCGAGGTAAACTACCAGAGCGGCCGCACGAACGAGGCGCTGCGCGAACTGCAGCAGTTCGTCCGGACGAGCCAGAACGAAGGCCTTTTCCCCGAGGCGTACTACTACCTGGGGATGATTTTCGATGAACGGGAGCAGGACGAGGAAGCGGCCTCGTATTTCAGACAGATTGTGGAGTCCTATCCCGGCAGTGCTCGATTTCACGACGCCGCTCGAAGACTTGGCTTCATGTACACGGAAGGGGATCGACCGCGTGATGCCCTGGAGGTCTTCCGCCAGCTCGAATCAGACGCCGAGGGCGACGAGCGGATTGTCGCCGAGGCGCGATACGGGCAGGGAATGGCGCTCATGCAGCTTGGAAGACCCGAAGAAGCGGAGCGCCTCCTTCAGGATGCCATCGATGCCGCGCCTGACGCACCGGAGACCTACCCGGCCTATCTGGGTCTCGCCCGCGTCTACGAAGAAGCGGATCGGCGCCAGGATGCAATCGCCATGTACAGGCAGGTCGTAAGAAACAGCCGCGACGAGATCGGCGCGGAAGCCCTCTATCATCTCGGCGCGCTGCTCAGAACGTCCGGCAACCCGCGAGCGGCTCTGGACGAGTTGGGACGGATGTCCGTGCTCTTTACAGGCTTCACGGAGTGGGTGGCTCGAGGCTATCTGGAACAGGCACGTGCCTTCCGCGACCTGGGACAGAACGGCGACGCTACGCAGATGTACGACCGCGTCATCAATGAATTCAATGGAACGTCTTTCGCAGAGACGGCCCGACAAGAGAAGGAGGCGCTTTAGCGGTTATCTCGATGATGTATAAAAGCCGACATTTCATGACCTGCATCCGCCCCTATGCCGTCGTTCTCTGCGCGCTGCTCCTTGCATCAGCATTGGTCGGACCCTCGCCCGTGAGCGCGCAGGACGATCCGAACGATACCCAGCAGGGGCAGGTCCTACCCGACATCGCCCCGCGCGTCGTGGAGATCCGAGGCAACCTGGAGCTTTCGCTGCCCACACTGCAGCGCCAACCGTTGATCGGATTCAACCCACCGCCTCGGGTAGCGGCGGTACCGCCCGATCGTCGGCCGTACGTGGAAGACTACAAACAGGAAAGCATCGACCTCCCACCGAGCCCTCTGCGTCCGCCAGACCCCCCTCCCGCGGCGTCGTTGATTGGTGGTACGCCGCTCAACGGGTCGCTTAAAGCGGCGGGCGGACTCTACCTCAGCCGATCGCTTGATTTTCGGTCGGAATGGGGCGTGACGGATCGTGCCGCCATCTATTCGCGGTTGGACTACGAGGGAAGCCTGGGACACGACGCAGCCGGATCCTTTGAGGAGGACGTAACCGCTTCCTATGATGCACTGGATGCCCTGGTAGGGGTTCAAAACACCACGAGATGGGCCACCGTGGGTTTCGAGATCGACGGATTCCTGAACGCATACCGCCTCTTCGGTGCCTTTCCGGCCGCCGATTACCCGGCGCTGCGCGACGACCCTCCTTTCAGAGACGGCCGCGGTGGCGGCGCGTTGCTTCGGGTCACGACGCAGGCAGCGACGGGTGTAGACCTCGATCTTAGCGTACGCTACGGCGTGGCCCAGTACGAGACGGATGCTCTCAGCGGAGTGGTCGGAACGGGCGCGAGCGTAGACCCCGACGCATTCCTCCGCGAGGAGGCCTCGCTGGAGCTGGAGAGCCACCTCGGCGTTCCGCTCTCCGAGCGATCGGACGTCCTGGGGGACGTTCATTTCACAGGTTTGGGCTTTGGTGAGACCATTGGAAGCGACGTCGTGATGCTCGACGGGGCCGGCGGCGCGCGCCTACGAGTCGAAAATCGGGTCGAAATCACGGGTCTGGCCAGGCTGATGAGCTTCTCGCAGGGGGACACGTCATCCGCCTTTTTCGCCTCGCCCGATCTGCTCGTCAACATCTATCCGACCCGGGGCTTCCGCCTGTACGCACAGAACGCACCTCGCGCGGAACACCGGTCGACGGCGTCGATGTACCGCCTCAACCCGTATCTGGTTGACGGTCCCCTCGTACAACCGACGATCTATACGGTAGATGCTCGGGCCGGAGCTCGCGTACAGATGGGCCTGTTTGAGGCCGACGCTCATCTGGGCTACTCCCGAGCTCCCCATTTTCGGTATTTCGAGCGTGCAACGAATGCCGAGAGCGGCGGCTATAGACATGGCATGATCGCAGCGCGCTACGACGGTGCCGCCATTTCATACGTCGGGGGCGACGTTTCCGTGAGTCTGCCGGCGGGTTTTCACGTGAGCGGTGGTTTGACCGTCCGCGACGGAGCGTTGACGGACGATGATCGGGACATACCCTATTTCGCTCCCATGATCGCTCGAGGCGGACTATCCTGGTCCGTGGGCAGGGCGTTCATCCAAGCCACAACGATCTTTGAGTCCGCCCGCGACGTGGATGCCGCGGGAAGTCGCCGTCTCGGTGATTTCTTCGACCTGGATGTCGACGCATCCTACCGCTTGACCGATCGTCTTGGAGCCCTCCTCCGGTTCCAGAACCTCAGCAGCGGCTACCTGGAGCGCTGGGAGCACCACGAGAGATCGCCGTTCATCATTTCTGCGGGGATCCAGGCGCGATGGTGATAGACGTCGAACAACGAATCCGTCGGCACGGCGCCGAGACGGTGCTGGAGAAAGGGGCTTGGCGTGCCGAAGGACGGATACGAGCTGCTCGAAGGTCCTGCTACGCGAACGGCGTGAATACGAAGCGGAGCGGTTTAATGACATGCGCCAACCTCTTATTTTGAACGATGTACGCTCTCGCTAAGGGTCAGCCTGGTGGTGCCCTCACGGACCGATCAATTACGTATCTTGTAGATCACCGTGGAGAGTCCTTTGCAGCAACACACTGAACATTCCATGCCGACGCCTCCACGAGATCAAATCGAAAGCGTCCTTGCCGATATCGTCAGGGAATCGCTGACAGCGAGCGAGTCCGTCGCCGTCCCAGGCCTGGGCACCTTCGCGGTCGAGCACAAGACCAGTTCAAGGGTACGTTCCGAGCAGGGCGAGCTAACGTTCATTCCCCCGCGCGACGAGATTGTGTTTACTCCCGAGCAGCAGGATTTTGCTACTGATGACCGTTGAACTGATAGACGAGATCGCGCGTCGCCTTGGCTTGTCGACCGACGAGGTCGCACCGGCTCTCGATACCGTGACCGAACGCATACGTCAGCAAGTAGCCCACTACGGTTACGCGCGGCTGGCACATCTCGGCACGTTTCGGAGCCGAGATGGCTCGATCGTTTTCGAGCCCGAACCGGCCCTTACCGAGAGAATCAACGCGCGGTTTGCCGGACTGAATGAACTCGTGCTTGAACCTGCTGAATCAGATCCCGACATCGACGAGGCTGCCGGTCCGGGCGCCGCGTCGGACGCACGCGACTGGGCGGGAACAGAGGAAACCGACGATCGCCCATTGAATCCGTGGGAAGGTACGGAAGCCCCGGGTGATCCGGATTTATACACCCACGATGCCACGTCTACTCCCGCGGAAGATGACCGGCCGCTGATGGACGCCGACGGGATCGAAGCGGGGCCGGAAGCAACCGGGGCCGAGTTCGACGGAGTCGAAGCGGGGCCGAAGTCCGCCGGAGCCGAGTTCGACGGAGTGCAGGAGCCCGATCGAGAGCCTTCTGACATAGAAGGTGTGACGGAACCGGAACGAGCGTCCGCCGAGATGGACGGCGTCACGGAACCAGAGCGGGATTCCTCTCCCGGAGAAGGTATTACTGCGCCGGATCGACCGGCTGAGGATGTGGATGCCGCGGAATCGGACGCAGATGCGGATGAGGGTAGTGGTGCGTTTTGGACGGACGTAGAACGTCCGGCTTCGGACCATCCGCTCGGACCCGAGTCGGAGCCCTCATTCGAAGAGGCGGACTTCTCCGTGCTCGAAGCTCGGGAAGATTCGTCGGCTACCGGTGACGAAGCCCAGCAACCCACGGTTTCCTGGGAACCGCTCGGCGCGGCCGAGCGCGAGACGCACGCTCCCGGAGATAAGAAAGGCGAACCGACCTCGTCCGACGCCGTCGATCGTGAGGGATCGGGTGACGAACCTCGTTCGTCGGTCGACGACATTGATGACGCTCGGGCAGGAGACGAACAGGCTGACGCAGCCGGGGACGACTCGGGTGAAGCGGGGGACGCCCCCGCGGCATCTTCTCAACGTGGTATGAAGGACCGCTCGTCGACTCCTGGACGGATGAGCAGCGATGGCCCCGTTCGCACGATTCGCGCGCCTTCCCGACGTTCGAAGTCCCGTCGCGACATGAAGCCGGTCTGGTTCGGCGTCGGAATTATCGTTATCGTAGCCGCCGCGGCGATCGCTTATTTCACGATCCCCACCCCATCGTCCGGCCCCGACCAAGAGCCTGTCGTTCAGTCGGAGTCCATGCCGCCGCCCAGTGAGGACGGTGAAAGCGTGCTCGACGATCCCGATGATGCGGCGGCGGATGCGCCTGGCGACGAGCCTGCCGACGCACCGGAAACCGTACCGGGCGACGCCGAATCCAGTGTCGACGCCGTCGAGACGTCCCTGAGAAGTGACGAAGGGATCAATCCTGCCGAGGGAGGATTCACCATCGTCGTCTATTCCGACACGGAAGCCGCTCCGGCCGAAATTATCTTGCAGGAGTACCAGGAAGAAGGATATCGCGCCGGCCTACTCACGTCGGAACAGGACGGAGTCACCCGCTACCGCGTCGGCGTCGGCCAGTTCGACACGCTCGACGAAGCCGTACAACAACGCGATGACCTGGCGGGAAGCGACCTGCCGGGGGACGCCTGGATTCTGCGACTGTAACGAGCCCCGAATCTCCATCCCACTACACCACGTAGCCATCAACCGTCTTACCGAACCACGATGATTCTCGCGCTGTTGCTACAAGAAGTATCGCTGCCCGCCGACACGGCGGCCGCCATGTCTCAGGCTGCCGGCCCCGAGCAAACGACGCTGCTCGAGACGCTCGTCCTGGGTGGATGGATCATGCTTCCCATCTTCCTGCTCTCCATTCTTGCCATCTTTCTCTTCGTCGAGCGATTGGCTACGATTCGGAAGGCGAAGACCGATCCAAATGCGATTACGCAGCGGATCAGGGACTACGTTCAGGCCGGTGACGTACGCGGCGCGATGGGCTACTGTGAATCCCAGGACAAGCCCGTCACGCGCCTTCTTCGCCATGGCCTCGAACGGCTTGGCAGGCCGATCTCGGAAATTCAGGATGCCGTTCAGGCCCAGGGCAAGCACGAAGCCTTCGAGCTAGAGAAACGAACGGATCTCCTGGCGAGCATCGCCGGCATCGCGCCGATGCTCGGCTTCCTGGGGACGGTCACGGGAATGATCCAGGCCTTCCAGGAAATTCAGAACCTGCAGGGAAATGTAAACCCGAGCGTTCTTGCAGGAGGTATCTGGGAAGCACTCCTTACCACGGCAGCCGGACTCGTCGTCGGCATTCTGGCCTTTTTCTTCTACAACTTCCTGCTGACGCGGATCAAACGGCTCATCAACGACATGGAGCGGACGGCGACCGACTTTATCGATCTGCTCCAGGCTCCCGCACCGCAGCGCTCGCGATCCGAAGAGCGCGTGACGAATTACTAGACCGTTCGTTCTGACTATCCGCCCTGGCGGTGCCGCGTCATTGAATGACGCGTCACTGCGACACGGCACCGACGACCATGAACTTCGACTTCTCCAGCACCAACAAGCCGCTGGCTGAATACAGCCTCGCGGGATTGACGGACATCGTGCTGCTCTTGCTCATCTTCTTTCTGCTCACGTCGAGCTTCATCCCCCAGTTCGGCATCCAGGTGAACCTGCCTCAGGCCGCGACATCCGCGCCGATGGAGGATCAGTACGTATCCGTGGCGATCACGAACGACGGCCGATTCTACGTGAATCAGGACCTCGTGCCTCGCGAACAGCTGCTGGATGCGCTCCGCGATGCGCAGGGTACGCGATCGGCACTCGTACTGCGCGCCGACCAGGACGCCACCGTGGGGCAGTTCGCTACGGTCGCCAATCTGGCCAAGGCCCTGAACATGCGGGTGCTTATGGCGACGGAGCGGGGGCAGCTACCGTAACGGGCGGCAGAGCGCGGGCACCTACCTCCCGTGAGCGACGACCAAGAACGGCCGGCTACCGTAAGAGGCAGCGGCGTGACGCCATCAGTCGATCGACTTGAGGTTCGCCTCAATCTCTTCACGCCTCGGCTCCAGAAACGGCGGCAGCGCGATGGATTCACCGAGGTGTTCGGGATCTTCATCGACGGCAAATCCGGGGCCGTCCGTGGCGATTTCGAACAGGATACCGTTCGGCTCGCGAAAGTACAGGCTCTTGAAATAATAGCGGTTGACTCGCCCGCTGTTGGGGATCCCGATCTCATCGAGACGTTCGACCCAGGCCTCGTACTCCGATTCATTCGGCGTCCGAAATGCCACGTGATGCACCCCGCCTGCACCCGGCCGGGCAGGCTGCTCCCGCGGCTGTACGGCCACGTGCACTTCGGCATGCGGACCGCCGCCGCCCATTTCAAAAACCACGACGCGTTGCATCCCTAGATCCGCCGCACGGTAGATGCGCGTCTGCTGCATCCCCATTACGCGGGTAAGCACCACCTCCGTCGCATCGATCCGTGGGACGCTCAGCACGACCGGACCGAGCCCTCTGATCTGGTGTTCGGGCGGAACCGCGCTCTCCATCCACGGAATGGAATCGACGCCTGCACCGCCATCGTCGATCAGCGTCAGTCGCTGCCCCTCCGGGTCCTCAAAATCGAGCACGAGGCGATCGTCCCGTTCCGTGACACCGTTCGACCGCACGCCCACCTCCGCGAGACGACCCTCCCACCACGCAAGCGCCTCCGAACCATTCACACGCAGATGGGTGCGGACGATGCTCCGACTTCCCCGCTGCTCGCTCGGCACGGCCCAGTCAAAAAAGGTGACGTCCGTTCCCGGCGAACCGACCGCATCCGCATAAAACAAATGATAGGCACGCACGTCATCCTGGTTGACCGAGCGCTTCACGAGCCGCATCCCCATGGTTTCCGTATAGAACCGGTAGTTCGTGCGGATGTCCGCAGACACGGCCGTGAGATGATGAAGACCTTTCAGGCTGAGGGCTCCTTCCACTGTGAAGCGTAGCGTTTCGTTCGTAATGCCGTGGAGGGTGGTAGGGGGCAGGGTAACAGGGTGGCGTGGAGTAGGATGGCGAGCAAGTGGGTAACCGCTTCCTCACCCGATGCCGGCCACCAATTCCCGCCACGAAGATCGTTCGGTTCGCCCTTCCTTGCGCTCACCGAACAGGTAGCAGACCACATCTCCCCGTTCGTCGAAAAATTCGACGGAGTGCACCTCGTCGTTCTCAACCGGCTTCCTTACGACCCAGGCCGAAGCGACCTTTTCCATCTTCACGTGCAGGCTGAAGCCAGGATCGAGGACGTTGTACCAGCCGCGGGCCTCCTTGAGACGATGAATGGGCCCCGTATGGATCTGGAGACAGCCGCGATTACCGACGAAGATCATGATGGGAAGCTTCGCCGCGGAAGCCCCTTCGAGTACGGTGCGAAGGTCATCCGGCGCCGCCGGACGTGCAAAATCGGTTCCCACGAGGCGGAATGCCTGCTGCCGGTCGACGCCGAAGTCACGCAGCAAGAAAATGAAATCGTGTGTGTCCGTGAGCCCGCTCCACGCATCTCGCAGCGCGTCGACGTCCACTTCCCTATCAGTCGTCGTTTCCTTTTTCTGCGGCCCGGGTTCGGGCTCTATACCGCCGGCCGGAGCGTTGTGACGGTACGTCTCGACCATATGATCGAAGTGTTCGACCGCACTCTCGTCACGAAGGTGCGTCTTATGTACCGCCGTACCGTACTCATCGAAAAACTGCAGGCTGCGCCGCGTACCCGTGGGCGTCTCTATCTGGACGGCAAACCCGAAGCTCCAGTGGTTGAAAAAGATCCGCAGGTCGATGTCCTCACCGAGCGTCCGGCCCATATGGTGATCCGGAAAGACGCGCGCGTCGGTATACCTACCCACTTTTTCGTGAACGAACGCGTCGTTTCGCGTGAGCGCCATCACCTCGCCGAGCCCTTCAAGATCGAGGAGCAAGTCTCCCCAGTTGTCACCCAGCCGGGTCGACGTCACGCCGCATTCCGCCGCGACGAGCTCCGCCTCGCTCACGCCGAGACCGTCCGCCGCATCGCGAGCCCGAAGGTCCGGTTCGCGTTCGATGAGCGCCTTCCAATCGGATCTGAGATCGTCCGTCGTCGAATAGGGGGTCATGGTGGCTTCCGTTCCTGATTCATCTTCTGACGTCACGTGCCGGACAGCTTCTCCAGCAGCGGCTTTTTAGAAGGCCGTCTGAAACGTGTGCGTATACTTCACCAGCACGGCTCGGCTGTCACTGACGGGCGGAGCCGGATCGTAACGGTGGCGATCCGTGTTCACTCCCTCGTTGTACACGATCCAGAGGTCGTTGCCCTCGCGAATGTTGTACCGAAACCGCGCGTTCGTCGTTAGCGCCTGATTCGCGCTGTTGTACTGCACGTAGATCACCGTCGACAGCTGCGTGTTGATAGACGTCGTGACGCGAAGCTGAGCCAGATGGCTGTCGAACCGCTGGTCGCGATCCGGGAAGCGGATCCAGACCCGATCGTACATGGCCTCTAGCTCGAGGTGAGGCGATACGTTCCACGCCGGAGAAACACCGGCCGACACCTGCGCACCGTCGAAAAACGTACCCGCCTCCAGCTCCACGCCGGTACGAATGAGCCGGTTGCGCGACAGTCGATACGACAGTGCGCCCTGATAGAAGGTGTATTCTCCGGCAGGTACGTGCGCGTCCGACGACAGGGAAAATGGAAGGAGCAGGTTCTCGTATATAGCGCTCCCGGCGATCTCCCCCGTGGCGTTGGCCTTACTTGTGAAGCCCCACGAGCCGGTTCCCTGCGCGGTCTCCACATCGTTGTCGTCATTGCGCAGGAAGACATCGCCCGTCACCTCGAACCCGTGAAACGAATAGGGTGACGATGCTCCCGGCAGCCATCCGTACGCGAGAGTCTGCTGGACCTGCGTGAAGTCTTCTCTGCGGATGAAGCCGACGCCCGGATTGAAGTCGGCGCCCGACCAGATCAGATTCGACGCATACGCGAACCCATCCCTGTCGCGTCGTTCGAACGACGCCGACAGCCGACCCGAATGGATGTCCGCCTCCCCCGCTGCATCGTCGAACGTCTGGGCCCACTGCAGCGAAAGGTACTCGTCACCGACGACACGCACGACGCCGTCCAGGCCGTACGCCGCATTATAGCTGCCGTCGATGCCGATGCGCGACGTAATCATGGAGCCGACGTAGGAATACGGGTTGAACGCCCTCCGTTTGATCCGGAGCACGCCGAAATTTTCCGACGGCAGGCCACCGGTCTCTTCCGTCTGCATGTTCAGGAGGCCGACGTCCCAGTCATTCACGCGACCGACCAGGCGGGCGCCGCCCAGTATGCGCACGGGCCGGCCGTCGTTCGTCAGCCCGATCCGCCGGCTGTGGAAGAGCCTCCCGATGCCTCCGACGTTGAAATCGAAATTGCCGGATCGCTCCTGGAAGAACTGTCGTTTCTCCGGGAAAAAGAGCGAGAAACGGGTCAGATTGACCTGCTCGTCGTCCGCCTCGACCTGAGCGAAGTCCGTATTCACGGTCAAATCCAGCGTGAACTCGTTGGTCAGGCCGATCTTAACGTCGCCGCCTACGTTCGCCTCCCGCCGCGTGTCCGTGAGGTATCCGGACAGATCATCTTCGAGTTCGGCCTGCCTGGCAAAACCGGTCACCGCGTAAGGAGTGAAGTAAACCGGCGTACGGCTATAGACGCCGTCCAGCGTAACCGTCTGTGCGCGAGACGGCTTGAGCCGGGCTCGGGCGTCGTTGGGAACGATCGGTGGGAACGTATCCCATTCGTCCTTCCGAGCGATCACGCGAAACGCCGTAAGCCCCATCTCTACCTGGCCGTCCTGGTCCCTGAAACGGAGCGTCGTAAACGGGACGCGAATCTCCGCAAACCATCCCTCGTCGGTTACCTCCACGGCAACGTCCCAATGCGCGTTCCAGTCGCCGTTAAGGCCGTTCGAACCGACGGCGTCATTGAGCACTTCCGTATCCTTTCGGATCCCGGCGGGACTCGTCGTAAATATGACGGCGTTCTCGTTGTCGTTGAACGTATCGAGCATCACCTCAAAATAATCGTCGCTTCCGAGAGCGTCGCGCTGGAGAATGTTGCCTCGGATGCCGCTCGGATCGGACTCGTACGCGCGCATTGCGAAGTACATGTAATCGTCGTCATACGCCACCAGAAACTCCGTCTCCTCGGACGGCGGCAGACCGAACGACGGCAGATACGTCGTCATCGGAAACGGCTCGACGCCCGACCATGCGCGCTCGTCACTGAATCCATCCAGCGTGATCTCGCCGGATATCCGCTGAATGGGCCACGGCTCGTCGATGTCCCAGCTTTCCACGTCGACGTTCCTGGACTGCGCCTGTGCCGGCTGCGACGTGGCGAAGCCCGCCATCAGGCCCGCAATCAGACCGATAAGTAGTACAAACGTAATACGCGTAATCATAGTGTCGTAGGTGAACTTCGAATAGCGAATTGGTTCGACGACATAATCGAGTGCTGGTTCGGGCGGACCGATTTTCGATGTGCGGACACGTTTGGGCACGCCCGATCAATTGTTGCACGAGGCCAGGCTTCCGCGGCTTCGCCACGAGATCGTGGCCGGGCCCCGCGGCACGCGGATTTTCCGTTTCTTGGCGAGCTAAAAGGCCTGCTGTTTCGAACAACCGCAATCAATCATGCGAATCGCCTTTAAGATGCACGTTTACGCGGACCGCGTTGATGAATACATTGAGAGGCATAATCCAATCTGGCCCGAGCTTGATACGGTATTGAAAGAGCACGGCGTTCGAACCTACTCGATCTTCCTCGATCGGGAAACGAACGAGCTGTTTGCTTATGCCGACATCGAGGACCTCGACGCGTGGCAGCGCGTAGCCGAAACGGACGTGTGCCGTAGATGGTGGAAACACATGTCGCCGCTCATGGCTACGAACGACAACGACAGTCCGACGACGACCGAACTGGAAGAAGTCTTCCACATCGAGGAATAACAGCGGGCTTATACTCTTGCGAGCATGACCGATCTTCGTCGCTATATTCCAGCGTGGATCAGGCGACCGGCTCGGTCGGTGCGCCGCACCTATAGGGAATTGACGTGGCGGAGTCGGTCCTTACCTGACTTCCTCATCATAGGTGCGCAGAAGGCGGGAACGTCCAGTCTGTTCGCCTACCTGGGCCAACACCCGCAGCTCATCCCGTCGCACATAAAAGAGGTCCACTTCTTCGATGGCGGACTGGACGAAGAGGTGGATACGTACGGCCTCGGAGAGGCGTGGTACAGATCGCATTTCCCCCGGCGCAGGATGCTGGGGCCGGATCGTATGACGTTCGAAGCGTCTCCGCTCTATCTATTCAACCCGCTGGCTCCCATGCGGATCAGCGATCTCGTTCCGGAAGCCAGATTGATCGCCATTCTGCGGAATCCCACCGAAAGGGCTATCTCGCACTATCATCACTTCCGTCGGATCGGCTGGGAGTCACTTCCGATGCTCGAGGCGTTCCGCAGCGAGGAATCGAGGCTGGCGTCCGCTATCGAGCAAGAGTACTACAAAAGTCCATCATATATCCGCTACAGTTACAAACGTAGGGGGCTTTATCGGAATCAGCTCGCGCGCTATCTGGAGCACTTCCCGATGAGGAAGATGTTCATTGCGAGCAGTGAAGCATTCTTCGCACGTCCCCGAACCGTGCTCGACGACGTGCTCGATTTTCTCGAGTTAGATGGGTACGTCGAGGCGGTCGACGTACGGCCTCGAAACGTCGGCTCGTACGAATCGAATTCGAACGCCGAGGCGCGCGACTATCTGGATGCGTATTTCCGTCCGCATAACGAAGCGCTCTTCGAGCTTATCGGACGACGCTTCAACTGGTAACCGGAATCGTCACGCTTTGGCGCCGTGGCGCGCTCCTCTATGGATAAACGGACCGTCCATAAACGGGTCGGCCTCGCTTAATTTGAGGAGACGTGGCAGGTTTACGTCTGAAATCACCGCGCCCTTCTTCAGCAGTATGATTCCACGGGCGGTAACCAGATCCCGCGACAGGCCATGCCCGTCCGCAGATCTTTCGTGGTGATCTCCACTTCGTCCGTCTCCGGCAGCACGCTGTCCTCATCGAGTACGATACCGGAGAACGCCTTCACGACGCGCGGGTCGAAACGCGTACCGCTGTGCTGCACGACGTGCTCCAGTCCCGCCTCGGCCTGGGCGACCGTGAACCGGCTGTGCATGTTGAGAGAATTGTCGAAGTCATCCGCGCCCCGGACGACTTGGCACAGTACCTTGCCTTCGAGATCGGGCTTGCGTATTCTTTTTATGCAGTTCATTGCGGGCTACCTCGCCATGTGTTTCCCGGGACGTCAGCCGCGCAGATGACGGGTCGAAGTCTTCCGTCATCGACCACGTATCCCCTACTCATCCGCATGGACGTTATGAGCCGCGCTGATCTGTCATTCGTCACGCTAACCGGGTTTCTACTCGCCGCGTTGGCATGCATCGCGCTCGGCGCCTGCACGCCGCCCGAGCAACCTGAGCAGGAATCCAGTCGCCTGCAGGGCGGGATCGTCGAGATAGGCATCGGCACCGTCGAAACGTACGCCGACACCGATGCGGACGGCGCCCTGAGCGCCGTTGGCGTCGTCTTCTCGGATGGAGCGTTCGACGAGCTGCCGGACGAAATCACGGACGGCCACCGCTGCTTCGACAGCAATGGTGATGGCGAGATCGATCCGCACGCCGAGTGTTCCGCGTGGCACGAACGGGTCCTCCCGCTGCCTTCAGAAATCAGCCGCCGTGACGACGTCCCCTTCAAGTGGGTGCTGCTCAACTGGAACAATCACGGGCACATACCGCCCGGCGTATGGGACGTGCCACACTTCGACGTTCATTTCTATATCGAGTCGATCGAGAAGATCTTTTCGCTGCAGCGGGGCGACTGCGGTCCCGAATTCCTGCGGTGCGATCAGTTCGAAATCGCCACCCGTCCCGTGCCGGAACCGTACATGCACGCCGACTACGTAGACGTCGGAGCGGCGGCCCCCGCCATGGGTAATCATCTCGTCGATACGACCGCCGCCGAGTTCCACGGCGAACCCTTCACTCGTTCCTGGATCTACGGCGCGTACGACGGGGAGGTGATTTTCTACGAAGAGATGCTGGCGCTGAATTATCTCCGGTCCGAGCCGCAGGACTGCTATCCGATTAAGACTCCGCCTACCGTGCGGCTAAGCG
>JBBDTI010000082.1:0-17027 GCA_040904565.1 Rhodothermales bacterium
GCCGAGACGATTGATTCTAAAGGAGTTCGATTAACGAATAATTGCCAGTTTCTCAATGCGTTCGGAGACGTATCGCTCGCCGTCGAGCCCTTCCGTCGCCACGCGTACCTTGTAGAGATAGACGCCTGATGCAAGGGGGTTGAGGTCTTCGTCGCGGCCGTCCCACGGTACCTGAACGGGCCCGCCGGTTAGCACACCCGACGGCAGCGCCTCGTCCGGGTCGATGGTTCGAATCGGCCGGCCCGAGAGCGTATAGACGCGAATCTGAACGTCCGCCGGCGTACCGGTAGGCTGATTGTGTTCGAAGATGAAACGGGTCTGCCCACGAGTCGGGTTCGGATAGTTGTAGACGTTCTGAAGGACGACATCGCGGCTCGACGACACGAAGAAATCCAGCACCTCCGTGCTGGAATTATTCAGAACGTCCCAGGCGCGAACGGAGAGCGTATGCGGCCCGTCTTCAAGTTCGATCGAATACTCTTCAAAGGGATACGTGACGCGGCCGGAACGGTACGAGTTCGGGTCGCTCTGGAATCGCCCACTGATGTCCACGGCGTGCTGCTCCTCCCCATCCACGACGAGCAGCATCTCGTGGCCCACCCCGGCTCCAACCGTATTGATGCCGCTGTCGTCGTGGAGCCGGACGATCAGATTGGGATGCTGCGGCGTGAGTCCGCCCGACACGAAGGTCGTATCGTTCAGGAACAGGTCGATCTCCGGACCCTTCGCATCGTCGGGTGGATTCGCGGCCGTCCCGCCCACGATAAAGCTTTCCGTGTAACCTGAGGCGTGCGTTTTCGGATTGCGCGCGTAGGCGCTTATCCGTCCCGCCTCATTGCTGTAAGAAATGTCTTTCGGAACGACGAAGGTCGCCTCAAACCGTCCGCCCGAGACGGGAACGACGCCGCGCCAGATCAGATCTTCGCGTACGGTATAATAATCGCGCGGCATGGCCACGCGATTGGAAATTTCTACCCGCCGCTCTGCATCGAAAATCGTCAGATCCGCCTGGCCGTCGAATGCGACGTCCGTTTCGCCTGACCGCGTACGTACGGTTCCCTCCACGGATACCTCGTCCAACGCCCGGAGGCTGGGCGTCTCTTCCAGCGGTGTTCCGTTGATCGTTTCGATGACGGTCTTTTGCTCCGGAGTTCCGATGCGCAGCGTGGGATCCCCGAGAAGGTTGAACTTTCGATTGTTGCCCTGCAGTCCCGCAAACGTATTCTTGGTGCTCAAGAGAATATCTCCGAGCCGCCGTGGCCCGCCGTCCTCATCTTGCTGAAACATTTCGGCGGTGAGCGCCCGGTTCAGACCTACATTAAGGGTGTTGATCCCTGAGGACGTGTATACGAGCCGAACGGTCGTCAGGAGAGCAATCGAACCACCGGCCTCGTTGAGCAACAGGGCTTCAGCGGCACTCTGCTCGCTCGCCAGATCCCACCAGCCGAACGAACAGGTAGCCGTGATAAAGATCGGCATGCGATCGTAATTACGCATTGCCAGCGCATCTTCTCTGGTGAACAGCTCTTCTTGCGCCAGGCTGTATTCCCCCCCGTGCCCGCTGTAGTTCATCACCAGCACGCCGTCGGAGAGCGTCGAGAGCAGGTCCCGCTTGGCACCCGGCAGGCGCCATCCGTTCAAAAACTCCCTGGTGTAGGAAATGCCGTAGATTTTCTTCACGTCGATCCAGGGAAAATCCTCATCCATGACGGAAGCCACGACGTCGGCATTCTGCGTGTGGAGGTCGGGCTGCGGCTCCTGCTGGGGCCGAATTCCGTTGTAGCCGTCGTCAGCGAGGAACAGGTAGCGCGTCCGCCACGACCCGTACGACGACGGATTCTCGTAATGCTTGATCTTCTCGACCATCGCCGCGGCCTCCTCGGACGTCTGCACGGGCAATCGGCCAATGCCGATATCCATCCGCTCGCTGCCCACGGCGTCGTAGCGTCCGGGCCACTCCCAGATACCTTCATCCGCATCGAGCAGGGCGAAGTAATCGTCGCTCGTGTAGGATTCGTTCGGATCGAACGATTCCTCCGTCTCGTACGGCGGTATCCAGTTCGTAAGCTCGGCCTGCTGCGTTTCACTTCCCAGGTTTCGGTAATTGAAATGGCCGTCACCAAACAGGAGCGCATAGCGGAGCGGCAGCCCCACGTCGGCACCCCGATCGTAGTGGAAGCGCAGAAAATCCCGCACCCCTCGCACGTCCATCAGTCCGCCCGAGAACTCATTATAGATCTCGTCGATTTCCGCCACGAGCACGTCGAGGCCGTCGTCCCTGCGGTATCGCGCCAGTTCGTCAGCTGCCGCTCGAAAGGCTTCGGGAACGACGATGATGAATTCGGGAAAGGCTCCCGGAGCGTGCAGGTTCTGATTGGCCACGGCCTGAGCCCGCGACGCCTGAAGGGTTCGTGCGTTCGTCGGAAGAAACGCTACGAGTTCCCGGGGCCGGGCCGCATCCGTGACCTCCAGCCGGACCCGATACGTCGCCCCGTCGGCGCGCACGCCCAGCCGGCGAATGGACGCATGATCGGTCACGTCCCAAACCTGAGGCTGCGCGGAGAAGCCCCGGAGTACGAACTCGAATCGGCCCGTTCGGCCGGCCGGAGACGCGAAGTGGAGGGAATCACCCGCTGCGACAAGCCGGCGCGGATAGAACAGGCGTATCCAGTCCACCGCGGCTTCCGGAGCGTTGAGCGCTCCTTCATCCAGCCGCATCGAAACGTTCATCGGCTGGGCCGGCGCAGAGGCCGTAAACGTCGCCGTATCGGGTGAAGCGATCGGCGACGTCTCAGAGGACGTTACGCTGCGCGGCGCCCGCAGGGATCCCAGAGATTGTCCACCCGCCTCGAAAAAGAGCTCCGCCACTGGATTGGAGCGTATAGCCGCGCGCACGACAAGCCGAATCGGTCCGCCAGTGAGCCCGGGGAGCGTTAGATCGTCGAGTAGCTGCCGGGACTCACCGGCTCGGATCGTATTCGAGACCCAGGTATGACCCGTGCCGTTTTCCTTGCTCCACATGAATTCGTCGAATTCCGCAACGTACCTGCCGTCCACCTCCTCTATCACTTCGGGAGCGGCATAGTCCGGAACCGATGGCGAGCCGACGGACGCCCCCCCTTCCCCATCGGCAATCTTGACGAAATAGTAGTTCTCGTTCGAATACGGATGGACGTAATGATTCCAGTCGTCTTCGAAGGCCCATCCCCTGGGACCGGCGCCATAGAAGATGACGGCATCACCGACGTCGAAGGCGCCGTCCCCACCGCCGATCCGATAGGCAGGGTTTTCTACCAGATCGGCTTTTCTCGGCGCCGCGTTGGCCGCCGGCACAGGCGCGCCGCCGTTCCCGTAGATGCGGACGTGGTCCGGATCGATGGATTCCGGCGCCATACCCAGACCGGGCAACGCCGCCAGAAAAGCGCGGTCGATCCGATATATGCCCGTCGCCGACACGGGAATCTTGTAGATCGTGCCGTCAGAAAGCACGCTCTCCCCCACGTCGAGATGCGGGTTGTCCGCCGCGTCCGCATCGAACGATCCGCCGATCCGCCTCGATAGAGAAAGCGCTCCGGCGGTCGACGATGACCCATACGAGAGACGCACGGTGAGGCGCCGAACGCGCCTAACCGAGCCGTCCTCGTATGCCAGCAGCCGCGCTACGAGGTTGACGACCGGACGGTTGCGGCTCGTGCCGAGCCCGTCGACCCACACCATCCGCCCCGCCACGGCGTTTGCGGCGAGCGTGTCGCCCTCCGGCAGGTCGATCTCTTCATAGTCGCTCGTCAGCACCGTGAGCCGGGGCAGGTGGCGCGAGGGCAGCTCGAGAGTCTCCGATATAACCGGCAAACCGAAGCTCAGGGCGCGGGCCGACTCGATCGTAAAGCTGCTCAACGACGCCGAATCCGCCACCGCGCGCAGGGACGCGGGCCAGTCCACCGTCACGTCCAGCACGATGCCATCGCTCGTGGCATCGGCGGTGCGTACGTCAACGTCCTGCGACCACGCCGGACGAATACAGCTCGCCCCCGCAATCACTATCAGAATAATCCAGATGTGAGCGAATCGTACGCTCATGCGCTTGTTGCGGCCCTGTACGACGGTGTGACCGCCGGTTGGGCATCTACTGTTACGAACAAAGACGTGTGGAATTACACCGTACGTTGAACGGCGACTGAATTTCGTAACAGGTGCTATCTATAGGCGCTGGCGATGTGAGAGGAGTTTCAAACGGTTGCAAAAGTTGTCATCCGTCGAAACGACGGACAGGCCCCGATACCAAATGGTGAGTCCGGGCGCTATATGTGCGGTATATGTAACGTGCGGGTTCGGTATCGGGTTCGATGACCGGTCACTACTCCCGTAGCAACGCGTCTTTAAAGGAAACCCTTTCGTCAAGTTCCGTCACCATTTCGAGCGCCGAGATAACTCTCAATCTCGTCCCGAAGTGCCGTTATGCGACGAAGGCCCGTCGCGATACGCTCCCCTGCCTCCTCGATATCCTGCACGGGCTGAACGAGTTCGTCGTCCACCTCCATCACCCGGGCAAGCTCCAGGAAATACTGCGCGTTGCCGGAAACGATAGAGAGGGGATTGTTCGTGTCGTGATAGATGCTCGAGAGCGCATTCCGGAGACGGCGGATCGCTTCCTCCGGTTCGATCGACGGGTCGAGTTTGGTTGTTTCCATCGCTGCGTCCTATACACGAGTAGTTCGGAAAGTGACCAATTGGAGAGATCAAGCTCAGAGGGCGTCGAGCCCACGCGCGTCTTCGATGACGAATCCTCTCTCACCAGACGACGGCGTCCCGACGGCCGTTTCCGGGTCGTGTTCGAAGAACAGATGCCAGCCCTCTTCGACAGCCCGTTCTAGAAAAGCCCGTTTCTCACGGATCGTAACGAGAGGCCGTACGTCGTAGGCCATCACCCAGGCGTCGCGCAGATGCGCGGTAGTCGGCAGCAGGTCGGCCACGAAGACGAGCGTCCGGTCGGCATCCGACACCTTGACCAGCTGCTGCGCTTCCGTGTGCCCGTCTACGGTGAGCAGCTCGATTCCGGGGAAGAGCGTGCCCGGACCATCGACCAGATTGAGCCGGTCGGACGCCGCCAGGGGATCCAGGTTTTCGTCCAGGAAGGAGGCCGCCTCGCGTACGTTCGGATCGCGCGCCCACTTCCAGTGAGCCCGCTGTACGTAAAACTGGGCGTTAGGAAAGACCGGCTCAAGCCCGTCGTCGGTCCTCCTCGTACTACCGCCGCAGTGGTCGAAATGAAGGTGCGTAAGGATAACATCCGTCACGTCATCCGTCGAAAACCCCGCCTGCCGGAGCGACCGGGTGAGATTGTGCTCCTCGTCGTCCACGGCATAGATCTCCCGGAACTTGTCGTCGACCTTGTCGCCGAGCCCGTTGTCGACGAGAATCACGCGCCCCTTCCCTTCCAGCAGAAGGCAGCGCATGTGCAGCGGAATGCGATTCCTGGCATCCGCCTGGATTCGCCGCTCCCAGAGGGGCTTAGGAACGATGCCGAACATGGCACCGCCATCCAGCCCGAAACGACCCGTCTCGATGGCATATAGCTCGTATGGCCCGATCTTCGGCATCTATTCGTCCCCGTTCGTCATCGTGTCGGTATCCGTTGCCTCCGGCGGAAAGTCTCGAAAATGTCCGTTAGACTGAATCTTACGCCGGACGTCCTCGATCTGCTCGACGCGCGGGATGAGATGTTCGAAGTGTTCGACGAGGAATGCGATGCGCTCGCTCTCGTCCGCCAGCTCCAGCACCTTCTGCTTCTGCCGCAGGGTCAGTCCGGCATTGTGCGCCATCACGTACGAAACGTCCTCGACGCCCTGGTATAAACTCGGCCGGACCGTGCGGCCGGCCAGCTCGAGCAGCTTCATATGCTGCGTGATGGCCCGCTCCTTCAGATCGCTCTCCAGCGTGCCTTTCCGATCGTCCATCCGTTCGACCGATGCGGTAAGGTACGTGCGCTCCTGCTTTACCTCTTTGATCAAAAAACGACGCTCACCCCGCACCATGATGTCCATTTTGCCCTCTTCATAGCGTGCCGTTACCTCCTCGATGCGCGCCGTACATCCAACATCGGCCATGTCCCCCTCGTCGAACATTACAACCCCGAATGGCTGGTCGTACTCGAGGCAGAAGGCAACGAGGTCCTGGTATCGGGGCTCGAAGATATGTAGAGGCATCTGCTCGTTCGGGTACAGCACGACCCCGAGCGGAAACAACGGCAAGGACTCCATAAGAGGCATAGCTTCCGGCTGACCCAGGGATTGCGTTCGAGAAACGACTCACCTTCGTAATGACGTCGGACGATTTCTGTTTCACGTCGGTGACCGTATCCGCGGCCGGCTGTCCGACCCTCGGCAACCAGTCCTGAACTACCGCTTATACTGCATTGCATCGAACCGAATCGTACGGTAATCTACGAGCGCGCACGAATCCGTCGCGAAAAGACGTGCGCGTAGAAGAGATGCAGGCAGACCGATCGTCACAAACCTCCCCAGATTATCAAAGCGATCTTCGCGACATATCTCAGGGCCTTTGCGCACCGCCGGTTTACCTATCCCCGCACTTCCCCGCACCGGAAGGGGAAGGCGGGTGGAAGAGTGGCGATGTACCGCCGGCTCACGGTCGCCGCCGTGCTCGCTACCGTTCTGCTCGGCGCGGGTGCCGGCGTCGCTCAGCCCGTGGACTTCGGATCCGCGGACGACCCCCGGGAGCAACTTCAAACGGTATGGTGGCGCTATCAGAACAGCCTGGACGTCACGAGCGGACTCTCGCTCATCTCCGATCACTGGCGGGGAGGTGCCGGAGCCACGATGAACATCGTTACGCCGTCCGTCACCGCACGCCTCGACGGCTCGATTCGAGGAGGCATCTACGGACGGTATGAACCGGACTTCGACGAGGTCTATGATCTGGTTCGACTCGTCGACTTCGTACGCTATTCCCCATCGCAACCGTCCAACCTGTACGTCAGGGGCGGCCGTATCGAACGCATGCGCCTGGGTACGGGTCACGTCGTGAATTTTTTCAATTCGAGGGTTGCCTGGGACGAGCGAACCGTCGGTGCGGAGGCAATGCTCGAAACGCCGATAGCGGACGTCTCCGGGTTCACGGACAACGTCCTGGCAAACGGCGTCGTAGGTGGACGCGTTGCCATCCGTCCACTGACCTGGCGCAATGAGCTTCGCGCTCGGTCCTTAACGCTCGGCTTCAATTACGTGACGGATCTCCACACGCGCACCAACGAGTCGGTCGGACTCACAGCGTACAACGTCGATCTGCGTTTCAGCGCGTTAGCCTCCGGCGAGATCCGCCTGGCGCCCTTCGCAAGCTATGCCAGGTATCCCGAGTACGGTAGCGGCATCGGCTTTGGCGCGGATCTCGAAGCGGACAATTTCATCGATCTTGCCCGGTTCCGGTTGCGTATGGGCCTCTACTATAACGGCCGTGAGTTCATTCCCGGCTACGTCGGATCGTTCTACCAGGTCAGCAATCCGACCGCCCGAATTCTCAATTCGGAAAAATACCTGGTCGGAGAACGGGAAATCGAATACGAAGGCGTCGAGCTTGAGGATGCCAACGGAGGCAACGACTTCGAGACCGAGCTCCGCATTCTCATTTTCGAGCGATTCGAACTGTGGTACTACTTCCGCCGCCACTACGGCTCCCAGAGTTTGAGCGAGTACCACCTGCGCCTCTTCTTCCACCAGCCGGATCGCATTCGCGTCAACGTGGGCATGGACCGGGGTGGACTCCTCGGTTTCTTCAGCCTCTTCAGTGAGCTCGGAGATCAGACGGCGCTGGTATTCGGTACCGACTATCGCCTGGCAGGCCCGTTCTGGGTGTTCGTACACGCCCGCTACACGTTCGAGCATACGGGTACCGACGAGGAAGGTCGCGATCAATACCTGGTGCAGCGCCGCTTCGAGCCGTTCACGGGAATTCGATTCAACTTCTAACCTTGCTTCATGACCGCTACAACGAACGCACGAAGTCGCCGGGCAGCGCGTACGATGGAGGTCATGCACGAGCTCTATCCCGGCGCCGACTGCGCGCTCGACTACGCCGGTGCGCACGAACTGCTCTTCGCCACCATATTGTCCGCGCAGACGACGGACGCCACCGTCAACAAGGTGACGGAAGAGCTCTTCCGCACGTATCGGACGGTCGACGATTTCGCGAACGCAGATCCGGAAACGTTTCAGGAGATGATCCGCTCGACGGGCTTCTACCGCAACAAGACGAAGCACGTGATAGGTGCCGCTCGCAAGATCGTCGCAGAGCACGACGGGGAGGTGCCCGATACCATGGAGGAGCTCGTTCAGCTACCGGGCGTCGCCCGCAAAACGGCCAACGTCGTCCTCGGTACGTATTTCAAGAAGCCATCGGGCTTCGTCGTGGATACGCACGTAAAACGCGTGGCCTATCGTATCGGTCTGACCGATGAGAAAAGGCCGGAGAAGGTCGAAGAGGATCTGATGGAGGTCTTTCCCCGAGACGAATGGATCTTCCTCGGACATGCCCTCATCCATCACGGCCGGAAGATTTGCGACGCGCGGAATCCGCAATGCGGACGATGCCCGCTGTCGGACGCCTGCCTGCAGCGGGGCGTGAAGAAGTAGCCATCCGGCGTTCGCACCTACTTGACGCCCTTGCTCATCTCGAGCATGCGTTCGATCGGTTTCAATGCGGCCACCCGCGTCTCCTCATCCATCGTAATCTCCGGCTCCTCGAACTGGAGGCAGAGATACAGTTTCTCGAGCGTATTGAGTCGCATGTGCGGACACTGGCTGCAGCTGCAGCCGCTCTCGGGCGGTGCCGGGATAAACGTCTTGTTCGGATTATCCTTTCGCATCTGGTGGAGGATGCCCTCCTCCGTAGCCACGATGAACTCCGAGTTCGCACTCTCCGACGCGAACCGGCGAATGGAACTCGTGGAACCCACGTGGTCGGCGTGGCGCAAGACCACTTCCTCACATTCCGGATGCGCAAGCACCAGCGCGTCCGGGTGCCGCACCTTCAGGCGGAGGAGCTTCTGCTCGCTGAAGGTCTCGTGCACGATGCAGACCCCGTCCCAGACCACCATGTCCCGTCCCGTCTCCCGGATCAGGTAACGCCCCAGATTTCGATCCGGCGCGAAGATGATCGGCTGATCTTCGGGGATCTGCCCGATGATGTGCGCCGCGTTAGACGAGGTACAGATGATGTCGCTGAGTGCCTTGACACCCGCCGTACAGTTGATATAGGAAACCACGATGTGATCCGGATATTGCTCCTTGAACGCCGCGAGGTCCGGCGCCGGACACGAATCCGCCAGCGAGCATCCGGCATTCAGATCCGGAAGAATGACCTTCTTCGTGGGATTGAGGATCTTGGCCGTCTCCGCCATGAAGTGAACCCCGGCGAACACGATCAGGTCGGCGTTGGTGCCGGCCGCCTGCCTGGATAGACCCAGCGAGTCGCCGATGTAATCGGCAATGTCCTGGATGTCCGGCTCCTGATAGTAATGTGCCAGAAGCACTGCATTCTTTTCGTGCTTCAGCCGCTCGATCTCTTCGAACAGATTGAGCGTGGGATCCACCGGCTCATCGATAAAACCGACCTCGGGATCCAGTACGGGTATCTCAGCCATATCGAAACGTTAATCTGGGATAGTAACCTGGATTACTCTCGTCACATGCCTTAACAAGCGGCGCCCGCACGGGCACGCCAACAAGCGCCGCCCGCACCGGTACGCCTCTCTACTTCATACGATACCCCGGCCGGTACGTTCTCACCTACCGGCCGCTCATCCAGGCTTGCCATACTCACGCGTCCGTAGCCGTGGATAGATGCAGCACCCCGTCTTCGAGACGAAGGACGCGGTCCGCAATAGACGCCAGCGACATGTTGTGGGTGACGATGACGAACGTGTGGCCGCGGCTGCGACTCAGCCGTAGGATTTCCTCGTGCATCCGCGCGGCGGTGCCGGTGTCAAGATTCCCCGTCGGCTCGTCGGCAAGCACGAGGCCGGGCTCGTTCATCAGCGCCCGGGCTACGGCGACGCGCTGCTGTTCGCCGCCCGACAGCTCGGAGGGCCGGTGGGAGGCACGGTCCTCCAGTCCCAGGGCATGCAGCAACTCTCCGGCACGCTCTCGTACGTCACGAAGCCGCCGGTGACCGATCAGCGCCGGCATAGCTACGTTTTCCAGCGCGGTGAATTCGGGCAAGAGGTGATGGAATTGAAAGATAAACCCGATTTCGCGATTACGGAACGCCGCGAGTTCCTCGTCTGACTTCCGAAACACGTCCTCTCCCCGGTAGCGGACCGTACCGGCATCCGGTCGATCGAGGGCCCCAAGCAGGTGGAGCAGCGTGCTCTTTCCCGTTCCGCTCTCACCGACGACGGCCACGACTTCGCCAGGCCGTGCTTCAAACCGAAGGCCGCGGAGCACGTCCAGCGAACGCCCGCCTCCCGTCGGATAGCTTTTCCACAGGTCGTGCGCAGACAGAAGCGACTCCCGTCCACCTTCGATCTCCGCCGCTCTGCCCGATAGATCGTCAACGTCCAAGCTACTCGGCGTCCTCTCGTTCGATACCGTACTTGTTCATCTTGTTATAGAGATGGGAACGCTGGATGCCGATGGCCTCCGCCGTGCGGCTCACGTTCCACTCAAACTCGTCCAGCTTTCGCTCGATAAAAATCTTCTCGGCCATATCTCGAAAATCGCCGAACTCGTCGTACTGCTCCAGCAGATTTACCATCGGATCGGCGGTTGAGGTGCCCGGCCGAACGTACCGGTCCACGTCTTCACCTCGAATTTCGTCCCCGTCCGTCAACACGATCAGGCGTTCGACGACGTTCTGCAGCTCCCGCACGTTGCCCCGCCAGACATGCTTCTTGAGACGCTCGAGCGCTTCCTCGGTTAAATGTTTGTCCGGCGTCCCGTTCCGTTTCGCGAGGCGCTCGCAGAAATGGCGCGCGATCGTCGGGATGTCCTCCTTCCGCTCCTTCAGCGGCGGCACGTGAACGAGGATGACACTGATGCGGTGATAGAGATCTTCCCGGAATTCGCCCTCTTCGATACGCTCGAGCAGATCCTTGTTCGTCGCGCAGATGACGCGTACGTCCACCGAGATGTTCTTGTCACCGCCGACGCGCTGGATCTTACTCTCCTGCAGCGCTCGGAGGACCTTTGCCTGCGCCGAGAGACTCATGTCACCGATCTCGTCGAGAAAAAGGGTTCCGCCGTCGGCCTGCTCGAACTTGCCGATGCGTTGCTTCGTGGCACCGGTGAACGACCCCTTCTCATGACCGAAGAGTTCGCTTTCTATGAGCTCGCTCGGAATGGCCGCACAGTTGACCTCGATGACAGGTGCTTCCTTACGCGGCGATAGGTGATGAATCCACTTCGCGACAAGCTCTTTCCCCGTGCCGGGCTCGCCCGTAATCAATACGCGGGCTTCTGACGGCGCAACGCGCTCGATGGTCTCCTTGATGCGGGTAATGGCCGGGCTCTCGCCCAGTATCGGCGTAAGCTCGCCCTCGAACTGCTCGATGGCCTGCCGCATGCGCCGGTTCGCTACCTCGAGCTCACCTCGGTCCATCGCATTGCGGACCGTGACGAGCATCCGGTTCAGGTCCGGCGGCTTCTCGATAAAATCGAACGCGCCGAGCTTCGTCGCCTCCACGGCCGTCTCGATCGTCCCGTGCCCTGAAATCATGATGACGGGAAGATCCGGGATTTCGTCCCGCACCGTCTCCAGCACCTCCATGCCGTCCTGCTTGGGCATCTTGACGTCCAGCATGACCACGTCGTACTGGTTCGCCCTCATTTTGTCGAGTGCCTCCTCGCCGTCGACCGCCTCGTCCACCTCGAAATCCTCATATTCGAGAATCTCGCGCAGCGTTCTTCGAATGCTCGGCTCGTCGTCGACAACTAGGATCGTAGGCATACTGTGGACTAAGAGCTCTGCGCAGCGGATGCCCGAGCGACGTATACCTCGATATCGGAGGCCTGCTCGGAGTCGGGATAATCGTCGCGAACCGTCTCGTACTGCTCCACCGCTTCGCCATACAGGCCCGCCAGTTCGTAGGCTCGACCCGCCTTAAAGAGATATTCCGGCGTGGTCAGTTCGTTTTCGTAGTGGAAGGCGGCATCCCTGTAGAGGTCTCCGGCGCGCTCGTACTCCTCGCGCGTCTCGTGCACGGCTGCCTGTCCGGCCAGGGCGCTTGCCCCCAGGAAATCCCGCGGTTTATCGAACGACGCAAAATGCTCCAGGGCCCGATCGTATTCACCGAGATTGAAGAGCGCGTCTGCCGCGTAGAAATGAGCCAGATTACCCGCTGACGTGCTTCCGTATTCATCTCCGATCTCGAGGAGCCCGAGTCGATCCGCCGTTCCGTCCAGCGCCTGCTGGAACTGCCCTTGCTCGTAGATCGGGATGATCCTGGCAAGCTCCGCCTCGGCCTCCGCGGCCAGGTTGTTCTGATATACGACGTAGCCGATCAGCGCTGCAATCAGCAGCACGACACCAGCGGCGGCACCGTAAACGAGCTGTTTGTTCTCATCGACGAACTGCCACACCCTGGCATAGAGCGTGACGACTTTGTCCTCACGCAGTTCGTGCTTCTTTGAAATACTCTTGGGGGGATTCAGCGTCGACATGGATTCGGATATGGAGTCATAAGAAACGGCGGCGCCGCCAATAGGGCGCAAAGCCCCCGGGACGCACAAAAGATATCTAGGATCGGAGATGGCGAATCCGATTGCAAGACGGAGATCCGCTTAAACGCTCGGACCATTTATCGTTTCCTCGAAAAGGGCTTCCGGAATGATCGCGCTCGCTTCTCGACACGATTTTCACCAAATTCGGCGCCGTTCTACTGGATCGCCGACTGTCGCCGTCCGTTTATTCATTCTGCAATCGGAAAAGACATAACTTCGACGTGCTCCGGCTGCAGCAACCTGTCGCCTGGCTGCGTCGATCAATGACCTTCACCTAAAATAAGGAGGATTGTCACATGGCAATCAAGCTCGGAATCAATGGGTTCGGACGAATCGGGCGCCTCGTTTTTCGCTCTATTCTCGAACGCAATCTGGACGGTTTCGACATCGTCGGCGTTAACGACCTGACGGACGCCGCCACGCTGGCCCACCTTCTCAAGTACGATTCCGTACACGGCCGTTTCCCCGGCGACGTCAGCGTAGAGGGGGATAACCTGGTCGTAAACGGCGAATCATTCAAGGTGTTATCCGAACGAGACCCGTCAAAGCTGCCCTGGGGCGACCTGGGCGTGGACGTCGTGGTTGAGTCCACCGGCATCTTCCGTACCAGAGAGAAAGCGGCACAGCATCTGAAAGCCGGTGCTCGCAAGGTAGTCATTTCGGCTCCTGCCAGCGGCGACATTGACGCAACCGTCGTTATCGGCGTCAACGACGACGAGCTGACGGGCGACGAGGAAGTCGTTTCGAACGCCAGTTGCACGACCAATTGCCTGGCGCCGATGGTCAAGGTGCTCGACGACGCGTTCGGCGTAAGCCACGGGTTCATGACCACGATTCATGCCTATACGGCCGATCAGCAGATCGTCGACGGTCCGCACAAGGATCTTCGCCGCGCTCGCGCCGCCGCCGTATCGATCATTCCAACGACGACGGGCGCAGCGAAGGCGGTCGGACTCGTGCTGCCCCACCTTGCGGGCAAGCTCGACGGCATGGCGCTTCGCGTTCCGACGCCCGCCGGTTCGATTACGGATCTAACGGCGGAGCTCAAGAAAGACGTGACGGCCGAGCAGGTCAATGACGCGTTCCGCAAGGCGGCCGGCGGCGCGATGAAGGGCGTGCTCGAGTACAGTGAGGAACCGCTCGTTTCGGTGGATATACTCCACAACGAGCACTCCTGCATTCTCGACGCTCCCTCGACGATGGCCAACGGTAAGACCGTTAAGCTGGTGGGCTGGTACGACAACGAGTGGGGCTACTCCTGCCGTACGGCCGAGCTCGTGCAGAAGCTCATCGAGGTCGAGCAGTCTGCATAAGACGCAACCTGTATGACGGAGACGGGAGAGCGAAGCCGATTCGTTCTCCCGTTTTTGTATGCCGACCTGGCGCATGCTCTCGAAGCGAACCGGCCCTTTCTATTTAACTGGATTCAACCCATGACCAAGCTGACGCTTAACGACGTCGACGTGCGCGGCAAGCGCGTGCTCGTCCGGGTAGATTTTAACGTCCCTCTTCAAGACGGTGTAGTGGGAGACGATACGCGGATACGCGCCGCCCTCCCGACCATCCGCCACATCATCGAACGCGACGGCAAAGTGATCCTGATGAGCCACCTGGGCCGTCCCAAAGGCGAGCCGGATGCCGCTCTGACGCTCGCACCGGTAGCGAAACACCTTGAGAACGTGCTGGGAGAGCGCGTGCGTTTCGTAAGCAATATCACCGGCCCGGCCGTGCAGGAAGCCGTGGCCGAATTGCCGGACGGCGGCGTCATTCTGCTGGAGAATACCCGGTTCCACCCGGGTGAAAAGAAGAACGATCCCGCATTCGCAGCCGAGCTTGCATCGCTGGCCGACGTCTACGTGAACGATGCCTTCGGGGCGGCCCACCGGGCCCATGCCTCAACAGAGGGCGTCGCCCATCAGGTCGAGCAGGCCGCGATGGGACTCCTTCTCGAAAAGGAGATCGAGTATCTGTCGAAGCTGCTCGAAGCACCGGAGGCTCCCTACGTCGCCGTACTCGGCGGAGCCAAAGTGTCGGACAAGATCGGCATCATCCAGAACCTGCTCGATCGCGTCGATGCGGTGCTGATCGGGGGCGCGATGAGCTATACGTTCCTGAAAGCCCTGGGGCACGGTGTGGGCGACTCCCTCGTGGAGGAGGACAAGCTCGACGTGGCGAAAGAGCTCTACGAGCGGGCCGGGGGCAAGATCAAGCTGCCGTCAGACCACGTCGCAGCCAGGGCGTTCGATAATGACGCCGAGCACGGAACGGTCGAGGGCGACATCCCGCAGGGAGAGATGGGACTCGACATCGGCGCCGGATCCCTGGAGACCTATCGCGGGCTCATTGAATCGGCCAGGACCGTCGTTTGGAACGGTCCCATGGGCGTCTTCGAAATGGAGAACTTCTCCAAAGGCACCTTTGCCGTCGCCGAGGCACTGGCAGCCGCAACGGACAACGGTGCGCTGACGGTCGTCGGCGGCGGAGATTCCGTGGCGGCCATCACGGAGGCCGGCTACGAAGACCGCGTCAGTCACGTCTCGACGGGGGGCGGTGCCATGCTGGAATTCCTGGAAGGCAAGACGCTCCCCGGCGTCGCGGCGCTGTCTGAACGCTAGTCTTGCACCGTGCCCATGGTCGTTTCGTCCTGCAGCGAGCTCGCCTTCTCGGCAACCGACCAGCCACGTGTGCCGAGACCGGGGAACGTCCTGATGACGACGCCGGCGTATTTCGACGTGCAGTACGTGATCAACCCCCACATGGTCGGACATATCGGCGACGTGGATGGGGCGGCGGCGCAGCGCCAGTGGCTCCGGCTGCGCCGCGCCTACGACGACCTCGGGTTCGCCGTCCACGTGCTCGACGGCGTGGAGGGTCTCTCCGACATGGTCTTCTGCGCCAATCAGACCCTTCCCGTCCCGGCTCGCGGCAGTCATGCCCCCCGCGTGGTCATGAGCCGCATGCACGCCGTGGAGCGGCGAGGGGAAGTCCCCCATTTCGAAGCCTTCTTCAGAAAAGCCGGTTACGCGGTCGTCCACCTGCCCGACGCCGTAGAAGGCGACTTCGAAGGCATGGGCGACGGAATCTGGCATGTCGGACGCCGATTGCTCTGGGGCGGCTACGGCATTCGATCCGATCGATCCGTCTACGATGCGATCTCCGAGATGCTGGACGTGCCCGTGATCGTGCTGCGGCTCGTCGACGACGACTTCTATCACCTGGATACCTGTTTCTGCACCCTCGACGAACGCACCGTCCTCATCTATCCGGGAGCCTTCGACGATGCGGGGATCGACCTGATCCGGACGGCGTTCGACCGCGTGATCGAAGCACCCGACAAAGAGGCGCGCCGGATGCTCGCCTGTAACGCGCACTGCCCGGATGAACACCACGTACTCATTCAGTCCGGATCCTCCGTCACCGTCAATCGCCTTCGCCGCGCCGGCTTCGAGCCGGTAGAGGTCGATACGAGCGAATTTTTGAAGGCGGGCGGCTCCGTATTCTGTATGAAGCAGATGTTCTGGTGAAGGTAAAGGGGCCGTATTTCAACAGATTATTGAGTCTCACGGCGTGCGCCAGCTTATCAGCGTCATTATCCCGGCTCTCAACGAGGAAGACGGCATTCAGGCGACCCTCCGCTCGGTCACCTCACAGTCGGTAAAGCACGAAGCGATCGTCGTCGACGGCGGCTCGACGGACGACACCGTGCGCCTGGCACGTCCGTACGCATCCGTTATTTCTGCTTCGCGCGGACGAGCGAAGCAAATGAATGCCGGAGCCCGGCAGGCCCGGGGAGACGTGCTGCTCTTCCTTCACGCCGACACCGTCCTGCAGTCCGGAGCCCTCGAGCAGATTCGCACGACGCTGAACGACGAACGGTTCGACGGGGGAGCGTTCCGGCTCCGTTTCGATACGCCCACTCCGCTGCTCCGCCTCTACAGCCTCTGCACGCGGCTGCCGATACCGAAAATTTGTTTCGGAGACCGCGGCATCTTCGTTCGCAGCCGCGTCTTCGACGATCTCGGCGGATATCCCGACCTGCCGATGTTCGAAGACCTGGAGCTGGTACGCATGCTCGCCGAACGGGACACCTTCGCCTTCCTCGACGAGTACGTGGTCACGTCGGCGCGCCGCTTCAGGCGCGTCGGGCCCCTCCGTCAGCAGCTTCGCAACACCTATCTCTGGTTGCATTACGTGGCCGGTACGGATCCGCACGCCCTGACGCACCGATATCCGTACGGCGGCGATGCCGCATCCTGAGCGGTCACGAACGCCGACCGATCTCGCCTGCATCTCGCC
>JBBDTI010000083.1:0-76542 GCA_040904565.1 Rhodothermales bacterium
CAATCGTGCCAATGTTGACGTGCGGTTTGCTCCGCTGAAAGGTCTCCTTAGCCATTTTTCTGCTGCTTTGCTGCGCTGGACTGAATAATTAACACGTACTGATTTACACGTACCGCTGCCGGGAAGGCTGCGAGCCGCGATGAAGCGGGGCGGTGCAGGCGGCGACCTCGCTGTATCTTCGAGCGATTACCATCCGTGCCGACTACCCATCGGAAGTTCACGTCCCACCGAACCCTACCCGCACACTACAAAACCAAGTAATATTTTTCCGATCACACCAACCGTGCGGCACCTGAACGATTCTGCTGCGAGTGAGGATAACCTCCGGCAGCATCCCGGTGGGTGTCGTTCCATCAGGCGATGCTCCAATAAACCACGCTACCCGCGTATACGGGAACGCGGCTCCTTTGATCGCCGGAATCGCCCATCAGACGCACGGCCTTCTGCATGGGACCTCCATCATCCGATAGACGTCATCGATAAGAATATACGCATGTGAACATCCGATCGCCTCACCCACGCGTCCTTCACGCACGATTAACCAATGACTGATTGGCGTATGCCGTTTACCGAATAACGCTCAGCAGTCGACACGTCTTCGCGACCCGGAAGTTCAAATATCATGTTGATTAGGGAGCGCTGGGAGTGGCTGACGTATGCTCCGCCTTGTGGGAACGGGCACCTCCAAGCCGATTCCCGCCGGCATCTCCCGTCAACAAAAAGCGCATCCCGGCTCCGCCGGAATACGCCCGCTGCGTGAGCCGCCTATCGGATTTGAACCGATGACCCCTTCCTTACCATGGAAGTGCTCTACCACTGAGCTAAGGCGGCGCTGCGTCCTAGAAGAGCGGAAGACGGGATTCGAACCCGCGACCCTCAGCTTGGAAGGCTGATGCTCTACCATCTGAGCTACTTCCGCACTACATCGGTTGACAGATTATCCTGAGCCCGGCGATGTCTCCACGCTCCACTAACCGTCAACCGTCAAAAAAGTGGGCAGGGGAGGATTCGAACCTCCGAACCCTGAGGGAGCAGATTTACAGTCTGCCGCCTTTGACCGCTCGGCCACCTGCCCAAAAATGGGGGTGCATAATAATGCGGGACGACTCCAGCGTGCTCCCACATAGAAAGAATTTCAAATGAAGAGCTGGCGAAGGGACTCGAACCCCCAACCTGCTCATTACAAGTGAGCTGCTCTACCAGTTGAGCTACGCCAGCTTCTTCACTGCTGAGCCGCAGCAGCGAAGGCATAGGACGTTAAATCTACCTGCCTTCTCGTGCCATATCAACCGGCTTTTCGAACAGCGAATCCAACTAATCCTCCATCTCGAATGAAGTTTCCTCATTCTCGACCGGAAGAATTACTTCCATATCTTTTCAAATACCAGCGAACGGTCTGCACGATGAGAATAAGACCCAGGACAGCAAAGACGACTCGCCCATAATCGCGCAGATAGCGCCCGACAAGCTGCCAGTTTTCACCGACGGCATATCCCCCGTAGACGATGAGGGTCGTCCACACGAACGCACTCAGCGTGCAATATGCCGCGGTAAGTGGAGCGTTCGTTCGGGCGATTCCAACCGTAAGGGAGATTACAGAACGAAGGCCCGACAGGAATCGGTTGGCGACGACGAGTCCATATCCCCAGCGTGAGAGCCACCGTTCCGCTTTGTCGATCCGCTCCGTAGATAGCCAGGAAAATCGACTCGGATCTCTGAGGGAGTCACCGACCAGGTATCCGAGCGCATACATGGACATGAATCCTGCCGTACCGCCGAGGGTCGAAAGCAGCACGACGATAAAGAAGTTCAGCTCACCTATCCCGGCGAGGTATCCACCGAATACAATCACGATATCGCCCGGAATGGGCGGGACGACGTTTTCGCCGTAGGCAATTACAAACAAGGCGATATACGTCCAGGTCGGTGGGAGAATCTCGATCCACTGGACGACGTCCTGCACCACCTCATCCATTCGGCACCCCCGTCTCCTCAATCAGGCATACGGCGTGCGCGGCCGCGCCGTCCAATCGACCTATGGCATCAAGCTGCTCGTTCGTCGTCGCCTTCACGGAGACGAACCCCGGCCGGATCGACAGCGCCTCCGCGATGACGTGCTGCATTCGATCGATGTACGGCTTCAGCCTCGGCCGTTCGAGGACGACCGTAGCATCCACATTCTGCACGCGATACCCGGCATCGTCGAGCAGGCGTGCCACGCCGCGGAGCAGGTCTGCGCTGTCAGCGTCCTCCCAGCGCGGATCCGTATCCGGGAAATGGCGCCCGATGTCGCCGAGAGCAGCGGCACCCAGCACGGCATCAGCGACGGCATGCAGCAGCACGTCGGCATCCGAGTGGCCCAGAAGTCCCCGTTCGCCAGGTATTTCCACACCACCGATAATGAGCGGCCTCCCGTCGACGAGTCGGTGTACGTCGAATCCAAATCCGATCCTCATGAGTCCTCCGCACGGTTGGTTTCCCGCATCGCCCACAGCGCCTCGGCCAGCAGCCAGTCATCGAGCGTGGTGATCTTGATATTCATCGGGCTGCCAGCGACGATGGTGACCTCACGGCCCATTCGCTGAAGGAGCGCGACGTCGTCCGTTCCGATATACCCTTCGGCCCGCGCCGCGCGGTGGGCTTCCCGGAACCACGCCGCACGAAATGCCTGCGGCGTCTGCATACGATAGAGGCCGGATCGATCCACCGTCTCCCCGAAGACATCGTCCCGGCCGCGGCGCAAGGTGTCCGTTGCCGGGACTGCGAGCGACGCGGCCCCACCCCGCCGCGCCGTATCGACGACGCGTTCGATGCACGACGGCGGCACGAATGGGCGCACGGCATCATGCACCACCACGATATCCGTCCCGTCCGGAACCGCCGCCAGCGCCGCCGCGACGGATGCCTGACGGCTCGCCCCGCCCCGAACCAGAGCGTGGAGTTTGTGGATATCCTGTGCGCCGAGGCGCTCGGTCAGGCCATCCACGTCCGATTCGGGCGCAGCCACGACGATATGATCGATGGCCGGGGACGCCTGCAGCACCTGCAGCGTCCGAACGAGCAGCGACGCACCACCCAGCATCCGATACTGCTTGCGCGTACCGCCCATGCGGCTGCCACGGCCGGCGGCCGGGACGAGCACCGTCGCTCTCGGTGATGCGTGCTCCACCAGATCGGATTCCAAGGCCGGACGTGACGAGAGTGGTATCGCTAGAGGATAAGCATCGCGTCGCCGAACGAGAACATCCTGTATTTCTCTTCCATGGCCACCTCGTAGGCTTCGAATACGAAATCGTAACCGGCAAACGCCGCGGCCAGCATAAGCAGCGTGCTCTTAGGCATGTGGAAATTCGTAAACAGGCGCTCCGTAATACGGAACTCGTAGGGCGGATAAATGAATTTATCCGTCCATCCCCTGTCGGATTTCGAAATATAATCCGCCGAAAGGCTCGACTCGATGGCCCGAACGACGGTCGTCCCTATGGCCGTTACCGTGTTCTCCTCGGACTTGAGCGCGCGATTGATCGCGGAGGCCGTCGCCTCCGGAATAATAAAATTTTCGGAGTCCATCCGATGCTTCGTGAGATCTTCCACCTCAACCGGGCGAAACGTACCCAACCCGACGTGCAGCGTAATCGGAAGCAGTTCGACGCCCCTGTCGCGGATTGCATCGATCAGCTCCGGCGTAAAATGGAGTCCGGCCGTCGGCGCCGCAACCGCGCCGCGTTTCTCCGCGAAGATCGTCTGATACCGCTCCCGATCCTCCAGCTCTACGTCTCGCTTGATGTACGGTGGCAACGGGGTCTCCCCGATCTCGTCGATCTTACCGTATAGTTGTTCGTTCGTGCCTTCAAAGACGAAGCGAATCGTCCGCCCACGTGAGGTCGTGTTGTCGATGACCTCAGCGATCAAACCGTTCTCGAAGTACAGCTTGTTTCCGATACGGATCTTGCGAGCCGGGTCGACGATCACATCCCACAGCCTGCTCTCCGGATTGAGCTCGCGGAGCAGGAAAACCTCGATCTTCGCGCCCGTCTTCTCCTTGTTTCCGTATAGCCGCGCCGGGAAAACCTTGGTGTCGTTCACGACCATGACGTCACCTTCCGAAAAATACTCCGGAAGGTCAGCCACCGTTCGGTGCTGGATGGATTTGTCCTTGCGGTCGAGCACCATGAGACGCGCGGAATCCCGCGGTTCGGCTGGGTACGTCGCAATGAGGTTCTTCGGGTATTCGTACTTGAAATCCGAGAGCTTCATGTAGTCTATACTATCGAGAGATATGCTAGATAAGTGGTGCCCGCAAGTGCCGCGCCACGGCTCCGTTGTCGCGTCGGAGAACCGGTGCCGCATCTTCAGCGTCGATCAATGGACGACCGGCAACCCGTGAAGATCCTCAACGTGAACCTCTCAAGGAGATCCTCACGTTCAACTGCTCCGGCGTGGGGTCACGCCGGCGCCGCATTGGATCGTGTAATCTCGAGCCGAGCCGAGCGGTTTCCAAACGCCTCAACGGGCGCTGCGTTTCCACGTGTTGTGAATCACGGTCGCCGCGCAGTAGCTTGGACACATTGCCGTTCGTTTATCGCGATTCTAACCGCGCACCGTTCTTGCCGCACGTTCCCCGACAGTTCTCGAAATGGTTCGCCGCATTCCTTCTCGTGGCAGCCGTGGCGGTTGCCGCCTGCGATCACGGATTCGAGCCGCCGAACGAACCGACGACGGGGACGATTGTGGCGGACATTCAGTACGTCGGCCACCCGGATGCGTGGCCGCCGGAAAGCGAACTGCGCGAATTGCTCTTCATCGCGATGCGATTCGTGCCGCGGGACACGTCGGATTTTTTACAGCTCAACCGGATCGTGTTCAGCGATCGTCTCGCATTTCGGGTGGCCGGCGAGCGGGTCGTCCTTAGCGACGTTCCGACGGGCCCGTATCCCTATGCCGGCGTAGCACAGAAATTCGGCGGTGACCCGTTCGACTGGCGGCCGGTCGGACTCGTTGAGGATGACGGCGGCATGTTCGTGGTCACGGCACGTGAAACGACGTTCGTTACGGTCGAGGTCGATTTCGTGCATCCCCCCGACTTCCCTCCTGACGTGCCCTAATGTTCGGACGCATCACATATCGCTTGCTCGGCGCCGCGTGCCTCGTCGTTCTGCTGGGACCATCGGCCGCTTCCGCCCAGCATGGTACGCTCTTCGGGCACATTTCAGACGCCGAAGGATCGGCCGTTCCCGGCGCCCACGTTGTCGTGCAAGGAACGGCGCTTGGTGACGCGGCATCGACCGACGGATCGTACCTCATTCCGGGTATCCCCGCCGGCATGCATTGGGTGCGCGTCTCCGCCGTCGGGTATGCGACCGTCCGGCGCGACGTCGAGATCTCGGTCGGTGACAGCATGCGGCTGGATGTCACAATCGCGGACGTCACGGTCGAGTCGGACGAGGTCATCGTCACCGCCGCCAGACGTGCCCAGACGA
Organism: Rhodothermales bacterium; assembly: GCA_040904565.1. Classification (GTDB taxonomy): domain Bacteria; phylum Bacteroidota; class Rhodothermia; order Rhodothermales; family VXPQ01; genus JBBDTI01. The sequence continues at coordinate 5,481 of JBBDTI010000083.1, forward strand.
CCGATGGCGTGGCGGCGAGCGTATCGACGCTCACCGCCCGCGAGATTACCATGCGAAATACCCTCGCGCTTGACGACGCGCTCCGCCACGTCTCCGGCGTCCAGGTGGCGGGAAACCAGATCAACATTCGAGGATCGTCGGGATTCTCCTATAACACCGGAAGCCGCGTTCTACTGCTCGTCGACGGAATGCCTATGCTCCGCCCGGATACCGAAGGCGTTCCATTCGACGCGGTGCCCATCCACCAGATCCAGCGAATCGAGGTACTCAAGGGACCCGCCTCCGCGCTCTACGGCGGCGGTGCCCTCGGCGGCATCATCCACGTCATTACCAAGACATATCCCGACGAGCCGCAGACCTTCGTCGAGATCTATGGAGGCGCCTACGACCCACCCCGCTATGCGGTGTGGCGCCGCCAGTGGGACGGCGCCGCCGCGCCGCGTCCGCTCGGCGGACTCACCGTCGGTCACGGTCGGCCGCTCGGTGAACGGGTCGGGATGTGGACGAACGTCACCTACCGCTACGATGCCGGACACCTCAACATGAATCGCCGACGCAGCGTCCAGGCCTTTTCTAAGCTGACGTGGCGTCGGGCATCCGACGCCCGCCTTGACGTCCTTCTGGGCGCGAATCGCAGGAAATCGGACAGCTTCCTCTTCTGGAACGGGGCGCGAGATGCACTGAATCCCGGAAGCATCGAGGTGGGGCGTGCGACGGTCGGTACCGGCTCCGACGATAATCTCATCAACGAGATGACCTTTCAGCCATCGTATTCGGATGTTTTGACATCGGACCTACTGCTGGGCGTCCGCGCGCGTTTTATCGGGGTTCTGGTGCAGGCGCTCGATGAAGAGCTTCAGCCCAAGCCCCTGGCGGAAGGAACGATAGGCTTCCGGTATGGCGGTGAGGTGCAGCTCGACTACGAACCCGCTTCGCGGCGGCGGTTTATCGCAGGTCTTTCTGCTGACGCCAATGCTACGCGGTCAGGCTTTTTCGACACCGACGACCGGCTCAGTCAACCCGAGGCTGCCGTCTTCGGGCAATGGGAAGAAACCGTCGGCGGAAGCACCCGCCTGACAACCGGAGTACGGTTCGATACGTACCGCATTCGAGCCGGCCATGTAGAACGGAAGGTCAGCCCGCGCCTGAGCGTTTCCGTGCCGCTCGCGTTCGAGTGGTCGATGCGGCTCGCTTACGGAGAAGGCTTCCGCGTACCGAGCGTAGCCGAGCGTTTCGTAGAAAACAGCGACTACCTCCCGGTCGTCTCGAACGTCGACCTGTTGCCCGAAACGAGCAGGAGCTACGAGGTCGGCGTGCACGGTGCAGGCCGCGCTCCGCGCACGCGATTCCAATACCGACTGGATGCGGCTGCATTCTGGAGCGACTACCGGCGCCTTATCGAACCGACGTTCCTTGCATCCAGGCGCGCCTTTCAGTTCGTCAATCTGACGAGAGCACGAATTCGAGGTGCAGAGTTGACCGCGGCACTCTCGACGCCATCCGAACGAACGGAGCTTGGGATCGGCTATACGTTACTCGATGCACGCGACCTGTCGCTCGACCAACCTCTCTTCTTTCGATCACGACACGCCGTGAAGGCGACCGCCTCCACGCGTCTCGGCCCCGTCGAGCTCGGTGCCGACCTTCGATGGACGGCCCGGCCCGAAAGAGTGGATTCGGACTTCGCGCGTTTCGTTCGCGACGCCGAGATGATCGGGCCGACCCGGGTGCTGGATCTCCGAGCCGCGAGCAAGTGGCGTGGCGTGCGAGCTGCCCTGCACGTCAAGAATGCACTCGATTATTACTATCTAGAACGCCCGGCGCTCCTCGCCCCATACCGGCACGTCGTCCTCCAGATATCAACCACCTTTTAGTCCAGCCGCACCATCTCATCAGATGCCACGCCGATTTCCGCCCGATCGCCGTGCACCGCGGCGGCAAGCAGCTCGATGGAACGATAAAGCCTTGGACCGGGCCGATTGAAAAATGCATTCCCATCGACGAGAAACACGCGCCCGTCGCGTACGGCCCGGAGCCGGCCCCATTGCGGGCGTTCCGTCAGATAATGAAGATCATCCATTGCCGCCTCCTGGCCCACACCGCAAGGGCTCAATACCAGAACGTAGGGGTCTTCCTGGACCATCTCCTCCCAGTTGAGTTGCACGGAACGCTCCCCGGGACGTGCGCAGACGGACCGAGCACCGGCCAACTCAACCAGATCGGGCGTCCAGTGGCCGGCCGTCATGGCCGGCTCCAACCACTCGATGACGGCTACCGTCGGCGCCTCCGCCAACGACGTCGTTCGCTGAAGGCCGAGCCGGTCACGCAGCCGGCGAAGCCGCCTCTCCCCCTCGGCGACCACCTGCATTGCGGCGCTCGAGCGCCCCACGACACGACCGAGCGCAAGCGCGCTCTTGAGTACTTCGCCGAACCTATACGCATGCAGCGAAAAAATCTCCACCTCGGGGCCCAGCGCACGGGCGACGGCCTGAGACAGCTGCTCCTCCGATACGGCACACACGCGGCACTGCGTCTGGGTCAGGACCACGTCCGGAGCGAGATCTACCAGGCGATCCAGATCGACGTCGAACGGCGAAAGTCCCTCGCGGACCGCCTCGCGCACCTCCTCGTCCACCATCCGAGCGTCATCGGTTATCACCGCCGCGCTCGTGACGACGGGAAGGGCGTTGACTTCAGGGGGATAGTCGCAGGCATGCGACCGCGCGACAAGATCATCCGTCCCCCCGAAAGCGGCGAGCCACTCGGTGGCGGCGGGCAGCAGAGATGCGACGCGCATATTGGGAGCTTCTATGGCCTTAGATTCTACAAACACCCTAACTACGTGCGCGCTGGGGAGGTACGCGCTGGCGACGGGCCGCCTTTATGCACGCCTGCAACGGGCCCACACTGTGCGTGCTGAGAGCGGAACGTCAGTACGCACGCCGGCGACATGCCGCGATCGTTCACCTGCATCTGGAACCGAGTCGATCACACTCACGGATTAGCGTCGTCTTCGACATCTTTTTGCGATTCCGTCCGGCGTAGACGGAACGAACTCTCCGGCTCAGGCTGCCCCAGACCGGACAGGCGATTCCACTGCGACCTGCGCAGCGATAGACTCGAGAGAAAAGGAAGTTTCCGTACGGCGGGAAGGCTGTGACCGCCCTGCACCGATCTTACCTCTTCGATACTCACGAACGCACTGGGGTCCGACCGCCGAATGATATCGATCACCTGAGACACGCGGCGACGCGGCACGACGACGTTGAGAATGTCTACGCTGCTCTCACGTCCCCGGCCCTCCAGCTCCGTCACGGCGAATCCGCCGTCGCGAAGCTGCCTGGCGGCGGCGACGCTTCCCTGCTCCTGGTTCGAATCCGGCGCACTACGCCGCACGACGGCGTGAACGACGCTCGTGCCGAGAGCCACGTACTCTTCGAGCCAGATACCAACGTACGTGCCGACGGCGAATCCGCCTGCGTATCCGAGCACGTGGAGAATGGAGTTTAGGTGCTCGATCGCCATACCCACGGCAACCAGCCAGATCAGCACTTCCACGAACCCGAGCAGCGACGCAACGAGACGATGACCCCGGACGGCGAGGATCATTCGCATCATGGCCATCGACACGTCAGCGACGCGGAGCAGGGCGATAAGAAGCGCACCGATCGGCGCGGCGAATACAGAATCCAGCGGCATGAAGCCAGTCGACATCTTTCGTTCAGAACGGCGGCAATCAGTATGCCTCGTGTAATCGAGACACGATCTCATTCAGCGGTTGGTAGGCCGCACTGATGGGGATCCGACGGGTTTCACTACCTCTGCATCGATATTGCTCCTTATCGACATCGGTAGCGCGATGCCGTCACTCCGCCAGAAGCTGGCGGGCACGCTCGATCACGTTCTCGACCGTGAATCCGAACTTCTCCATCACGACCTCGACGGGGGCGGAGGCACCGAAGCGATCCAGCCCGACTACGACGCCGTCCAGTCCAACGTACCGCTCCCATCCCTTCGCCACGCCGGCTTCGACCGCAAGCCGCCGCGTGACGCTTCGGGGAAGGACCTCTTCCCGATACGCTTCGGATTGTTCGTCGAAGAGCTCCCACGACGGCATGCTTACGGCACGCGCCCGAACACCGTCCGCCTGCAACCGCTCCGCGACGGCCGCTACGTGCTGAACCTCGCTGCCCGTGCCGATGAGAATGATCTCGGGGGTACCGGCGCACTCGCGAACGACGTACGCACCACGCCGCAGACCGACGCCCGTCCCCTCAAGGGTAGGAACACCCTGACGAGTCAACGCCATAGCGATCGGCCCGTCGGTCCGCTCGACGGCGAGCTTCCATGCCTCCGCCGTCTCGGCGGCATCCGCCGGACGAATAGTCGTGAGGTGAGGGATGGCACGAAGAGACATCAGCTGTTCTATGGGCTGATGGGTCGGCCCGTCTTCCCCCAGCCCAATCGAGTCGTGCGTGAAGACGTACACGACTGGAAGCCGCATCAACGCGCTCAGGCGCACAGACGGGCGCATGTAGTCGCTAAAGATCAGGAACGTGCCGCAGTACGGCCTCAGACCACCATGCAGGGCGATGCCGTTGCACGCCGCTGCCATCGCATGTTCGCGGACGCCGAAGCGGATGTAACCGCCCGACGGTGAGTTCTTCTGGAAGTCCCCTCGACCCTTGATGTCCGTCTTATTCGAAGGCGTTAGATCGGCCGACCCACCGATGAGATTGGGCACGAAAGGAGCAATTGCATTCAGCACCTTTCCACCGGCGGCACGCGTTGCCATACTGCTTCCCACATCGAACTTCGGCACGGCATCGTCCCATCCGCCATCCAGCGCGCCCCGTCGCCACGCGTCGAATCGGGCGGATTTCTCCGGGTGCGTATTTCGGTAGGCTTCCAGTCGGGACTCCCATTCGTCCTGTGCGGTACGCCCTTTTTCGAGCAGGGCATCCCGCATATGTCCGTAGACCCCGTCGGGAACGTAGAATGATACGTCCTCCGGCCAATCGAGATGCTTCTTGGCGAGAGCCAGCTCCTCTTCTCCCAACGGGGCGCCGTGAACGTCCGCCGTACCCTCCTTGTTGGGGCTGCCGTAACCGATCAGGGTGCGGACGGCGATAAGCGACGGTCGATCCTCGTCGGCTCGAGCCTCCTTTAGCGCGCGATCGATCGCCTCGAGGTCATTCCCGTCGTCCACCCGCCCGACATGCCATCCGTAGGCCTCAAACCGGGCCGGCACGTCCTCCGTGAACGCGAGCTCCGTGCTGCCGTCGATGGAAATCTCGTTGTCGTCGTAGAGAAAAATGAGCTTGCCCAGACCGAGATGTCCGGCCAACGAGGCCGCCTCGTGCGACAAGCCCTCCATCAGGTCGCCGTCGGAGCAGATCCCGTAGGTATAGTGGTCGACGACATCGAAGCCGGGCTCGTTGAACTGCGCGGCCAGGTACGTTTCGGCAATCGCCATGCCGACCGCATTCGCGAAACCCTGTCCGAGCGGCCCCGTCGTCGTTTCAATACCGTCGGCGAGAATATTTTCTGGATGACCCGGCGTGATGCTCCCCCACTGACGGAAATTCTTGAGCTCCTCCATAGGCATGTTGTATCCGCTGAGATGCAAGAGCCCATACAGCAGCATCGATCCGTGTCCGGCCGAGAGGACGAACCGATCCCGATCGAACCACGCCGGATCGGCTGGATTATGCTTGAGATGGTACCTCCAGAGCACGTACGCCATTGGCGCGGCTCCCATCGGCATGCCGGGATGGCCGCTCTCAGCCGCCTGAACCCCGTCGGCCGCCAGAAATCGCAGCGTGTTGATCGTGAGCCGGGACGTGTCGGAAACAGCGATGTGATCGGGCCTGGAAACGGCAGTCATGCGAACTGGAAGTTTGTATGATACTCCCTCGTCACGAGAGCAATCGGACGTGTGTAGGAGTCGAAAAAAAGCGATCGCGTGCGTCGAATCAACCGTTGCCGGCTTCCTCGATCATTCTTCTCAGGCAATCCGCCGTACGCGACCGCGGAGCAACAAACCGGCCGTTGATGATTACCGTCGGCGTACTGTTTACTCCGATATCGACCGCTTTCTGCTTTTCCTGTGCGAGCGTGCTCTGATAGATCCCGCTCTCGAGCCGCTGGGAGAGCGTCGTGGCGTTCATTCCTATCTCTTCAGCAATCGTGTGGAGCCGATCGGGCCCCAATCCCGTCTGAGGCTGCTGGTTTTCGTACTGCGCCTCCAACATCTCGAAGAACTTGCCTTCCTGCGCTGCCGCATAGAGAGCCTCGGACTGCGCGATGGAATGGCGCCATAGCACGAACGGCTTGAAGACGAAATGTGCTTGATCGGCATGAGAGCGAATGACGGGCGTCATGATCTCATGGAGCGTCTTGCAATGCGGGCAGTTGGGATCGAAATACTCGATCACGGTAACCGGCGCGTTGGGATCCCCCACCGTGGGATCGAAGAAATTAACGAGGCTCTCATAATTCTCAACCGTTCCTTTCTCAAGATCGTAGGTGCATTCGGCCGGGAGGGACGAGGGCTGCGCAGGCGAGGCGGATGAACTCACCGTGGGCGCCGCCGTCGCACCTTCGACCGTATCACCAGCGAACACATCCTCCGCGTCCGCCTTGCTGAAGAAGGCTGCATCGGCTCCGATGATCAAGCCCAGAAGCACGACAAGGACACTCATAAATGCGATCTCACGTGATGGCTTCAACTTCATGGTACCGGACGCACTGGATTGGATGGACGATGACGTAGCAAAATCAATGACATGGAGCACCAGCAGCGTGGTGACGATCGCCGCGGACAACAGGCACAGCGCACAGAGCTCCTCAAGAACAAAAAACTGGTAGAAAACAAGATACATCGAATACAAGAATCCGGCTGACACGAGCACACCCCGGGCCGTCTTGAAATCCGATCGACGTCCTCTGACATTCCATGCTGCTGTCGCCGTCAGCACACCGACGAAGAAATAAAAAAGGAGTCCCCATACCGAATTCGAGATGCCCAGCAGGGTGCCGGCACCACTGCTCGTCACGGCCCCGCAATCGAACGACGAGCCCGCAAACCAGGACGTGGAGAAGCCCGTACATCCCTGTTCGAATCCGCGTTGCTGCTGAATGCTCAGGTGGGCTGAGGTTAGCAGGCCCAGAACGGCCAGCCCGAACACGGCACGGTCGAGCACCGGCCGGTAGGCGTTAAAACGCTCGGAAACACGGCGAATTATCGTCACGACGGTAGAAAGGTGCGGGATGCGGGATGCGGAATTCGGATGAGTAGAACGCTCGAGATTTCGAAACAAGTTCGGACCTTCTTATGATCCCGCGGCATGATTCGGTTCCGCCGTCCATGCAGGCGGACGCCAGACCTTTGCGCCCCCCTCTGGCCATCGCCTCTTTGTCAGGTCGACGCGTTGGCGCGCTTTTCCTACCTTACTATTCTCAACGTCGGGGGACGGCATGTCACCACAAAGATTGCTTCAGAACGAACGATTTCAGCAGTTTCTTTCGGAGGGTCCGGGGACGGCATTACTCGTCTCCGCTCTGATCGTCCTGGGGGCCTTCGTGCTGTCACGTATGCTGAAGCGAATCATCCCCCGGTACATCGACGATCCCGACCGTCGCTACCGCGCCTCGAAACTAACGGCCCGCCTGGTCGGCTTCGCTGCCGTCGTGGCCATCGTCTTTGTCTGGTCGTCCGGGGACGGACCCGGTTTGGCCACCATCCTCACGCTGATCGGTGCGGGTCTGGCCATCGCGCTACGCGAGGTCGTGCTCTCCTTCGTGGCGTGGATAAATATTGTCATCCACTCCCCCTTCGAACAGGGCGACCGCATCGAGATCAACGGCATTCAGGGCGACGTTATCGATATTCGGCTGCTGCACAGCACGCTGATGGAGACGGGAGGGTGGGTAAACGCCGATCAGAGTACAGGCCGCATCGTACACTTCCCCAACGGCTGGCTGTACCAGTACGGGATCTACAACTACACGCATGGATTCAGATTCTTGTGGAACGAGATCCCGTTTACCATCACGTTTCGATCTGACTGGAATGCGGCGCGCGAGATCATGCTCGACCTCGCCTCCGAAACGGCCGAAATCGTCGAGCAACAGGTGAAGCGAGAGATTCAGCAGATGTCTCGAGAGTATCTCGTTCACTACAGCATCCTGACTCCGTTCGTGTATGTGCGGGTTACGTCGAACGGCGTGCAGCTGACCCTGCGCTATCTGGCCGAAGCGCGCAAGCGGCGCGGAACCGAGCATGCGCTGACCATGAGCATTCTGAACGCGTTTCGCGATCACGGTCAGATCGAGCTGGCCTACGGCATGGTCGGTGTGGCACAGATGGACTCGCCGCAGTTCGGACCGATGCCGGGGCCGGGCGGCCGGACGGGCGGATCGGCCGGCGGCGAAACGCGCCGGTAGTCGGGTTTGTAACCCGGTCTTCCCGTCACGTCCGTTGTGATGAACGTTCTGAGAATCCGCCGCCGGGGCAGGAGAGACGAGGCCTGATGCGGCCACCCACGCAGCGTACCTGTTGCAATTCGCGCTCCCCACGCGTACCTTCTCGTCGATGATCGTCAACGACCTGCATAGCGCCCGTTCCAACCGGTGGTGGTGGCATCCTACCGGACAGTCTACCGGACAGTGGGGCAATACGTGCACGTAAGTTGTCGATGATCGTACCGAATTGACGGCGACAGCCGCGGCCCCCCACTGTTCAAGCGAGCAGTGGGTTTTTTTATTTCATCCCGGTGTGTTTTGTGGGACGACCGCGAAGCGCGCAGAATCTCATACGACGCATACAGATGCATCTTGATGAATTCGAACAGCTGGTAGAAGCGCACCGCAAGCGCGGTGCCGGGAACGTCGTCGTGCCGGTGTTTCGGCGTCTCAGCGCGGATCTTCTTACGCCCGTTTCGGCCTTCCTAACGCTGCGCCGGAGGAGCCGGTACAGTTTCCTCCTCGAAAGCGTCGAAGGAGGCGAGAAGCTGGCCCGCTATTCGTTCCTCGGAAAGAACCCGTTCCGCATTTTGCGGGCATACGGCGGACACGTCACGGCGGAGGACGCAGGCGGCTCGGAGGAAGCGGTGGATGGGGACATTTTCGAAGCCGTGCAGCGGGAGCTCGACCGGTATACGGAGATTAAAGTCAGCGGGGTGCCGCGATTCACGAGCGGTGCCGTCGGGTACCTCGGCTACGACGCCGTTCGCCTTATCGAACATCTGCCCGACGTACCGGAGGACGACCTGAAGTTACCGGATGCCACGTGGTGCTTTTACGACACCTTCGCGGCCTTCGACCACGTTAAACATCAGCTCGTGCTGATGTCGGGCGCTTTCGTCGACACGGATGCGGATCCGGCTGACGCGTATCACCGAGCCTCCGAGCGTATCGACGCGCTCGAAGGCGAACTTTCCGACACTACGATCCAGAGCCCGGATCCCGTTCGTATCCTGGACGAGGAAATGGATTCTAACTTCAAACGTGACGACTTCGAAGCAGCCGTCGAGCGCATCAAACGATATATCTACGAGGGCGATATCTTTCAAGCCGTGCTCTCGCAGCGTTTTTCAATGCCTTTCCGCGGCGATCGAATCAATCTCTATCGAGCTCTCAGGCAGGTCAATCCGTCCCCCTATCTCTTTTACCTCGACTTCGACGGCTTCGCGCTGATCGGCTCCTCACCGGAAGTCCTGGTTCGCGTCGAAGAAGGGACGGCGGAAGTGCTCCCCATCGCCGGCACGCGTGCTCGTGGATCGACGGAGGATGAGGATGCTCGTCTCGAGGCTGAGCTTCTTGCCGATCCCAAGGAACGTGCGGAGCACCTGATGCTTGTCGACCTCGGTCGCAATGACCTCGGTCGCGTGTGTCGATACGGATCCGTCCACGTCGATCGGTATGCCTACGTGGAGCGTTATTCCCACGTCATGCACATCGTATCCTCCGTCTCGGGACGCCTGGAGCGCGATGAAGGCGTCATGAAGGTTCTGGGCGCCTGTTTCCCTGCGGGAACGGTCAGCGGTGCACCGAAGGTACGAGCGATGGAAATCATAGACGAACTGGAGCCGACGAAACGCGGCGCGTATGCCGGCGCGGTGGGTCACGTCGACTATTCGGGCAACATGGATACGTGCATCGCCATTCGAACGATGGTCGTTCACGACCACCGCATCTACGTCCAGGCCGGCGCCGGCATCGTGGCCGACAGCGACCCGGAGCGTGAATACGAGGAAACGGTTAACAAGGCTCGCGCTTTGAAGGAAGCGATCTTGATGGCCGCCGAGGGCCTGCTTTAAGGAACGGGGGACCTCATCCCGAACGGGCGATACGGTGAAAGGAATTCTATCACGGAACGAGCAAGGTAAGCATGGGACTCAAGGAACTCTTTCTCAACAAGGGCTGGGCCGGCAAGACACTCTCCCGGCAGGAAACGGTTGAGCGCATCAATCCGCTGCTCCGAACGCACTACGAGCTCAATCGGGCCTATGAATATGCCATCCGGAATCTGTCGGACGCCGAGACGGCCGACCGGCTCGAGGTCTTACAAAAGACGGCAAGGGGCGACGTCGGCAAATTAAGTGAGACGGTGCTGAGCGCCGGCGGCGTAGCCTACAACGGCACGGATCTCGAGCCGGGTGACGTCGACCTCGGCTCGAACGATGCGTCCATCTTAGGCGAGCTGGAGCGCCTCGAGTCCGCCCTCGCGGCAGCACTCGATGAGGAGCTGGAAGAGGAGCACCAGATTCGCACGCGTGCCATTCTGGGCGTCGTACGTAATAACAGCCGCGAACGACTCGACTACGTCCGTCGCGCCGCGAGAAATGCCCAGTAGCCGCTACCTACCCTGCCTGTTCGTCCGCTTGCGCCGCCCCCTTCCAACCACCACGACATCCCCAACCCATGAATGACGTACGGACCCGACCCGGGCGCACACAACCGAGCGACGAGGTGGCCCGTTCACCCGTCGTCGTTTCTGGAATCCAGCCGTCGGGCACCCTCCACCTGGGGAACTATTTTGGCGCTCTCCGACAGCATATTCAGCTGCACAGGCAGCACGAGGCCTTCTACTTCATCGTTAACTATCATGCATTGACGACGATGCAGGACGCGGACGAGCTCAGGCGCTACACGTTGGACGTCGCGCTCGACTACCTCGCACTGGGATTCGATCCGAACCAGGCCCATTTGTTCGTTCAGAGCGACGTGCCGGAAGTTACGGAGCTCGCCTGGATATTCTACAACCTCACGACGGTCTCTCAGCTCGAGAAGGGGGTGGCGTATAAGGACAAGGTCGCTCAGGGACTCGTGCCCAATGCCGGACTCTTTAATTACCCGGTCCTTCAGGCGGCGGACATTCTCATTTATGGGGGGTCTCTCGTTCCCGTGGGCGCGGATCAGAAGCAGCATATCGAGATGACGCGCGATATCGCCGAGCGCTTCAATCGAATATATTGTGACGATGACGAACCCCTGTTTCCCGTGCCGGAACCGCATATTCTGGACGACGTCGCCGTCGTTCCCGGTATCGACGGGCGTAAGATGTCCAAGAGCTACGGCAACACGATCGCTATTTTCGACGAAGGTAAGACGTTGAAAAAGAAGGTCATGAGCATCGTGACCGATTCCACGCCGCTGGACGAACCGAAGGACCCTGACCGGGACAACGTGTTCGCACTCATCAAGCTGTTTGCCGACGACGAGACGCGGGACCGCATCGAAGCGTCATATCTCCAGGGCGGATACGGTTACGGCCACGCCAAGAAGGAGCTGATCGGGTTGATCGACGACTATTTCGGCGAGGCGCGCGAGCGTAGAAAGGAACTGGCCGGCCGTCCCGATTTCGTGCGGGACGTGCTCCGCGACGGTGCGCGATCGGCCAGACGGCGAGCGGCCGGATGTATGGCGAAGGTGCGCGACCACGTCGGGCTTATAACGACATACGGTGAGGCGCCATGATTCTCATCATCGATAATTACGACTCGTTCACGTACAACCTCGTTCACCTGGTGGGAACGCACACGGACGATTTAAGGGTCGTTCGAAACGACGCCATGACCACGGAAGACGTGATGGACCTCGCTCCCGAGGGACTCCTGATTTCTCCGGGGCCGGGCCGTCCAGTCGATGCCGGGATCTCGGAATCTCTGATCCGGCATCTCGGAGCTACGACGCCCATTCTCGGCGTGTGCCTCGGACATCAGGCCATCGGAGAGGTATACGGCGGGCGGGTTACGTATGCCCCCACGCTCATGCACGGTAAGACCAGCCGAATCAAGCACGACGGCCGAACCGTCTTCAGCGGCATCAAAAGTCCGTTCACGGCGACCCGGTATCATTCCCTGGTCGTAGACCCTAGCGGTCTGCCCGACGAGCTGGAGATTTCCGCGCACACCGAGGACGGCGTCATCATGGGCCTACGCCACCGGAAGCATCCCGTTGAAGGCATACAATTTCATCCGGAGAGCGTCCTGACCAGTGTCGGGCCGCGCATCATCGACAACTGGTTGGAGCGTGTTCTGGCACCGTCCGCGCATACGCATTGATCCTCCGCACAGGCACAACGTGAATTACTACGACCACGCGACCTGACTATGAACGAATTTCTTTCGACGATAGCGGACGGCGGCACTCTCGGCGTCGAAGAGGCCGAGTCTGCCATGCACGTGCTGATGAAGGGGGTATCCGATCCTGCCCTCGTCGCGGCATTTCTGGTCGGACTCCGAGCGCGGGGCGAGACCGTCGACGAACTGGTCGGATTTACGCGCGTCATGCGAGACTATGCTGTTTCCGTCGACGCAGGCGACCCGGACGCGGTCGACCTCTGCGGCACTGGCGGTGACGCGAGTGGGACGTTCAACATCTCGACGGCCGCCTCGCTCGTCTGCGCGGGGACGGGGATTACCGTCGCCAAGCATGGAAATCGATCGGTTTCCTCGAACTGCGGATCCGCCGACGTACTGGAGGCCCTCGGCGTGCAGGTAGAATTGAAAAAGCCCGGCGTGGAATACTGCTTCGAGAAAGCGGGCATCGCCTTCATGTACGCCCCCTTCTTTCATCCGGCCATGCGGCACGTCATGCCCGTCCGCAGGAAACTGGGCATCCGCACCTTCTTCAACATTCTAGGCCCCCTCTGCAATCCAGCCGGCGTCCGCCGGCAGCTCGTCGGGGCCTTCGACGCGCAAACGGCGCAGACGATCACGTCCATCCTCGAACAGCTCGACGCGCGGCACGTAATGGCCGTACACTCCGCCGACGGGATGGACGAGGTGTCCCTGTCGGACGAAACGATCGTCTTCGAGTTTGCCTCGGGCGACAATGGTGAAACGTGGCTAACCTTCTCGGGTGAGGACGACGATGTCGCCGATCGCGACGTGACCAAGAAACGCCGTATCAGTCCGGAAGACTTCGGATTCGGCCGTTTCCCGCGGAAGGCACTTCGCGGCGGCAACGCCACGGAGAATGCACAGATTCTGACGTCTATTCTCGTGGGAGAGCCCGGCCCGGCCCGGGACGTCACGGTCATGAACGCGGCCTGTGCCATTCACACGAGCGGCCGTTATTCAGGCATGGAAGCGTGCCGGGCCGCCGCCGAGGAAAGCATCGACTCCGGTCGTGCCCGCGATGTCTTGAAGAAGCTGGTCGAGGCATCCAATAACGCGCCCGCGTCATGACGATTCTCGATCGCATCGTTCAGGACACGAAGGAGCTGGTCGCCGAGCGTAAGAACGTTCGATCCATCTCGCACCTGGAGACCCTCCCGCTTTTCGATCGCGTTCCGCTGCCGCTCGAGGCGGTGCTTCGCGGCGAGCAGCTCGCCGTGATCAGTGAAATCAAGAAGGCATCGCCGTCGAAGGGCGTCATTCGGCATGAGTTTCACCCTGTTGAGATTGCACGACAGTACGTCCGGGGGGGGGCGGCCGCTATATCGGTTCTTACGGAGCCCGATTATTTTCAGGGGTCCATCGAAACGCTCGCCGCCGTGCGCGAGCAGGTGTCGATCCCTCTTCTCCGAAAGGATTTCATCGTCGACCCGTATCAACTTGTGGAGGCCAGGGCGTACGGCGCCGACGCCGTACTCTTGATTGCCGCCGTACTCGACCGCGGCAGGCTGGCGGATCTGCTTCAAGCGGCCGGATCGCTCGGGCTCTCCGCCCTCGTCGAGGTGTACGACCTCCAGGAGCTCGACCGGATCGATTTCGACGACGTTTCGATTCTCGGCGTTAACAACCGCGACCTGCGCACGTTCGAGGTAGACATCAATCATTCCCTGACTGTCTTCGCTCACGTTCCGGAATCGATACTGCGCGTTTCAGAAAGCGGCCTCCGATCGGCCCGGCAGCTGAGGCACCTCCACGATCATGGCGTCGACGCCGTACTGATCGGCGAGACCTTCATGCGGGAAGACGATCCCGGCCAAGCGCTTGCATCTTTGCGACGAGACGTCGAACGGACACCTGAAGTATGACGATACGGCTTAAGATATGCGGCATCACGCGACTTGAAGACGCCCGGTATGCCGCCGCGGCCGGGGCCGATTATCTTGGATTCATACAGTACCGGGAAAGCCCGCGGTACATCGAACCGGCCCGCGTACGTGAGATCGTCGACTGGATCTACGGACCGGATCCGGTGGGCGTCTTCGTCGACGAAACGGCAGCGGACGTCAATCGCATCGCCGACGAAGCGGGCTTCACGCTGGTTCAGCTGCACGGAGACGAGCCCGTGTTCGAGGTGGCCCGGATCGACCGTCCCGTCATCAAGGCGATCCGCGTCGCTCCCGACACGACGACGGACGCGTTGCGGAGACAGCTCCGCGCGTATGAGAACGTCGTAGATCACTTTTTGCTGGATACCCACTCGGCGGCGCTCCGCGGCGGTACGGGCGAGGCATTCGACTGGGAGGTCGCCCGGGGGCTGTCGGCGGACTATGACCTGTTTCTGGCGGGGGGCGTTGGTGCCGACAACGTGCAGCAGGGCGTCCGTCTGCTGGATCCCTTCGGCGTGGACGTATCGAGTTCGCTCGAGGTCGAACCCGGGATCAAGGACTTTACGAAGATAGACACCTTCATGCGTGCATTCGACACCCTTTCCTCCACGTCTCGAACCAACAGCTGATCCATGCCGCAAGCCCACCCCATCCCCGACGAGCGAGGCCACTTCGGCGTGTACGGAGGCGTGTTCGTCCCCGAGATACTCATTCCGGCGGTTACGCGCCTCCGTGAAGCCTATGAAGAGGCGCGTGACGACGAGTCCTTCCAGGAAACCTATCACGAACTCCTGGAAACGTACGTAGGTCGACCGACCGCCCTTACGTATTGCAATCGACTGACCGACGAGCTCGGGGGACCGAAAATCTACCTGAAGCGCGAGGACCTGTGTCACACGGGGGCGCACAAGATCAACAATACGATCGGACAGATTCTTCTTGCTCGCCGGATGGGCAAGACACGCATCATCGCGGAGACGGGCGCGGGCCAACACGGCGTCGCCACCGCCACCGTATGTGCGAAGTTCGGTATGCAGTGCATCGTATATATGGGGGACGAAGATGTAGAGCGTCAGCACCTGAATGTATTGAGGATGAAACTCCTCGGCGCTGAGGTCCGAGCGGTTTCCAGCGGAAGCAAGACGCTGAAGGACGCAACGAACGAGGCCATTCGCGACTGGGTTACGAACGTCTCCGACACGTTCTACATTATCGGTTCAGTCGTCGGCCCGCACCCGTATCCCATGATGGTGCGCGACTTCCAACGTGTCATAGGAGACGAGACACGGCGCCAGCTTCTGGAGGCGGAAGGTCGCGAAACCCCGGACGCCGCACTGGCGTGCGTGGGCGGCGGGTCGAACGCCATGGGGCTCTTCTATCCCTTCCTGCGCGACGCCGGCGTTCGCCTGCAGGGCGTTGAAGCGGCCGGTGAAGGACTCGACAAACGCCATGCGGCAACGCTCACCAAGGGTACGCGCGGTATCCTCCACGGTACGATGAGTTATCTGCTCCAGAATGACGAGGGGCAGATCGAGCTGGCCCACTCGATTTCGGCCGGACTCGACTATCCGGGGGTGGGTCCCGAGCATGCCTTCCTGCGTGACGCCGGCCGCGTCAATTATGCGTCGGTAACGGACGAGGAGGCCATGGAGGGCGTTAAGCTGCTCTCGCGTACGGAGGGCATCATCCCGGCACTCGAAACCGCCCATGCCATCGCCTACCTCCCACAGCTCGCATCCGAGATGCGGCCCGACGAGATTATTGTCGTCAATTGTTCCGGTCGCGGCGATAAGGACATGGGTACGATCTCCGGGTATCTATAGGAATATACCGAAAACGCCCGATCTCACACAGGTACTACCAACAGGAGCGCCCCGCGGAATACATGTCACGAATTCGAGAAACGCTAGAGACTTGCCGGCAGCGTGGTGAGAAGGCGATGGGCCTGTTCCTTACGAGCGGATTCCCGGACGCCGAGAGCACGCTTCCGATTCTCAGGGAAATGGACCGGGGCGGCGCAGATTTCGTCGAGCTGGGCATGCCCTTCAGCGATCCGCTTGCCGAAGGATTGCCCATTCAGCGCTCCAGCGAACGTGCCCTCCGTGGGGGCGCGCGCATGAAAGATGCGCTGGAAACCGCACGCTCCTTTCGAGCCGAAAGCGATACGCCGCTCCTCCTGATGGGCTACGTCAATCCAATCCACCGATACGGCATCGCCTCGTTCTGCCGGGATGCCCGAGATGCGGGCGTTGACGGTCTCATCCTCGCCGACCTGCCGCTCGAAGAGTCGTCCGTCATCGCGGAGGCCGCGGCCTCCGCCGGGCTCGGACTCGTCAACCTGATCGCCCCAAACAGCGGCGAGGAACGGATCCAGCGTATCGACGACGTCACGACGGCATTCGTGTATGCGGTATCGGTCACCGGACTGACGGGATCCGGATTCGGATCGGTTGAGAACGTCGAAGCCTATCTGCGGCGAGCGCGGCAGCTCGTTACAGCCAATCCACTCCTCGTAGGATTCGGCATCAAAACCCACGAAGACGCGGAGCGATTGAGTCAAAACACGGACGGTTTCATCGTCGGATCGGCGCTCATCGAGCACGTGGAAAAACTCTGGGCCGACCGTTCTCTGTCCACGAAAGCGCGCCTCAGTGAGGTTCGCCGCTTTGTCGCCGCACTCAAACATGGGAACGAGGTGTCGGCCGCCGGGACGCCCGGCGCATAAGCAACTCTCCGGCGTCCGTACGCGTTGCATGGCTGACTTTACCACCAATTATAGCTCGTGAACAGGATGAAGCGATTCTTGCGTAGGCGTTTCGTGCGTAGCGGTGCCGCCGGCATCCTCCTCTCCGTGCTTGTGCTGGCCGGTGCGATCGTCTCGGGGTGCGGATCAGCAGACTATCGTCCCCGTGCCGTCGGTCAGGAAGGCGAAATCGTCATCGTGATCGACTCCACCGACTGGAGTGGTTCGATCGGAGAGGCTATTAAGGGCACGGTTGGTCGGTATATTAAGACGCTTCCAGCCCCCGAACGCCAGTTCGACCTGCGTCAGGTAGATCTGGTCTCGGAGCGCGACCTGGAGATGGCCCGGCGCCACAAGAACGTCATCTTCGTGGCGTCGCTGAGCGACTCCACGAACGAGGCCCGCTACATGAAGAACGTATTCGACTCGACGGCCCAACAGGCGATCCGCGAGGGAGGCGGCACAGCCATATCCCGCGAGAACATTTTCCGGCGAGACCAGCAGGTGTATTACATCACCGGCGTCGACACGGACGACGTGGTGGACGTCATCGAGAGCCGGTCAGACGAACTTTCGCGAGCCTTCAACACGATCACGCGTCGCCGGCTCGAAGCCGACATGTTCGATCGGGGGCGACAGCACGAGATTGAGGACTACCTGATGGAGGAGCACGGCTTCGCCGTCAACGTGCAGCACGACTACCAGGTCGCCATCGACACGACGAACTTCATCTGGCTTCGACGCATTCTACCGGAAACGTGGCGCAGCCTCTTTATTTACTACGTCGATAATGCCGATCCCGCCCAGCTGGACCCCGAATGGGTGCTGGCAACGCGGGACTCGCTGACGCGCGAGCACGTTCAGGGGAATCTGGGGGGATGGGTCGAGGTGGACCGACGCGACATTCAGCCTCTCGAGAGCGAAAATATCGGTTTTCTGGGTCGCTACGGGTTCGAGACCCGGGGCCTCTGGCAGATGGTCGGCCTCGAAGGCGGCGAGCTTATTCAATTCGGCATGGGCGGACCGTTCCTGAACTATTCCTTCTACGACCGAGAGACGGGGCGCCTCTACATGATCGACGGGATGGTCTTCGCACCCGGATACAACAAGCGCGAATTTCTCCGTCAACTCGAAGTCATCGCTCATACGTTCCGGACGCGGGAGGAAGCGCAGCCGGCCGTCGCTCGCAGCGAATAGCCGGGCCTCCCGTTGTGCCGGCCGTTCGAGCAAGGCACGACTCCTTATCATCAGACATACGATACGTTTAGAATACATGGCAACCGACACCCAGATCGCCGAAACCACGGTTGATGACGTCGACGGGGAACAGCCCGTACTGAAGCTTGGCCTTCCGAAGGGAAGCCTGCAGACGTCGACCTTCGAACTTTTAGCCAAAGCCGGATTCAACTTCTCCGTCAGCAAGCGCTCGTATTTTCCCTCGACGGATGATGAAGAGTTGACCGCCATGCTCGTACGCGCTCAGGAGATGGCGCGCTACGTGATGGACGGCGTGTTCGATGCCGGCATTACCGGAAAGGACTGGGTCATCGAAACGGATGCGGACGTACACCCCGTCGCCGATCTGATTTATTCCAAGGCCAGCATGCGACCGGTTCGCTGGGTACTGGCCGCTCCGGAGACGTCCGACATTCATTCCGTGAAGGATCTCGAAGGTAAGCGCATCGCGACGGAGGTCGTTAATATTACGAGGAAGTGGCTGGCCCGGAACGACGTCGAGGCCGAAGTGGAATTTTCCTGGGGTGCCACGGAGGCGAAATGCCCCGATCTCGTCGATGCCATTGTTGAAGTGACGGAAACCGGTTCCTCGCTGCGCGCCAATCAGCTGCGCATTGTCGAAGTGCTGATGGAGTCAAACACCCAGCTCATCGCCAATAAGGAGGCGTGGGAAAATCCGTGGAAGCGTCGCAAGATCGAAAGCATCGCCATGCTGATGCAGGGCGCTATACGAGCTGAGGGTCGCGTAGGGCTTAAGCTGAATGCCCGCAGCCAGGATGCCGAGCGTATCATCAACGTGCTCCCCGCACTCAGGCGTCCGACCGTCTCCTCGCTCGCCAACGGCGACGATTGGGTTGCTATCGAGACCGTGATCGAAGAGCGGCAGGTTCGGCGCCTCATACCCGAGCTGAAGCGTGCGGGCGCGGAAGGCATCATCGAATACGAGCTGAATAAAATTATCCCCTAGCGTGCCCCGAGCATCAGCCACCGGCGCGCACCGCGCACCGGATCACAGGAGTGATCCGGCCGCAGACCGCGTGACAGGCGGCACGACGGCCTGCACAACGGACCGCACCTTAGACCGTACCGTTCGCCGGAGGACGGGTCGCACCGGTGACCGGTCGCTTCGGGTTCTAGCGGCCACCTGGGTCCTTGTATTGACGCTTGCCGCGTGCGGCAGTGAGCGGCGGAACGCGCCCGTGGCCGATACGACGATGGTCGACGTGCTGGTAGAGCTTCACCTTCTGAATGCGCGCGAGGAAACGCAGGGGCGGCCGCTCCTGAGAGCACGCGACTCCCTCTTCTCTAGATATGGCATCGACAGCACCGCCTATGCGGAGGCCGTGACGTATTACGCCGATCGGCCAGGCGAGTACGGAGACGTTTATGGTCGCGTCGTCGATGAACTGGCTTCCTCGCCTGTTCCGATCACGTATCCGGACTCCGCGTCGCCGCCTCCAGGGCTGACTCCGCCTTTTCCGTAAGCTCGAAAGAGCTCCCCAGGGGACTGACCTGGCGAAGATACGCCTCGTTGAGAAGCCAGGTGATGAGTCGGTCGACACGATACGCCGGAGGATCGTCGCCGTCGAACCATGCGCTCCGGGGCTTCTTCTTTGAGATCTGACGCAGTATGTGACGCACGACGGGCCGATCCGTCGCCGTCGGCACGTACGGTTCGTGGCGGCCCAGGCACACGTCGCAGCTCCCGCATCGCTCCGGTGCATCCTCTCCGAAATACGTAAGCAGGAATCGTCTTCGACACACGTCCTCACGGGCGTACCGGATCATGTCATCCAGTCTCGCCTCCGCCCTCTTGCGAGCACGCCGGACTCGATCACCGTCGACCGGGAGCTTACCGGCACGCGCGTGCAACAGCTCAAGTCGCATCCCTCTATCCGGTGCCATCCAGTCGAACAGATCGTGCGCGCGAAAATAGTCCAACCCCCGGAGCAAGCGTGCCCGATCCAGGCTCGTCCGACGTTTCAGAAGCCGCAGGTCGATCTCCCACCAGTCCGAAAATGCGTCGGCGTGCACGGTCCGAAGCAGCTCGTTGAGAAAGGAGCGCAGCGCGTCGTTCGACAGGCGGGCGGCGTAATCACGTACGTTGCCCGCCGTCTGGGTGAACCGAATGAGACCGTAGTGCTTCCGGACCGGCAGGACTCTCCACGCCCCTTCCTGCTCGATGAACTGCACGGCCGTTCTGATCTTGCCCGCCGAGAAACCGGTCAGCTTCGACACGGCCTGAGGCCGCACGACGACCGGTCCGGCGGGTTCGGCTCCGACGGCGATCTGCGCCAGGCTGCACACGGCCTCGTATACGCTGCGGACCTCTTTCGCCGACGGATGCCCCTCGTCGATCAGAAGTCGGGGCGTCTCCTCGTCGCTCGGATGATAGAGGAGAATGGCATACGAGGTACGTCCATCACGCCCGGCCCGGCCGGCCTCCTGATAATAACCTTCCAGCGTACCTGGAAGGTCGACGTGAATGACGAAACGCACGTTCGATTTGTCGATACCCATGCCGAAGGCGTTCGTGGCCACCATGACACGCTGCTCACCGGCGATCCAGCTCTCCTGCATGCGCTCGCGAACCTCCCCGTTCATTCCTCCGTGATAGGCCGCCGCCGAAATACTCCTTCTGTTCAACCATCGAGCCCAATCCTCTACGCTCTTTCGCGTAGCCGCATACACGATGCCGGGACCTCGTACGCTGTCCAGCACGTCGACCACCTTCGACCGCTTGTTCTCCGTCTGAAAGACGGACCAGACCACGTTGGGCCGATCGAAGCCTCGAACGAGAACGGCCGGCCGGCGGAGCTCGAGATACCGGAGAATGTCCTTTCGAACGTGCGGCGTGGCCGTGGCCGTTACGGCCATCGTCGGCGGATCACCCATGTACTTTCTCGCCTCTGCGATCTCCAGATAGGCAGGCCGAAAGTTATGCCCCCACTCCGAGATGCAGTGTGCTTCGTCGACGGCCAGGAGCGATATCTTCATCCGAGCTGCTCGCGCGAGAAACAGCTCGGAGTTCAAGCGCTCGGGTGCGACGTAGAGCAATTGGTACCGTCCGTGCTCCGCGTCCGTCCACCGCTGATCGATCTCCCTTCGCGTCAACGAACTGTTGATGAACGCCGCTTCGATCCCGTGGGCTCTGAGGGCGGCAACCTGGTCCTGCATCAGCGCGATGAGTGGAGATATGACGAGGGTCAGGCCATCTCGCAGCAGTGAGGGGATCTGGTAGCAGACGGACTTTCCGCCTCCCGTTGGGAGAATGGCGAGCACGTCTCGATCCTCAAGGATGTGTTCGATGATCTCCCATTGCCCCGGCCTGAAGTCAGGGTGACCCCAGTGAGTACGCAGCGCGTCACGCGCCTCCTCATATGTCGGCTTTCGTGCAGTCACGTTGAATCGAACGATATGGTTTGCCGGACGTTCGGAGAACGCTTAAAATCAACATCCTATCGTCGGGACGCCTCTTGACGGCGTGACCTCTCATAATACGGCCGAAGAACTCGAAGCCCAATTCGCCATGCCGGACGACCGTCCCCGCGTTTCCATCATCATCGTCACATGGAATGCCCTCCCCCTGCTAAAGAAGTGCCTGCCGTCCGTAGCAGCAACGTCGTACGATGACCTGGAGATCATCGTCGCCGACAATGCATCCTCTGATGGTTCGGCCGAGTGGATTGAAGCGACATTTCCCGACGTCACCATCGTACGTCATCCTGAAAATTGGATGTTTTGTCGCGGGAATAACGCAGCCATTCCGGAGGCGACGGGTAAGTACGTCGTCCTGCTCAATAACGACGTCGAGGTACCGCGGAACTGGCTCGATCCGCTCGTCGAAGCACTCGAAACGCATGACGACATTGGTGCCGTACAGCCCAAGCTGCTTCAGTATGACGACCGGTCTCGCTTCGAATACGCAGGGGCCAGTGGTGGTTTTCTCGATCGGTATGGATATCCCTTTACGAGGGGCCGCATCTTCTTCGAGGTCGAGGTCGATGGCGGACAGTACGACGATCCGTCCGACATTTTTTGGGCTACGGGGGCTGCCCTGATGCTTCGCCGCTCGGCACTCGACGAGGTCGGACTCCTGGACGAGCGCTTCACGATGCACATGGAGGAGATCGACCTCTGCTGGCGTCTCCGACGAGCCGGCTACCGGATCCGCGTCGTGCCGGCAAGTAAGGTATATCACATCGGAGGCGGCTCGCTGCCTCAGGGAAACACCCGCAAGGTATATCTCAATTTTCGAAACAGCCTCCTGCTCCTCTACAAGCACCTTCCCGTCGCGGAATGGCGGCGCGTGTTCGCCTTCCGATGCGCACTCGACGCTGCGGCTGCTGCTCGCGCTCTCGCAGCCGGTCGGCCCGTAGAGGCCGCAGCTATCATGCGCGCCTATACCGACGCGCACCGGATGAAGGGCGACTACGACGACATCCGGCCGGCAGATGAGGAGGATACCGTACTGCCGACCTACAGGCGATCCATCGTGATCGACTACTTTCTCCGGGGCCGCAGGCGTTTTTCCGATCTTCCGACGGATGCGTTCACCTGAGCACTGCGAGATCACACGGGATTAGAGGCCCGTTGAAGAACCAACGGCCCGTTAGTCCACTGCAGGTATTGCCGCCCGGTCCCGGCGCCGGGCACGAATGGCGAAGGCGATGGCACAGAGCACCACGACCATGCCGGAGATGGCCAAAGCTCCCGGCACCTCGTCAAACAGTACGAATGCAAGTATCGAAGCGGCGACCGGTTCGATGAGAGAAAGCAATCCCAGCATCGCAGCAGGCATGTACCGGATCGCATAATTGAAGGAGCCGTGTCCGAATAGCTGCGGCCCTACCGCCATGGCCAGGCAGAGCAAGTAGAACGAAGGGCTAAAGCCGAGCAGCGGGGTATCCAGAGCTATCGCGGCGATGAGCGCCGTGAGCCCGGCAACCGCATAGAGCGGAAAAACATAGGCGACCCACGATGTCTTCTGTCTTACGACCCGTCCGACCAGCAGGTAGATGCTGAATACGAGGGACGCCGTGAGGGCGAGCGAGTTGCCGAGAAGCGGGGCCCGCGCGGACTCACCTGATGCGTCGCCGAGTCCGATGAGCACCGCCCCGGCGACGGCCAGAAGGATGGCCGACGTGACGCGTCTCGAAAGCCTTTCATCCAGAAATACGTACCCCAGAATGGCGAGGAATATGGGGGCCGTCGTAACCAGAACGGACGCGCTCGCGACGGTCGTATGATAGAGCGATTCGATCCACGTCACGAAATGAATCCCCAGCAGGACGCCGGCAACGGATATCAGCAGCAGGTCCCGCCGATTCAGCTCCCGCAGTTCGTCACGCGACCGGACAAGAGCCACGGGAAGGAGAAGGACGGCTGCGATCGTCGTCCGCCAGACGGCGATGGTCAGTCCGGGCGCTTCCGAGGCGAAACGCACCAGAATGGGACTGATGGAGAAGCTGCAGAGTCCGAAAACGAGTACCCAGTAGACAGAACGCGGTCTTTCCTCCATCTCACGTGCCGACATGATCGTCCTACCTATCGCAACCGGTCCATAGAACGAACCAGCTCGATGTCTGCCCTGATACCCCTTCGTGCCAGATAAAAGAACAGATACGCGAGGAACGGCATGCCGATCGCGGCCGCACGTCCCACCGCGCCGCTCCCGACGAGGTCCAGAGATCCGGCAAGCATCATCCCGGACACGAGCAAGACGATGACGATCAGATCCAGTACCTGCGTTACGAGCACCAGCTTCTGCTGCAATGGACGGTTCTCGTAAAGAAAGATGGTGATCACGGCTAGAATAGCCGTTGCAGCGCCCGAGGCGATCAGGCCGGGCCGGAACCAGATCAGGGATTCCGCGGCCCTACCGTTCAGCACGCCGTCCAGCGTGAACATGACGGACAACGCGACAGCTCCGAGAAGAAGATAGAGGGATTGTTTGCGTTGGATCATCTCTCCAGGAGAAATCTGAGGGTCAATGGAACGGCATATTGAAGCAGGTGAGCGCGTCCGTCAAGGAGGCAGGGGGCGAAATGGTGCGCTTTGGATCGGTCGGACAGCCCACCGGTACGGGCGGCAGCCTTCGGCGCCTGCAGCGTCCGGTCATGCGGCCTCCTCCATAAGGCGCGCCACGCGTGACGCGACGTGCGCCCCGAAGTCCGTCGTCGACGCCGTTCCCCCAAGGTCACGCGTCAGGCACGCACCTTCGTCAAACGTATCGTACAATGCAGACCGCACGGCATCGGCCGGACCGTGTTCGCCGAGGTGCCGAAGCATCATTTCCGCCGACCGCAAGAGGGCCGTCGGATTCGCGATATTCTGTCCGGCGATATCCGGCGCACTTCCGTGAACGGCCTCGAAGACGGCACATTCATCACCCAAATTCGCTCCGGCCACCACACCAAGTCCGCCAACGAGCCCGGCGCACAGATCGCTCAGGATGTCACCGAAAAGGTTCGTCGTAACGATACAGTCGTAGTTCTGAGGGCGCATGACGAGCTGCATGCACATGTTGTCTATGATACGATCGTTGAACTCGATGTCCGGGTAGTCCGCCGCGATCTCTTCCCCGATGCGAAGAAACATCCCCGACGTAACTTTAAGAATGTTCGCCTTATGGGCCAGCGTGACCATGTGACGACCATGCGCGGCCGCATATTCGAAGCAAAAGCGGATGATACGCTCCGTGCCCGCGCGCGTTACGCGGGCCGTCGCGTCAGCAATTTCCAGACGCTCGTCGTAGGTCTCTATCCCCGAATAGAGCCCCTCGGTATTCTCACGAAAGATCACGAGATCGACATTCTTGAACGGACCGGCCACTCCTGGAAGTGTGTTGCATGGGCGAACGTTGGCAAACAGATCGAGCTTCTGGCGAAGCTGGACGTTCACGCTCTTGAAGCCTTCCCCCACCGGCGTCGTGACCGGACCTTTTAACGCCACGCGGTTGGCACGAATCGAGTCGATCACCACTTCCGGCAGCGGTTCACCCATCTTCTTCAGCGAAGCCTCACCCACGCTCTCGAGTAGATCCCATTCGAAGTCGAGCCCCGTTGCCTCGAGCACGTTTAGCGTCGCCTGGGTGACTTCCGGACCGATACCATCTCCCGGAATCAGTGATATGCGATAGGCCATGGTATTCTCGTGTCGAAGTAGTACATGTTCGAATGCCGCAACAAGATAACGGGTCGCCGACGCCTCAATCGTATATACTCTGTAAAATAGAAGGGGCGCAGGACACGTGGTAGCGCGAACGGACGCTACGATCCGCGCCGTCGTCGCCATGAAACGACAAAAGCCTCGCCGTAAACGACGAGGCTCTGTCTCTTAAGCAATATGGATGACGCAAACCGTCGGAAATCCCGGTAGACTCAACCGGTCTGCTCGGTACGACTGGAGTAGTTTATCCGTAGCGTACCGGCTTCACGAAGCTCCTGCTGTACGTCCGTCACGATGCCCATGGACGCCTCCTGATCCACGCGGAGGGACACGATGAGCCTCGGCTGATCGAGCAGCTTCCGGTACATCACACTTCGGATGGTCTGAATGTCTTCAATCAGCGCATCGTCGATTTGTATGGCCGTTTCACCGAGCTGATTGTTGCCAAGCCTGCGAGGGCCGATATAGACATACGATACGAGCCGCTTCTGCTCGATCTTCGTCAGCGCCTCGGCCTGCGGAAGCGTCGTACGCACCTGGATTTCCTGCTCGCGCAGCACCGTCGTCACCATAAAGAAGATGATGAGCATAAAGATGATGTCCGGCATGGACGCCATCGGAATCGACGGCTGCGACTTGGCGCTTTTCTTCTGAAAATGTGTAGACATGAAACTCTAGTCGCTTAATGGATTCCTCATCCGTGTAGATCGGCGCGTTCCGCGCGAACCTCACTTACCCTTCCGGCTCCGCGATGGAGATCTGGGCCTTGATCTTCTCGCGGATGGCGTTCTCTTCGTCGTTCTCGTCGATGTAGTCCTTATAAGCGTCGTAACTCGGGAATCCCATCGAACGCGCTTCGGAATCCCACATCTCGAAATACGCCATCCAGATCTCGTCGAGCACGTTGATGTAGGTATCGTACGGCGTCTCGCGGTCCGTCTTTAAGGACACGATGGCCATTTCCATCGACTCGGCGTAATTAGGATCTTCGCCTTCGTTGAGCGTGTGTTTCTTGACCTCATCCCGCACCATGGGTACGGACGCCGGACGCTCCTCGATCAATACCTGACCTTGAGCATTGACGAGAATCTTGAGCATGTTCCGCTCCCGTACGGGCGGCGGCTCCTGATCCTCTTCGAGTTTCGGAGGCAGCGTCATGCCGATACCCGTATCGACATTAATCGTCGTCGTCACGAGAAAGAAAATGAGCAGTAGAAACGCGATGTCCGCCATGGACGCGGTCGGAATCTCTCCCCCCTCTCTCTTTTTCTTCTTCTTAAGCAGTCCAGCCATGATGCTCTAAAATATCTAACGGAAAACGCTGTACGACGGAATGGGAATGTGGACAGCCGGGCGTCATGCGCCCGATGCTCTCCGCGAGCCCGCCGTGATATCAGGTAAACAGGCCTCTAATGCCGGACAGCAGCAAACCTACGGCAGCGAGTCCGAACATCGCAACAACCGTCCAGATGCCGGCCACGGCCCAGTCGCCGAGCACGAAACCCAGCACGGCTAGCAGTACGATCGGTATGAGAATGATGCCCCCGGTTACCGGGTTGATTTTGCCGTGGATGATACTCTTCACACCGAAGAGGGCCATCCCGAGGATGCCGAGCCCCATGATAATGAGGGCGGCCCAGATTGCGTATGGAACTATCGTGTTCATCGTATGCGGGGTTTACGGATTAAGAGGTCGTCGTATCCGGGCCTGTCTGCTCGGTCTCGGAC
The DNA here is from genome assembly GCA_040904565.1 of Rhodothermales bacterium. Lineage (GTDB taxonomy): Bacteria > Bacteroidota > Rhodothermia > Rhodothermales > VXPQ01 > JBBDTI01. The sequence continues at coordinate 32,870 of JBBDTI010000083.1, forward strand.
GTTCGCTTGCGAACGGTCTCCGACGTGATAGAGCGCCCTGACTCGAGCAACACAAGCGAATCGATCAATTCGATGGAGGCATCTTCCATCTCTACGACGATGCGATCAATTTTGGAGACGGCATAATTGTAGAAGAACTGGAGGATGATCGCCACGATGAGGCCGAACGCCGTCGTAAGAAGGGCGATCTTAATACCCCCGGCCACGAGACTCGGCGAAATATCACCGGCCGACTCAATGGCGTCGAACGCCGCGATCATACCGACGACCGTGCCGAGGAATCCGAGCATGGGAGCGAGGCTGATAAAGAGCGACAGCCAGACGAGGCCGCGTTCCAGAAAGCTCATTTCAATCGAACCATACGATACGACGGCCTTCTCGACGGCCTCGATCCCCTCATCCGCCCGAAGCAGACCGGCCTGAAACACGGAGGCAACGGGACCGCGGGTCGTAGCGCACGTCTCTTCTGCCGCCGTGATGCCGCCTTCATCGAGAGCACGCTTCACATCGACGATGAACTTACGCGTGTTGATATCGGCACGATTGAGCGTGATGATGCGTTCGAAAGCGATTGCAAGCCCAATGATCAAACAGATGAGCACAGGCCACATCCACGGACCGCCCTCGTTGAATCGCTCGACAAGGACATTGATAACACCGTCTGCACCTGCTGCCTCTTGCAGGAGCAGCATCATCAGGGTGAGAAGCTTCATGGACTAGTTCCTCCGAAAAAAAAGATGTTTGCTGTTACCTAGAAAGAATTTGGGTCGTGCGGCCGATCCATGATACGGACAAAATATAACGGATGTCCGCCTTGAATCGCCATGGTGAGACGCTCGTGCCGGTATCGCCGCACCGGCAAAGTATACCCATAATGGGCAGGATTGTCAACGAGCGCCGGATCCGCGAACGCGCGAAACCGGCAAGCTAGCGCCGCTGCGGCATCGGACTCATCCCGGCTCTGGATCCCATTAGCGTCGCAGCGCCAGGTGTTCGGCGCTATCCCATAAAGTCATCGCTTCAAGAAGAACGGTGTCGACATCATTCATGACGGCCCACCATACGCTTCGATCGAATATCCGCTGGCCGATCCGGGCCTTGATGCGCGTCTTAAAGAGATCCACGTCCGCCTCGGCTTCCGATTGTGCCACATAGACGACTTCGTCGCTGCGCTCGTCGTTTGCGTCGGAGAGCAGTGGACTCTCGTCCGGCACGACATGGATGTCGCGCTCTTCGAGAAAAGCGAGGAACCCATCATAGTCCGCCTCGCTCAGTTCGAATTCACGAATGAACTCGTCACGCCGATCGCTCCATTCCTCCTGAAACGAATCGCCATGCCGGTCGAGCCAGAGACGGGCGTACTCGTTGTCGAACTGCCGTCCCAGAACCGCCCTGGCGACCGCCGAAGCAGAATCCGGATTGACGATGATGTCCGGCAGGATCCCCCCGCCTCCGAACACGGTCCGACCCGTTGCCGTCGTATACCGCAGCGAATCCGGCATCGCCTCCTTGATCTGCTCCGTCGTCAGCGTCCGCTCCCTCCTGAACTGGTCGGCCTTCGTCTCATAGTAATCCATTCGTTCTCCATCGTCGTACGGAGTCTGTATCAACCGGCCTGAGGGCGTATAGAAGCGGGAGATCGTCATCCGCAGTACGCTGCCGTCTCGCAGCGGAAACTGCTTCTGAACCAATCCCTTTCCGAACGTCCGTCGTCCGACGATCAGCGCACGATCGTGATCCTGGAGCGCACCGGCCACGATCTCACTCGCCGACGCCGAAATCTGGTTGACCAGCACCATGACCGAGCCGGTCTCGAACTCGTCACCGTCGTCGGCGACATTCTGCTGATTGTATTCATCCAGTCGGCTGCGGGCCTCCACGATGACCTCACCCTCCGAGAGGAACTCGTCAGCGATCCGAACGGCCATATCCATAAAGCCACCCGGATTGTCCCGAAGATCGAGGACGAGGCGTTCCATGCCTTCGTCCTGGAGATCGCGAAGACCGGACATGAACTCGGAGTACGTCGTCCGCGCGAAACGATCGATCCGGATGTATCCCGTCCGTTCGTCGATCATGTGAGCGGCATCCACCGTAAAGAGGGGGATCTTATCCCGCGTGATCGTGAAATCAAGCGTTCGATCGTAGCCCGGCCGGCGGACGGTCACGTCGACCTCCGTACCGCCTGGCCCCTTGAGCGTCCGCTGCACGTCCGCCGACGAGAAACCGATGGCCGATGAGTCATCGACGGCGATGATGCGATCGCCGGAAAGAATCCCCGCTTCTTCACTCGGCCCCCCCGGAAGCGGATTCAAAACGGTCACGGTATCCTTCCCGTCGACGCCGTCGATGATCTCGAACGAGATACCGATGCCCTCGAATGACGCATTGAAGTCCTCTCGGACCTGATTCATTTGCTCGGCATCGATGTAGACGGAATGCGGATCGAGCTCTTCCAACATACCCTCGATGGCCCGCTCGGAGAGAACGGACGAATCGACGTCTTCCACGTACCGCTCGTTGATGATCAGGAAGGCGTTTTCGAGCTTCTTGAGCGACTCGACCGTATTATCACTCGAAAAAACGGCTCCGAGCTCGAATCCCAGTAATACGCCGACGGCCAGAACGAGAAGACCCAAGGTCGCAGGCTTGCGATACCGCTTCATACTGATTCGGTTTTAATCTCTGACTGCTGATACCCTGCCCGATGGGTCGTCCGAAACCGGTACGCAGGAAGTAGACGGCGGATCACGGGCGCGAGCCAACGTAAATCGCTGATTCTCACGCGTCGGGAAGTTACCATCGACCGGAACTGACAGGCCAATCGGGCGGATTCCAAGAATTCTTCTTACAGATAATACAGGGGGATCCTTCATAGGATCCCATACGGTGTTCACCCGTGATAACCTTATGCTGACCAACAAAGACGTAGCACGGAAGCTTAAAACGACGGCGGCACTGATCGAGCTGACCGGCGGAAATGAATATCGGGCGCGTGCGCTGTCCAACGCGGCGCGTACGGTCGAGCGACTCGACGAGGCTGTAGCCGATCTAGCCGCGGAGGGACGACTGGAAGAACTTCGAGGGATCGGATCCGGCCTGTCCGTGCAAATTCAGGACCTGCTCGATAAGGGTACATTCGATCTATACGATGACCTGGTCAGCGCCCTCCCCCCCGGGCTTACCGAAATGCTGCGCGTCAAGGGGCTTGGGGCGAAGAAAGTCCGAACGATCTGGCGCACGCTCGGCATTACGACGATCGAGGAGCTGGAAGAGGTGGCGACGATCGGACGCCTGGCAGATCTCGACGGCTTCGGTGAAAAAACGCAGGAGAACGTTCTCGCCAACATCCAATTGCTGAAGAAATATTCGTCACGAAGGCGGTTCGATCAGGCGCTGGCGGAAGCGACGCGGGCTCTAGAATGGATCCGCAACCTGGACGAAGTGGTCCGCGCGGACGTGTCCGGCCCGCTCCGCAGGCAGTTCGAGACGGTCGACCGGGCCGATTTCGTCGTCGGGACCGAGTCCGTCGAGGCTGTCTGCGAGCGGCTGCACGAACGCTGGAATACGGCCAGAACGGAAGCGGGTGATGCAGCGCGTCTCGATGGGCAGATAGCGAATGGAATGCCGGCGCGAATCGACATCGTTCGACCTGACCGCTTCACACTGCACTGGTGGCGGGAGACGGGTTCGACGGATCACGTCGCATACGTCGAAAAAACGTTCGACCTTCCATCCCTCCCGTCGGAAGAAGCGGCGATATATAAGGCGGCCGGTATGCCGTTTATCGCAGCGGCGTTGCGGGAGGACGTGGGTGAATTCGAGGCGGCAGCCGCCGACGAGCTGCCCAATCTACTGACGGTGGAGGACCTCCGCGGGACCATCCACAATCACTCTCGATACAGTGACGGCGCGCATTCGCTTCGGGAGATGTCCGATGCTGCCCGCTCGATGGGCTTCTCGTACTACGGTGCGTGCGACCACAGCCGATCCCTCGCGATAGCCGGCGGTCTCAGCATCGAACGCGTGCGTGAGCAGCAGGAAGAAATTCGTCTGCTCAACGAGGCCTACGGCGACGACTTTCGTGTCTTCAGCGGAACGGAGAGCGACATACTGGCTGACGGTTCGCTGGATTATCCGGATGACGTTCTCGCCTCGTTCGATCTGGTCGTGGCCAGCATCCATACCCGTTTCAATATGTCGGCCGACGAAGCGACGGTCCGAATCATACGGGCCGTCGAAAATCCATATACCACGATTTTGGGGCATCCCACCGGACGTTTACTTCTCCAGCGCGAAGGATATCCGGTCCATCACGAGCGCGTCATTGATGCCTGTGCGGCGCATCGCGTCGCCATCGAGTTGAATGCGAATCCGCGTCGACTGGACCTGGACTGGCGCTGGATCCGCCGTGCGACCGACCGAGGCGTCCTCATCTCGATCAACCCGGACGCACATTCGATCGACGAGCTCCATTACATGAAATGGGGCGTTTCCGTCGCACAGAAAGGATGGCTCACGCCCGAACAATGTCTGAACGCCAAAAGCCTGTCGGATTTTACGGCATGGCTCGAATCCAGGCGATCCCAGCAGGGCGTCGGCCAGGTGTAAGATGGCTAGAATGCTTGCGATCGCCGCGATCGTCGTGCTGTGCGTTGTCGGCGCAGCCGGTACCCTGCTCTTCCTTGCCTACGGACTATCCAACACGCCCCCTCGGAGCGTCGCCGTATCCCGGTTGAACGATTCGACGGTTGTAACAATGTACGAGAGCGGGTCGGCTTCGATACGAGCTCGTTCTCGCGAGGATGCCTATGCAGCGCTCGGCTTCCTGCACGCTGCCGAACATGGGTGGACCATGACGCTCTGGCAGCGAACCGCTCGAGGCCGGCTCTCGGAGTGGCTCGGCGAGGCGCTGCTCCCGATAGACCGACTCACCCGTCGACTCGGCCTCGCGGCGTTTGCGGAGGCTGCCTATCTCGATCTACCGTCCGAGGAGAGAAGGCTGCTGGATGCCTACGCCCGTGGCGCGAATGCCGCCCTGCTGCGCACGCGTGCAGGGCGAGCCAGGGAGTTTTCAGCGCTCGCCGTCACGCCCGATTCGTGGCAGCCGTGGTTCAGCCTGTCGATCGATCGACTCTTCGCGTGGCTGTCGGCAACGGTCCCTCCTGAGGACAGGCTGAAAGAAGCTCCGCGCGAGCTCCGAGACTTCCTGGATACAGGCGATCGTCTCAAACGTTTGCTTCACGTTCACGGCTTCGATGCCGGATTGGCGTGGACGTTTCGGGACACGGCCGAAACCGTGCTGGCGCAGCGGCACGTGACGGGGGCCTCGGCGCCGGCGGTGTACCAACCGGTGGAGCTCGCCTTCCCCACGGCAGGATCCCTTGCCGGGGCGACACTTATCGGCACGCCGTTCATGCCCGCCGGACGAAACGCCCGCCATGCGTGGGCCGTATTGTTTTCCGGCTCGGCGGAGGTGGTAGCGACCACGAGAGACTCGTCCACCTTCCCGCTCCAATTCGAAAGGCTGAACACCATCGACGGTGACGAACATGTCCTTCGCTTCCGTCGCGAGGCGGGCGCGCTCTACTTTCAGCCGGATCCGCCCTCAACGCCCTGGATCGATGTCGATTCGCCTCTCGCGGCTGCGCAACCGGAAGACGGACGTCAGGCTCCACCAGGATGGCTCGTCCGGTGGCGCGGTCTGGATTCTATCGAGGATGCGACCGCCTGGATGCACCTTCAGGCTGACGGACCCGCTGCATTTCGGATTTATGAGGGTGACGGATTGATCATGTACAGAGACGGGTCCTCGGACGTCCTCGGAACGCCGCGCTTTGTCTACGAGCACGACCGTGGCGTGGCCGTAGGCAATAACGCCTGGACCCATTATGCCGTAGAGCGTCTCGACTCCATTTCTACCGTGGATACGGCACCTCAGGGTACGCCGGCTTACTTCGATGATGTCCGCAGCACGTGGGCCTCCGTGCGCGCCGCGGGTCTGATCGCGGAAGCAAGCGCAGCAACAGACCCTATCCCACTCGTACGCGAGGCACTCACCTATCTTCGCAACTGGGACTATAGCTACGATCGGGCAAGTATTGCGGCATCCATTTTCGATGCGTGGACGATCGCCTTGCGCTCGGCAGCGCCGGACTCGTCGCGACCAGACTCGTCACCGCCAGACTCGTCACCGCCAGACTCATCATCGCCGGACTCGTCCTCGCCAGATCCATCGGCGGCAGAGGGTACCGGCGCGGCGCCGGACGCTCGGGTGGCTGGGGATGGCGGTGGCTCGTCGGACTCCCTGGCGGCAGGGGTTGCCGGGTCGCCGTCTCCGGTGCGGCCGGCTGCCTACGTTGCGCTCGAAGACGCCGTTCGGACGCTGGCGTCGGAATACGGTGAGGATCCGAGCCAGTGGCGGTGGGAACAGACGCAACCGCACCGTTATCACTTTCCCCTCTGGTCCTCCGACGCCTCGCTCGCCGTCGACCTCGAGCCTCTGGCACGTACGCGGTATGCGCCCATCACCCTGCAGGGATCGGGACACGAGACCACCCTGTATCATGGCCCTTCGAGGATCTCCGGAGGGGCGGCTGCACCATCTCGCTTTGAGGCGTGGACGTCCACAGCTCGATGGGAGGCCTTCAACTACCGCAGCCGGCGCTTTCCCGTACACCGGTTCCTCGGAAGGTATCTTGTCTCGGACCGTATCCCCGACCCCGCCGCCGTTCCGGCGCGGGGTCGGGTCGCGTATACAACCACACTGCTTCCCGACTGATGGTGGACAAAACGCCGATATATATTGGTATCGATGCGGGCGGATCCAAGACCGAGTTGCTCGCCGCGCATGAACAATCCGACGAGCTCCTGAATCTGTTCGGCGCATCCGGCAATCCGGCCCGCGTAGGGTTCGACGGTTCCATCGACGTCCTTTCGGAACTCATCTTTCAAGCCACGGAACGCCTTCCCCATGGGGCGGTCACATCGGTCTGTGCAGGTGTCGCCGGCGCGGGCCGGGAGCGGGACCAGCATCGCATTCGAGAAGGCATCATGAACGAGTTGGGAGATCGCGCTCCTCATCGCCTCCGCATCACGCACGACGGGGACATCGCCCTGGAGGCCGCTTTCGAAGGCCGTAGCGGGATCATGGTTATCGCCGGTACCGGCTCCGTCACGCTCGCGAGAACGCGTGATGGGGCGTTTTTGAGAGCGGGTGGATGGGGATACCTGATCGGAGACGAGGGAAGCGGTTACGCGCTGGGAGCCGGCGGATTGCGAGCACTGGCGCACGCGTTCGACGGCGGGCCCGATACGGCCATTTCGGAGCTCCTCGCCGCCTCACGCGACGTCGCGACGCCGGATGACCTCAACGAGCTCGTCTATCAGAAGAAGGTCCCACTCCAGAAATTTGCCCCTCTCGTCATACAGGCCGCACGCGACGGTGATGCGATCGCCCGAGAGATCCTTTCGAGGGAGACTCGCGGTCTGGCACAACAGGTTCGCTGGCTTGCGGATCGATGCCCGAGCGTTCGTCCGCGTGTGGCGCTGCTCGGGGGCGTAACAAATGAACCCACGTATCGCGAGGCGCTCCGTGACGCCCTGCTGGAAGTGCTGCCGGACTGGAAGATGACCGAGCCGCTCAATCGCCCCGTCGTCGGCGCGTGGAGAATGGCCCGCACGCTGTCCGGCGCATAACGACTTCCCGGATGCCGACGCCCTACACGTCTTCGTCGGACGACGCTTGCGGATACCTGACTTCTTCCACCAAATCCTGCACGCTCGCGGGAGGTGCCGACGTGGCCATCGAGACTCCTACCGTGATGGCGAAGTTCAGGAGCATGCCAATCACACCGATGCCCTGAGCATTGATCCCCATAAATGAATCGATGACCGGCTCGTCCATGCCGGGAATCACGTTCTGGGCGCGCATCAGCGCGATCATGATAAAGGTAAAGGCCAGCCCGATACTCATACCCGCTATCGCACCTTCCTTATTGGCCCGCTTCCAGAAGATGCCGAGCACGATGATCGGGAAGAACGACGCGGCGGCGAGACCGAAGGCAAAGGCGACCACCTCGGCCACGAACCCGAGCGGATAGATCCCCAGAAATCCCGCCAGCACGACGGCGAGAAAGATCATCATCCGCCCAACAAACAGCCTGCGCTTCTCGGTCGCCTCCGGATTGATGACGGATCCATAGATATCGTGTGCCAGGGACGACGAGATCACGAGCAGGAGTCCGGATGCGGTAGAGAGTGCCGCCGCGAGACCGCCGGCGGCCACGAGGGCCACGACCACATTCGGAAGGTTGGCAATCTCCGGCGTAGCCAGGACGATAATGTCCCGGTTGACAGCGGCCAGAAACTGGTCGGCCGTCTGGATACCCCCTTCCGGAATCTGGATGAGTCCGGTCGCCGCCCAGTTCTGCACCCAGCTTTGATTCACGATGTCCGGGCCCAGCTCCGCGAACTGATTGAGCATGTAATATTTGGCAAACATGGCCACGGCGGGCGCCGTAGTGTACAGAATACCGATGAAGAGAAGCGCCCAGAAGGCCGACCAGCGTGCCGCCTTGACACTCTTGACCGTATAGAAACGCACGATGACGTGAGGGAGTCCGGCCGTTCCGGCCATCAGACACAGCGTGATGCAGAATACGTTCAGCATCGAGAGGTTGGAAAACGGACTGGAATAGGCCGTCAGTCCGAGGTCGCGCTGAATGGCATCCAGTTTCGGAAGGATCTCCTCGATGGCTATCTGCGGAACGGGATTGCCCGTCAAAACGAGCGCGATCGCGATGGCCGGCACCGTATAGGCGAAGATCAGCACGCAGTACTGCGCGACCTGCGTATAGGTGATCCCTTTCATACCTCCCAGCACGGCGAAGAAAGCGACGATGACCATGCCGATCCCGACGCCCATCTCGAAGGGTATCTCGAGGAAGCGACCGAACGCCACCCCTACGCCGGCCATCTGCCCGGCCACGTACGTGAAAGAGACGAATATCGCGGCCACGGCCGCCACGACGCGCGCCGTTTTCGAATAGTAGCGAGCCCCGACGAAATCCGGGACGGTGTACTGGCCGAATTTGCGCAGAAACGGTGCCAGAAGGAGAGCCAGCAGTACGTATCCTCCCGTCCAGCCCATGAGATACACCACACCGTCGTATCCCATAAACGAGATCAGACCCGCCATAGAGATAAACGACGCCGCACTCATCCAATCAGCCGCCGTGGCGGCTCCATTCGCGATCGCCGGCACGCCCTGGCCGGCCACGTAGAAGCCTTTGGTTGAGGATACGCGGCTAATGTATCCGATGTAGATGTAGGCGGCGAAGGTAACGCCGACGATGATCCACGTCCATGCCTGGATACCCATCGGCTCAGCCCTCCTTCGGCTCAGGGGGAAGGGACATGTCGACGCGGCCCTCCCGCCGCTCTTCGAGCCCGGCCTGCCGATCCGCCCGCCCGCTAAGTACGGCGTAGATCAGGACCAGCACGATGAACACGAAGATGGATCCCTGCTGCCCCATCCAGAACCCGAGCGGCATATCGCCGAGATGAATTCGATTAAGCTGCTCGACGAAGAGGATACTGAGTCCCAATCCAACCACCGCCCACACGACGAGCAACAACGTCGTCCTCCGAAGTTGTCGTCGCCAGTACGTCACCCTATCTATCTGCATGACCGCATCGTTCTTTCGCGAGTACCGTTTCGATCCGGCCGTAGTATAGCATCGCGATTGGACTCATGCCACGGGCTTTAGGCCGTCGACGCTCGATTCGGACGAATCTCGCCACGCGGCCACGCCCGAACTCACGCTGACGCCGGTCAGGCGGTCCGTCTATTATGGATAACGGACGAGACGGCGGTAATTATTCCCAGGAGAACGAGAAGCAGAAGATCGAGACGCGCCGGGCCAACCAGTGACGGTACAAGTCCGACTAGAGAGAGAATGAAGAGGATGAGTCCGACGGCCGTAGCTACAACGACCTCCCTTCCTGGCGCACGTCGACATATGACGCCTGCGATCACCATGGGTCCCACCAGCGCGGTTCCGTTGAAGCTTACGCGGGCCAGCAGCACGAGTTGGTCGCTGCTCACTACCGAGAATATCAACGCCACCAGACCGAAACCCAGGATCGCTCGTTTCGTCTGCTTGAGGACGGCGGTCGTTTCGCCGGAAAGCAACGAGCGCAACTCCGTCCCCAGTGCAAATATCTGCGAGTCCGCCGTCGACATGGCTGCGGTCAGCAATCCGACCACGCAGGCGGCACCGACGATACCGCTCTGTTCGAACAGAAGCACATTTGCAAGAAACTCGCGGGTCGTCGCCTCCGGATAGCGCACGGCACCGTACATCCCGATCGCCGCAACGGGAATAAGAATGACAATGGCAAAACAACCGATGGACACGGCCATCCGATTCAGCTCCTTTCGGTTTCGAATCACGATGAGCCGAGTCGTAAGCTGCGGCTGGGTCGCGGGAAGCAGCAGCACGCCGAAAAATGAGGCAACCAGAAACTGAACTGTAAAGAGGCCCTGCGGGCCGGGCGTAGAAAGCAGCTGCCGATCGACAGCCTCCGCCGCCGCAAAAAGCTCCCCGACTCCGCCGAACTGCATGATCGACGAAACGGCTACGATCCAGACCACCAGGAGCAGCGTAAGTCCCTGCAGAATATCGCTATATATGATTGCCCTCAGCCCGCCGATCTCACTATACAGGAGCATGACGGCAAGAATGCCCGCCGACCAAATCCAGGCGGGAAGGGCCTCCGGGAAAATCGCTTCAAGAAATATCGCCAGGCCGCGAATCTGAATGGCCACGTAGGGTATCAGGAACAGGAAGACGCCCCCGAAATACGTGTAGCCGGCCCATTTGTCGTCGTAGAGGGATCCGAGAAGCCCGGCGGTACCGCGAAAACCTCGTGCACGCGCACGCTTGCGCAGATGATACCCAAACCAGATAATCAGCACGACCTGCGCACCGTCCGAGACGGCCAGGAAGATCCACGCACCTACGCCATGCGTCCGAAAGAAATCGGGCATGCCCATCAGCGTAAACGTGCTGAAGAGCGTTGCGGCATACGTAAGGAGCCCAACAAGGGCCCCCAGATTCGACCCCGCCAGTACGTAGTCATCGGCGGTCTTCGTTCGTTTCCAGGAGACGTACGCGGCGAGACAGAGGAGGGCCGCATAGACCGAGCCGAGAATCCAAAGCCAGGTAATCATGCGCGGGACTCCTCGGACCGGCCCGCGTCTTCCGGATCCTCCGCGTCGGTCGGCGAGAGCTTCGCTGCGAGCGACGCGAGAAACACGAGTGTGATGGTAACCACGATGCCGGCCCACATCGTGCGGGGCATGCCGAACAGCCAGGGTTCGATCACGCCGGACGGAATCACCAACGGTGTGAAAGCGATTGCCGAAACGAGCGCGGCTGCCGCATACACGAGGTACAATCCTGCCTTACGACACACCGTCATGATTCCGCAGGCGCATCTGTCGATACTATGAGCGGCGGCACGTCGACCCAGGTTCGTTGATGCGACGCTTCATACCCTAGCTCCGCGAGCTGGACGCCTTTTGCCCCCTCCAGCAGGTTCCACCGGAACGGTTCGTCCGCGGCCACGTGACGCAGGAAGAGCTCCCACTGTGCCTTGAACGCATTGGCGGTCGCGTCCCGCTCGGGCAGCAGCATCCAGTCGTCGTAAAACAAATGCTTCCGGTCGACATCAGGGTTCCAGACGGGCTTCGGCGTAGCCACACCGGGCTGTATCCGGCACTGGCGGAGTCCGGACACGGCCGATCCTTCCGTCCCGTCGACCTGGATCGTGAGGAGATCATCACGTCGTACGCGGACCGTCCACGACGAATTGAACTGCGCCACCACGCCGTTTTCGAGTCGAAAGATGGCGTACGCGGCATCGTCGGCCGTCGCCTCGTACGGCTCGTCGGCTTCGTCCCATCGCCGCGTGACGTTCGTCGTAGCGAGGGCTGCCAGCGACGTCACCCGGCCGAACAGATTATCCAGCACGTACCTCCAGTGGCAGAACATGTCCAACATGATCCCGCCGCCGTCTTCCGCACGGTAGTTCCACGACGGGCGCTGCGCCGACACGCGATCTCCGTCGAAAACCCAGTACCCGAAGTCACCACGAACGGATAGTATGCGTCCGAAAAAATTGTAGTCTCGAAGCTCCCGAAGCTTCATGAGTCCGGGAAGCCACAGCTTGTCCTGCACCACGCCGTGCTTGACGCCGCGCTCTTCGGCCGCGCGATACAGCTCGACGGCATCGTCCGTCGTAAGGGCAGTGGGCTTCTCGCAGTAGATGTGCTTTCCTGCCCGGATGGCCTTCCTGACGCTTTCGAAACGTACGTCGGTAACCTGCGCGTCGAAATAGATATCGTAGCGGTCGTCGGACAGAACGTCGTCGAGCTGCGTCGTATAGGCTTCGATGCCCGTTTCTTCGGCCAGCCGCTTCAATTTCTCCGCACTGCGCCCCACGAGCACGGGCTCTGGAACAATCCGCTCATCGCCGACGAGGATGCCTCCCTGCTCGATGATCGGGAGAATGGACCGCTTGAGATGCTGATTCCGGCCCATGCGCCCCGTGACGCCGTTCATGATGATGCCTACCTTACGCATCGTTTACCCTGGTGTGCTGGGGATGGGCACCATCGGGAAGCGAAGGCACGTCCACACCGGCTCTAGGAAGCGTGCCCGACAGCTCTTGACGCCAGTGGTCGACGTCTCCGGCCGGCGCGTAGCAATACAACATCCTGAGCGGTACATCGCCCGTGTTCGTGAGCTGATGATACGCATCCGGGGGAATGAAGACTGCCTGACCTGCTTTCAGGGTTTGCCGCTCGTCACCGATGCACATTTCTCCCGTTCCCTCGATCACGAAGTAGACCTCTTCCTGAGGGTGGTTATGCCACGGTACCTGGCCGCCGCGCGGTTCGAGGACGGCCACGCCCATACTGAAATGCTCAGCTTCCACTGGAGACGCTCCACCGACCAGGTTCTTCGTCAATCGTCGGGCCGGGTACGTCCGCCCTTCCATCGTCTCTAAATCGGCTATCGTCATCCAGACGCTCTATCAGGTTGGAAAATGACTTAGATCAATGTTAGATCAGTGCATGAGGCCGAGTCGATCGGCGATATCTCTGAGCACCGCCGCGTCCGACGCCGAACGCCGTTGGCCGTCCGGGTGGGGCGCGTCGCTGCCGATCCAGCCTCTTACCTTCAGAAACTGGGCGGCGCTGTGCTTATAAGCCGGTACGGGAGGTCTAAATGCAAAAAAGCCGAGGTACTGGAGCACGTCGTTGATCTCATAAAAGGCGGCATCGCCCGCCTCCCACAACGCGTCCCGACGCGCGAACACGTCCGGCGCGAAGGTGCTCAGGCCCAGCAGATAGTCGCTTCCATACATCACCATGTCGATGGCAAGATCGTTGCCGGTATACACCTTGAAATCGGGGCGCCGATCATCCCGCAGCGCAAGCCGCTTCCACTCCAACTCGCGATTCAGGGATGAGTGCTTGGCACCGCTGCAGGAAGGAATGTCTAGCAATTGGGCATACGTTTCAAGCTCATAGATCTTGCCGAAAGACGCAAACATCCGGCCCAGCTCGAACGCGATAAAATCGTCGCACCACTCCCCGATACGCGCATACGCGTCGACGACGGCCTGGGGCGACCGTGAGGTAAGCCCGTACGACTGAAAGATGATCGGGCGCCCGCCTTCCTGCAGAATCTGATCGACCTGATTGCGGTAGGCGCGTTCATTCCAGGCGTCTCCCGGCTGGTCCGTGACATAGGCGCCCGCGACGAAATCCGATCCCTGCACGACATCCCGCGTCTCTCGAAGCACCCGCCGGCGCGTCGACTCATCAATGAGATTAACGTAGCCGGTATCCATATTAACGGCCGGCGTAAGGCCCGCCTCGTGCGTCCGCCCTACGTGCTCACGCAGGTCATCCCACGCCACGCAGCCTTCGTCATCGAAGGGTAGAAGAATGGCGGATATGCCCGTAATGCTGCGCCGCGGGCGGATTCGTAGAGCCGGATGCACTATGTCTTCCACGTCCTCGTCCGCCATCGCGCTACGCCTGCAGGGAACGCAGATATTCGAGGCTGTTCCCGATGACTTCGATGGGATTCGTGTGCTCGTACTCGATAAAGTACAGTTCCGCACCTACCTCCTCCGCCTTGCGGAGAATGGAAGGCCAGTCCATCAAGCCCTCCCCTATCGGAACCTGCAGCTCCAGGGGGGCATGACCGGTAAGATCGCCGCCGGTCGTGCCCTGCCTCATATCTTTGATGTGCAATGAGGGGAAGCGCCCTGGATATCGCTCCATCAGGGCAATAGGATCCTGTCCCGGCCACCGCACCCAGAACACGTCGAGCTGTACGTCTACCACGCCTGGCTCGGTCTCCTCTATGAACCGGTCGAACAGCGTTCCACCTTCCTCCGCCTCGTGAAATTCATAGCCGTGCGCGTGATAAGCGAACCGGAGTCCTTCGCTCTGATACGCTTCACCGGCCGCCGTGAAGTCCGCGATGGCGCGGTTCATGTCATCCGACGAGAACGGCTCTTCGTGGGGGATCCACGGCACGACGACCCAGGGCGAACCGAGCGTCCGGGCTTCTTCCGCGACAGCCTCCGTCTCGCCGACGGCGCGTTCGTAAGACATGTGCATGCTCTGCACGTCGAGTCCCACGTCGTCGAGGAGGCCGCGGTACTCCGCCGCCGCCATATCGTGAAGGCTGTAGGTCTCTACGATGTCGAACCCGGCGGACTTCACGGCGCGCAGCGTGCCTTCAAGATCTGCATCCAGTTCGTTTCGGACGCTGTAGAGCTGCACGCCGACGGGTCCGTCGAACGCCGTGGCCTCGCCCGCACCGGCAGCGGACGATTCGACGTCGCCCGCCTGTTCGCCGCATCCCGCTACCGACAGCGCCGCAGGAACGGCAAGTACGGATCCCAGTCTCGTCAGAAAGTCGCGTCGATTCGTCATGGCATATCCCTCCGGTTCAATGAAGCGTCACAGAGATTGTACGTGGCAAAGACTAGACGTCGCAAAGCTCGACGGCTTCGCGCAGACTGACGAGCGGCGTGCGGGCCGGAATAAATTCCTGCGCCACGTACCCTTCGAAACCCGTCTCCTTGATGGCTCGCATGATGGCCGGGTAGTTTAGCTCCTGAGACTCGTCGATTTCATTGCGCCCCGGGTTCCCACCCGTGTGGTAGTGCCCTATGTACTGATGGTTGTCACGAATCGTGCGGATCACGTCGCCCTCCATGATCTGCATGTGGTAGATGTCGTACAGCAACTTGAACCGGTCCGAACCCACGCGTCGAACGAGTTCGACCCCCCATTCCGTGCGATCGCACATGTAATCCGGATGGTCGACCTTGCTGTTGAGCAGCTCCATGCACACCGTTACGCCATGCCGTTCCGCCTCGCCTACGATCTGCCGGATCCCGACGGCGCAATTCTCCAGTCCCGTTTCGTCGTCCATCCCCCGGCGATTTCCCGAGAAACAGATCACGTTGGGAAATCCGGCGTCGGCTACGTGCCGGATAACCTCCTTATACCCGTCCACCATCCGGGCATGGTTCTCGACGCGGTTAAAGCCGTCCGCGATCGTACTGGGCCCCATCGTCATGGCACAGACGAGTCCATGCTCCTTCAGGGTCGGAAAGTCCTCGACGCCGAGCAGCTCGACGGACTGCATGCCTATCGAGCTGGCAAAAGCTGCCAGCTGATCGACCGTCAGGTCTCCGTAGCACCACTTACACACCGAATGCTTGATCTGGCCGGCTCGTCGACGGCGTGCCGACGCGTTACCCGCACCGGCCGCCTTTACGGATCCGGCCACGAGGGACGATCCGGCCGCGGCGATGCCCGACTGCAAAAACTCTCTGCGTTTCATGCGACTCACCGGTTCTGTCTGTTGTCTACGAGGTCGGCGACGACGCCGGCGTCGGCCAGCGTGGACGTATCGCCGAGATCCTGATGTTCGTTAGCGGCGATCCTGCGAAGTATACGGCGCATAATCTTGCCGGACCGTGTCTTGGGCAACGAGGGCGCAAACTGGATGAAGTCGGGCTTTGCAATCGGTCCAATCTCATTGCGGACGTGCTGGACGAGCTCGTCGCGAAGGGCGCCTGTCGCATCGACTCCGGCGACGAGCGTCACGTAACAGTAAATCCCCTGTCCCTTGATGTCGTGCGGGTAGCCGACGACGGCCGCTTCGGCGACAAGCTCGTGAGAAACGAGAGCGCTCTCAATCTCCGCCGTACCCATGCGATGGCCGGATACGTTGAGCACGTCGTCTACCCGCCCGGTAATCCAGTAATAACCATCGTCGTCCCGGCGGCACCCGTCGCCTGTAAAATAATTCCCTTCGAACTGACTGAAGTACGTGCGCACGAATCGGTCATGGTCCTTATAGACGGTGCGCATCTGGCCCGGCCAGGAATCCCGTATCACCAGCAGTCCCTCGGCTTCGCCTTCCTGCATCGTGCCGTTCTGATCCACGACCGCCGGTTGAATGCCGAAGAACGGTAGCGTCGCCGAACCCGGCTTCTGAGCGATGGCACCGGGTAGCGGCGTGATCATGATCCCTCCCGTTTCCGTCTGCCACCAGGTATCGACGATCGGGCAACTGCCGCGGCCGATCTTTTCGTGGTACCATTTCCACGCCTCCGGATTGATGGGTTCGCCGACGGTGCCAAGTACGCGCAGCGAACCGCGGTCCGTCGTATTGACGTAGTCGTCACCTTCGCGCATGAGCGCACGGATGGCCGTCGGCGCCGTATAGAAGATCGACACGTTGTGCTTGTCTACGACCTCCCAGAGACGGGAAGCGTCGGGATAGGTGGGCGTGCCTTCGAAGAACACTTGCGTCGCGGCGTTAACGAGCGGACCGTAGACCATGTACGAATGGCCCGTGATCCAGCCCACGTCCGCCGTACACCAGAAAATATCGTCTTCGTGATAGTCAAAGACGTACTGATGCGTCAGCGACGTAAAAACGAGGTATCCCGCCGTGGTGTGAAGCACCCCCTTCGGCTTGCCGGTGGAGCCGGAGGTGTACAGAATGAAGAGTGGATCTTCGGCCTTCATTTCTGCCGGCTCACACACGGCGTCGACGTGCTCTCGCAGATCGTGATACCAGGCATCCCGTCCGTCGACCATGTCAACGCCCGATCCCGTGCGCTCCACGACGACGACGGTATCGACGTCGGGGCAACGCTCGAGCGCCTTGTCGGCGTTCTTCTTCAGCGGGACGTGTTTCCCGGCGCGAACGCCTTCGTCGGCCGTGACGAGCACGGTCGAATCGCAGTCCAGCATGCGATCGGCGAGGGAATCCGGAGAGAACCCCGCGAACACGACCGAGTGTACGGCGCCGATCCGCGCGCAGGCCAGCATCGCGTACGCGGCCTCAGGAATCATGGGGAGATAAATCGTAACCCTGTCTCCTTTTTCTACACCCGCGTCCTTCAGGACATTGGCGAACGTACAAACCTCTTCGTGCAGCTCGGCGTAGGAGATGCGTCTCGACGCCTCTGTCGGGTCATCCGGCTCGAAAATGAATGCCGTTCGGTCGGCGTGCTGATCGAGGTGCCTGTCAACGCAGTTGTAACAGGCGTTCAGCGTTCCCCCTTCATACCAGCGAACGTGCAGGTCTCGCGTGGCATACGACACGTCTTTCACTGTTTCGTACGGCCTGTACCAGTCGATCCGTTCGGCCTGTTCAGCCCAGAATCCTTCCGGATCTTCAACGGATCTACGATACATCTCGTCGTATTCCTCGCGCGATGAAATCCACGCCCGCTTTTTAAAATACTCGGGGGCGTCATAGACGTCGGCATTTCCGGAATACGCGGCGGTTACTTGGTCAGACATTACGTAAAGCCTCTATTGAGTTGCTAGCGGTTGGTCGGTGCCTGCTGTCGGATGCACTGTTGGATGCACTGTCGAATCCACGGAGCCATCGGGCCGCCGAACCGGACAGCCGGGGGCGCGATACCGCCGGAGACGACGGTTCGCGCGCACGAATCGACATCCAGCACGGCTGTATTACAGCCAGCGAGCACTATCTGCGGTGGAGGGTATATCGTTCCGCAAGCCCGTCCTGCAGATCGGCCGCACGTGAAAACGCGTCGCGCAAAAGACGCTGCTGCATTTTATTCAGCGTGGATGCATCGATTTCATTCACGGGCGGGTCCCCCATTTCTACGGCGTGCAGCTGACTTTCGAGCCGAAAGTCAACCAGGTACTGGAACGCTTCGAGGGCGTGGTCGATGGTTTTCCGCATATCGTCCAGTTCATCAGACGCATGCCGGAGCCGGTCGAACGTGTTCGACGATTCGAGATACCGAAGCTCGAGCGCGAGGACGCGCGCAGCGGCTTCGATGGGACGAATACCGCCTTCCACGACGTCGAACGTGTGGCGACCGTCGCTTACACGATCCAGCACCATGCGAATCAGTCCGGTCGGCGGGCGGAATTCCATGGCATTTGCCGCCATCAATCTAAGAAACGTACGGCTCTCGTCCATAGCCTGAACGTTTAGCGCATCCAGGATGTCTTCTTTCAGCGCGTCGACCAGCGTGTCATCGCCGAAAACACACCGAAGATCGAAAAACATGGGTGTCGGCGACAGCGATTTCTTGTCAGATTGCAAGATCCATTCACGGTACGTCCGCTTCCAGGCACCGATCGGCTGCCTCCAGCGGGCGTCCTGCGCTACGTATTCGCTCGGCGTAAAGCCGATTTCGGTTAGTGCGTCGTTGACGTACTCGGCGATGCGATTGAACCACGTCTCCGCGCGCGCCTTTTCCTCGTCGGATTTCGGGTCGGAATAGACCAGCGCGTTGTGCTGCTCGGAGTTGAGCGCCATTTCCTGTCGCCCGCCGCTGCCGAGGCGGATCCAGGCCCACGACAGGTCTACCCCGTCACCAAATTCTTCCTCCCGCATCCGTTGGTCGACGAGATCCAGGACGCGCAGCACGAGACGATCGTAGAGTTGCATCATGGTTCGATTCAACATCTCCGGTAGCGCCCCCTGTCCGTACAGGTTCAGCAAGTGTCCGTGGATCGCCGGACGGATTCCCGCAAGCTCGGTGACGCTGGACGCACGATCGATGCGGTCCGCCGTCGCGACGAGATCCTCGCCTCTGAAATGGGCGAGGTCACGATCCGAGAGGATGCCGATCGGCTTATCCGATCCCTCCGATTCGACCATAACGACCCGACGCACGCGTCGCGTGAGCATCGTCATCATCGCCTCGTAGAGATTCGCTTCCATGGAAATGGTGACGGCGGGCGACGTCATGAGATCGCCAACCGACGAAGGTCCGGACCATCCGTGTGTCGCTACGTGACGAAGCAGATCCGCGCCCGTGAGGATGCCGACCAGTGCGTCGTTCTCCACGACCGCGATAGCCTCCACGCCGAGGTCGTCCATCGTTCTGGCGGTCTCCTCTACGCTGGAGGTCGGTTCACAGCAAACGAGTGCTGGATGCGCGAACTGACCGAGATTACGGCTAAATAGAAGATACTCCGCGGATACGTCCGTGGCGGATCCCATACGCCGCACGAACATCCGGATCTCACCGTCGAAGTGGGCCGCGAACGACTCCTGCGTGTCGTAGAGCTTCTGAAATCGGTCACCGCTTACCTGCACGCAGACCGTTGGCGTGACGGCCTTCGCTTGGTAGATCGTCGTTCCGCCCTTGATAAGTCCGAAAGAGCCGAAATGCTCACCCTCACCGACCTTTCCGATCAGTCTCTGCCGCATGACGTCCATCAGTCGCACGAGCCCGGATTCGATCAGATACAGGTTCGGGTGACTCGTAGAACCATGCTCGATGATGATTTCGCCAGCATCGAAATACTCGATCGACACGTCCGTTAGAAGCTCCCGTCGAGCCTCGTCCGGAAGCTGATCGAACGGTGGGGTCGATTCAAGCACCACCGAAATGCGTTCTATGATCGGGGACGAACTCATGTCGTTCTTCTTTCCATTCTCGATCAACCTTCCGTTTGGGCGATGATTTGCGAATAGACAACCTCCGCTCGAACGAGTCCGCGAAGGGCGTTACAGAAATAGACGGCATCCGCCCGCTCAAGGTCCGGCTGCGTCAGGATAGATTCGCGCATGCGCGGGTCCGTTTCGAGAAGATACTGCCGGTACACGCCGGGGAGCGCGCCGCTTTGGACGGGCGGCGTGATACGGGCTTCGCCGAACTCGGCGATAATGTTCGAACGGGCCCCTTCCGCCACGTCGCCGCGCTCGTTCAAGAAGATCACCTCGTCGTATCCCTCATGCATCGCCGCTCGGAGCGCTTCGTCGTATCGATCTCTCCGCGTCGTCTTGTGTCGTCGAAAAACGTTTCCCGCGTCGATAGGATCGTCTGATATTCGTGCCCGCCACCGGCGTCCGTCCGCTTCATCGAGTGGACTCGTTTCCACGAAGACGCTGCCTTCACGCGACAACGTCGCCCGCACCCGGTAGACGCCTTTCTCGGGCACGGCCTCGACGACGCCACCCCGGTACGACGCCTCGTCGAACGCAAACCCAAGCATTGTCGCAGACGACCTCAGCCGATCGATGTGTCTCTCCAGAAGCGCGATGTCCCCAGCTCGACTCTGCATCGTCTCAATTAGCAATAACGGAGGTTTGTTCGCCGCACGCTCCCCCTTCGGGTCTATGCCGTCCATCTGGGCTGTAAGGAAATCGGCCTTGAGCAGGCATTCGTCGTATTCCGCGGCCGGGTCCGAATCCCATACGATGCCGCTGCCGATGCCGAGGCGTGCCGTACGGCAGCGTACTGTCGTCGTCCGAATCGCTACGTTAAAAATGGCTCGCTCCCCGTGCATGTATCCGACGGCACCGCAGTAGACCCCGCGCGACTCCGGCTCGTATCGGTCGATAAGCTCCATCGCTCGGATTTTTGGGGCACCCGTAACCGATCCACAGGGAAACAAGGCCTCGAAAACGTCCGGCGTTCGCATCCCGGTGCGAAGACGCCCCTGCACTTCCGAGGTCATCTGAATAACCGTACGGTATCGCTCCGTGGCAAACAGCTCGGGAACCTGCACGGAGCCCGGAATGCAGCACCTGGACAGGTCGTTCCGCAGCAGATCGACGATCATCAGGTTTTCGGCGCGACTCTTCTCATCAAGCGACAGCCACCGTTCCAGCGCGTCGTCCTCGTCCGGGTCTTCGCCGCGTCGTACCGTACCTTTCATCGGCCGGGTAACGACGAACTCGCCGCACCGATCGAAGAAGAGCTCCGGCGAACAGCTCACTACCTGAATCTCCCCGGTGTCGACGAAGGCCGCGTATGGGACGGGCTGGCGTGCCGTGAGCAGCTCGAACAGCCGGTACGGCGCCGATTCCGGTACAAAATCCAGAGGACCCGTAAAATTAATCTGATAAACGTCACCCTCCCGGATGTGCTCGCGGAGCCGCGCAATGGTGTCACGATACGAAGCGGCATCGTAAGCGAAGCGGGCGTCCGCCAAGGCAGCACTCGGACGGCCTGAGGCCCCATCAGGAACGTCGGCGGAGCCGCGGCGAGCGGGACTGGAGGCGAACGAGCGGTCGTAGACCCCCATCCAAACGAGTGGACCGTTCGGCTCCTTGGCCCGATACGCACGATCGAACGCCGGCGCGGCCTCATACGCGACAAATCCGGCTACGTGCATGCCGCTTTCCGCTGCCCTGCAGGCACGAGAGAGCACGTGCCGGACGTCCCGCACCTCCCGCGCGACGAATACCTCTACGGGCGAGCGAAAGGTGACGTCGCCGAGACCGCGCCATCCCGGGCCGAATCGTATCAAGCCTGCTTCTTCCGAAGCCGTGAAATCGTTCGGTCTATTCATTGCGGCATGCACGTTCGTCACCGCAAGAAGAGGCGGCCGCACCGGAAGTGGAGCCGGTCGTGCCCTGCAGCGGGCGAACGTCGCGCCCGTACTCCGACACGCCGAAATGGTCCAGGACCGCCATCATGCGATCGACGGCCTCGTCATCAAAATACGCCATCCACTTAGAAAGCTGCCGATTTACGTCGTCGTTGAACGTTGCGCGCCTCGTCGTGCTGCTCGCTCGTCCGGCAGCCGCAAAGATGCCCGGCGGCGGCTCCATCCTCCAGCGATCAAATATCCGTCGAATCTGGGCATCGGAATCCGCAAGCAAATCCTCATAGTAAACGGTAATCCAGTCCACGTCGTTACGCGGGCTGCGCAGCGGCACCAGGTTGGTCAGACACCACTGCGCCACCAGTCCCTCGTACACGGTTTCAAGGCTCTGGACGTAGGCTTCATGCTCGCGGTAATAGCTATCGAACGGGCCCTTCGGCACCTCGAAACCCTCGTAATCCTCCCAGGCCCCATAACGCAGCTGCGAAGCCACGACGGCAAATGGATGACGTACCAAGTAGACGGGCTCGTAAGCCAGGTCGAACGTGGCCGACATCCAGGGGAGCAACGCATTGCCGCGGCATACCTTCACGACCATTCGCTCCGCCCGCGCGAGCCCGATCGGATCCTGGCACGTCCAGTGATCGATGAGGTCTCCTCGAAACAAACGTTCGAACCGCTGCCGTGCCTCCTCCCAGTCGGCGTCGGGCGGCACATACTGACGCAGCGAAAAATTCAGATCGTCGAAGAAGGAAACGTTCGCGACGTTCAGCGGCTCCCACAGGAGCACGGTCCGCGGCACGGTCATCAACATCTCCGCCAGCCACGTACTTCCGCCCCTCGGATCGCTGAATACGAGCAAGTTCTCGGTCGGATCGAAGCGCGCGAACGGGCGAACCAGGTTGCACGCTCCCTTCAACAGCCACGTTCGCGCCGTATATAAAAGCTTGTGCATCATTCCGATTCCCTCGCCGCGATGAAATCCGGCCGGGCCCTTCGATCGCTACATATTGCGTCGATACTCGCCTCCGACGCCGAACAATGCTTCCGTGATCTGGCCGAGCGAGCAGACTTTTACGGTCTCCATCAATTCTTCGAAGACGTTGCCGCCGTCGCGTGTTACCTGCTGCAGGCGGTGCAGCGCTTCGGGAGTCCGGTCTGCATTCCGACGGCGGAACGCATCCAGATGGCGCAGCTGATGCTGCTTCTCGTCGTCGGAAGAACGCATCAATTCCATGCTTCCTTCGACCTCCTCCTGCCCGTTCTGCGAGACGAACGTATTGACGCCCACGACGGGCAGGTCACCCGAGTGCTTGCGTCGTTCGTACTCCATCGACTCCTGCTGAATCTTGCCCCGCTGGTACATCGTTTCCATCGCGCCCAGAACGCCACCCCGATCGTTGATCCGGTCAAACTCCGAAAGGACGGCCTCTTCGACCAGGTCCGTCAGCTCGTCGATGATGAAGGACCCCTGCAGTGGATTCTGGTTCTTTGCCATTCCGAGCTCCCGGTTAATAATGAGCTGGATGGCGATGGCACGCCGGACGCTCTCTTCGGTCGGCGTCGTTATCGCCTCATCGTAGGCATTCGTATGGAGTGAGTTGCAATTGTCGTACACGGCCATGAGGGCCTGAAGGGTCGTACGAATGTCGTTGAACTGAATTTCGCGGGCGTGCAGGCTGCGGCCTGACGTCTGAATGTGGTACTTAAGCTTCTGGCTCCGATCGCCGGCTCCGTACCGTTCCCGCATGGCGACCGACCAGATCCGCCGAGCCACGCGTCCGATCACGCTGTATTCCGGATCCATTCCGTTCGAAAAAAAGAAGGACAGGCTCGGCGCGATGTCGTCGATGTCCATCCCCCTTCCGAGGTAGTACTCCACGTACGTGATTCCGTTGGCGAGCGTGAAGGCCAGCTGGGTGATGGGGTTGGCCCCCGCCTCCGCGATGTGATATCCGGAGATCGATACGGAATAGAAATTCCGAACGTCTACGTCGATAAAATACTGCTGGACGTCGCCCATAAGACGCAGCGCAAACTCCGTCGAGAAGATGCACGTGTTCTGTGCCTGGTCCTCCTTCAGGATGTCCGCCTGCACGGTACCCCGGACGACGTGTAGGGCGCGGCTCTTGATGCGCATATAATCATCGGGCGGAAGCACATCCCATTCGACCAGTTCGCTGCTGCTGGTACCGAGGAGGCCCAGTCCGGACCCCTCGTGCGTCGGCGGCAGATCGTCCATGGCGCCCGACGGACCGTACGGTTCGTAGTCGGGGCGCTCCGTGCCCAGCTTGTCCGCAATCACGCGGTCGGCCTCCGTCCATCGCCCGTTTTTCCTGAGATAGCGCTCCACTTCCTGGTCGATGGCCGTATTCATGAACATAGCCAGTATCATCGGAGCCGGACCGTTGATCGTCATCGAGACGCTGGTCGTCGGATCGCAGAGATTGAAGCCGGAGTACAGCTTCTTCATGTCGTCCAGCGTACAGACGGATACCCCCGCATTCCCCACCTTTCCGTAGATATCCGGCCGCTCGGCCGGGTCGAAGCCGTAGAGCGTTACCGAGTCGAACGCGGTCGAGAGACGCTTCGCCGCCATGCCCTCCGAAACGAGATGGAACCGCCGGTTGGTGCGTTCCGGCGACCCTTCCCCAGCAAACATGCGCGTGGGATCCTCACCGAATCGCTTAAAGGGGAAAACGCCCGCCGTGAAGGGAAAGTATCCGGGAAGGTTCTCCAGCAGCGCGAATCGCAGTCGCTCTCCGGGATCCTCCGTGCGCGGGAGGGCCACTCTCGGTATGCGCGTCCCTGAAAGCGACTCTTCGAACAGGTCAACGGCGATGTCACGTCCGCGGACCGTATAGGTGAACGTCTCCGCCCGATAACGTCGAGCCGTATCCTCCCATTCCTCAAGAATATCCCGGCATCCCGCGTCGAGTCTCGCCCACCAGTAGTCGACCATCTCATCCAGCCGTCCCACGAGCGCGCGGCGATCGTCCGGATTCCATGCTTCGATCTGATCCCGCGCGCCGACGGCGTGGCCCCACTTTCGGGCGATGTCGACCTGTTCTTCGGCCCAGGTCCGGTAGGCGCGGCACGTTTCCACAATCGCTCCCAAATACCGCTGCCGGCCAGGCGGGATAACGGAGAGCGTCGCCGGATCCATCTCGGGCAGATCGGCTGCCCGGTACAGCGTCGACGAGCGATCAAACGCATGGGCATCGTTGAGCTTCTCGAGCAACGCGAGATAGAGTCCCGTAACGCCCGGGTCGTCGAAATGTGAGGCCATCGTCGGGAAAACGGGCATCGTTTCGGGATCCGCATCGAACGCACCCCGGTTTCGCTGCACCTGTTTCTGGATGTCGCGGAGGGCATCCCTGCCGCCCCGTTTTTCAAACTTGTTCAGCACGACGAAGTCGGCCAGATCCAGCATCCCGATCTTCTCGAGCTGCGTAGGAGCCCCGTAGTCGTGCGTCATGACATAGATCGACACGTCCGCCATATCGACGATATCCGTGTCGCTCTGTCCGATGCCGGCGGTTTCAAGAAGGATCAGGTCAAATTCCGCGGCCCGGCAAACGCGAACGGCATCCTTCAGGGCGACGGACGTGGAGCGGTGTGCCCGGCGTGTGGCGAACGATCTCATGTAGACGCGTTCGGTATATTTGCCGTAGATCGCATTCATGCGAATTCGATCGCCTAGCAGCGCACCACCCGTGCGCCTCCGCGTCGGATCCACGGAAAGCACGGCTACGGAGACGTCGTCGAAATCGTTCATGAACCGGCGAATGATTTCGTCGGTCAGGGTCGACTTGCCCGCACCACCCGTGCCGGTGATGCCGATCGTCGGAGCGTGCGTCGTCCCGGCATCTGGCTGACCGAAGACATCTTCCAAGCCGCGACCGCTCGCTTGCGCCGAAGCCAATACCCCCTCGGCATGCCGCGATTCGACGTCCGATATGGCACGCGCCAAGACGAGCGGTCGGCCGGTGTGAACGTGCTTGACGCCGTCGATCTGACGCGGCGTCTCGAAATCCGCCTCTCGGAGCATGAAATCAATCATGCCCTGCAGGCCCATCTCCATGCCGTGCTGCGGATCGAAAATTTTGGCGATTCCGTACGCTTCGAGCTCCCTGATCTCCTCCGGCACGATAACGCCGCCGCCACCGCCGAAAATCCGGATGTGGCCCGCGCCGTACTCCTCCAGCAGATCGTGCATGTACGTAAAGTACTCCATGTGTCCGCCCTGATAGGACGATACGGCGATACCCTGAACGTCTTCCTGAACGGCCGTATCAACGACATCTCGTACCGACCGATTATGCCCGAGGTGAATGACCTCCGCGCCGCTCGACTGCAGGATACGACGGATGATATTGATGGCTGCATCGTGCCCATCGAAGAGAGAGGCAGCGGTTACGAAGCGAATGGGACGCTGTGGGACGTATGAGGTGGATTCCATGCGTTCGCGCATAGGTCGAAGCGAAGCTAGAGCGCCGTCATTTGGTGTTGGTAGGGACGCGGCGAACCCATAAGGCGGGCCGTTTCCTCCTTACGCACCTGCACCACGCGGGTTCATGACGCCGGTTCATGACGCCGGTTCATGACGCCCTATCAGGACGGACGATCAGGACGGACGCCCCTCTTCGAAAGCAATGGCGACGTAGTATCCGTCCCATTCCTCGAAATAGGCGGTCCACGTAGCACCACAGTCCACGTTACTGTCTACGTGACCGTCTACGTGGACGGTCGCGCGCTCGGACGCGAGGTCGACGTCCAGGCGCAGCTTCTTAGGCGAAACCCGCAACCCCGTCCGCATGGCCTTCAGCGTCGCCTCCTTGAGCGTCCAGCACAGGATGTGCGATCGTTCCGTATCCAGCGGCATCGCGTCGATCAGGCCGTGCTCGTCCGGGTGCAGCATAAAGTCCGCCAGACCCGCATGCCGCGC
This sequence comes from Rhodothermales bacterium, assembly GCA_040904565.1. Classification (GTDB taxonomy): domain Bacteria; phylum Bacteroidota; class Rhodothermia; order Rhodothermales; family VXPQ01; genus JBBDTI01. Next base: position 59,764 of record JBBDTI010000083.1, read on the forward strand.
CCGAATGCCTTCGATATCTACGCCGAGCATTCGCGGAGCTGCTGCCGCGATAGCGTGGCTGCCCGAATGAGCTATCGAGATATGCAGATCCATGCCGACCACGTCTACGGCACCTCCTTCAGCGACCTCGAGTCCGACGTCGACCGGATTCGTCCCGATGCGCTCGGCGAGCATCAATCGCGCCGCAGCACGGCCAAGCACAAATTCCTCTCGACGCTTGGTGCGTGGAAATTCCGCCGCCCGCTTCGCCTCTTCGGGAGACAGCAGCGCTACCCAACGCTCCAGCTGGTCCGGATCGAAGCGAAGATGGTGAAAGGTAATGTCGGAAGGAAGATGGCGCATCCCGGCGCGTACGCTCGTGGAAATGTGTACTCAGATCACAAATATGTATTTAGATCACGTCTAAAGTTACCATTTAGCACGCTCCCGGATTCATTCGGCTGGAATATGTGAGGTACATAGAATAGTATGGCATCGCACGCTGATAAAAATTATCGACGCAATCCTCGCCTCCGTTGAATCCGGCGGGATGCCGGATCGTGTGACGGACGATACACCAGACATTGCTGATTATGCCCGACAAGAACCAGATCGACACGGACCAGAACACGTCCAGACGCAGTTTCCTGCAGAAGCTAACGGCGCTCGGCACGGCCGGCGTGATCACGCCCGTCGTCCTCTCCGCATGCGGTGGAGGAGGCGATGAAGCCGCCAGCGGCGACGCAGCGACCGGCGGGGAAACCTCCGAAGCGGGATTTTCCTGCATGGATACGTCCGGTCTCACGGACGCCCAGATTCAGCAGCGAGAATCTACGAACTACGTGGACGAATCGCCGAACCCGGATCAGCTCTGCTCCAATTGCCAGCTTTATACGCAGCCGGAAGCCGGTGCGCAGTGCGGTGGTTGCCAGGTCGTTCCGGGTCCGATCCACCCGGACGGATACTGCGATCTCTGGGTGGCGGCACAGGCCTAATTAGCCGGCGGCTAACCGGGGTCCTCGTCGTCCTTTCGGCTTAGTCTTTCGGCTTGGGAGATCTCTACACAGAACGATACAGAAAGGGATGGCTTCGTTTCGACGGGCCATCCCTTTTACGTTAGTTCCTTTCCCGCGTCGCCGATCCCCGTGGACGGACTCCTCGTCACGATTCGGCTTCCCGAGCCCACAGCACATCTTGCGTCGATGTCCCGGCCCGCGTATGGTAATACGTGTATCGACCTCACTCGCATCACAAATCCACGCACATGTCGTATTTTATCGGTATCGACGTTTCAACGACCGCCACCAAGGCGCTGTTGATCGACGAAGACGGCGCGGTCGTCGACACGGCCGCTACGGAATATTCCTTCGAAACACCCCACTCCTTGTGGAGTGAGCAGGATCCGGCACTCTGGTGGGACGGGGCGGTAGGGAGCATTCGCGCCGTCCTTTCCGAGTCAGGTATAGACGGCTCGAAGGTTTCCTGCATCGGCCTGACCGGCCAAATGCACGGTCTGGTACTACTCGACGAGAGAGGCCGGGTGCTTCGCCCGGCCATTCTCTGGAACGACCAGCGAACGGCCGCGGAATGTGATGAGATCAGGGACAGAGTGGGCCGTTCGACTCTGATAGACATCACCGGTAACGATGCCCTGACCGGTTTCACAGCCCCCAAGCTGCTGTGGGTCCGCAACCATGAACCCGACGTGTTCGCGCGCATCCGGCACGTCTTGCTTCCCAAAGATTACGTTCGCTACAGACTTACTGCGACGGTGGCGACGGACAAGGCGGGGGCCGCGGGAACGCTCCTTGTAGACATCACGAAGCGAGACTGGTCTGAAGCGATTCTCTCGAAACTGGACCTCCCTCGCGACTGGTTCCCCCCCACCTTTGAGGGACCCGAGGTAACGGGAACCGTGTCGACCGCCGCCGCCGAGGCGACGGGTCTGCAGGCCGGTACGCCGGTGGTTGCAGGAGGTGGCGACCAAAGTGCCCAGGCCGTCGGCGTCGGCGCCGTTACGGAAGGGGTCGCGGCCCTCACGCTGGGGACCTCGGGCGTCGTCTTTGCGTCGACCGGCGAGCCGTTCCTCGACCCGGAAGGACGACTTCACGCCTTCTGTCACGCCGTTCCCGGCACCTGGCACCTCATGGGCGTCATGCTGTCGGCGGCAGGCAGCCTTCGGTGGTACCGGGACACGCTCGCACCGGACGTCGAATACCAGGCGCTCCTCGAGCCCGCTGCCGGCGTCGCTCCAGGCTCAGAGGGACTCATCTTTCTGCCTTACCTCACCGGAGAGCGTACGCCGCACGCCGACCCGACGGCGCGTGGTGCCTTCGTCGGCCTCACCGTTCGCCATACCCAACCGCACATGACGAGGGCCGTCCTGGAAGGCGTCGCCTTCGGTCTTAAGGATAGTTTCGAAATCATGCGGAGCGCCGGCGTGCGGTCTTTCGATCAGGTCCGCGTGTCGGGCGGCGGCGCACGGAGTCCCCTGTGGCGCAGCATTCTGGCCAACGTCCTCGAAACGAACCTCGTTACCGTCAACACCACGGAAGGGGCCGCATTCGGCGCCGCCCTGCTTGCAGCCGTAGGCGCCGGGCGCTGGCCCGACGTGCCGTCAGCCTGCCGTGAGGTCGTACGGATTACGGGCGAAACGCCCGTCGACCGTGCGGAGGCCGATCGCTATGCATCCGCCTATCGTCTCTATGGCGACCTTTACCCGGCGCTTCGCGAGACGTTCGCCGCGATGGCCGACCTGGAATAATCACGCGACGTTCGTGCGGGAGCGACCGATACGTCCTGCTCGACGGAACCGCTTCCGTCAGCCTCATGTTCGTGAGAGCGCTCCGATTGGGCGGCGTTGCAGCAGCCGCGTGGACGCCGCCCAATCGCAGCGTCATCCTATCGTATACAGTAGCAGCTCGTCTCACTATGCCGCATCCCATCTCGCTCGAATCGCTTGGACTCCACGTGGATACCGTCTACCGCAACCGTGCACCGGCGGCACTCTACGAGGATGCCCTTCGGGAAGACTCGTCAGCCGCCATTGTAGATAGCGGCGCGCTGGCCATCGAGTCCGGCGAGAAGACCGGACGGAGCCCGGCCGATAAGCGCATGGTGGAACACCCCGACAGCGTGGACGACATCTGGTGGGGACGGATCAACATCCGGCTGGATCATCATACGTTTCTGGTCAACCGGGAACGGGCCATCGATTATTTGAACACGCTACAACGTTTGTACGTCGTAGACGGCTATGCCGGATGGGATGAAGAGCACCGAATCAAGGTCCGCATCATATGCGGGCGCCCGTACCATGCCCTCTTCATGCACAATATGCTGGTTCGCGTGCCGCCCGACCGGCTCGACGATTTCGGGGAGCCCGATTTTACGGTCGTCAATGCCGGGGCCTTCCCCTGCAACCGCTACACGTCCTACATGACGTCCAAGACCAGCGTCGACGTGAGCTTCGAAGACGGAGAGATGGTCATCCTCGGCACGGAATACGCCGGCGAGATGAAGAAGGGGGTCTTTACGGTCATGAATTACCTGATGCCGCGCAAGAACGTGCTGTCCATGCATTGCTCGGCCAACGAGGGGGAGGACGGGGACGTCACCCTGTTCTTCGGCCTGTCGGGCACGGGCAAGACGACGCTGTCCGCCGACCCTCGGCGCCGTCTGATCGGAGACGACGAACACTGCTGGAGCGGCGACGGCATCTTCAATATCGAAGGCGGATGTTATGCCAAAGCAATCGATCTGTCCGCCGAAAAAGAGCCCGAGATATTCGATGCGATCCGGTACGGCACGGTGCTAGAGAACGTCGTGTACGATGGGGAGACGCGTGCCGTCGATTATACGGATACGAGCATTACCGTAAATACGCGGGCCTCCTACCCTATCGAATACATCGATAACGCAAAGATTCCCTGCAAAGGTGGACACCCCGGCAACATCATCTTCCTGACGTACGACGCCTTCGGCGTTCTTCCCCCGGTCGCGCGGTTGACCCCCGAACAGGCCATGTACCACTTCGTGAGTGGATATACGGCAAAAGTAGCCGGGACCGAAGTGGGGATCGACGAGCCGGAAGCCACATTCTCAGCATGCTTCGGCGCGGCCTTCATGGTCTGGCATCCCGCCAAGTATGCAGCGCTTCTGGCCGAGAAGATGAGGGAGCACAGGAGCCAGGCCTGGCTCGTCAATACCGGCTTGACCGGAGGGAAGTATGGGGAGGGTCATCGCATCGACCTCGCCTACACGCGCTCCATCATCGATGCCATTCACGACGGAACGCTTCGTGCTCAGGAGACGCGGCCGGACGAGACGTTCGGTTTTGAAATCCCCGTCGCGTGTCCGGGCGTGCCCGATCAAACGTTGATGCCTCGATCGACGTGGATGGATGAAGCGGCATACGACCGGCAGGCACGCATCCTCGCGGAGCGCTTCGCCAAGAATTACGAGAATTTCAGGAACGAGGCGACGGCCGGGATCGGCGCGGGAGGCCCCGTTCTGAACGATACGTGACGCCGGGTTCATGATGGCACACGCGCCCCTTCCGGGGCCGGCAGGAGGTGGTGCAGCCAGGCGCCCTCAAGATTTTCTCCTCAAGATTTTTGAAGTGCGGCCGATACAGTGGAAGGGTTTCATAGATCTTAACGCACCCGTCCATGCTTCTCCTTTCGGTACTTATCGGCCTCGCCGGCCTCTCGTGGGCGCTATCTGTCTACGCGCGGTATTCCGACCGACGCGTTTTGCTGGCGGCCGGATTGCCGGCACTCTTCATCGTCGTAGACGCATGGACGTGGACCTCGCCTTCAACGCTCAGTACGCTCTGGCACGTATTGTGGATGGCGACACACGTCTACGTGCTGGGTATGGTCGTCTGGATGACCCAGCTCGTGAAGCGACGAGCCGACCTGGTGGAACGCCATGCGCGGGAGCTCGACGAAGCGCGCAACGATTCGGTCGCCATGCGTCGTTTGAAGACGGCGTTCCTGGCCAATATGAACCACGAGATCCGTACGCCGCTTACGAGTATCATCGGCTTTTCGTCGCTCCTCTCGTCCGAAGTGGAACCGGAGCACGGAAACATGATGCGCGTCATCGAGCGCAGCGGACAGCGGCTGCTGGACACGCTGGACTCGTTCCTGGATCTGGCCATGCTGGAAGCCGGACGCGTGCAGCTGGCCCGCGAAGTCGTAGACCTGGCTGAAGAAGCACGCTTTCATGCGGCCCGATTTGGCCCGTTGGCCCGCGGCAAGGGACTCTCCCTCGAAGTCAGTACCCCTCCGAACCCGGTCCGAGCGCTGGTCGATCGCTCGTGTATGAGCCGGATCTATTCGCGCATGATCTCCAATGCCATCAAATTCACCGAGGAAGGCTCCGTCTCTCTCGACGTACGAGCGAGTAACGGGCGGTGTCACGTGTCCATCCAGGACACCGGTATCGGCATCGATGACGAGTACCTTCCCTATCTTTTCAGTGAGTTTACCCAGGCAAGCACCGGTACCGGACGCGCATTTGAAGGTTCGGGGCTGGGTCTGGCCGTTACGAAACGACTTGTCGACCTGCTGGATGGAACGATAGAGGTAGAGACGAAGCAGTTCGAGGGGAGCACCTTCGTCATTACGCTGCCTGCATTCGTGCCGGGAGGAGATGGGGCAGAGAGCGTTGAGCCCCCCCTTCTCTCAACCCAGCGAAACGAGCGGAAGCACGTAGTACGATAGTACGCTGATAAGCACGACGAAGACGATGTTGAGCACGATGCCGGCACGCGCCATTTTGGGAATCGTGATGTAGCTGCCCCCATAGACGATTGCGTTCGGCGGTGTCGCGACCGGAAGCATGAAGGCGCTGCTGGCGGCCAGAACGGCCGGAACGGCCAGAGTCAACGGTGAATGGCCGAGGCCGACCGCTACGGATGCAACGATGGGAAGAAAGGCTGCCGCCGTAGCGATGTTGCTGGTAAGCTCGGTAAGGAACACGATCCCCGCCGTGACGATGAGGATGACGAGGAAGAGCGGCCAGTCCGCAATCAGTTCCGTCCGCGTGCCCAGCCATGCCGCCAGCCCGGTCTGATCGATAGCTGCAGCGAGACTGAGCCCTCCACCGAAGAGCACGAGTACACCCCACGGCAACCGCTCGGCATCCTCCCACTCGAGGAGAAAGACGCCCTTCGATGCATCGGCCGGAAGAATGAAGAGGAGCAGCCCCATGGCCATGGCGATGCCGGGATCGGACAACCCCGGAACTACGCCCGCAAGCAGCGGCCGCGTGATCCACAATACGGCGGCGCTGACGAATACGGCGGCCACCATCCGCTCGGCCCGATCCATGGATCCCATCTTCGCCAGCTCCGATGTAATAAACGTCGCGCCTCCGGGAATCTCTTCGATCTCGATCGGATACACGACGCGCGTCAGGATGACGTACATCAGGGGAAGCGCGATCAGGGTGAGCGGCAGACCGATTTGCATCCATTCGGCAAATGCGATCGTCACATCGTAGCTCTCGAGCATGAACCCGGCAAAAAACGCGTTGGGCGGCGTGCCGATCAGTGTAGCCATTCCGCCAATGCTGCACGAGTACGCGATGATCAGCATGAGTGCCGTTGCAAAATGTTCCCCGGTAGAGGCACCGTCGCGGTTCACGAGACTTACGACGGACAGGCCGATGGGAAGCATCATCAACGCGGTGGCCGTATTGCTCACCCACATGCTGAGAAAGGCCGCGGCGACGGCAAATCCTGCCAGGATTGCGGGCGGGCGCGGTCCCATCATCTTGATGATGCGAAGCGCCAGGCGCCGGTGCAGATTCCAGCGCTCCATGCCCGCAGCGATAAGGAAGCCGCCGAGAAAAAGAAAGATGAGCGGATTGGCATACGGCGCAGCCGCATCGCTTATATCTGCGATGCCCAGTACGGGCAGCAAGACGAGAGGAATCAGCGCGGTAGCGGAGATCGGAATCGCCTCCGTCATCCACCAGATCGCCATAAGCAATCCGACCGCGGCCGTTCGCCACGCCGGCACGTCCATATTCTCCGGTGGCGGCAGCAGGATCACGGCGATACAGGCTATCACTCCTACAACAAGGCCGATCCATTGATGGACTCCATAATCGGACGCCGAACTGCTCGATTCCATACGGGGGTTCATTCAGTCATCATAGGATCGGCAAGCAATGACGTGATTCATCACGCAGTGGACGTCTCTACGATAGGACCTGTCCCGGTCACGATCAACCGCTCTGAAACCGAACAGCTCCGATCGAACGCAGTTGGTCTCCGCACCATCGAACCGGTAGATCGATTCTGGCACCTGGATATCCCGTATACTATGTTTCAACGAGTCGTTCACCGCATCTACCTTTCATGTCATCGTCCACCACCTGATCGTCCACCACCTGATCGGTCACCGCCTGTTCGATCACCGACTGATCGTCCACCACCTGATCGATCACTTTAGCGCGGCAGCTACGCCGCCGAGTAGATTGCTCGAAATCGGCCGTCGTCACCGAAACGAAAACCCGGAACGCGCGTAGCTCGGCGACAGCCGCGGGGCCGTTTTTCGCGGCCGTAACCTTATCAATACTGCAGACGCACGGTCCTCTCGATGGCGTCCGGCACGTGAAGCACAACCTGGCACATGGTCTCCCCTATCGACATTGCTAAACGCCGGCTCTCTCTATCTACCGGGCGTATACGGGCGCTGCCCATTGTCGAGCTAATGCCCCACGGGCGATGCGATTGCCGGTGTGTAATGTGCGACGTGTGGAAGGCGGACGGAGCCGGGGAGACGATGATGGAAGACGACCTCACCCCCCACCTCGAATCGTTTCGGCGATTGCGGGTACGACGGGTCGTTCTATCGGGGGGCGAGGCCCTGATGCATCCCAATATCTGGAGGCTGTGTAAGATGCTGCGCGACCTGCGCATCAAGCTTACCCTCGTCACGTCCGGCCAGCGACTGGCCGACTGCGCCACCGACGTCGGAAAGTGGTGTGACGAGGTCGTGGTATCACTCGACGGAAGCCCTCAAATCCATGACCGAGTTCGACAGGTAGAGGGTGCGTTCGACGGGCTGCAACGCGGAATCCGTGCGCTGCGGACCGCCGCGCCGAAGCTGAACGTGACGGCACAGACCGTCCTGCAACGGATGAACTATCACGAGATCGGGCGGATTATCGAGACGGCAAGACAGTTATCGGTCGACAGCCTGAACTTTCGCGCGGTGGACATTTCGTCCGATGCCTTTCAGCGGCCCGTGCCGTGGGAGGGCATCGGGCGTGTGGCTCTGACACCGGAAGAAACCAAACATTTCGAACTGGTCGTCGAGGCCGTTCTGCGCACGCATCGAGATGAGATCGCGTCGGACTTCGTCGTTCAGCGTCCGGAGGACATTCGAGGCTTTGTTCGATACTTCCGAGCACTGAACGATGCGGACAGCTTTCCCGAGCCGGTTTGCAACGCGCCCTGGGTTTCGGCCGTCATCGAGACGGATGGGTCCGTACGTCCCTGTACCTTTCATCGGCCGATCGGGCATCTTCGAGAAGGACCTCTTGAATCTATCGTCAACGGGGACGAGGCGACGCGATTCCGCGAGGAACTGGATATGTCGACCAATCCGATTTGCAGGCGTTGCGTGAGCAAGCGTCGCCTGACACCCTATCAGCGTCCCTAGTCAACACGCTCGTCTCACCTTGGGTGGAACGAGCCATCGAAGGGAGCCGTGACCGAAAGCCGTCACTTTCCAAGACGGAATATCGAGATCGATGCACGCCATCGTTCCGGTCGAGACGCGGATGTGAGCCTGCCCCACCAGGCGACCAATGATGTTCGACCAGGTCGGCTCGTGCCCCGCGAGCAGCAATCGATCCAGCGCGTCCGACTGCCCCTGCACGAGTTCGAGTACGTCCTGAACCGACGCTTCGTAGAGCACGTCCGTCACCGACACGGGAATCTCGCCCCACGCCCCCTCCTCCATCGCGATCAGCAGGGTCGACCGCGCCCGCACGGCTGAGGAGCTGAGGATGCGGTCCGGGAGCGGGCCTACGGACGCCAGGAACGTTCCCATGCGTCCGGCATCTCGCCGGCCCCGCTCGCTGATGGGTCGATCGTGATCCAGTCCGGATGCCGCATGCCGATCGGACTCGGCGTGGCGAAAGAATACCAGTGTCTTCATGGTATGGAAACCCGTTGATTGGAACGATGAATCAGGCGGTACCGTGGGGAGATCCTACCCGAGCAGGATGACGCTACAACGACCAGACGGCGACATCCACGATACCCAGCCAGGTCCACGAACGATTCCGCACACGATATTCCGTGCACGATTCGGATACCCGGACCACTCGTTACCGGATATGGATGGACGGGGTCGCTACGGATCTCGCGGCCGAACCGCGGCGCGCAGCATTTCATATATCTAGGCGCACCAATTTCTCAGAATCTCTCGTACTCTAATAATACACCTCACGTGTTACGGTGGACAGTGCACGATGGTGGACGAAAGCCCGGCTCTTGGTGGAGGGCCGGGCTTTCTCATTCTACGCACTTTCTCACGCACATGTACGGGCCCGCGCCGGGGCTACTGGATATATCCAGCTGGAACCCATAGATTCCGACCCGTACCAAGGGTGCCCGACCGGCTGCAGCACGTTCGTCCGACGGAGCCCTCTTTTGGCGAACACCGGTTAACGTCCGCTGGCTCACTCTACGATGCCCACGATGACGATGCAGTACGTGCGGTACCTCTCTGGCGGATCCCCCCATCTTGCCGTCCGACAGCGTATCCAACTAACGTGCGTCATCCCGTGCGGCGCATGCCGACGAGCCGCGACGTTCCCCTTCCGGTACGACCCCGCGTACCCGTTTAAATCCAGCCATATTTAGTGTAGGTCGTTATGACTATTCCGGGCACGGAAGACCAACCACTTCGCGTCGCGATCATCGGCGCTGGACCCGCGGCATTTTATGCTGCGGATTACCTCCTCAAACAGGATGACCTATCCGTTGAGGTTGACATGTTCGACCGGTTACCCACGCCATTCGGCCTCGTTCGCGGAGGCGTTGCGCCGGACCATCAGAATATCAAGAATGTCGCGCGCGTCTTTCACAAGACGGCACTCAAACCCGGGTTTCGCTTCTTCGGAAACGTCGAATTCGGGACGGATATTCTCCTCGAAGATCTCCGCGCGCACTACCATCAAATTTTCTACGCGACCGGAGCGCAGACGGACCGGTCGCTGGGTATTCCTGGAGAGGAGCTCGACGGCAGCCATTCGGCGACCGAATTCGTGGCATGGTACAACGGACACCCGGACTATCGACATCTCGAGTTCGATCTATCGGCCGAGAAAGTCGTCGTCGTCGGCGTCGGAAATGTTGCCGTCGACGTGGCGCGCATCTTATGTCGCACGCCGGAGGAACTGGCGCAGACGGACATAGCCGACTACGCGCTCGACGCCCTGCGCGAGAGTAACGTGCAGGACGTCTATATGCTGGGGCGCCGTGGACCGTTGCAGGCGGCCTTCACCCCGCCCGAAGTCAAGGAACTGGGCGAGATGGAGGATGCCGACGTCGTCGTGCTGCCCGACGAAGCCGAGCTCGACGCCCTCAGCGCCGAGGATCTCGACGCAGCCGACCGGAACACCCGACGCAACGTTGAAATCGTCCAGGAATTCGCCGCTCGTCGTCCGGAAGGCAAACCCAATCGCCTCCACATTCGATTCCTGGTGTCCCCCGTAGAAATCCTCGGCGATGAATCAGCCGGCGTCGCCGGCGTACGTCTCGTCCGGAATGAACTGCACCGCAACGAGAGAGGGCGCCTTCGACCACGCGCGACCGACGAATCCGAGGAACTCGACGTACAGCTCGTCTTCCGGTCGGTAGGTTATCAGGGCGTCCCGTTGCCGGACGTCCCATTCAATGAGGACTGGCACGTCATCCTGAACGAACGGGGACGCGTGCTGGACCCGGAGACGCGCAAGCACGTCGTCGGCGAATACGTCGGAGGCTGGATAAAGCGAGGCCCGTCCGGCGTCATCGGAACGAATAAGGCCGATTCGGTCGAAACCGTGGAATGCATGCTGGAGGATCTCGAGGCCGGACTCCTACTCGATCCGCCGAATCCGTCGGCGGAAGCCGCCGAATGCCTGATCAGTGAGCGGCAATCCGACTATATCAGCTACGAGGATTGGATGCGCCTGGACGAAATCGAAACGACCCGTGGGAAGGAAGAAGGCCGCCCCCGAGTGAAGTTCACCAGCGTATCCGAAATGCTGGAGGCTCTCGATCGATCCCCGCATCAGGATGCCGCATGATGGAGAGGCAGCATAGAAAAATGGACGCAGAGAAAACCCCTGCGTCCATCTTCGTTCAGTTCATTTAACGCGGACCTTTGCGCGTCGTCTAGATCTCCCACGATCCCCTGTAATCGTAGTGGAGGTACTCCTCTGCCCCTGGAGCGTTGGGGATGGTCATGCTCTTGGGATCGTAGTAAATCAACTCCCCGGCCTGCAACGAGACGACGCCGAGAAGCATGGTCTCGGTAAGCGGCACCGCGTAGGAGAACGGACAGCTCGGCTCGTTGAGCCCCTTACACGCGTTGACCCAGTTCATTTCGTGACTCACGTCGATGCGTTCGACGGTCTGCGGGACACTCGCATACTCTTCTTCCAGATGTTCGGGGAAGAGGCGCGGATTGTGACCGTACGTATCGTAAAGCAGGACACCCTTTTCGCCGACCATTAACGCACCGCCGCCTGGGGAGAGATCGACATAATCCGGGAGGGCATCCGGCCGCGGCGCGATGAGTCCACCGTCATACCACATCATCGTAATCGGCTCTCGCCCGCCCCGTCCGAACTTATACTGCGTCATCTGTGACTGCGGATACGTCGCACGTTCGTCTTCACCACCAAACGGCGAGGAGCTCGTCCACACGGAGGTCGGATAATCGAGCCCGAGTGCCCAGTATGCATGATCGATCAGGTGCGCACCCATGTCGCCGAGAGCACTGGTACCCCAGTCGACCCATCCGCGCCAGGCAAACGGAGCGTACGCTTCGTGGTAAGGCACGTCGGGTGCCGGTCCCAGCCAGAGGTCCCAGTCGAGATCGCTCGGTACCCGCATGCTGTTCGTGGGACGCGGTACGGCCTGCGGCCAGATAGGACGATTCGTCCAGATGTGCACCTCCTCGACGGCTCCTATCGCTCCCGCCCAAACGAGCTCGAGTAGGCGCCGGCCATCGTCGTGAGAGTGGCCCTGGTTTCCCATCTGCGTAACCACATTGTATTGGTCCGCCAGCTCGAGGAGCCGCCGCGCTTCGCGGATCGTCCGCGTCAACGGCTTCTGGACGTATACGTGCTTGCCCATCTGCATCACCGCGCTGGCTGCGACGGCGTGCGTGTGATCGGGCGTCGCAATAATGACGGCATCGATGTCGTCGCCATGCTCGTCCATCATCCGGCGAAAGTCCTTATACCGGGCCGCTTCGGGGAAACGCTCGAAGCTCTCCGAAGCGCGGTCCCAATCGACATCGGCCAGCGCAACCACGTTCTCCGATTGAACGTTTTCAAGATTACTGCCACCCATCCCGCCAGCTCCGATCGCCGCGACGTTCAGCGTATCGCTAGGGGCCTGATAGCCGACGCCGCCGAGGACGTGGCGCGGTACGATGGAGACGCCCGCTGCGGTAAGCGCAGCGCCTTTCATAAACGTCCGACGTGAAACATTCTTCTTCGTCATAAGACTTGGATCGCTTGATTCGAAATATAATGTAGTATGAGTTTGCAGAAACTGGTCCGGTACTTGCTCGTTACTAACAAGCCTACGCGTCAGGTAGATAGATTATCTGATCGGGCAGATAGCAAATTCGATCGAGTTCGATCGCGATCGGGCTACGATGACAAAGCGGGGATGACCGGCGGGCATGAACGGCGGGGATGACAAGCGGGCTTAGCGTTAATTTAAGCATCCAGATGATCAGTGTTAATAACCAACATACGGCATGTGATCTCTTGTGTCCACGCGTTCGATAAGGACACCGATCCGTGTAAACCGCCGCACACGGTGGCTCCGGCGACGGGCCAACCTGCCGCAGAGATCGGCGCCTGTTCATGTAATTTAAACAAAAGTGGTTCAGAATACCGCTTCCATCATTCGAGACGGTCTTGACGATCCCACCAGAGAGTAGTATCCTTAGGAAGTGGTCTGGTGGAATTGCAACGCGACGTTCCGTTCCCGGCCACGTCTCGGTCCCTCAGATTCGTCTGATGAGCCGTGGCGGTGACAAAAGACCTCGAAATTAATAGATCAACCTATTACGTGCATCGCTCAACGCCCATGATGTTGTGCTCCGCCGTCGACGGCTGTTGCTGTTGCTGTATGGATAGCCACACCCAGGCGGAGTTGAGCGATGCGATGATCCGATTCGTTTGTTGATGCAGTCTTAACTGTACGACGACCAGTCAGAAAAGCCCGCTCACCTCGCTGAGGTGAGCGGGCTTTTTTTTGCCCTTCATCGAAGACGCGGACGTTCTCGAAACTGCACGCCGGCAAACCTCCCCCATGATTACCCGCACCAGAAAACATTCAGCACAACAGCCGCAATACGGCGCCCATTGGCCCCCGTATTGCGGCATGCGCCTGGTATCTATTTCACGAGACGACCTCGAGCTAAGCGATCAGACCCATGCGCAGACCAGCTGAACCCGGAACGGTCTATCTCGTCGGAGCCGGTCCGGGAGATCCGGAACTCATTACGGTGAAAGGACTCAATCTTCTTCGGGTAGCCGACGTGGTCGTCTACGACCGGTTGATCCATCCGTCGCTCATCGATCAGGCGAGCCCGGCGGCCGAAACGATCTACGTCGGTAAAAAACCCGGCAAGCGTTCGTGCCCGCAGGAAGAGACGAACCAGATCCTCGTCGACCATGCGAAACTTGGTCGGAGCGTGGTTCGCCTGAAAGGCGGCGACCCGTTCGTTTTTGGCCGCGGTGGCGAGGAATGCCTCGCCCTGTCCGCTGCCGGCATCCCTTTCCAGGTCGTGCCCGGCATCACGAGTCCCATCAGCGCCCCATCCGCCGCAGGCATTCCCGTCACGCATCGCGGCGTCGCCTCGTCGTTTACGGTCGTGACGGGACACTCCTGCACGGCCAGTGAGGAGCCGAACTGGACGGCCCTGGCTCGAGCGGGCACGCTAATCGTGCTCATGGGGCTTCGGCGTCTGCCGGACATCACCGAGAAGTTGATCGCCTCCGGCATCGATCCGGAGACCCCGGCCGCCGTAATTGCATCCGCCACGACCGGCGAGCAGGAGACCGTCGTCGGGGATCTTCAGACGATCGGGCCTCGCACCCGCCATCTGGATCCTCCCGCTACCGTGGTCATCGGCGAGGTCGTAGGCCTGCGACCCTGGATCGCGTGGTTCGACGAGCGGCCGACGTCGGATAACGATCTCTTTTCCCATCATCAACCCGTACAAGCACTCGCATCATGAGCAACGTGAGTATAACCAGAGACGAAATTCGGGATGTGGGTTCCCGACTGGAAGGTGCCTATCCGGAGGATGTACTCAAGTGGGCCGTCGATACGTTTGGTGATGGCATAGCCATGGCGACGGGGTTCGGTCCATCCGGCGTGTCGCTCATGCACATGCTTTCCCGCGTCCGACGCGACGCAACGGTATTTTATCTGGACACGGATTTGCTCTTTCCCGAGACGCACGACTTGAAGCGGCGCCTCGCCGATCGACTCGGCATCCAGTTCACCCGCGTACATTCCGGGCTTTCCCTGCCGGATCAGGGCAAGGAAGAAGGACCGAATTTGTGGCGCTCCAACCCGGACCGCTGCTGTTTCCTGCGCAAGGTACAGCCGCTGCGCCGCTTTCTCGCGACGAAGGACGCATGGATAACGGGTATTCGCCGCGACCAGTCGCCGACAAGGCGGGGTACAGGGGTCGTCGAATGGGATCGTACCCACGAACTCGTGAAGGTCAATCCGCTGGCCACGTGGTCGGAGAAACAGGTATGGCAGTATATCGAGCTTCATGACCTCCCGTACAACGTGCTTCACGACCGCGGTTATCCAAGCGTGGGATGCATCCCCTGCACGAAGCCGGTCAATGACGGTGAAGACCCTCGTGCCGGTCGCTGGCAGGGACACGAAAAACTCGAGTGCGGCATTCACGGGTCGGACGACGTAGCCTATCGCAGGAGCGCCTGAAGCGAGCATGGACGTATATCCCATCTATCTTAACAACCTGCACGGCCGGCGGTGCGTCGTCTTCGGCGGCGGCCACGCCGGCGAAGCCGAACGCAAGGTCGAGAGCCTGATCGAGTGCGGCGCCGACGTGACGGTCGTGAGCCGTGAGTTTTCGGCGGAGCTCGCTGCCCACGCGGACGTCGAGTGGATTCCGCGTGGGTACGTTCCGGGAGATCTGGACGGCGCCTTCCTCGCCATCGTGAGCGAAACCAATCCACCCAGGACAAAACCGATCTGGGAGGAGGCCCAGCGGCACAACGTCTTGATCAATGCGATGGATGACGTGCCACACTGCACGTTCGTCGCCGGCTCCGTCGTGCGTCGAGGAAAACTGACGCTCTCTATCTCTACGAGCGGGGCCGCGCCCGCGCTATCGGTGCGGCTTCGCCAGCGCTTCCAGGAAGAGTTCGGTCCGCATTACTCGATCTTCCTCGACTGGATGGCAGCCCTCCGGGATCCGATGGCGGCCCACCATCCCGACTTCGATGCGCGCCGCAGTCTATGGTATGAGATCGTCGACTCAGACGTGCTCGATCTCCTGGGCGAAGGGAGAGAGCGGGCCGCACGCGAGAGTCTCAGGCAGCTCGTCGGAGACGAGATCGTTATAGAGGCCGGATTGACCGACTCGGTCAACGAGCCGTTTACCCAGGAAGTCTGGTAAGCGCACCGCGCAGTACCGATCCCGGAAGATCCTCCGACCGGCGCCCGCGTTCGAGAATCGTGCGCCCGTTGACGACGACGTACTCGATGCCGTCGGCATACTGGTGAGGATCCTGGAACGTGGCACGATCCGTCACCGCGTCAGCATCGAAGACGGTCAGGTCCGCGTGAAAGCCCGTCTGAAGCCTTCCTCTTTCGACGAGGCCGACCTTTTCCGCATTCATGCTCGTCATCTTTCGGACGGCCTCCGGCAGCGTCAGCACACCCTGCTCGCGGACGTAGCGTCCCAGCACGCGGGGGAATGCGCCGTAATACCGGGGGTGGGGGTGCGAGGCTCCCGTGGGACCGTCCACGCTGACGGCCTGTCCGTCCGACCCGATCGACGTGAACGGTTGTCGGAGCGCCAGCGTCATGTCGTCTTCCGAATGGTGAAAGAAGACAGCCGGCACGTCCCCGTTCTCCTGCAACAAAACATCCACGAGCACCTCCACGGGAGCACCGCCGCGGGCGCGAATCAGCTCCCCCATCCTCCTGCCGACATACGGACGGTTATCCGGGTGCGACATGGAGACCAGAAGAATGCCGTCCCACCCATCTCCGGTAGCGAGGTAGTGATTGTACCAGCCGGGAAGCCCCTCGAGAACTTCTCGTCGGATCCGAGCGCGCTGCCGCGGATCCCGTAGCCGGGCCAGCATCCGCTCCGTGCCGCCGTCGTGAGCCCACGGCGGCACGATGGAGTTCAGATTGTTCTGCCCGGCCGTATAGGGATATACGTTGGCGGTAACGTCCAGCCCTTCCACCCGTGCGTCGGAGATCATGGCGACGACCTCATCCATCCGCCCCCACAACTCCTTGTGCGCGATCTTTAGATGGAT
>JBBDTI010000084.1:0-75938 GCA_040904565.1 Rhodothermales bacterium
ATGGTCGACGGCGACATCGACAAGATCATGCCGCTCGTTCGGCAGGCCGTCGAACTCGGCGCCGACATCATCAAGGCGGATCCGTGCGACGACCCGTCCGAGTACCATCGGGTCGTTGAGGTGGCCGGCGGCATCCCCATTCTCGTGCGAGGCGGCGGACGCGTGTCCGACGAAGAGATCCTGCGGCGGACGCATGAACTCGTGCAGCAGGGCGCGCGCGGCATTGTATACGGCCGCAACGTGATCCATCACGATCATCCTGAGCGCATGACGCGCGCCCTCATGGCCGTCGTGCACGACGGGGCCACGGCGGAGCAGGCCGCGGAATACCTGCATGCGTAGCGCTGTGTAGCTTGAGGCGAGGGCCGCGTCGGTTACATCTTGCATACGACGAGGTAATGTGCGCCGAGGCGGACGCCGAGAAGCGCCGGCGTGACGACGAGCACACGCCGGCTTTGCGTTTCGACCCTCCGGCGATATCGCTCAACAACATAACCATTCTGGGACATGGCAGGCGTGAACGAGGAATTACGACTTTTCGCCATGACCTCCACCCGCGCGTTCGGTGAGCGCACGGGGGCGGCGCTCGGGATCGACCTCGCCGATCACGAGGAACGCGCCTTCGACGACGGGGAGCACAAATCACGACCTCTCGTAAGCGTTCGCGATCACGACGCGTATGTTATTCAGTCGCTGTACGGCGACGAGCGGCATTCGGTGAACGATAAGCTCTGCCGCCTTCTCTTCTTCCTCGGTGCCGTGCGCGACGCAGGCGCGGCGTCCGTCACGGCCGTCGTTCCCTATCTCTGCTACGCCCGTAAAGACCGGAAGACCAAGTCGCGCGATCCGGTCACCACGCGGTACGTGGCCCAGTTGTTCGAAAGCGTCGGGACCGATCGCGTCGTCACGCTCGACGTACACAACCTGGCGGCATTTCAGAATGCATTTCGATGTCGCACCGAGCATCTCGAGGCGCGGACGCTGTTCGTCGATCACCTGGCAGCGGAGGTCCGCGACGAAACGGCGGTCGTGTCGCCGGACGTAGGGGGTGTCAAACGGGCCGAGGCGTTTCGAACGGCCCTCGCCGACCGCATCGGTCGTGACGTCGCGGGCGGATTCATGGAGAAGAAGCGTAGTCGGGGCGTCGTCAGCGGCGACGTGCTCGTGGGCGACGTGCGCGGCCGGGACGTCATCCTCGTCGACGATATGATCGGCACCGGTACGACGATGGTCCGGGCCGCGAAGGCGTGCCTCACAAAAGGAGCGCGGCGCATATACGCCGCAGCCACGCACGGGCTTTTCGTTGGGGCGGCGGAGGACCAGCTCGCGGTGTTCCACCGGATCGTCGTCACCGATTCCATTCCACCGCGGCTCTCTGACGAGTTTGTCAACAATAAAGTCACCGTGCTCGACGCCGCTTCGTTCATCGCCTCCGCCATCGATCGCCTGCACGGGGGCGGCTCCATCGTCGATCTGATCGAACACCCTGGATGAGCAAACAGATTAGCCTGGTCGAGAAGGTAGCCTTTCTGCGCGATCCCGAGACGTACGGTTCAAACGTCAGTGAGGTCGATGATATCGAAACCCACATGAACTGGGTTTTCCTGGCCGGCACGTCCGTCTACAAGCTCAAGAAACCCGTCAAACTCGATTTTCTGGACTTCAGTACGCTCGAGCTGCGTCGCGATGATTGCCGCCGAGAGGTGGAGGTTAACCGCGCGCTGGCGGGCGGCGTCTATCACGGTACCGTTCCGCTCGTCGCCGACGCCTCGGACGCCCTGCAGCTCGGCGGGGATGGAGCGGTGGTCGACTGGCTGGTACACATGCGACGCCTTCCGAACGACCGCATGCTCGACGTATGCATACAGGATGGCTCGGTCGGTGCCGGGGACATCCGGCGCGCCATCGCCGTATTGTGCCGCTTTTACCGCTCGCAGGGTCCGACGCGCATCTCCCCGGACGCGTACGTAGATCGGTTCACTCGTGCCGCCGACCGTAACGAAAAGACGCTGCTGGATCCGCGCTACAGGCTATCGGAGGAATCGGTCCTTGGTGTTTTCGAGGCGCTTCGAACGTATATCTCGCGGCAGTCCGACGACCTCCGCCGGCGAGTCGAAGCGCGGCGCATCGTCGACGCTCACGGCGATCTGCGGCCCGAGCACATATGTCTCGAGCCCAGACCCGTCATCTTCGACCGGATCGAATTTAATGACGAGTTCCGCATCCTCGACACGGCCGACGAAATCTCGTATCTGAGCATGGAATGCGACCTGCTCGACGCGGAGGAGATCGGCCGACTGGTCATGGATGCGTATACCGCTGAGATGGACGACCATCCGCCTCCGTCGCTCACGGCATTCTATCGGACGCATCGCGCGTGCGTGCGCGCCGTTCTGGCGGCGAAGCATCTGGACGACGAAGACGTCGACGAGGCGAAGTGGATCGGACGGGCGCGTTCGTATCTTGACCTCGCCTCATCGTATCTTCCCGACATGATGCCGTAGTGCGCGGCGTGCCCGCATCCGGCGGCATGGCACGGTTATGATTCGAATAATACGACCACGACATGGCAGAGCATACCGTACGGTTCGGCGTCATCGGATGCGGACTCATGGGCCGGGAGTTTGCCAGTGCGGCGGCGCGCTGGTTCCATCTGGAAAACCTCGATGTCGCCCCGCGGATCGTGGCGGCGTGCGACGTCGATGCCGGCGCCGCGCGATGGTTCGAGCGTCACGTGCAGAGCGTCTCCCAGGTGACGACCGACTACGAGGAGCTGCTCGCCAACCCCGACGTCGACGCCGTGTACTGTGCCGTGCCGCACAATCTGCACGAGCGGCTCTACGTCGATACGATTCGGGCGGGGAAGCACCTCCTCGGGGAGAAACCGTTCGGCATCGACAGGGCGGCCAACGCGGCGATCAATGAGGCGATGACCGAGCACCCCGACGTTTTCGTTCGCTGTTCCTCGGAGTTTCCCTTCCTTCCGGGGGCCTACCAGATATTCGAATGGATGCGCGAGGAGCGATTCGGACGCATTATCGACGTCGAGGCGGGATTCTGGCACAGCTCGGACCTGAATCCGAAGAAGGCGATCAACTGGAAACGGATGATCGACGTGAACGGCGAATATGGCTGCATGGGCGATCTGGGGCTGCACGTGCTTCACCTTCCGCTGCGCTTCGGATGGATGCCCCGGCGCGTCCACGCACTGCTTTCGAATATCATGACGGAGCGGCCGGGGCCGGACGGCGACATGGTGCCCTGCGAGACGTGGGACAACGCCGTGCTCTCGTGCGACGTACGGCATGAAGGGCAGTCGTTCCCGATGATCCTTTCCACGAAGCGCATCGCACCTGGACACGCCGACACCTGGTTTATCCGAATCAACGGAACGGCATTCTCGGCCGAGTTCTCGACCAAGAATCCGAAGGAGCTGCGTTTCATGCCGTACGAAGCGGGCGGCGAGCAGGCGTGGCGCGTCGTCGATGTGCCGTACGCCTCCGCTTACGATGCCATTACCGGCGGCATCTTTGAGTTCGGTTTCTCCGACGCCATCCTGCAGATGTGGGCCGCCTTCTGCGACGAACTCGTTCACGGCGATGCCATGCGCCAGCCGCTCCACTGCGCGACACCGGAGGAAGCGAGGCAGACGCATGAACTGTTTACGGCGGCGCTCGCTTCACACGCTTCCGGAAACAGCGTAGCCGTGTCGAGCTGATGGCCCGTGCCGCGCCCGATATCGTCGTAGCCGGGCATATTTGCCTGGACGTCATTCCGACCTTTCCCGGTGAGGTCCCCGATCCGCTGTGCGTCCCCGGTACGCTGGTGGAAGTCGGTGGTCCTCTCATGTCGACGGGCGGGGCGGTGTCCAACGTGGGGCTCGCGTTGCACCGCCTCGGGATGTCGACCAGACTTATCGGCAAAGTGGGTGACGATCTATTCGGACGCGCCATCGGGGATATTCTCGGCGAGCACGATCGGATGCTCGCAGAGTCCCTGATCGTCGACCCGGAAGACGCCTCGTCGTATACGATCGTGGTCAATCCGCCAGGCGTCGACAGGTCCTTTTTTCACGCCCCGGGTGCAAACAGCACCTTCAGGCCGTCTGAAGTCGACCCGGGCCGTGTCGAGGGCGCGCGCGTCTTTCATTTCGGCTATCCACCGCTGATGGAACGGACGTTTGTAGACGGGGGCGAGGCGCTGGCCTCTCTGTTCGCCGAGATCCGCCGCCGGGGTGTGGCCGTATCGCTCGATATGGCGCAGTACGATCCGGCCTCGAAGGCTGGGCAGGCAGACTGGCTCGCGTTCCTACGTCGCGTTCTTCCGGAGGTGGACGTCTTCGGGCCGAGCCTTGGAGAGACGCTGGCCATGCTCGGCGAAACGATGCGGCAACCCGCAACCGGCGGCGGCCTCATCGATCTGGCGGATCGGCTCCTGCGGATGGGGCCGGCCCTCGTGGTTTTCAAGCTCGGTGCAGACGGACTCTTTCTTCGGTCCACCGGCGATGCATCCCGCGTCGGCCAGGTACCCGCGCTCCAGCTCGGCGATCGGTGGTGCCGGCGGACGCTGCTTCACGGCGGTTTTGAGGTGGATGTCGTCGGCACGACGGGCGCCGGCGACTGTGCCCTGGCCGCACTCCTCGCGGCGATGGTGAAGGAGCGATCACCTGAAGAGGCGCTCCGCGATGCTTCCGCCGTCGGTGCGTGCAGCGTGGAACGTACGGACGCGACCAGCGGCGTCCCGGCGTGGCCTGTCGTACAGCGGCGTCTCCAGGAGGGATGGCCGCAGCGTCCCGTCGATCTCGAGCTGGACGGGTGGACGTGGAGGGAAGACGAACGTCTCTGGTCCGGTCCTCCGCGAACGCCGACCTGAGGATAGATGCACTGACGGCTTACCGCGCGATGCAGACGGCCGGCAAGCGGCCCCTTTATCGTACGCCGGCGTACGATTCCGTCACCCCGCCACCATCGGCTTCCCCCCGGGTCCCGCCGAAGTGCTCGAGATCGCGCAGGGTATCTACCATGCGGTCATAGTCGGCGTTCTCCACGGAGTGAGCGGCGACGGCGAGACGTGCAAGCGCCCGCAGGTGTTCTCCCGGGGATAGGTCGACGGGGTTCACGAGCAGGAAGACACCGCGTACCTTGTGCGAGAGCCCGTCGAACGTCATGCCCTCGCGGCGGGCGCCGACGGCCCGAATCGGGCGATCGACGTGCTGCGTGTGCGTGTGAAGCAGCAGGAGGCTGTCCCCCAGCTCCTGTCGATGCGCGTCGATGCCCAGCAGCGAAAGCTGTATGATTTCGTCGATAACGGCTTCGTCGTCGATCGCGGGCCGGAGCATTTCCCGCAGGGCCTCCTCACCGCGTTCGTGTCCTACTTCGAGGAAGTAACCGGCCGAGGGCCTGGCCGCGGTCTCGGAGGCATGCGTGAGCTCCTCGAAACGGCCTCCGGCGTCTTGTTCGCGGTGGTCGGGATACACGACGACGAAGTCGCGATTCGGGAGCTCCTGCGTATACTGTCGAGGAAGCCGGTCCAGAGCGGGCTGCCACGAAATCTGTGCCCGCTTTGCGCTGATAAGTACCACGAGGTCCTCTTCGGTCACCGCGTCGGCGAGCCAGCTGAGAAGGTCGGCATAGCGCGGCAGCGCCTCCGTCCGCAGGGGGACATCCGGTTTCGCGGCGCGAACATGTTCTAGTACATGTTTCTTATGCTGTTCGGTAACGATGACGTGCAGGTCGGTGCCCAGCCGGCTCGCCATCATCTTGACGTCTCGGAGCACCGCGCCGAACCCCCGCTCCCGTTCGGCGAAGGGCGGTACGGCGAGGATGATGCGGCCAACCGTGTTGATGGGGCTCGACAATCTCGCCACGAACACCGTCTCGCGAATTATGTCGAGCAGCCCGTCCAACACGCTGCCGAAAATACGCTCGACGGGAGGCGCGGGACCGCCCCATCCGATGACCACGTGTGATATCCGCTGCTCGACCACGGCGCGCGCAATCCCGTGCGCGGGGTCTCCATCTACCCGCGTCATCGGGGTCACGGGAACGTCGGCGGCGACGGCGTGCACGACGGCCTCGCCGACCAGCTTCTCCCCGGCGGCCACCTTCGCCGGGACGTCGCCGTCAGGTTGTACGACCGTCAAGGGGTAGACGGGCTCGTCCGATCCGTCGAGGCGTATGGCCAGAGCGAGGTCTACCAGCGAATGGGCCGTGGCTGGATTCGAAAGGGGGATGAGCACGCGCTGGGGTGCATCCGAGAGGCGATACGGCGCGGCCTCCTGCCGCAGGGCGACGGATCGGCCGTAGCGCTCGACCAGCCAGGGACCGAAGAGCGACGTCAACAGGATCATGATGATGACCGCGTTGACCACCGTCTGATCGAACAGGCCGAGATCGAAACCGACGAGGGTAACCGCCAGCGTGGCGGCGGCCTGGGGGACGGTCAACCCGAAGATCAGCCACCCCTCTTCAGAAGTATGGCCGAACAATATCTGAGCTCCCTTCGCGGCGAGAAGCTTGCCGACGAGCACGACGCCCGTGAACGTGCCGGCGGCGATCCACACGTCGACGCCTTCGGCCATCGATCGGAAATCGACCAGCATGCCGACGGAGATCAGAAAGAACGGAATGAAAAAGACCGCGCCGACGAACTCCACCCGGCTCATGAGCGGCCCGATTTCCGGTACGAGCCGGTTCAGGACGATGCCGGCGATGAACGCACCGATGATCGGGGCGAGTCCGGCTACCTGCGCCAGGTAGGCCGTCACGAACAGCGCCGTCACGAGAAAGATAAACGAAAGATTCGGGTCGTTGTGCGTCGTCCGCATGAACCACCGCCCGATGCGTGGCAGGCCGATCACGACGGCCGTCAGGTACAGCACGATCACGGCCACGAAGGTGATCCAGAAAACCGCTCCGTGTACGCCTTCCGTGAACCGGGTGACGACGGCCAGCAGCAGCAGTGCCAGCATGTCGGTGACGATCGTGCCGCCCATGGTCGTCGTGACCGCCGCGTTCTTCGTGAGGCCGAGCCGGCTCGCGATCGGATAGGCGAGGAGCGTGTGCGATCCGACGATGGAGCCGAGCAAGACGGACGACGCCAGGCTGAAATCGAGCACGTAGAGTCCGGCCGCGATGCCCAGCGACTGCGGCACGAGGAAAGAGATCAGTCCGAACGTCAGGCTGCGCGACCGGAGCTTGTGAAACTGATTCAGATCCAGCGCGATGCCCGCCACGAACATGAGATATAGAAGCCCGACCGTCCCGAGCAGCACCATCGTGCTGTCGCGCTCGAGCAGGCCCGCTCCACTGGGCCCGACGATCGCACCGGCGACGATGAGGCCGACGATGCCCGGGATGCGCAGCTTCCCGAACACGAGGGGAGCGACGAGGACGATGAGCATCACCAGTGCAAAGATGAGCACCGGATCGTGAATGGGCAGCGTCACGTAATGCGAAATTGGGTGGGTGAGGACGACCGGACCGTCGATTCGGTACAGTCCCTACGAAATTGCGCCCGCCATGCTCCCGCCTGGTGCCCGCCACGCTTCCGGGCACCCCCGGCCGCGCCCTCGCCGCACCCCCGCCGCACCCCCGCCGCGCCGCGTTCACGAGCGTCGACGCGGGCATGTCCTCCCCGAGGGGCTTGATTCTCCACGAAGTGCGTCATTAATTGACGCTCCGCCCGGTGAGACCACCTCCAGCCATCGACTATCATGAGCCCTCGTCAGCTTTTCTTCCTTACCCTTCTGGTGCTCCTGATCGCTTCCTGCACGTCGGAGACGCCGCCCCGCGGCGAGCCCCTCTTCGACGGGGAGACGTTCGAGGGGTGGGAAGGCCACATGCACGCCTTCCGCATCGAGGACGGGGCCATCGTGGCCGGGACCCTCGAGGATTCCATCCCCCGGAACGAGTTTCTCTGTACGCTCGATTCGTTCGACGACTTCGAGCTGCGCCTCGAGTTCATGCTCCTTGGCGAAGGAGCCAACGCCGGCGTTCAGTACCACACCGAGCGGATTCCCGAAAATCATGAGGTGATCGGCTATCAGGCCGACATGGGCGACGGATGGTGGGGAGCCATTTACGACGAGATGCGTCGCCGCACCCTCCTCGCAGAGCCCGACTTCCCCGTTCGCGACAGTCTCCTCAACGTGGAGGACTGGAACGAATACGTCATCCGCACGGAAGGCCCGCGCACGCAGCTGTTCATAAACGGCGTGCGGACGGTCGACTACACAGAGCCCGACGAGAGCATCCCCCAGACGGGCCGCATCTGCGTCCAGATCCACAGCGGTCCGCCCAGCGAGGCCTGGTACCGTAACATCACCCTCCGCGATCTCGTCGAGACCGAGTAATACGCGGCATCATCCCCCGACCGTCATTCACGTGCACACCACCATGAATTACGTACTTACCGGGCGCCTGGCGCTCATGATGTTCGTCCAGTTCTTCATCTGGGGGTCCTGGGCCACCACGCTCGGCAACTACATGGGCACGATCGGCATGAGCGCATCGATCGCGCTCGCCTATTCGATGGGGCCGATCGCCTGCATCGTCGCCCCCTTTTTCGTAGGGATGGTCGCGGACCGGTTCTTCCACACGGAAAAAGTGCTCGGCGTCCTCTTTCTCCTGTCCGGCGTCGCGCTCGCCTTCATGCCCGCCTTCGCCGGCTCGCCCCTCTTCCTGACGCTGCTGGGCATCCACGCGCTGGCCTATTTCCCGTCGCTCAGCCTCACGACGTCGCTCTCCTTCCACCACATGACCAACCAGGAGAAAGAGTACCCGGTCGTGCGCGTCTTCGGCACCATCGGATGGATCGTCGCCGGCGTCATCATCAGCAAGGTCTTTCAGGCTGATTTCGAGCCTACGCCGCTCTATATCGGTGCCGCCGCGAGCATCTTCCTCGGCCTCTACTGCTTCACGCTCCCGGCCACGCCGCCGCCGGCGGCGGGAAGAAAAACCTCCTGGCGCGAGATCGCCGGCATCGACGCCCTCAAGCAGCTGCGCTCCCGTTCCCTGATCGTCTTTCTGATCTCCGCGATGCTCGCCTACATCGCCTTCGGGACGTACTTCCCGTACGCGCCCGTCTATCTGGCCGGCGTCGGCATCGACAATCCGGCTTTCCAGATGACGTTCGGGCAGATGTCGGAGATCTTCTTCATGCTGCTCATCCCGTTCTTCTTCCGCCGCCTCGGCGTCAAGTGGATGCTCATGATCGGCCTCACGGCGTGGTTCGTGCGCTTCGGCCTCTTCTCGTGGGCCGCCATCGACGCCACCTACTGGATGATCTTCCTCGGCATCGCCATCCACGGGATGTGCTACGACTTCTTCTTCGTCACCGGCCAGATCTACATCGACAAGAAGACCTCCCCCGAAATCCGCGGCCAGGTGCAGGGGCTCCTCGTGCTGCTGTCCTTCGGCGTCGGCTTCCTGATCGGTACGCAGGGTTCGGGAATGGTCTTCAACTCACTGGTCGCCGACGGAACGCTCGCGCCGGAGCAGTGGCGCCTGTTCTGGGGCATCTTCTCCGCGATCGCACTGGCCTTCGCCATCTTCTTCTTCGCCTTCTTTGACGACAGGGTGGAGGACCGCGAAGACATTGACGCGATCCCCGTCGGCTAGATTTTTCAGGGGGAACGGCCACCTTCCATGCTCGCAACAGCCAATCGCTCGAACCATGCGCTCAATCGCCCAACCCATGCTCGCCGTTCTGACGGCGGCCGCACTCGCCGCCTGCGCCGGACCGGAATCGACGCCGGCCGGTCCGCCGCCCGTTACCGAGGCGCTGCTGCTCGATCTCGACGCGGACAAGGATATCTTTCTGCAGGACGGCGACCGGGTCGTCGGATGGCGGAATCAGGTGGCGGACTCGCCCGCGCAGTTCTTCGTGCACCGCGACCTCGGCCGAGAGGTGCCGGGCTCCGGAAGGCCGAGCATCCGGTACGACGTGCCCGAAATCAACGGCCACGCGACCGTCGTCTTCGAAGAGCAGGAGCTCGTGAATTTCCACGAGGATGAATTCGACGCGGCGACGACCGGCAGCGGCTACACCTGGTTTTCCATCATGATGGTCCACGAGCAGCACGTCGGGCTCCCGGACGTGAATTCGTTCTTCGGCAATCTGCGCAACGGCGGGAATTACGAAGGGTTCTGGGGCAACGTGGAGGACGATAACGCCGTCTGGATCGGCTCGCGCAACGGCATAACTTTCGGCCGGTTCGACGAGAACAATCCCAAGCTGCTCGGGCCCCGGCTCGAGGGCGGGCGCTATTACGTCGTAGCCGGACGCATGGAGGCCGGCGTCGATACGGTCGACGTCGAGCTCTTCGTGGATTCGCCGTATCCGCTCGGCTCCGTGCCGTTTCCGGTGAATCCCGAGGCGGATGCCTCCCGGATGGCCATCGGACAGGAGCGGGACGCGACCAATCATCCCGGCGAAGAGTCCTTCCACGGTGAGATCACCCGGTTTCTCATCTACGAACGGCCCCTGTCGGAAGACGAAATGGTCACCATGGTCGATTACTTCCGAGAGGTCTATGGGATCTGAAGATTGCGGGCGCATGTCCTTACCTCTCACGACATGGTATTAATCGTCATTGCTTCTCACGTAATTGCTTCTCGCCGTCGGGCTCCCTTAATTGAGGATTCCGTGAAGCCTCATCGACGCTCCTCACTCCAACTTGTCGCTCGACGTACCCCGTTTATATCAAGCTCGTCGCCTGGTGCGACGAATGCCGACCCTCCTGGTCGCCGTCCCGATTGTAGTTCTCGCGTCGTTGGTGTCCGCGTGCGGTCGCTCCCACGACGTCCCCGAAGAGGTAGCGTTCAACCGCGACATCCGGCCCATTCTTTCGGATAAGTGCTTCGTCTGCCACGGCCCCGATCCGGGTACGCGTGAGGGAGACCTTCGGCTCGACCTGCGCGAGGTCGCCACGGCGCGCCGCGACGGGTACGAGCATCCGGCCATCGTTCCGGGCGACGCGGGCGCCAGCGAGCTCGTCCGACGCATCCATGCGACGGATCCGGACGTGATGATGCCGCCCCCGGACACGCGCGCGGCGCTGACGGAGCGCGAGAAGGCGCTTCTGAAGGCGTGGGTCGAGCAGGGTGCCGAATGGCAGCCGCACTGGCTCTACGTCGCCCCGACGCGCCGCACACCGCCTGCAACAGCTTCGCATCCCATCGACGCCTTCATAGAGGCCAGGCTCGCCGAGGAAGGAGTGGAGCCGTCGCCCGAGGCCGATCCCGTCACGCTCGCTCGTCGGGTCTCGTTCGATCTCACGGGATTGCCGCTCGACGCCGCGGCGCGCTACGCATCGGAGGGCTCCTACGAGGAACTGGTGGACAGCCTGCTCGCCTCGCCGCGATACGGCGAGCGCATGGCGATGATGTGGCTCGACCTGGTGCGGTATGCCGACACGGACGGGTATCACTCCGACCTGCATCGAAACGTATCGCCGTTCCGCGATTACGTGGTCGATGCCTTTACCTCGAACAAGCCGTTCGACCAGTTTACGCGCGAACAGCTCGCGGGCGACCTGCTGCCGCACGCGACGACCGAGCAGCGCATCGCCGCCGGATACAATCGCCTCGGTCAGGCTACCAAAGAGGGTGGATCCCAGGCAAAGGAGTACCTGGCGAAGTACGCCGGGGACCGGGTGCGTACGGTCACGACGGTCTGGATGGGTTCGACGGTGGGCTGCGCGGAGTGCCACGATCATAAGTTCGATCCCTTCACGCAGAAGGAATTCTACGAGATGGCCGCCTTCTTCGCGGACGTGCAGGAGGAGGGCGTCTATCCGAACGAGAACCTGCTTCCGCCCGAAATGCCGCTTCCGGATCGCGAGCAGGCCGAAGAGCTGGCGGCGCTCGAGGCCGAGATCGCGCAGCGGCGCCGGCAGGGCGGATCCGTCGTAGCCGTACTGGCCCGGCGAGACGATCTCATGGAGTCCATGCCGCACATGCTTGCGACCCGGTCCGTCGAGCCGCGGACGATGCGCCTGCTGCGGCGCGGCAACTGGAGGGACAACGGCGGGCCCATCGTCGAGCCGGACGTGCCGGACGTGCTGCCGCCGCTCGACGTCGATAGCCGCCGGGCCGACCGGCTGGATCTGGCCGACTGGCTCGTGTCGGACCGGAATCCGACGACGGCACGGGTCTTCGTCAACCACCTCTGGGCCCGTTTTTTCGGGAACGGCATCGCCCGGGTGCTCGACGACCTCGGATCGCAGGGCGAGTGGCCCACGCACCCCGATCTGCTCGACTGGCTGGCCGTGGAATTCGTGGAGAGCGGATGGGACGTCAAGCACGTCGTACGGCTCATTGTCACCTCCGGCACCTACCGACAGTCTTCCACGGCTACCGAGGATCTGCGGCTCCTCGATCCCGAAAACCGCCTCCTCGCCCGCCAGTCACGCTTCCGGATGGATGCCGAGATGATACGAGACAATGCGCTGGCGGTGAGCGGACTCCTCGACGGGCGTATCGGCGGGGAGAGTGTGAAGCCCTACCAGCCCGAGGGCTACTGGTCGGAAATCCAGACGTTCGGGACGGACGGCCCGGCTTCGGCCTGGTCTCCGTCGGAAGGAGACGACCAGTATCGCCGCGGACTCTATACGTATTGGAAGCGGTCGTTTCTGCACCCGTCCCTGCTGGCTTTCGATGCCTCCGACCGCCAGGAATGCACCGCGCAGCGCCCCCGATCGAACACCCCGCTGCAGGCCCTCGCCCTGCTCAACGATCCTACCTACGTCGAGGCGGCGCGCGTATTTGCCGAACGCATCCTTGAGGAAGGAGGCGACGAGGTGGAGGAGCGCGTGGAATGGGCCTTCCGCCAGGCGCTCTCCAGATCGCCGTCACCGGATGAGGTCCGCGAGCTGGCCTCGCTCTACGAAGACGAGCGCGGCTGGTACGACGGACGACCCGACGAGGCGCGCGAACTGGCCGCCGTGGGCCGGCGCCGTCCGATGACCGACGACCTCGTCGATCTGGCCGCGTGGACGGCCACGGCGCGCGCCCTGTTCAACACGCACGAATTTATTACCAGATACTGATCCGTCGACCATGGACGTATTACATCGTCTCAAGCAACAGGAGACCCGGCGCGAATTCCTGGTCCGTTCAGCCCAGGGGATCGGCACGATGGCGCTGGCCTCGCTGCTGAACGGATCGGGGTTTGCCCAGTCGGCCGGCAGGATGTCCGTGGACGACCGGTGGACGGGGGTCGTTAGCCCGCCGCACGTCGCGCCGCGAGCCAAGCGGATCATCTACCTCTATATGGCTGGCGGGCCGTCGCATCTCGAGACGTTCGATTACAAGCCGACGCTCGCCCGGATGCACGGCGAACCCATGCCGGCGTCGATCACGGAGGGTCAGCAGCTCGCGCAGCTGCAGGGACAGGCGCTCCGGTGCATGGGCCCGCAGGTCGACTTCCGCCGGCACGGCAAGTCGGGGCAGGAGATCTCCGACCTGTTTCCCCACATGGGCCAGATCGCCGACGATATCTGCATCGTCCGGTCGATGCAGACGGAGCAGATCAATCACGATCCCGCCCACACGTTCATGAACACGGGCTCGATGATTCCCGGCCGGCCATCGATGGGATCCTGGCTGCAATACGGACTCGGAAGCGAATCGGAGAATCTCCCGGGATTCGTGGTCATGACGTCGGAAGGGGGCGGTCAGGGCCAGCCCATCGCGGCGCGGCAGTGGCACAGTGGATTCCTGCCTGGACGGTTTCAGGGGGTCAAGTTCCAGTCGACCGGTGACCCGGTCAACTACGTCGAACTGCCCGACGGGGTGGATTTCGAGCGGCAGCGCGAGCTGGTCGGCACGATCCGTCGCCTCAATGAGATGAAGCACGCGGCGGTCGACGATCCCGGCATCGAGACGCGGATCGCCCAGTACGAAATGGCCTTCAAGATGCAGTCCAGCGTACCGGAGCTGGTTGATTTCTCCGACGAGCCGGATCACATCAAGGACCTGTATGGCACCGAGGGTGCCGACGGTACGTTTGCGGCGAACTGCCTGCTGGCGCGCCGCCTGGCGGAGCGCGGCGTCCGGTTCATCCAGCTCTATCACCGCGGCTGGGACCACCACGGCGGCATCAAGGAGGCACTCCCCGAAGCGGCCCGGCTCGTAGACCAGGCCTCGGCGGCGCTGATCATCGACCTGAAACAGCGCGGCATGCTCGAAGATACGCTCGTCATCTGGGGCGGCGAGTTCGGCCGTACGCCGATGGCGCAGGGCTCCGGCAGGGATCACCACATCAAGGGGTTTTCGCTCTGGATGGCCGGCGGAGGCGTGCGCGGCGGGATGACGTACGGCAAGACGGACGACTTCGGCTTCGACGTCGTCGAGAACCCCGTCCACGTCCACGACCTCCACGCCACGATCCTGCACATCATGGGGATCAATCACGAAAAGCTCACCTACCGCTACCAGGGCCGTGACTTCCGCCTTACCGACGTACACGGTCGGGTCGTCAACGACATCCTCGCCTGACCCCGATTTTCTTCCGGTTCCCCCGCATTCCCGTCTGATTCTCGCCGAAAGCACATGACTGAGCCTACCCGCCGCACCTTCCTGAAGTCTGCCGCCGCGCTCGCCGCAACCGCCGCCGGGGCCACCGGCCCGCTGACCGGGGCCGCGGCCGGACGCCGTCGGACCCCCGCCATCGTTACCCGCCCCGGATTATCCGACGACGTGATCGGTCACGGCGAGTTTCGGTATCGGATCGAGGCGGACTGGTCCGATCTGGACGCGTCCGCCACCCCCGTGAAGAACTGTCATGAGATGGTGATGGATCGACGCGGGCGCCTGATCATGGTGACAGACGAGACGAAGAATAACGTCATCGTTTTCGACAAAGACGGACGCCTGCTCGAGACGTGGGGCACGCGCTATCCGGGCGGCCACGGGCTCACGCTGTGGGACGCCGGCGGAGAGGAGGTTCTGTTTCTGGCAGACTTCGACCGGGGGATCGTCGATAAGACGACGCTCGACGGGGAGGTCCTCCTCACGATCGAGCATCCCCACACCGTCGGGGCATACGCCGAGGGGATGGACTTCCGGCCGACGGAGACGGCGGTCGGACCCGACGGCGACATCTACGTGGCCGACGGCTACGGATCGCAGTTCATCCTCCAGTATTCGTCCGACGGCGAGTTCGTCCGCAAGTTCGGCGGGGCGGGTGACGGCGACGCGCAGTTCTCGACGGCGCACGGCGTCGCGGTGGACGCCCGCGGCGACACGCCGACGCTCCTCTGCACCTCGCGCGGACACAATAGTTTCAAGCGGTTCACGCTCGACGGGACGTATCTGGAAACCATCTTTTTGCCCGGAGCCTATGTATGCCGGGCCGTCATCGACGACGAGATGATCTACGCCGGCGTCTGCTGGTCGCGGCTCCGGTATCTGAACCAGACGCCCGAGTCGGGTTTCGTGACCGTGCTCGACGGCAGCGATCGGGTGGTTTCCAACCCCGGCGGCACCGAACCCGTCTACGAGGACGGCGAGCTGCAGCTCATGGTGCAGGCGGAGCCCTTCTTCAAGCATTGCCACGACGTATGCGTCGACGACGAGAAGAACCTCTACGTCTGCCAGTGGAATGCCGGCGGCACCTATCCGATCAAGCTGCACCGCGTGTAGCATTATGAGAATGAGTAAGAAAGGATGGATCGCGGGCGGCGCGCTGCTCTTCGGCGTGCTGCTCGTCCTGCTCGCGGGCGTCGAGCGCGGCAGCGCACCGGGTTTCGTGCTGTTTCTGGGTCGATTCCACCCGACGCTCGTGCATTTCCCCATCGCCCTGCTGCTCTTCGGTGCCGCCATCGAGCTGCTGGCGCCGCGATGGCCGGCGGCCGAGCGACTTCGATCAGCCGTGCCCGTTCTGCTGGCGGTAGGCGGACTCACGGCGCTGGCTGCTGCTGTCGTCGGATACCTGCTCTCTCTCGGCGGCGGCTACGCCGAGCAGTCGCTCTCCCGGCATTTCTGGCTCGGCATCACCGTGACCGTCCTGTCGTTTCTCCTGGCGCTGGTTTCGGCGTGGACGGTCCGACCGGGACGCGTCTATCGGGGGATGGTGGGGGCGTTCGCCGTCCTGGTCGTGCTCGCCGGCCATTTCGGCGGCACCCTGGCGCGCGGCAGCGGCTATCTCACCTACTATCTTCCCGAACCGATCAGGACGCTCGTCGGCTTGGAAGGAGGCGCGCGCGGCGGACTGATAGCGGACGTCGACTCTGCCCGCGTCTATGACGATCTCGTGCAGCCCATTCTGGATCGCAACTGTATCGACTGCCACGGATCGAGCAAGTCGGAAGGCGACCTTCGCCTGCATACCCGCGAGGGCATTGAGGAGGGCGGGCGTGATGGCCCGGCCTACGTCGCCGGCCTTCCGGCACAGAGCGAAATGGTCCGCCGCATCACGCTGCCTCCCTACGACGAGGATGCCATGCCGCCGGACGGCGGGCCGCCTCTCGACGTAGGTGAGACGGAGGTGATCCGATGGTGGATCGCCAATGGGGCCTCCTTCGACCAGCGCGTCGCCGAAATCGAGGAGACCCCGACCGCCGTATCGACCTATCTCGCGCGCGTCTCCCAGCCACGAACGCCGCGTCGCTCGGGCATCTACGCGCTCGACGTGCCCGAAGCGGACACGCTCCTCGTCGCGCAGCTGGAAGAAACCGGAGTCCTCATTCAGCGAATCGATCCCGTAGCTCCCTTTCTGCGGGTGAGCGCGACGAGCGTGCGCGATGCGTTCGGCGACGCGGAGATGGAGGCTCTTCGTCCAATCGCCGAGCAGATCGCCGTGCTGGACGTCGGACATTCGAGCGTGACGAGCGAGGGGGCTGCCGTGCTGTCGGAGATGCCGCACCTGACGCACGTCCACCTCGAAGGTACCGGGATCGACGACACCGCTCTCGAGCACGTTCGTGCCCACGAATACCTCGAATATCTGAATCTGTACGCCACGGCCGTGACGGATGGCGGACTCGCGCACGTCGCCGAACTTCCGGCCCTTCGATCGCTGTATCTGTGGCAGACGAACGTGACGGATGAGGGAGCGGGGCGGCTGCAAGACGAACGCCCTTCGGTCGAGGTAAATCTGGGCGGTACGCTCACCATAGCACCGATCAATCCGCCAACAAATGCGCCGTCCGATACGACGGAGGCCGGGCCATGAGCCGACGTTCGAGACGCTCTTCTTCCGCCGGCACACGTCGCGCTCGTGCGGGACGGGCCGCCGTTCTGCCGGCCGATCTCCTTCTGCCGGCCGGTCTCCTTCTGCCGGCCTGTTTCCTCCTCCTGGCGGGCCTACTTCTCCTGGTGCCGGGATGCTCGCCCGCGGGCGAGCGCATCGAAACCGGAACGGACCATGCTCCGGCGCCCACCTTCGAGCTGATCGATCGCGCCGGCGGACAGGCGGGACGCACGGAGGCCGTAGACGTGGACGGCACGTGGGCCGCCTTCGGGAGGGGCAGCGACGTCGTCCTGGCTGACGTTTCCGATCCTACGGTCCCTAGAGAAGTGATTGCCGTCACGCTGCCCGGTAGGGTACGAGATGTCAAACTCGCTGGTGGCAGGGTGTTCGCGGCGGCGGATTCGGCCGGACTCTACGTCGTGGACGTCGATGCCGGAGAGGTGGTCGCCGCGTTGCGCTTCGACGAGCCGGTCTACGGCGTTCACGTTCAGGGCGACCTCGCGTACGTCGCCGCGCGCTCGGCCGGACTCCGCGTCGTGGATGCGTCGGCGACCTCGTCGCCACCATCACTGCAGGAGGTGGGCCATCTCATCACGCCGGATGAGGCGGTCGACGTCGTCGTGCGCGGTGACTTCGCGTACGTAGCGGCCTGGTATGAAAGCTTTCGGGTCATTGACGTGTCGGACCCGACCGAACCGGTCGGTGTCAGCTTCGCCGGCTACGACAGCTACAATCACGGCGCCGTGTGGGGAATCGCCGTGGATGGCGACCTCGGCCTGGCGGCCATTCCCGAGAAGGGGATCCGCGTGATAGACGTGTCGGTGCCCAGAGATGTCACCAATCACGCGATGTACAGGGGCTTTGCCTCCCCCGCCGCCGCGGCGCTCGACGGCCGCACGGCCTTCGTGGCCGACCAGGATGCCGGACTGCGGGTGCTGGATCTCACGGATCCGCAGCAGCCCGTAGAGATCGGCTCCATCGATCTTCCAGGGCGTGTTCTGGACGTAGATGTTGCTGACGGGATCGCGTACGTCGCAGCCGGTGCAGCCGGACTCCGGCTGGTGGACGTTTCGACGCCGAACGCGCCGCGCCTGCTTGGAGCGCTGGACGCCGGCGACGCTATCGTCGACGTGGTCGGCGTCGGGGAAACCCTCCTGGCCGTCGGGAGCGAGAACGCCGTCTACCGCTACGATGGGGGCGGACGCCTCACGCGGCACATCGACGGCCCCGCCCGCCGTATGGCGCAGAACGGAGGCCGCGTCGTTACGGCGTCGGACACCGACGTACGCCTGTTCGACGAAGGACGGCTTCGGAGTCGCCTGTCCGGCGCGGCGCACGGCGTTGACCTGCATGGACCTCCTGGCAGCGAGCGGATGGCCGTCGCGGGACCGCTGGGTCTCCAGCTGCTGGACGTGGCTTCGAACGGCACGCTTCGCCGGCAGTCGGCGTACAAACCCGATTGGAAGGAGTCGGTCGGCCATTTGAGCAGAACGCCGCCGGCGGCGTGGGACGTGGTGCTCACCGACCGCGTGGCTTATGCCGCGTTCGACGACGGCATCCACGTACTCGATGTCATGGATGCGTCCGCGCCGACAGCGACGCGCGTGTACACCCCGGAGCGCGTTTATCGGCTTCTGGTCGGCGCCGGCGATCGTCTTTTCGCGGCATGCGACGACGGGCTTCGCATATACGACGTCTCCGATCCGATGAGACCGGTCGAAACGGCTTTCGTAAAGACGCCGTCGTTTGCCACGGCATTGCACAGCGACGGCAGCGATGTCTTCGTCGGAGACCTGAGCGGATACGTCACCGTCGTGCGTGCGGAGGACGGAGCACGCCGCGGTTCGTGGCACGTCGCCGACCGTATTTTCGGATTGGCGGCGGCGGGAGGTGATCTGGCCGTGGCGACCGGCCCGCAGGGGCTGCACGTCGTGTCGCTGGAAGATCCAGGCGATCCTACCGAGACTCCGTCCGGTACGCCGATAAACGAATCGATAGACGAACCGACGAACGAATGACCATCACGCTTTGACGATGCCCGATTCGACAGCCGGCCTTCGAGACGCCCTGATATCCCTATCGGCAGACCTTGCGGCTTTTCACGACATGGCGATTGCCGGGGAGGGCAACGTATCGGGGGCGCTGAGCGACGGCCGTTTTCTGGTCAAGGCCAGCGGAACCGACCTAGGTCATTTGAAGCCGGAGCACCTCGTCGAAGTGCACGCGGCCCCGCTGCTCGACGCCATGTCCGGCAGCGAGGCCCTGAGCGATGCGGAAATTGAGTCCCTGCTTCTCGAGGCCCGGGTCGACGACGAGGCCCTGAAGCCGTCCGTCGAGAGCCTCTTCCACGCCTGGCTCCTGCAACTCGAGGGAGTCGGCGTGGTCGGACACACGCATCCGATGGCCGTGAACGCACTCCTTTGCTCGACGCGCGCGCAGGCCTATGCGTCGCGACGCCTTTTTCCCGACCAGGTCGTTTACTGCGGCCCGGAATCGGTCGTGGTACCGTACGTCGACCCCGGACTCGTGCTGGCCCAGGAGATCGCGAGACTGGTGGAGGCCTATCGCGAGCGGTCGGGCATCCAGCCGAAACTCATTCTGATCGAAAACCACGGCGCCATTGCACTGGGCAGGACGGAGACAGACGTCCGGGCGGCCATGATGATGGCGGAGAAATCCGCCCGCGTGTTCATCGACGCTTCCACGTTGGGCGGGCCCGTCTTTATGACGCCCGATCAGGTGGCGCGCATCGACGGCCGAATCGACGAGCACTATCGCCAGCGCATGCTGCACGACGCGCGATAGCGTGGGGGTTCGTCGTTATGCTAAACCTGGTTTCCAGGTATCCTGAAAGGTAGATTCCGACGATGACCGAGCGAGAAAAGATGCTGAGCGGCGCGATGTACGATGCGGCGGACCCGGAACTGGCGGCCGCCCGGCGCCGCGGCCGTGATCTGGTCTACCGGCTCAATCATAGCGAGGATCGCGAGAAAGGGCTGCGGCGGGACGTATTCGAGAAGCTTTTCGGCGCGCACGGTGAAGAGCTGTGGATCGAACCGCCGTTCTACTGCGATTACGGCTCAAATATCTCCCTGGGGGATCGCGTGTACTTCAACTTCAACTGCGTCGTACTCGACCCGGCCGAGGTCGTCGTCGGTGACGACGTACTGTTCGGTCCGGCCGCTCAGATCTACACGGCGACACACCCGCTCTCGGCCAAGGAGCGAAGCACGCGGAAGGAGTCGGCACGACCCGTCTGCATCGAATCCGGCGTTTGGATCGGCGGGGGTGCGATCCTTCTGCCGGGCGTGACGATCGGTGAGGGCAGCGTCATCGGAGCCGGCGCCGTGGTGACGAAGGACGTACCTGCCGGCGTCTTCGCGGCGGGCAATCCGTGCCGCGTCATCCGGGAGGTGTGATGGCGCACCGTACACAAGGTGCTCGAAATGATCGATCGCTGAACGTCCCACTACCCGAGCGACGCACCCTGAATTTCACGAACGTTCGTACCTGCAATCCATTAACTACGAAGCATCATGCGCGCACACGTATCGTTTTTTCTTCTGACACTTCTCTTCATTACCGCCGGATGTGCCGGTTCGCGTTCCGCCGTAGCGCCCCATCCCATGGAAGGGGAATGGAGCTATGAGGTCCACGCCGACGACGGCGTCTACGAAGGGGTTCTCGCATTTACGGCTATGGAAGACGGCCTGACCGGTACGATTACCGGAGAGGGAACGGAGGGCGTCACCGAACTGATGGACGTGGCGTACGACGATGCGCGGCTCTCCTTCGAGTTCGAGTCGAACGAATACGGACTTCTCGTCGCCGACGTGAACGTCGCCGGCGATACGTTCTCGGGCGACCTCAACGTGGCGTCTTATGGAACCGTGGTGCCGATGAACGGCGCGCGGATTTCCGAAGACTGAAGCTACTCGATGCACGTTCTAAATACGACCAAGATTCCAGTCATACGCAACCTAGTCGGCTCATCATAGTATCGTTTTCAACACCAACTAAAACCAGCAACGAGTGCAACCGTTCTTAGATGAGCGCCAACAAGAAATTTCAGGCTGAAGTCGTGTCAACGGATGAAGCACACGCCAATCTTTCCGAATTACGGTCTCGATCCGGTTCGCGATACAGTTCCAAATTCGATCCGCTCAAGCAGCACATTCAATGGCTCGAGCGGGGCATGGCACTGAAGATTGACGAGATGGAACGAAGCGACGTAGCCAATCTTCGCAGCTATATCGATCGTAACGTGCAGCCCGTAGGGAAGGGACTGACCTACGTTGTACGATCGAGTCGTATTCGAGAGGATGGCTCGAAGTACCGCGTATTCGTCTTCTTGACGAAGAAGGAATAGCGCGGCGAGGTCCGCGGCGGACTCACCGCACGGGCCTGTACTCCCGCGGTACGTCGTCAGCCACGCGCTCGAAGGCCAGATAGCCGAACTGCGTGACGCCGTAGGGATCTGCGACGTCTCCCTTCAGGTCGACGACCGTCGGCCCGTTCTCCAGCAGCAGCATCGACGTACGGTATTTGGCACGTCCGCGCTCGCCGCGCCACGCCAGGTAGGCCTCGTCCTCGGTCTCTTGGGTGTATACGATTTCCAGAAAGCCCTGTACGTCCAGGATGCGTTCCTGGGGGTCGTCACTCGCTTTGAGAATCTCGTCCCGGTCGATCGGGAAGCGGCCGTTGCCCGGCGTCGGCATGGCGGCGACCCCTCCTCTCGAAGCCGGACGCTGAAAGATCATGAACCCTTCTTCTTCGACCCGATCGTCGAGCAGTGCCAGCAGGAAATGGCGGAGCGAGCCGTTGAAGGCGTCGTCGCGGTTGCGCTTCCAGTGGGCGGCCTCCTCCGGTGTCGATGGCCGCATTTCCTCGAACAGCGGCTCCCCGTCGTAGCTCGTTCGGGTACCCGTGGCTTCAAACTCCTTGAGGAAGTACTGGATGCGGTAGCCGAGCGCCCGGTTCTCGATGACCAGGGTTTCCGCCGCACGGGCCGTGAACCGTCCCACGCGATCCGTAAAGTCGAGCACCTCCGGGTTCACGATCTCCGTCTGTGCGGCGAAGGGCGTCTCGCCGATAAACAGACGGATAAACTTCTCGAGGCGCCGTTCCCAGCGGGCGTCACGTTCCGCGACGACCTCCACCTCGCCGAGCTCCGTGACGGACGGCTGGAGCTCGAAGTCGTACGTATGCTCTCCCGGCCTGCGGATGAACAGATCCATGGCCTGAGGCTCGTAACCGACCACCGAGACGTACAGGCGGAGCGACCCGAGCGCTACCCCGTTTAGTCGGTAGGCGCCGACTTCGGACGTGATGGAGCCGTTCATCGATTCGGCGATGAACACGTGGGCGTCCGAGATGCCTTCACCGGTTTCCGCATCGGTAACCGTGCCGGAGACAATGGCCTGACCTGCAGCCGTTCCTACAGGGAGCAGTAGCGCCAGGACGAGAAAAAAGAATGGGATCGATCGCTGCATGGTCGAGGCGTTGATCTGCTTGAGAGGCCGGGTATTCGTTTGGGCGGGGTCGGGCCCGCGGCGAAGACGCATGGTGCCAGTCGATACCTTCTCGGAATCATCTATCTCCTAATCCCGGCCACGTGATCGGATCCCTATCCGCCTGCGAGAATTGCCCGCCGGGCGAGTAGGGTGCACGCTATCATGACAGTGCTCGGCGGTACGTACCAGACATCGAACGACAACGCGACCGCTCCTCGCGCGTATATCCGATCGACAGCGTCAGAAGCGGCAATTATGAATCCACATTTCATTCCCCCAGCTATGAGTGACATCACAAGGAAAGATATTACCAGGAAAGATATCGAAGCGCGCGGCGTGAGCGGGCTCACCGTTCGCGTCGAACGGCCGGTCTGCATCGGAAGCGAGAACTGCGTCAGCCTCGCTCCTGAGGTCTTCGTGTTAGGGGACGATCAGGTCGTGACTTTCGTCGACGACGTGCAAGACATCGATCGCGAGCGCTTGCTGGAAGCGTGTCGCATCTGTCCGGTCGATGCCCTTGTGGTCACCGGGCCAGACGGCGAGCAGATCGTGCCGTGACGAGCCATTGTCGTAGGAACAGCATGATCGACATACATGCTGATTCCGGAGAGAAGGATGAATCGGATTCGGCACGCGGGTCGCACCTGGTTGGCCGATGGAAGTGCCGCTGACAGGGCTGGACTCAAAAGCCAGCTATTAGGCGCGTGAGGGATGCAGCCACCAGTGCCCAAAGAAAGCTGATCAGCGTACCGATAATAATGTATTCGGCTTCCATTCGGTTGGATCGCTCCCGGAGTTCGCCGAAGCGGAAGATCGATTTGGCTGCGACGAGAAATCCAATCGCGGCATACTGGTCGATGAGCACGAAGACGAAGATGAGGGCGCGTTCCAGCTGGCCAATCGTTCTGCCGCCATGTTTGAGTCCGCGCGAGGGTGCATGCACCGCGCGGTCGCCATCGCCAACGTGAGCGGGTTCCGGTACGCGGCCGGACTCTCGTCGGGACGCGTCGCGGCGTATCTGACCGAGAAATGGCTCGACGGCTTGTTCGACAAAGTAGGCGCCCGCTGTTACGGTCACGATAAAGCCTGCGACCACGGCGATCATGTGGAAGTAAATGACGCCGAACAGTTCCTTCCAGAGCGAGTCGTCGAGAAAATCGAAGCGAACGGTCAGCCATGCCGCCAGGAGTATCACGACACCGTGAAGCGCTTGATCCACCAGAAATGCTCTCCATCCTTTTGCCTTCACCCGCGTCTTTCCAAGGTCCACGATCACGTGCGTGGATGAGATGATCAGAGCCGGAAACCAGGCGGTCCATGTGCCCGCGAAGATGAATACGAGTACGGCATGAATCGCACCGTGCTTGGCGAGGACGGATATCCGCCCTTTATTTTCAATGTCACGGCGGGTCTGCAGCAGAAAGTCGGCCGTTACGTGCGCAGCGAGAAATGCCAGGATAGCCTCGTTTAAAACAGTCATATTTAAATGTTATATGAAAGAACAGTGTTTTTGAGCTGTTATTTAATGCCGACACATACACATTACAGGGTCGGATCGTCGTGAACGCGTTCGAAGATAGTTTCGGAAACACGCGCGGCGTACTCGATGGCATGCCAGCCGGCCGCGGTGAGGTGCTGCGCAACGGACTGCTGCGTGATGGGTCGGTCCACCCATTCATCGCCGATTTGCTGCTGCGTTCGGCCGAGGACGGCACGGGAAACGGCGAAGGCTTGCCGCCGAGTCCACCTGGTGATCTGGAGGTCCACAAGCCGAGCGACGGCGTCCAGTGAAACGGTGGTTGATCGCGGCAGTGCGCGTCCAGCGGCGATCGCCATACGCACGTCCCGCTCCATCGCGTCGATGGCGCCGCCGGAAAGGCGAAAGGCCTCTCCGTCCCCTCCAGAGATATCGTGATCGGGGACAAAATCGACTGTCCCGAATCCGATGGCAACGCGCGTGTCGATGTCCGCCGAATCGTACGTCGAACGCAGTGCAGCCCGCATAAACACGGCGATGCGCAGCGCAAGTGCGGGCCTCTCCACGAGAAGCTGCCAGCTATCGCCACGAAATATGTCGATGGGATGACATACGGCCGGCGCAAAGTGATCGCGCGCCGCGCCCGCAGTGCGACGCAGCATCTCAGGCAGTTTTTCACGCTCTTTCGGCGGCAGCCGGCTCGACGCGGTTATGTCACCGGTTAGTACGGCGTACACGGACGTTTCGACTGACATTTCGGAGGGTATCATCGTCT
This sequence comes from Rhodothermales bacterium, assembly GCA_040904565.1. Taxonomy (GTDB): domain Bacteria; phylum Bacteroidota; class Rhodothermia; order Rhodothermales; family VXPQ01; genus JBBDTI01. Next base: position 24,962 of record JBBDTI010000084.1, read on the forward strand.
TAATAGCCTGTAATGTAATAATACAGTATAAAAGACCTGTTATATTAACGCAGGTTCCGTATCGCAGTGCGATCGAGTATACGCATGGTCGATTCTCCCTTCCCTATTGCCGGACACACATGACGAGCATCCGGACGGCGGGCACGTGGAGGCGACCCCACCGTGTGAACCTCACGTTAAGATGGCGAGTATAACCGTACGTCGTCTACGCTGTTTGGCCTTTTCCCGGATTCCGACACCGTGCGCCGCTCCTCTTTCGTGAGATCCTTCGTCGTCATTCCGCTCCTGCTTTTCGGCCTCGTGTCGGCCGTCCAACCGGTACGTGCTCAGGACGCCTGGGAGGTGGACGTAGCCGCGGCGATGGAAAGGGGGGAGTGGGAACGGGCTGTGGACCGTCTCGACGACGTGCTCGCGGCCGATCCCGATCTGCTGCACGCCCGTCTGAAACGTGCGGTGGCCAACAGGGAGCGCGCCGTGGTGAAATTCGACCACCTCCGTAATCTCTATTTTCTGGCGGCGTCCAGTCTCAAGCACACGTGGGAGGCGGCCCAGCTGGCCGCGCGCGGAGAGAACTGGGAGCTCGACCAGGGTCGCGATTACGAGGTCACGCAAGCCATTTTCGACTTCGAGTACATCCTGGCGCGGGATTCCAGTTACTTCGGTGCGTTGCACGAGTATGCACGACTCTGGCACCGTCACCACGTCTTCGACAGGGCGATCGCCCTGGCCGAGGCGCAGATCCGGATTGAACCCGCTCTGGGCTTCGCCCACGCGGAGCTGGTCGAGATCTACAGGCATTTCATTGCTCGTTCGGATGCGGACGACGCCCTGCAGGCGTTGCGGGAGCGCGGCACAGCCTACGCCGCATATTTTATCGGGGAGGTTCACCGCCGCGAAGGTCGCTTCGAGCAGGCGGACAGTGTGTTTGCCGCCCTTCTTGACGGGCCCAACGAGATACCGGCTCAGCCGGTACTCCTGTCTCGCGCCCGACTGCTCGTCGCCCAGGGCCGGTACGAGGAAGCGCACGCCCAGATTGAGGAGGCCGTGCAGGTTTGGACGCCGCTCGAAGGGCGGATGCTGCTGTCGGACTTCAAGTATGTGATGACGGAGGACGAGTATGCCGAAGCGCAGCGCCTGGGATCGGCTGGCGCGTACGCCGACTTCTACGCGCGCATGTGGGCGCGCCGCGATCCTGCTCCTGCCTCCGACGTCAACTGGCGCCTCGTCGAACACATGCGGCGCCTCGTGGTCGCCGAGCGGGACTTTGAATACTATGGGCCCCGGCGCGCTTCACGCGGGGTAGATGAAGATCGGCAGTTCGGTGGAGCGGACCTGTCCGTTCCTGTCGGGCGGGACGATTTCCCGTCGTTTTACGCTGCCGCACACGGATTCAATGACAAGGGACTGATTTTCATCCGCCATGGCGAGCCGGATGAGATCGTGGAGACGCAGCCTCAGCCGGGTTTCCTTCCGGGGTCCGGCGTACCCATGAACGCGTCCTGGCGGTATCTCGAGGAAGGCCTCGATTTTCACTTCATGATCAGCCAGCATGACGGCATCGCGTACAGCTGGCCCCTCGTTTCCGTCATGACGAACTGCAATCTGGCCGATGACCGCAAGCACTGGGGTGGACTATACAATCAGCTCGCTCCAAGCGCGCAGGCCGTCGATCCGAGAGGTACCGGCCGGATCAGCGACGCCTGCGGACCGGGAGCGCGCCCGCGCGACGAGTTGGAACTGCTGCAAACCGCAGCGCGGCTCGGAGAGCGGAATCGGGCGATTATTGCGGAGGGGCTCACGTCGGACCGCCATACCTGGTCTACGCAAGAGGTGGAAGCGTTCGACTTCCCGTACGACGTGGTTACCTTTAGAGGATACGACGGTGCGACGGACGTCAGCGCCTATCTCGCACTGCCCGTCGGCTGGCTGAGCGAGTCCGCCGACGGTGATACGCTGCCCGTGGAGATCGGAATTGCCCTGCACGATCAGGCATGGCGCGCGGCGGCCGAGGAATCGGTCATTCGCCGGTTCGCCGCGACGGAAGATCGGACGGCGGCTGCGTTCGACGCCTTTCACGCGAGCGTGCCGCCGGATTCGTACCGCGTTTCTCTGCATGCCGACCTGCAGGGGGCACCCCCACTGGGCGGCTATCAGTTCGAGCGCCGAATCCCCGATTACTCCCGGCCCGAGACCATGATGAGCGACGTGCTCGTGGCGTACGATATCCGCCCAAAACCGGGGCACGCGGCGACCGCGCGCAGCTCGCTCGACATCGTGGCCAATCCGTTCCGCCGGGTGTCGGTCGATCAGCCGCTGCACGTGTACTTCGAGCTGTACAATCTCGTGCTGGATGGCGACGACCGGGCGCGGTATCGTGTCGAATATCGATTGGAGCCGCAGGATGAAGAAGGGGGGATCCTGGGACTGTTCCGCCGCACGCCGCCCGGCCTGTCCGTTGCAGCCGATTTCGAAGACGAGACGCCGTCACCGATCGTGTTCTCTCAGATCGACCTCAGCGAGCTTCCGTCGGGCTCCTACGAGCTCGTCGTGCGGGTATCGGATCGCAACGGCGATGCACAGCTCGAGCGCCGCCTGTCGATAGAACTGCTCGATCAGGGAATATGATGCATCGTTTCCTGACCATCTACGTGAATTGCCTGTCCGCCCATTCGGCTCCGCTTCGACGCTTTGCCGCAATCCTGGCGGTGGGATGTGTTGTCACGGCAGCGAAGCCGGTCTCCGCGCAGGACGCCGTGATCTTCGGGACGGTGACGGATACTGAAACGGGCGAGCCGCTGCCGGGTGCCAACGTCTTTCTGGACCAGACGACGACGGGCGCATCTACGAACGATGACGGTCACTTCGAAGTCGGTCCGGTTGCACCCGGATCGTATCGCGTCGTCGTGTCCATGGTCGGCTACACCCCGCTGACGCGCGCGGTCGTCATCGTGCCCGAACAGGCACGTTACCGCGCGGATTTCGAAATGGAGCCGGATGTTATCGATCTTGGCGGCATCGACGTGGAGGCGGAACGCCCGCGTGGGTGGGAGGATGATCTCGAGCATTTCAAGGAGTTTTTTATCGGCACGTCCGATAATGCCCGGCAGACAGAGATTCTCAATCCATACGTGCTGGACTTCACCACGGAGGATGGCATCTTTAAGGCGCGCGCCTCGTCGCCTCTCATCATCGAGAACGGAGCACTGGGCTACCGGATTACGGTCGTGATTGCCTATTTCTGGGAGGTGGCCAACACGATGTATCTCGCGGGTCCGATGCACTTCGAAGCGATGCAGCCTCGGGACGAAGAGGAGGCGGAGTTGTGGCGGACGCATCGCCGGGATGCCTATGAAGGGTCTTACATGCATTTCCTGCAGAGCCTGATCGCGGGGACGCTGCGCGAGGATGGCTTTTTCGCGGCCCACGACATCATTCTCGGGCGCAATAGAGAGCGGGTCGAGGTGGGAGCTTTCCCGATCGTGCGGGCAACGGAGAGGCGGTATCTGTACGAGCTATCCTTCGATCACAGCCTGTATGTGGAGTATGGCCGGCAGGAGTCGCGCATCAGAATGGCGCGTCCCCGGGCAATCGTCCACGCTTCAGGCTATATTTACGGGCTAACCTATGAGCCGCCCCCACCGCTGGTCGTTTCAGGTGCCATGTCTGAGCGGCGGATTGCAGACATGGTACCGCGAGATTATTCGTACTAGAGAACTCATGACGTATCGATCCATTCTCGGCGTTGCAGCCATCGTGTCTGTAGCCCTTATTTCGACCGTCGTGCTTGCCGGGTGCGAAAGCGGGGTGGATCCGTACGTCGGAACGGAGGAGCCTTATACGATCTGGGGCGTGTTCGATGCGGCGGCGGACACGCAAAAGGTGAGGGTGTTCAGCATCGAAGGCGAGCCCGGCATCGATCGGCCGAGTGCCGTCGATGCCTCGGTCGTCTCGACGAATCTGTCGACGGGCGACCGGGTGGAATGGACGCCGCGCACCGTCACGTACGAGGAAGGGGAAACCGGGCACGTGTTCTGGGCGCCGTTCCGTGCCCAGTCAGGACACCGATACCGGCTGGACGTAACGCGATCGGATGGCAACACGTCGACTGCGGAGGTGACGGTGCCGACGGGGGTGGAACTGGAGATCAACACGTCCGATACGCGGAGTACGCTGCCGGTTCGCATCGTCGGCGATGTGCCGAACCTGCTCGGCGTCGAAGTGCGGTACGAGGCGACGAACATGCCGCCGGATCTCGTCTGGCCCCCGGGTACGGTGGCCCATCCCCTCGTATTTCATCCGGTCGATATCTCGTATCAGGAGGAGCTGAACCGAATCGAGGGAGGGTGGCAGTTCAACATTCAGATGCAGCGCGATTACGATCTCGTGCGGCGGGAATTCGAGCGTAACTGTCTCGTCACGAACGGAGCGCCCGGCATCGCGCTGCGCCGGGTTGAGCTCCGCCTCGTCGCCGCGGACTCGACGTGGAGCCCGCCCGGTGGGGCGTTCGACCCCGAGGTGCTGGTCGAGCCAACTGCCATGTCGAACATCGACAACGGATTTGGATTCATCGGCGCGGGCCACGTCAAGCGTCTGAGGTGGACGCCCCCGCGCGAGACGCGCCTCGGACTCGGTTACAGCGAGAGCCGTCCCTGCGGTATGGACGCGCAGCCCATCCCGGCGTGCATGGAACCGCCAATCCCGTGCCTGGGCGAAAATCCGCTCGACATCTGGGAGCTATTCTTCTAGACTCCTTTTCCTTTCAGCGTGCAGAGCCGTTCCATCCGATATCTGACGTCGCTCACGTTCGTGGTGGTGACGGCCGCGGTCTGGGCGCCTCGCGAGGCTCTGGCTCAATCCGATGCGGAAGCGCTGCGTGCCGCCGGATTTACGACGGACGAGGAGCCCTCCGAATGAGCCGTAGAAAGCTCGAGAGCATTCAGGTATTGCGCGGCCTCGCCGCGTTGATGGTCGTCCTGGTACACATAGGAGTCACCGAGGCGCGGTACGGTGCGAACGGCTATCGCTGGCTCGACGGATTTGTGACGGGTAATGCCGGCGTCGACATCTTCTTCGTGATCAGCGGCTTCATTATGATCTATACCTCCTCGCATCGCGCGGGGTCGGTCGCGGAGTCCGGGCGGTTTCTGGTCAAGAGGGTTGTTCGGATTTATCCGACGTACTGGATCTACTTCTTCCTCGTCCTGGCGGCATGGTTGATCGTCCCGCAGTGGGTGAATTCGTCCGCCACGCAAGAGTCCAATTTGTTGGCCTCGTTCCTGCTGTATCCCGCGGAAGGCTATCCCCTTCTGCTCGTGGCGTGGACGCTGGAATTTGAAATGGTGTTTTATCTGCTTTTCACCGGCGCGCTCCTCGTACGCGAGCGCTACGTCCTGCCGTGTATTTTGGCCGTCATGGTCGGGCTCATCGCTGCCGGGCAGATCGTGAGGCCGGAATCCGACGCCGCGACCGTGCTGATGAGTCCGATTCTATCAGAATTTGCGGTCGGATGCGTGCTCGGCTACATGCATCTTCGTCGCACCTGGAAAGGGGGATGGTTCCTTGCCGCCGCGGGGGCGTTGCTGCTTCTGCTGGAGATTTTCGGGATCAGCTGGGTCTCCCTTGCCGGTCTGGCCGGCTCGCCCTTCGATCGTTCCCTGAGCTATGGGCTCGCCGCCATCCTGCTCGTGCACGGGCTCGTCTCTGTCGAACGGGAGAGCACGATTCGCTTTCCGCGCCTCGCCCTGTCGATCGGGATGTCGTCCTACTCACTCTACCTCTCCCACGTCCTCGTGCTTTCTGCGCTGGGACGCATCTGGCAGGCTCTTGGGCTCGACGTCCTCCCCAATCTGGTTTTCGTATCGCTGCTTCTCGTCGCCGCCGTGCTCTGGGGGCTCATCTCGTTTAGGTGGATCGAGAAGCCGCTCGTCGACGGCGGGCGACGCCTCGTGCGTATCGGTTCCGAGACGGCACAGAGTCGGTTTGCATGGTAGAAAGTAGATATGGGAGGATGGTGGACGGGGGATGGTAGGATGGTGGATGAGCGGTCGACCATCGCCGGTCTTCCGCGAGCTGGGCGGGTTCGTCAGCAAGGCAGATGGACGTTTCTTAGCTTTCGATGTATGCCGAGTATGCCTCCTTCGCGCCGCGACGCCATGACCCAGCTTCTGATTCGACTCCCTCTCGTTTTTCTCGCGGCGCTTCTGATGCTGGCCGGATGCACGTCGGAATCGCCTCGTGACCCGCAGGACGGTGCCTCTGAGGAGCCGGCACGACCGTCCGTCACTGTTTCCGAGACGGCGGAAGGCTATGTCTTTACGGAGGGTGACGATTCTATCATGGTCTATCATGCGACGGCGCCGGACCCGGATCGCCCGCATGCCCGGGCGCATTACGTCCATCCCCTGTACGGCCTCGAGGGCACGGTGCTGACGGAGGATTTTCCGGAGGACCACCTGCATCAGCACGGGCTCTTCTGGGCATGGCATCAGATCTACGTCGGCGATGAGCGCGTGGGCGACGGCTGGATGCAGGAGAACGTAGAGTGGGTTGTCCGAAACGTGGAAACTCACGACGAGGGGCCGTCCGCCGCCATCCTTGCGACGGTGGACTGGTTCTCCCCCCTTCATGAGGGAGGCGACGAACCGTTCATTGAGGAAAGAGCGACGCTGATCGCCCATCCGGTTCGGGACGGGTACCGGACCATCGACGTTACGATCGAACTCCGCGGCCTGGTCGAGGGCGTGCGGCTCGGCGGCTCGGAAGATGAGAAGGGGTACGGCGGACTCTCACTCCGCATCCAGCTGCCGGACGACGTCACGTTTGCCGGTCCGGACGGACGCGTAGAGCCTCGGGAAACGGCCGTTGCAGCCGGCCCGTGGGTGAATATTACCGCCACGTTCGATCCGACGGGAGACGATTCCTCAGGCGTGGCTATTCTGCAGCATCCCACGCTTCCCACGTATCCGCAGCCGTGGATCTTGCGGGCCGCGGACAGCATGCAGAATCCTAAATGGCCGGGCGAGGATCCGGTACTTCTCTCGACGGAGGAGCCGGTCACGCTGCGGTATCGTCTCGTCGTGCACGACGGCTCCGCGAATGCGGTGACGTTGAACAACTGGCACGACGTGTTTGGATGACGGGCCTGCCTACCTCAAGCCGCAGCCGTGAGATGGAGACGCCCGAAGCATGCCGACTAACGAATACGAACGTACGGGAGCAGCATGGAGAACAAGGAATCGGCCATCGTGGGTACGCTCGTCGCGGCGCTCTTCATCTCCACGTTCTTCTTCGTACCGTGGCGCATGGAAAGGTCCGGCGACCTCAAATGGGCACCGGCTTATCGACCGCCGGTAACCGTCGAGCAAAGCGTTCGCGACGAGACCGTACGCTCCGTCGTGCGCTACGAGGAGGGGGAAGTCGCGATAGTCGTCTTTGTCGTGCAGCTACTGGCCATCGCCGCTCTCGGGGGCGCCGGACTGGCGCTACTCGGCATCCGGGTCCAGGACGTGCTTCGAGCCGAAGCGAAGGAAGAGGGCGGGGACGACGACCATGTTGAGGAACGTCGACGTGAGGAGTCCGCCTAGAATGACGATAGCCATCGGCGTTTGAATCTCCTTTCCCGGCTCGCCGCCTCCCAGTGCGAGCGGTATGAGTGCGAGTCCAGCCGTCAGCGCCGTCATCAGAATGGGGTTTAGTCGTTCCATCGAGCCCCGAAAGACGGCTTCTCGCAGCGATTGCCCCTCACCGAGCAGGTGGGTGTAATGACTGACGAGCAGGATTCCGTTGCGCACGGCGATGCCGAAGAGGGTGATGAAGCCGACGAGCGCGGCCACGTTCAGTTCGCCGTCTAGGAACAGAACCAGGGCGCCCACGCCGCCGGTCAGTGCGAGCGGCAGGTTGACCATGATGAGCAGGGCCGCGCGGCCGCTCGAAAACTCCTGGTAGAGAAGCAGGAAAATGAGCGCAACGGCGAGGACGGACAGCAGCGCGATGGTTCGCGTAGCGGTCCGGGCGCTCTCAAACTGGCCGCCGATCTCTACGAAGTAGTTTTCCGGCAGATTTACCTGCTCCGACAGGGCCGACTCGATGTCGCCGACGACGCTACCCGCGTCGCGCCCCGCTACGTTCGAGGAGACGACGAGGGTCCGCTGTACGTTCTCGCGGCTGACGGCGTTTGGCCCCCGTTCCATCTGTACGGTGGCGAGCTCGCCCAGCGGCACCTGCGGCCCGAGCGGGGTGTCGATGAGGGCCTCGCGGACGTTTTCGAGGCTGCCTCGATGGGCCTCACCGTAGCGTACGACGAGGTCGTAGGTCTCCTGGCCCTCTCGGATCTGTGAGACGGCTTCGCCGCCGAAGGCCACGTCGATCGCCTCGGCCAGCCGCCCGGGGGTGACGCCGTACGTCGCCATCGCGGTCCGATCGCCGTAGATGCGCAGCTGGGGAACGTCGGCCTGCTGTTCGACGGACAGGTCGACGATGCCGGGCACCCCTTCGATCGCCGTGCTGATCTGTTGACCGAGCCGACGCAGCTCGTAGAGGTCGGGGCCGAAGATCTTCACGGCGATGGCTGCCCGCGTACCAGAGAGCATGTGGTCGATCCGATGCCCGATCGGCTGGCCGATCGTCACGTTTAGCCCGGGGACGCCCGCGAGTGACGCGCGCAGCTCCTCAAGCACGGTTTCCAGGCTGAAATCGGACAGGTCGAGGCGTACGTCTATCTCGGCGGCGTTAGCGCCCTGTGCATGCTCGTCGAGCTCGGCGCGGCCGGTACGGCGAGACGTGCCGTCGACGGCCGGATGTTCGAGGAGCAGGCGTTCGACGCGCCGGCCGATCTCGTTCGCCGTATCGAGCCCCGTTCCCGGCGCCGATATGGCTGATATCACGAGTGTGCCTTCCTGAAACTCGGGTAGAAAACCACTCCCCAGAAACGGAAGGGTGGCCAGCGTAGCCGCGACGAGGAGGAAGGCGGTCGCAACGACGATGCCCGTCCGTTCGAGGACGACGTCGAGCGTCGCCGCATAGGCTCGCTTGAGCCGCACGACGAGCCAGCTTTCGTCCGGATGGTATATGCTCCGCGCAGTCGGCAGTAGATAATAACAGAGCACAGGCGTTACGGTGACTGCAACGATCAGGGAGGCGAGAATGGAAACGATATAAGCAAAGCCGAGCGGCTGCAGCATGCGCCCTTCCACGCCCGAAAGGAAGAAGAGCGGAATGAATACGATCGCGATGATGAGCGTCGCGTTGAGGATGGGGCCGCGGACTTCTTTCGAGGCCTCGAAAACGACGTTGAAAGCGGAGCGCCGAATCGACGCGGGCCCCGCCACGTTCTCCTTCAGACGTCGAAACACGTTTTCTACATCGATGATGGCGTCGTCGACGAGGGCTCCGATAGCGATGGCCATGCCCCCCAGCGTCATCGTATTGATCGTAATCCCGAGGAGCTTCATGACGACGAGGGCGACGGAGAGCGAAAGCGGAATGGCCAGCACGGAGATGGCCGTGGTTCGCAGATTCCACAGGAAAAGGAAGAGGATGAGCACCACGAGGATGGCACCGTCGCGCAAGGCCTCGATCACGTTGTCGACGGCGAGATCGATGAAATTCGCCTGCCGGAAGATGCCCCGGTCGATTTGCATTCCATCCGGAAGCTGGCGCTGGATGGATGCCAGCTCCTCGTCGATGCGCTCCGTCAGCGCGAGCGTGTTCGCATCAGGCTGTTTCTGGATGGAGAGGATCACGGCGGGTTCCGCATCGACGGAGGCCGTGCCGAACCGCGGCGCCGGCCCGACGGCCACCTCGGCGACGTCGCCCAGCAGCACGGGGGTTCCGGCGCGCGTGGCTACGACGGTCCGGGCGATGTCCTCGACCTGCCGAACGCGTCCGATGCCCCGAATCAGGATTTCGCGGCCGCTATCCTGGTAGATTCCCCCGGCGGCGTTCTCATTGGAGGTCTCCGCGGCCGTCAGGACCTCGTGAAGCGACACGTCGTAGGCGCGCAGTGCCTCGGGGTCGACCCGCACCTGATACTGTTTGACCTCGCCGCCGATGGGGATCACTTGAGCGACGCCGTCGAGCGACAACAGCCGCCGCCGGACGACCCAGTCGGCGGCTGATCGAACGGCCATCCGATCGTGCACCTCGCTCGTCATGCCGATCAGCATGATCTCTCCCATGATGGACGTGATCGGAGCGAGCACCGGCGGGTCGAGGTCGTTCGGCAGCTGCGCCCCGACGAGCTGAAGCTTCTCCGAGACGATCTGCCGCGCCCGGAAGATGTCCGTCCCCCAGTCGAACTCCACCCACACGATCGAAATCCCCTGCGCCGACGACGACCGCACGCGGCGAACGCCGGACGCGCCGTTGACGGCCGATTCGATGGGAAAGGTCACGAGCGTCTCCACCTCCTCGGGCGCCATGCCGTGCGACTCCGTCAGCACGGTCACGGTCGGTGCCGTCAGGTCCGGGAAGACGTCGACCGGCGTCGTGAGTGCGGCCCAGGCCCCCAGAGCCAGCAGCACGGCGGCGCCGAACAGCGTTACGACGCGGTTCGCCAGGGCCCATTTGATAGTTCGATTCAACATGCCGGGTCGTTCGGTGAAGTGCTAATGCGGATGGCCGTGATCGCCGATTTCGGTCGTCGAAAGCGAGGCCAGGTAGACCTGGTAGGCACCCTCGGTAACGACGTATTCGCCAGCCTCCACGCCGTCGGTCACGATCGTGTGCGTGCCGTCCGAAGGTCCCACGGCAACCGGTCGGCGTTCGAAGGACTCGCCGCCCAGCTGAACGTAGACGACGGGCCGCCCGTCCTCGGTCATGATCGCGCGACGGGGTACCGCCACGCCGTGGACGCGGCCTTCCAACTGCAGATGAGCCCGGACGAACTGACCGATCTTGAGATGCCGGCTCGCGTTGTTGACGGCAAAAGTCAACGGCAGCGTTCGTGTATCCGGGTCGATTGCACTGCCTGTAGCAACGCGCCTCGACGTCTCATAGCTTGCGTCGTCCCCCTCCGGCGTGAACCGCGCGACCTCGGCTTCGGCGGCACTCGAGATATTGCGGGCGGGTAGGCGAAGGAGGAGCCATACCTCGCGCGCGTCGACGATTTCGAAAAGCGATTCGCCTGCCTCGACCCGTTGTCCGGGCGTGAATCGGCGCTGCTGAATGACGCCGCCGATGGGTGCCCGGACGGTATACGTGTAGCCGTCCGCCGTCCCGCTTTCCATCGCGTCGAGCCCGGCAGTGGCGACCTCGAGGTCGTGGTGGGCTTCGATAAGCCGGACTTCCGGGATGGCTTCGGCATCGAAGAGGCGCTGCAGGCGCTGGACATCGCGCCGCAGTCGTTCGACGCGCGCTTTTGCGGCGGCGAACGACTGTTCGTCGGTCGACGGCGACAGTACCACGAGGGACTGGCCGGCCGACACGTGCTCTCCGGGAGCCGGAGCCGATTCGTTCGCTCCGACGAGCGCGAGTCCGCTTACCGGCGCCGACACCTGGGCCACGCGACCTGCGGCGGGGACGATCTCACCTGATACCGCGAGGCTCCGCGCGATATCGCGTTCTTCGGCACGGGCGACGCCGAACGTCATCGTCCACTGCTGTTCCTTCAGAAACGAGATCGGTGCTCCGTCAGGCTCCTCCGATAGGGGAATGGCGGATGAATCCGCGAACACCTCGATGGATCCGGCACGAACGCGGTCTTGCAGGCGCGGTCCCTGCACGTCGATCGCCAGCTCGTAGGTGCCGGGGTCGGGGAGCTCGGGCGACGGCATAAAGATACCGGGCCGGGCCGGTGCGTCGGCCGACGTCGTATAGACCTGGCCGTCGGCTGCTCGAAAGGCGAGCGTCAGGCGTCCTGCTTCGACGGGGCGGTAGTCCGTCGTCCGCGTCACGTGGACGGCCCACGGTCCGGCCGGCAGGCCGGCGAGCATGGGCGGATACTCGAAAAATACTTCCATCGAGTCCGTCCACACGGTAACGGCGGTGCCCGTGCCGTGCTCGTGCGCTTCTTCCGCCGATCCATCCCCATTGTCGCCGCAGCCGGCGGTAAGGAGAACGGCGCACAGCACGGATAGAAGGTATCGGTTCATTACACGTAGACCTTGTCTGGTAGGGTACCCGAGCCGGCGAGCTGCGGGACACGAGTCCGAAGGGCGACTGACGGAGTGAAGCAGGAAGTATATACGGCCTTCTAATGCGTGTGGGTATCCGGTCCATGTTCGTGACCGTCGTCCGGCGCTTCGGCGTCAACGTCGCCCGCCGCCGATTCCTCCGTACCGAAGAAGGCGCTCGTTGTATCGAGGTACGTACCGGCCGTATCCGCCGGCATGTCGTGCGTGTGCGTCTCGTCCCCGTGCTCGTGAGGCGCCGGCTCGGCATGGATATGTGCGTCTGCGTGGGATTGCTCGTCGGAATCACCGCACCCCAGCATGGCGGCCGGGAGGAGCAGCACAAGGAGCAGAATCGATAGCCTGTACATTTATTGTAAGTCCGTTATTGAAGAGTTGGAAAGCCGTAGGTTTCGATGCGGCCTCCCGCCGCACGGAGCAGCTCATAGAAGGCGTTGTGAAGGTGCATCCTCATTTCAAGGCGAGAAAGGCGGGCGTCGCTGTAGGCTTCGGCGGCGTCGAGCAGCTCGACGAGCGACATCTCGCCCTCGGCGTATCCTACCTGGGCCGCATGCAGCAGGCCGTCCGCATCCCCCAGCAGTCCCTCGCCGATTCGTTCGCTGCGTTCGGCGAGCGAGGCGTAGCGATCGTACGCACGCCGGACGTCGCGCTCCACGGACGCCTCCGTGAGGGCCCTCCGATGTTCCGCAGTCGATAGTGCGGCACCCCGTGCCGCTATCGTTCCACTGTTCCGGTCGAAGAGGGGCAGCGGGATGGCCGTCCCGACGAATACGCCCTTGAATCCGTTGCTCTGGCGCTTGTATCCGGCCGTTAGCGTGGGACTCGGGACGCGCTGCCGGCGTGCCTCCTGGGTGCGTGCGCGAGCGGCCTCGGCCGAGGCTCGAGCCCGAGCGAGGTCGGCCCGGTTCGAACGTGCACGGTCGAGGGCGTCATCCAGCGCGACGCGGGACGGAACCGCGGGGAGATCCATTTCAACGTCGAGGCGGGCCGCCTCGATTTCCGGCAAAATGAGGAGAGCCAGGTCCCGGAGAGCGTCCCGGCGATCCAGGACCGCTTCGGCAAGGCGGTCCTCGTAGCGTGCACGTTCCACGCGAATACGCCGAAGCCGGTATCCGGAAGCTTCCCCTTCCGTCGCGAGGCGGACGCTCGCGCTGTCAGCACGGCGGAAGAGATCTACTGCTTCGGAAAGGATGTCGCGCCGCTCCGTAGCGCCCGCGGCCTCCACGAACGTTCGGACGACTTCGAGAGCGAGTCGCAGGCTGTCGTTCTGCAGGTCGGCCCGAGCGACGGCCGTCATCCCTTTGGCCGCTTCAATGCGTGCCCGGCGCAGCGCCGGCCATTCGATGCGCTGGCTGAGGTTGACGTAACTCTCGGAAAGGGATTCATCCCCGCGCCAGATGGGTTCGTGGGTGATGGATGCGGAGGGATTGGGATACGCGGCGGCCTGCCGGGCGAGTCCGGCCATCTCATCGGCCCGTGTACGCGCGGCCCGCAGCTCCATATTATGCTGTGCGAACAGGTCAAGCGCCTCGCTCAGGGAAACGCGCTGCACCTGTGCCCGAATCTCGAGTGCGGAGACGCACCAGAGAACCATGATGAGGACATAACCGGTACCGAGACGCAGTCGTGTCCGAGCACGGCCTGTGCGGCGGTGTAAGTGGTTCGGCACTTCTGAGATCTTCTCGTATGGAGCGGCCGTTACAGTATTATCGGGTACGATGGGCGCAGGGTTCGCGCCGGTCGCGCGCAGATTGTCAACGGGCCCGACATAGGAGAACCCTGCGTTGGGGTCCCTTTACATGCATTAGGGTCCATTCAGCAGTATACGGAAGCCCCCCTTTAGCCTGCCTTTTACCTTTCTTTAGAATTTTTAAGGTTGATCTTATGGCTCCGAGTGGTGACAGACCGACCGTCCTCCTCGTGGAGGACGAGCGGAGTCTCGCCGAGCCCGTTCAACGCGGCCTCCAGGAAGAAGGCTATGCCGTCGACGTAGCCGCGGACGGCCGAGATGGATTGATGCGGGCGCTCGCTGAAGACTACGACGTGCTCATCGTCGACTGGCGCCTGCCGCGGCTCGACGGTCGAACGCTCATCGAACGGCTGCGTGGCGCGAATCGACGTATGCCCATCCTGATGCTGACGGCCCGGCGCGACGTGGGGGACCGCGTGGCCGGGCTCGACGCGGGGGCTGACGATTACCTCACCAAGCCCTTCTCCTTCGAGGAGCTCCTGGCACGGCTCCGCGCGCTTCACCGGCGGGCGGATGCGTACGATCGGTCCACCGACGCGTTGAGAGCCGATCTCGTGGCCGGACCGCTTCGAATGGACGTGGCGCGCCGGACGGCGTGGCTGGGGGAGCAGGAACTGGAGCTGAGGACCAAAGAATTTCGGCTGCTCGAGCTTCTTATACGTCGTTCGGACGAGGTCGTCACCAGAACGGTAATCGCGGAGCGGGTATGGGGTTCGGCGTTCGATGTCACGGACAATGCCATCGACGTGACCGTATCGACGCTGCGAAGCCGGTTAAACGGATCGACGGATCCAGGAGGCGCGGTGCGGATCGAGACGGTCCGCGGTGTCGGGTATCGTCTCATTGCAGATCACGGGTCGGAGGAGTAGATGATGACGTATCCCTTTCAGCAGTTCTCCATCTCGACGCGGCTCGCGGTCTGGTATGGACTCAGTTTCCTGCTCATGCTCTCGGTGTTCGTCGTCTTTCTGTACGCCAGCTTTCATCTCAGTCTCCATCACGATTTCAACGATCAGATGCAGGCGGACACGGAGCGAACGCTCGAGATGGTTTCCGGCAGCAGTAATGAGCCGCGGCTGGTGTCTGACGATGCGTTGTCCAGCGGCGCCTACACGATGGACGGCAGCGCGGGCACCTACGTTCGGGTTCTCTCATCGGATGGCGAGGTACTGCATCGCAGTGCCAACTTCCCGGCCGCGGCCTCCTTTTCGCCGCGTCCGCCGGCTGGAACGCTGGAGAGTAATCGAGGGCACTCGTGGCAGGGCGCGCCGGCACGCTCCACGTATGCGTCGGTGCGCGGACCGGATGGGTCGGCCGTCGGCTGGGTGGAGATCACGCGCCTGGAGTCCGCCGTACACCGCGAGCTGCATCGGTTGGGATGGCTTCTCGCCGTTGGGATCGTCCTCGGCACGGGCGTGGCGGCCGTGGCAGGTCATCGCCTGGCGCGCCGTGCGCTTCGGCCGGTTACGGACATCACGCAGGCCGCGCGTCGAATCGAGGCGGAAGATCTGCGGCAGCGGCTCCCGACGGAATTCGGGGTGCACGACGAGCTTACGGAGCTGGCCGAGACATTGAACGGCCTGCTCGAGCGGCTGGATGCGTCATTCACTCGTGAGCGCCGTTTTCGGGCGGACGCGGCACACGAGATGTTCACGCCGCTCTCGGCCATACAGAGCGAGACGGACGTAGCGCTGCGGATGGACCGGAGTCCACCTGCCTACCGGCAGTCCCTGGAAGCGGTCCGGCGGCACGCCGGCCGCATGAGTACCATCGTGGAGGATCTCCTGGAACTATCGCGTGCGGAGGCGCTGCGGGTAGACGAGGTCGGCCCGGTGGACGTCGGCCGGGCTGTCGCCGGCGTCGTCGACGAGTTCCAGGGGCGGGCGGCGGAACGCGGCATTGCGCTCCGAATCCGGACGGATTCGGGCGTCGAGGCGCGAATCAGTCCGAGCGATCTCGTGAGCGTCGTTACAAACCTCATCGACAACGCGATCAAGTATACTCCCGAAAAGGGTTGCGTGGAGGCGGCTGTTCGTCTGGAGGGGCGCCATGCCGTCGTCCGCGTCAAGGATACGGGCAGGGGGCTATCCGGCGGGCAGAAAGAGCAGTTGTTCGATCGGTTCTACAGGGCAGGTAACGGCAAGGACGTACGCGGGAGCGGACTCGGTCTGTCTATCGCGCAGGCCATCGTAGCTGCGTACGGCGGCACGCTGGACGCCGAGAGCAGCGGTGCCGGCGAAGGGAGTACCTTTACCGTACGGCTGCCGAGGGCCTGAGCAGCAGGCCCGTAGTACCTACGCCGCCACCGGCTTCAGCAGCGCGCGCACGCCGAAGGGCATGCGCCGGTCGCGCTCCGTCCATTCCAGGTGCGGATCGGCATCGGGAAACGACGCCCCCAGCGCGGACTCCAGCGAATCTCTTAGGAGATCGAGCGATGCGGCCTCGTTCGGGACCTGGAGCCGGTCCAGGAAGATCACCTCGATCTCGTTCCGGTCGAACGTAAGGTCGGTCTCGTCTTCCAACCGGTCGGCGGCCTGCAGCACCTGGCCCAGGGCCAGCCCAATCGCTTCGGCGGTATCCTCCGGGACGTCTCGCTTGCGCGTGTAGATGAGCCCTGGACGTCCGTAGGCGAGGTCTATGCCGTAGTCCGCCTCGTGGGCGATCAGCATGACGCCCGGCCCGTCGGGGACGTGGGCGTAGTTGGCCACGTCGATCAGGAGCTCTTCAAAGGCCTGCTCCTGGATCCACGAGTGAAAGACCGGGATCAGGGCTTCCATGTCGAGCTCTTCCGGGTTCTCGAGGAAGAGCTTGGCCTGAATGCGGTGAAGTTGCATCGTCATGGTACTAATTGTCGTCGCTGTGTGGCACGGATTTCACTTGCTTGACGCCACCCTCGTAGCCGGGAGGAAGCTTGGTCGATTTGGGCGCTGGCTTCGCTTCCTCGTCGGAAGACGATCCGTAACCCGGAGGCAGCTTGGCTTCCTTCTTCTCCTTGGAGTCGTTACCGTATCCCGGCGGCAGCTTCGACTTCTTCGGAGCGTAGCCCGGCGGAAGCTTGCCCGACTTCGGGGGGGCACCGTCGCCGCTCGCGGCTTTCTTCTCCTCGGCACTGTTAATCTTCAGGTCGCAGGCGTGCGCGTTCTCGATGAACAGCTGGGCCTCTTCGATGAGCCGGTGCGCCCATTCCGCGCCCGGATCCGTCGGCGGATTCTCGTGGCGGTTGAAGAGATACTGCGCGAACTTGCCCTTGGCAAACTTGTCGTGGAACAGCTTCGTGTCGTAGAACCGCGTGCGGAACTCCGACACGATGTCGTCCGGATCCTCCGTCACGTCGGGGAAATCGCCCCGGATCAACGCACGGGCCGCCAGCAGCATGGACCGATACGCGTGATGATCGGCCTTGGCATAGTCGCCCTCTTCCAGCGCGACCTGCGCCTCGAAATTCTCCGACTCGGCCTTCGCGACCTCGATGGAGAAGAGGGACACCACCTCACCGGCGCACTCGCCGACGCCGAGGTCGTCGAGCGTGAAGATTCTGGGGTCGCTCCAGTCGGAAAAGAACTCGGGGTTCTTCTCGAAGACCGGGTTGACCATGAACGGCTCGAGGATGTCGCGGACGCCGCGCTTACCGATGCGGCCGACCCAGTTCTTGAACTTCTCACCGCGCTCGCGGTCCTCTACGAACCGGTTCGTGATGGCGTCGAGCACGTCCGGGACGGACTTCGACGGGACGCTGCCCATCGCGAGTCCGTAGGAGCCGGCGTTGTTCGACCATTCGCCGCCCAGGACGACCTGGAAGAACGGCACCTTATAATTACCCACCTTTCGGCTGTTGCCGTAGAAGCCGATGTCGGCGACGTGATGCTGGCCGCACGAATTGAAGCAGCCGCTGATCTTGATCTTCAGGTCCTTGATGGCGTCCGGAAGCGTGGCGCTCTTCGCAGTAAGCTGCGTGAGGAGTTCGCCTGCGAGTCCGCGTGAGGACGCGATGCCCAGCTTGCATGTGTCCGTCCCGGGGCAGGCCGTCAGGTCGACGATGCTGCCCGCACCGGCGTCGCCGAGGCCGATCGCCTTCAGGTCACGATACAGTGCCGGCAGATCGCCTTCCGAGACCCAGCGCACCACGATGTTCTGTTCGACGCTAAGCCGGAGGTTCTGGCCGGAATGTGTGCGGGCGACGTCGGCGAGATCCAGAATCTGGGCGGACGTCAGGTCACCGAGCGGCAGGTTGACCGTGGCGGTGACGTAGCCGGACTGCCGCTGCCGGTAGACGTTCGTGGCGAACCAGTCGTCGAAGCCGTCCGGGCGATCCTGTCCGTTCAGGAGGATGGGCGCGTGGAGCGGCTCCTCGCGGCGATGGGGAAGATCGTCGAGGTAGGCCGTCCACCGATCGTCGTGCGGCAGCTTCTCCCGTTCCGCAAACACTTTCTCACGGAAGTCCTCGATGCCGAGATTG
Organism: Rhodothermales bacterium; assembly: GCA_040904565.1. Classification (GTDB taxonomy): domain Bacteria; phylum Bacteroidota; class Rhodothermia; order Rhodothermales; family VXPQ01; genus JBBDTI01. The sequence goes on from JBBDTI010000084.1 coordinate 43,296, forward strand.
TCGACCAGAAACTTGATGCGGGCCCGGTTCCGATTCCGCTTTTCGCCGAGGCGAGCGAACACGCGGCACATGGCCTGCGCGATGGGCAGAATTTCGTCCTCCGGAATGAACTCGTCCAGCACCTTGGCCTGATAGGGAATGGCTCCGAGTCCACCGCCGACGTACATCGTAAACCCGCGCTGCACCTCACCGTCGACCTCCCGGGTCTGAGCGACCAGCCCGAAGTCGTGCATCCGTGCGAGTCCGCAGGCCTCCCCGACGCAGCCCGAGAAGGCAACTTTTACTTTCCGGCCGAAGTCCTGCGCGTCGTCGTGACCGAGCAGGAAGTAAGCCATCGCATGGGCGTACGGCGTCACGTCGAACGGCTCCGTCCGGCAGACCCCGGCGAACTGGCAGCACGTCACGTTGCGCACCGAGTTGCCGCAGGCCTCGCGGGTCGTGATGCCGACCGATGCGAGGCGGCGCATCAGGTCCGGCGTGTCCTCGATGTGGACGTAGTGGAGCTGGATGTCCTGCCGGGTCGTGATGTGGAGGATGCCGTCGGAATACTCGTCGGCGACCTCAGCGAGCACTTCCATCTGCTCGTAGGTCAGCTCTCCGAACGGAATCTTGATCCGCATCATGCCGGGGGCGTCCCACAGCGTATCGGGCCCCTTGATATATTCTTGCGGGTAGTCCAGCGTCTGCGTCTCGACGCCGTCGTGACGCTGCCCGTTGTCGTACCGCTGGCCGTAGGCGCCGCGGCGCAGGCGGGTCTCGGCGAAGACGCGCTCATCGAGCTTCCCCTGGCGCATCAGTTCCATCTGGCCCTCGAAAATGTCGATCTCATGGGCGAGATCGCCGGGCATGGTGTCTTGAAGGGCGTCTTTCCAGGTCTGCATAATGGTATCGGGGGATACGTATTGGGGGTATAACAAAAAAAGCCCACCTGCCGCGCGGGCAAGTGGGCTCTCGGAATGTGGATACGATAATCTCGATCCGGAGCTAAGAGGACCTCCGTTTGAAGCCATCCCCTACCACTGGCACGCACGGCGCGCAGGCGTTCGAACAGCAACAACAACAGGCTGCCGTCGGCATGTAAGGGATACGAATCACGATCATCGGCATCATTTCGAGAATTATCACTTACGCTACGATCAGGCCACGGGAAAGTTCACGATGAAGTTCACGGCGCGGATCGTGCTGTTCTGAAAAGTAGCCATCGGGGCGCCAACAGCGCAAGTCTTCACTTGCCGCCGTGCACGCCTGAGACTCGGTGCCCGTACGGGGAGGCCCCTTCCGCACACCCTGGCGGGGTGCGTACCTCTTCGGCGTAACGCGGCGACGCCGAGCGGCACATAATCATCGCCGACCATCGGGATAAAGACGGCGTGCCGCGGCCCGTCCGCGTATGGTCGATGGAGGGTCGGGGCAATCATGCGTTCGCGCGAGGGGAGAAATGTTTGAGAGGCTCCGGCGTAGATTTGGTCGAAGACCCAAGCGGCGAAGTAATGCGGAATGGGTGCGCGATCTTGCGGCGGCCGACTCGCATGCGATCACGGATCTTCGTGCGGAGCTGTTGCGCGGCGTCCGGATCGTACTTCGTCGCCGTGCTCCGGCGAAGGCGGAGGATCTTGCTGAAGATTTCGTCCAGGAGGCCGTGCTGAAGATCCTCGTTAGCCTCGACTCGTTCCGAGGAGACAGCCGCTTCATGACCTGGGCCCAAACCATCGTTGTTCGAGTCGCCTTCACGGAGCTGCGGCGGAAACGATGGGAGAACGTTTCGCTGGACGGACTCGTGGATGAGCGGCCGTTTGGGGGTCTCGACGCAGCGGGCGATGCGGCTGTTTCAGAGACGCTGTCTGAGCGGAATGCGGCCGGTCTGCTGCGCGAGCTGATGCAGTCGGAGCTCACCGAGAAGCAGCGCACCGCGATTGAGGCGGTCATGCTGCACGGCATGCCTATCGATGAGGTAGCGCGGCGGATGGATTCGAACAGAAACGCGCTTTACAAGCTGCTCCACGATGCACGCAAGCGGTTGAAGGAAGGATTCGAGGCGCGCGGCCTGACCCTCGAGCAATTGCTCGACGATTAGCCCATCGGGTAAGGTTTCCTCGCCGTAAAGCGTCTGGATGTTGAACGGAGGATGATGAGAATGAAGCTTACGCGTACCGTCATCAAGGCCATACTCGAAGCCGTTTTTGCCACACAGCCGGTCGAAATCGGCTGCGACGAGTGCTTTGAGCAGGTTCACCGATTTGCAGAGATGGAGCTCGCCGGTGAAGACGCCGCGTCGGCGCTCCCGCTCGTTCAGTCGCACCTCGAACGGTGCCGCGACTGCCGGGAGGAATTTGAGATGCTGCTGGCGGCGCTGCGTGCCGTTGCCGGAAACAACTCCCCGAAATGAATGCTTCGTACCTGAGATGATGTCCGGAGAGCATAACACCGTATGGAGCCTGTTCCTTCTCGGCGCCGTGATGGTGCTGCTCGTCGTCTCCGGATGCGCGGGGGATGAAGATTCGAGAGAGGCCGTACGGTCGCCAGTGGCGGTTCTGGAGGCCGCGCCGGATTTCGAGCGTGTCACGATGGAGGGCGACACGCTACGCCTTTCGGAGCTCGATGCGAGCGCGATCGTGCTCAATTTCTGGGCCACGTGGTGCGCGCCATGCAGGGTCGAAATCCCGGGATTCATAGCGATTCAGGAAGAGATGGACGCTGAGCGGGTCCGGTTTGTCGGCGTCTCGTTCGACGAAGACGGATTTGAAGCGGTCCGGCCGTACGCTGAAGAAATGGGCATCAATTACCCCCTCGTGATCGGAGACGATGCACTGGCGAGCGATTTCGGCGGCGTGCCCGGCCTTCCCACCACGTTCTTGCTCGACGGCGGCCTGCACATTCGCCAGCGGTTCGTCGGGGTTGTGGATGAAGAGACGCTGCGCTCCGTACTGGAGGACATGCTCTAACGATCCTCCCCGGAGGACGTCTCGCGGACGGAGTGTGCGACGACGCCGGAAGAGGAAACCACGAGCGTGAACCGGATACGGTCGTCCACGTCGATGCCGCCTACAGAAGCGGTGTCGCTTACGGCGAAGGGCATCGTCATCGCGTGCATGAAGCCGGGTATCTCGTCGTGTTCGACGACGATATGGCTACCGCTCGGCGTGATGGAGCGCAGGACCCCCGTGACCTCGTAGTGTCGTTCGGAGGGCTCCTCCGTCTCCGGTGGGGTCGTCGTCATTTCTGCTTCCTGTTCGCCGGGTATCGGAGGAGGATCCGCCGATTCGCTGCTGCAGCTCACCAGGAGCAGACCTGTGAGCAACAGAACGACGACGGGGATCGCTGTTGGATATGCGTGCATGTCCCGCTGCTTCCTAACTCGACTACACTCCTGTTCCACGCCTAAAGGATGAACGTCCACTCGTCACCCTGCTGGAGTTCCACGCGCTGGGGGATCAGCACGCCGTTCGATCGGACCTCGCCGCGGACGCGAACGGTCTGCGCCATGTAGTCGGCGAGGACGGCTGGTGCCGTCACCAGAATCCAGACGTCGGGTCCCCGCTTGTCGTCCAGTAGCAGGCCAACCGGGAAACCGCTGCGGGCGCAGAGGATCGCACAGTCCGGCACGAACCCTTGCGGACGATCGTGGTCAAGGCCGGCGTTGGCGTGATCGTCCGCGTAGCAGTGCGTGTCGATGAGCGTGCCGGTCAGAGCGATCACGTCTCCCGGCGCGGCCGCCATCGGTGGCCGTCCGGACGGATCGGTGGCCCCGTCGCGGCCTTCCGCGGCCTCGTCTTGCCTGCCGTCGGCGTCCGGTGGAATCTCGGGTTCGTCCGCCTGGCATCCGACCAGCAGTACGAGCACAATAAGGGACGAAAGTATCATAAATCGATGGACCATAGCGTCGCCGGGCCGAATGGGAACGTCGCCGGCGAAGTGCATCGAAGCATGCTTCACCGGCGAGCGCTTCACATACGGTCGCCCCCTCCTACATCATGGTAGCCAGATGCACCTCTTCCCACTCGCCGTCGGCGTTCTTCACCTCCAGCTTCGTCGGAATGATACCGCCGGGATAAGCCAGGTCGCCGACGACCCGGGCGTCCTTTGCGGCATGCTCGGCGAGCTGTGGAGCGGGTGTGACCAGTATGTACACCTGGCCGTCAGCTTCTCCACCCTCCAGGATGCCGACCGGAATGCCCATCTGCGCACAGGCCGTGGCGCAGTTCGGCAGCTTTCCCATCGTGCCGTCCTCCATAGGGACGACATGTTCGTTGTCGACGTTCATGTGGTTCATGCCGTAACACTTCGTGTCGATCAGCTTGCCCGTCACGGTGACGGCTTCAGACGTGCCGTCCGCGCCCGTCAAGACGAACATCATGGCGATGAATAGGGACGTGAGCAATTTCATGGCGTCGACCTACAGTTGGTTGGGGTGTTGTGACGATGATGGCCAGAGGCATGCTACGTAGGCATGACATCCTCAGGTAATATGAAGACGACGTGAGGCGCGGATGTCTTACCTGTAATCCGTGAATGACTGCGAATCTTTCGATCGTATCGGCCGACGCGGCACGGCGACGGCGCGCCACGGGCACCGGTGGAGCGACGAGATCGTTACGGTTCAAGCGGTTGTTCGAGGGCGCGAAGAAGTAAGGATATTGGGATGCGGCTCGTCCAAACAACACAGCAACATGCTACACCGCACTCGAAACGAAGAACACTCAAGAATTGCGAAGTCATACCATGACTCTATATACCATCCGCCGCAGCTGGAAATCCGTCCTGGGGACTATTCTGGTCGCCTGCCTGCTTCCACTCGCGCCCGTTCTCGCGCAGGACGGCGGGGATAGGGCCGAACAGATGGCGCAGCTCAAAGAGATGGCGCCGGCGAAAGGGTACGTGAACGCGCATAAGGACGTCGAGCAGCCGTTCGGTCTGCTGGGGGGTCCCATCACCGCGACGATCCGGCAGCAGAGCGGCGGCGTCTTTGTGGCCCTGCCCGATCAGCGCGAGCTCGATCCCCGCGTGTTCGGCACGCCGCAGATGCCCCGTGCGCTTGCGGGAACGCCGGGTGTGAACGGCGTGCCCCTGATGGCCAGGGCGGCGGAGAACGGTGCCTTCACCGTAATGTCGCAGCCGTCTCCGTTCGGTGACGCCTTCGTCGCGATGGGCAACGGCCGATTGCAGCTCGACGCGGTCGACGCGACGGCCACGGATGCCGCGCGATCGGACGATGAGGTCTCCATGATGGCGAGCTGGGAAGACGAGGGAGGAAACACGTACGAGGTGCGATGCTGCCAGATGCTCGCCACGCATGGGATGGAGTTTCCCACGTTCGGGGGGGTCGTAACGAACCACATCCTGCACGGCTTCACGCGTATCGGGACCGCCCTCATGCCCAGTGAATACACCTACGTGGCCTTCTGGGGAATGGGTGAAGTCCGAAAGAACGGCGACGTGATCGACCGGCCGCGTTTGGTCCACGGCATGCTCACCGAATACGTCCGCAAGCAAGACTACAAGCTGGCCTTCGACGAGGAGGTTACGCCGACGCGCCGGCACTTTCACCTGATGGTCGCTCCGTTCATGCCGGTGCCTGAAGAGGGAACGTTCGAGCAGAATCCCGTCACGACCGGATTCACGCTGCCCAACGGCATGGAGCTCCCTTTCTGGCACGTGATGTTTGAGAATCTGGAGATCGAAGCGTCTCGCGGCGCGGAATAGCGAAACGTACGCCCGCCCGACGCTCCTCTCTCAGAAAGCAGACCTATGTCGTATAAAACCATCGTACTCGCGGCGATCGCTGCGTGCGGGGTGCTGGCGCTCTTTACGTCCGCTGCGGACCCCTCTCTGCCGGAAGCGGCAGTCGACGCCGATCTCGGTTCGGCTCCCGACGCCGTCGTCGGCATGACCAACACGCTCAAGTTCGAACCGGATACGGTCGAGGTCACCTCCGGAGAGACGGTCGAATGGAGAAACACGTCTCTTTTCGTTCATACCGTAACGGCGGACCCGGACGAAGCGACGCTCGAAGAGAGCGTTCGGCTGCCGGACGGCGCGGAGGCGTTCGACTCGGGCACGATCGAGCCGGAGGGGGTTTTCCGGCACACGTTTACCACGCCGGGCGTCTATCGCTATTTCTGCATTCCGCACGAGGGTGTACGGATGTATGGAACGGTGATCGTCGGCGACTAACGGGCGCCTGACGGCCACGGCGGACGGGACGTCGCCGATCGGTGACCGCGGATCAGACGATGTCTCCGGGTTCGTAGGTGTTGACCGGTCCACGATATCCCATCACCTTTTGAAGGATGCGGACGAAGCGCGGGGAGTAGTTCCGGATGTACCACTGGTCGGCCGCGCGGCGCGCTCCGAGACCGTAGGTGGGATACGGGTGGATGGTGTCGGAGATCTGGCGGAGCGTCACGCCGTTCCGCATGGCAACCGCAAACTCTCCGATCAGGTCACCCGCGCCGGCCCCCAGAATGCTGGCGCCCAGGATCTTGCCCGTAAGCTTCTTCGCGAAGACCTTGATGAGTCCGGTCGTGTTGCCGTCCGTTACGGCCCGGTCGATCTTGCCGAAGGGAAATCGGTACACCTCGAATCGGGTACCCTGTTCGCGGAGCGCGGCTTCCGTCGCCCCGACGTGGGCCAGCTCGGGATCCGTGTAGGTTGCCCACGGGACGTGCTCGTCGTCGATCGACATCGGCATCTTCAGAAGCGCATTGGTAACGGCAACCTTCGCCATGTGTTCGCTCATGTGCGTGAACTGGTACCGGCCCGTTACGTCACCCGCGGCGAAGATATGACGGACGTTCGTCCTGCACCGACGGTCCACCGTAACGCCTCTCGTGGTGAAGGCGATGCCGGCTGCGTCCAGACCGAGCTCCTCCACGTTCGGCCGCCGACCCGTCGCGACCAGGAGCGCGTCCGCTTCGATGGTACGTCGTTCATCGTCTACTTCCATGCCGACGCGCAGCTGAGGGCCGGCTCGCTCGACGCGGCGCACGCCGGCGTTTAGCACGTACTGGACCCCTTCCTCGACGAGTGCAAGCCGGAGCATGTCGGCCAGCTCCTCATCGTCGTTCGACAGAATACGGTCGAGCCGGTCGATGACGGTGACTTCCGTTCCCAGACGAACGAACGCCTGGGCCATTTCCGTTCCGATGGGACCCCCGCCAATGATGGCGAGCCGCCGGGGCTGCTCCCGCGGCTCGAAGAGGTTTTCGTTGGTCAGATAATCGATTTCCTGGAGGCCCTCGATCGGCGGGATGAAGGCGCGGGCGCCGGTCGCGATGACGAAATAGCGCCCCCGGATGGTCTCCGTCCGGCCCTCTCGTTCCAGCTCGATGGTATGCGCGTCGACGAAGCGGGCGTGGCCCTCCCGCGTCTCGACGCCCATCGCTTCGATCACTTCCGGGCGGTCGGCGTCGTGATACACGTCTTCGCGCACGGCGTCGACATGCCGCATGACCGCGCGGAAGTCGACCTCTACCGTGCCGCTCGTGATGCCGTAGCGTGCGCTCTGACGCACGGTATGTGCAACGGCCGCCGATTTCAGCAGCGTCTTGCTCGGGATGCAGCCGGTCCACGTGCAGTCGCCGCCGAGGCGATCCCGCTCAATCAGGAGCGATTTCGCGCCCAGATTCGCGCCGACGCCCGCCGCGGTGAGTCCGGCAGCGCCCCCTCCGATGACAATCAGATCGTAATCCTCACTCATGTTTACACGTAGTCCTTTTTGTTTTCAGGCTTCTCTTGAGCGCGAATCCGTCGTCGAATTTTGTTTACGGTCGAGACGACGCCCGCGCCGATCATCACGGCGATGACGGCGTAGACCCAGACCGGCACGCCCCTCCCCGCGACCAGTAGATAGAGGTAGGCGGAGATGAAAAAAAACGACGCGCTGAGTGCCGGCAGGACGATGGAGCGCTTCTTACGCACGTTACGGACGATCCAGGCAACGGAGAGTGTAAAAAATGGGATGGCGCCAATGTAGATGATACCGAATACGATCGGGTTGACGCCGTATTCGCGTCCCAATCCCATGAACCAGTCGACCAGGGCATTCCACGTCATGATGTCGCACGCAAGAAGATGTAAGCTGTCGTTCGGATGGCGCCTATTGGAGTCGTCGCGGCCCTTCGTCGAAAGGTCACGTCACGGCGTTACGCCGTTTGCTTATTTGGGCGTTCCCAGCGTCCGGTCCAGGTTGTAGGCTGCGCTGATGAGCGAGAGATGCGTGAAGGCCTGGGGGAAGTTTCCGAGCGCCTCCCCGTGATGCCCAGTTTCTTCTGCGTACAGGCCGACGTGGTTTGCGTAGCCGAGCATCTGTTCGAACGTGAGCCGGGCCTGTTCCAGCCATTCCGGCTTCGTCCTGCCTGCACGCGTCATCGCCTCCACCAGCCAGAAGGTACAGATATTAAAGGTACCCTCGTCACCCTGCAGTCCGTCGTTACTTTCCTGGAGATTGTAGCGATACACGAGACCGTTGGCGACGAGCCCGCCGTCATCCGGCGAGCGGCGCGTTGCTTCGAGCGTGCCGAGCATCCGCGGATCGACCGGTGAGACGAAGAAGACCAGCGGCATGATGAGATTGGACGCATCCAGCGCCTCGCCGTCGAGCGTCTGAACGAACGACTGCAGCTCTTCATTCCAGCCCCGCGACATGATCGTCTCGTAGATTTCGTCGCGCACGGTTATCCACCGCTGGCGGTCGGCCGGAAACGAGCGCTTTTCAGCCAGACGCAGACCCCTGTCTACGGCCACCCAGCACATCAGCTTGGAATAGACGAAGTGTTGCCTGCCGCCTCGGATTTCCCACACCCCTTCATCCTGTCGCTGCCAGTTGTCGCAAACCCAGTTGACGAATCGGCGAACGGACAGCCAGAGATCGTAAGAAATGCGGGCACCGTGCTTGTTGTACAGATACACGGCATCGAGCAGCTCACCGTAAATGTCAAGCTGCAGCTGATCGTAGGCGCCGTTGCCGATCCGCACGGGACGCGATTCCCGGTATCCCTCGAGGTGGTCGAGGGATTCTTCGGTCAGCTCGCGCCGTCCGTCGATGCCGTACATGATTTGGAGCGGACTGCGTTCTTTCGTTTCCCGTTCGCACAGGCCCGCCAGATACTCCATGAAGGCGGCCGCCTCTTCGTCGAAGCCGATGCGCAGGAAAGCGTACAGCGTGAAGGCAGCGTCGCGGATCCACGTATACCGGTAATCCCAGTTTCGGCCGCCTCCTATTTCTTCCGGTAGGCTGCACGTCGGTGCCGCTACGATGGCGCCGGTGGGGTCATAGGTCAGGAGCTTGAGCGCGAGCGCGCTGCGCTCGACGGTTTCGCGCCACCGTCCCGTATAGGTGCACTGCGACAGCCACGTCCGCCAGAAATGCACCGTGTCCTGAAAGACGGACTCGGCCTGCGCTTCGGAGAGCAGCTGGCCGCAGTCCGTCGATTCACCGATTTCCCGCAAGATGAAGGTGGTCGATTCACCCTCCTCCAGAGAAAAAGAGCACGCAACGCCGCTTCCGTTCGCCTCAAGGCGGACTTCGCTGGCCAGTCCGAGATGGAGATTCGTGCCGATGAAACAGGCGCCCTGCTCCGTCACCTTTAGTTCGTGCGTTTCGCGTGCGTAGTCGAAAGCGGGCGTGCACTCCATACTGAACTGAACGGTGCCGCGCACCGCTTTTACGGTCCGTACGATTCGTCGTCGCTTCCTGCTTTCCTCGCTCGAGCCGACGGGCATATAATCCGTCACCTCTCCGACGCCTTCGGCGGACAGAAATCGGGTAATCAGTATGTTGGTGTCGGGCCAGTAAAACTGCTTGCATGCGACATTCTCGGAGGCCGCTCGAATCTGCCAGTACCCGCCTTTCTCATGGTCCAGGAGGCGCGCAAACACGCTCGGGGCGTCGAAGCGCGGCATGCAGCACCAGTCGATCGAGCCGTGCATGCTCACGAGCGCGGCGGTGTGCATATCGCCGATCAGACCGTAATCTTCGATCGGTTGATACGCTGGGTCGGAAGACGACGGATCCCGGCGTGTCGGAGTTGACTGCATGTCTTGACTGCTAAAAAGTATGCATCCGTACGAAGCCGGCTGCGCGGATCCCCGCTAATACGTGGATAGGCCGGCGCGGGCCAGGGCGCTTCCCGCCGGTCTTGCGTTTCGTCGCCGATCGATATGTTACGTACGGGATGCTCGAAACGTCGTTCGTAGCGTCACTCGTAACGGCGCGACGGTTTCGGGAAACAGACGGAGGGCCGAGGATTCCCATGCGAGCCGGTCGAATCGTCGGTTCACCGTTCACCTCACCACGGTGGGTGAACTGCAGCTAACCGTTTACGATACGTACATCCCTATTATGCCGTTCATCGTTCGCTTCATTGCACTGAGTTTGTTGCTTACGGGGACCGCCTGCGGTCAGAGTACGGACCGCCTCGTTGCGGAGCGGTCGGACTGGCAGACCGAATGGGATCGACGGTCGATCGACCTGAGTGAACTCATCCCGGGAGGGCCGCCCAAAGACGGTATTCCATCCATCGACGATCCTTCGTTTGTTTCGATACAGGACGCACGTCCCTGGCTTGAGGGGAAGGAGCCTGTGATTTCGCTCGCGATCGAGGATGAGGCGCGAGCCTATCCGCTCCAGATCATGACCTACCACGAGATCGCGAACCACGAACTGGCCGATACCCCGGTCGTCGTGTCCTTCTGCCCGCTGTGTTACAGCGCCGTCGTGTTTTCACGCGACGTGGGTGGGGAGGTGCTGACGTTCGGCGTATCCGGACTCCTGCGCCACTCCGATCTCGTCATGTTCGATCGGCAGTCGGAGAGCCTGTGGCAGCAGGTTACGGGGGAGGCCATCGTGGGCGGTTACACCGGCACGACGCTGGATCGCATCCCGGCCCAGATCATCTCGTTCGCACAGTTCGCGGAGAGCTATCCGGACGGTCTCGTACTGTCGCGCGATACGGGCTACGATCGGCCGTACGGACGGAATCCGTATGCGGGATATGACGACGTTGGACGGCGCCCGTTTCTGTATGACGGACCGACGGACGAACGTCTTCCGCCCATGGAAAAAGTCGTCGCCGTCGAGTCGGGAGAGAGCTACAAGGCCTACCCGCACAGCGTCACGCGTGAGCGCCGGGTAATCCATGATGAGCTGGACGGGAGGGCCATCGTCGTGTTTCATGCCGACGGCGCCGTATCGGCTCTGGATGCGGCCGAGATCCCTTCGAGCCGCGAAATCGGATCGACGGGCGTGTTCGAACGCAGCGTGGGCGAGCGGACACTACACTTTGATTACGACGATGGGCGGTTCGTCGACCGGGAAACCGGAAGTAGGTGGACGATAACCGGTGAGGCCTTAGACGGTCCGTTGCGCGGACAGCGCCTGACGCCGCTCGACCACGGTGATTATTTCTCGTTCGCCTGGTTCGCCTTCAGACCCGATACGGAGATTTACACGCCGTGAGCCAACACCTCAACCGCCGGTTCACGGACCCGACTCGTTCGCGCGCAGCGTGGTCAAATACTCGACGAGATTGACGAGTTCGTTCTCCGTCATCGTTCGATGCAGGCCTTCAGGCATCAGCGATGCGTCGAGGCGGGAGATGGATGCGATGTCGCTCCGCGCGTAGCGCTGCGTCACGCCGCTCCGGACGCGAACGTCAACGGCTTCGTCCGTCCGGCTCTGGATAAATCCAACCACCTCGCCGCCGTCGTGGAGGCGGACCAGGTACGGCTCGTAGCCGAAGTTTATCCCGGCATTCGGGTCGAGGATGGACAGGTAGAGGCCTTCTTTGGGCAGCTTGGATCCGACCTCCGTGAGCTCGGGACCGAACGGTACGCCCGAGCCGCTGACGAGATGGCACGAGCTGCACGCGCGTTCGAAGACCGTCCGCCCGGCGTCCGGGTCGCCGGTCCGTGCCGCCAGCTCCTGAATCGGCTGAAGTTCTTCACTGAGCGCGGACGTGGACACGTCGAGGTGCCGCGCGACGCCGTCACGAATGAACGCTCTGGACGCGGCGAGCAGCACGTCGGCGGCGGCCGCATGCAGTTCCGACGGCAAGTGGCCCGCCTCGATCATTTCGAGCAGCCGCCGCTCGCCTCCCCAGCCCGTGCCCAGCCCGCGAACCGCCTCTCGCCGCACGCTCACGTCCATGGACGGGTCCAGCACGAAACGCTCCAGAAGATCTTTAGCGGCCGTATCCTCGAACCGGCCGAGTCCACGCACGAGACGGGTGGATGCTTCTACGTCGCCGCTCGAAAGCACGTCGGCGATCGCCGGACCGCCATCCAGCCGCACGAGCTGCCGCACGGCTTCCAGCGCGAGCTCGCCCGTGGGCTCCTCGACGACGATGTCGATGAGCTCGTCTCCGCGGTCCCGCATATCGAAGCGGGAGACGAGGTCCACGAACAATTGGGTCCCGCGAAGGGCGGCGAGTGTCTCCTCCAGGACGGACAGCACGGAGGGATCGTCGATGACCGACGCATTCGTGACGTGTTTCAGCGCCAGCGCGCGGACCTGCGGCCGATCCGGAGGTGTCTCACGCAGGAGGTCCAGCAAGACGCGGTCCCGGGAAGGGTCGTCGTGAAAGTCGAAGGCTCTGAAGTAACGGAGCCGTTCCGCGTCCGTCGTGGCATCGTCCAGAATGAGCACGGCCAGGAGCGGCATGGCGGCGGTCGCCCGAGCGCGCCAGACGACGTCGCGTCCGCCGGGGGTGTCCCATCCCTCACCGACGCGGTCCTGCCATGTGGCGAAAACGGCGTTCCACCTCGTGTCCGATGCATCGCCGGTCTGATCGCCAGCTTCACCGCCAGCTTCACGGCCAGTTTCATCGCCGGCTTCACCGTTTGCTTGCCGACCTGCCTGACGGCCCGCGGTTTCATTCGCACGTGACGGCCCTTCCGCTCCGATGCCGAGCGCCTCGAGGTACCATCGGTCGGCCCCGTCGTGCTGGAGGGCCAGCTCGGCCCAGAGTTCGGGCATTTCGTCTGCATCCAGATAACGAAGCGCGATGGCGACCTCTCGTCGGACCTGCGGCGATGGATCGTTGACGACGCGCCGCAGGAAGGGAACCAGATTCGCATCCAGCTGCCGGACGGCGCGCACGGCCGTAGCGCGGATGTCCGGATCGTCGTCCGCCAGCGCCTCCATCACGTAGTGCTCGCCCCGCCCGTCGATCTTCGACAGCAGCCAGAGCGCGCGTGCGCGGTACCGGGCACGGTCGGACTCCCATAGGGCGATCAGGGCGGGCTCCGCCTCCCGCTGCAGCGCGTGCAGCCGGTTCCAGGCGAGATAGCGGACGGCCTGATTCGGACTCTTGAGCGCCTCGGCGGCTCCTTCGGCGGACGAGACGTCTACGTCCGGCACCCGGTAGGGCACGCCGGGTGGGGCGACGCGAAAGACGCGGCCGCGGCCCTCTGCGTCGGCCTTCTCGTGGCCGCCTACCACGGGATCATACCAGTCCGCGATGAACAGCGACCCGTCCGGCGCCGTCGTGACGTCGGCCGGTCTGAAGCGCTGATCGCGCGTGCCCCGCACGACGTCCAGCATCGTGGCCCGGTACCCGGCACCGTCCGTCGTCACCGGGTACCCGCGCACCACGTTTGGACCGGCATCGGCGTGGATGATCTGACCCTGAAACCGTGCGGGAAGCAGATCGCCCTCATAGACGAGGATACCCGTAGGCGACCCCGCGCCCGTGTGCAGGAGGTTGGGTACGACGCCCGGGTCGTTCAGGTGCCAGTGACGGTCCGGAATGAGCTCCTCACGGTTGGTCCGCGCCGCGCGCCAGCCGGCTCCCGTAATCTCATCCACGTACCCGAAGTTGCCGTACTCCATGACATAATTGATGCGTACGGAGCGGTTGCCGTCGTCGTCGTTGTCGGACTGCCACATCGTGCCGAACGCGTCGACGGCTACCTCATAGTTGTTTCGGAAGTTGTGCCCGAGGACCTCGAACGCGCTCCCGTCCGGGTTGCTGCGGAAGACCATCCCCTCGCGAAACTCGTCGCCTTCCACGACGTCGGAACCGGATCGATCGACGATGACGTTCCCGTCGCGATCCAGGATCTGCCTGCCGGCGTTCCCGAAATTGAAATAGAACTTGCCGTCGGGACCGAACACGACGGCGTGCATGCCATGATCGTGATCCTCGCCGTCGATGCCCGTAAAGAGGACCTCTTTCGCATCCGCGCGGCCATCGCCGTCCTCATCCGTAAAGACGAACACGTTCGGGCTGGCGGAGACGACGACGCGGTCGCCCAGTACGGCGATACCGAGAGCCGCGTTGATGTCCGTGCCCTGATAGAACACGGTCTGCTCGTCGGCGACGCCGTCGCCGGACGTATCTTCTAGAATGAGAATGTGGTCCCCTTCCGGTCGCTCCGGATTGTTGGGATTGCGGGGGATCCGGTAATTGACGACCTCGAGCACCCAGACGCGCCCGAGATGATCGACGTCCATATTGGACGGACTCACGAGCAGCGGTTCGGCCGCAAAGAGGCTGACTTCGAGCCCTTCGGCCGCGGTGAGTCCGGTTGCGGCCCATTCGGGGAGCCTGCGTTCTTCCGGTGTTAAGCGCGCATAGGAAGCCTCCGCGCCGTCCTGCGCGATGCACGGCGAAAGGAGGAGCAGGCAGACGACGGCGAGATGAGTTGCGGTGCGAAAGAGCGTATGCATGAGAACAGGATGTCTGCAACAGGTGTGGGGCGACCTGACAGCACGCCACTCACGACGATTCTGCTCGTCCGGCGCTCGTTCAGTTTGGCGGAGGCGGGCTACATCTCCGTCCGATTCCAGTAGATGATGAGATTGTGCGTATCGCGGCCCGCCGCGACGACGTCCAACCGGCCGTCTCCGTCGAGGTCGGCCACCTTGAGATCTTCAACGGCCATCGTGTTCTCGTCGAGGACGTGCTCGGCCCAGTTCGTGCCGGACGCGTTCACGGGAACGAACAGCCGGATGCCTACCCGGTCGGCCTCGTTCGGGTCTCGCCAGCCGGCCACGATCTGATCTCTTCCAAGGCCGAGCAGATCGGCCGCGGCCAGTCCGTGCCCCTGGTTGAAGTCGTCGGCCAGGACGTGACGCTGCATCTCCTCGCCCGGCAGGTACACGTTGACGGTGTTGCCGTGCATCGGCTCGATGGTCGTGATGAGATCGGCGTCGCCGAAACGCCCGTACCGAATCTCGCCGATGCCTTCATCTACTCCGACGCCCTCGATCCGCTCGGCTGAACTCTCCATCCACATTCCACCGATCGGCTCAACCGTGACGGCTCCCTGCCGTCCGCCGACGTACAGGCGATCCCTGTCGCCGAGCGAGCGCACGTCGAAGTTGTGCGTCATATTGAGGCTCTCGTCCAGAAGAATCGTTTCCCAATCGCCGCGAGGATCGTCGGGCATGAGGTAGGCGAGCACCCGCACGCCGGCGCCCTCCCCGCCCTGATTCCCTCGTCCGTGCAGCGGAAGAACGACCAGCGCATAGTCGCCCGCGCTCGTCTGCGCCCAGTGCATGCGGTGCACGGTCGGTTCGTTCGGCAGCGTTACGACCTCCCACTGCTGGGTAGGATCGGAGGGGCGGATGAGGTAGTGGACGGAACCGGAAGCATTGGGGTCGCTCGTCTCACCCGGATTCCATTGCGCACCCACCGCGACTTCAACCCGGCCATCCCCATTGATGTCGCGCGCCGTGATGCACACGTTGTCCCGCTCGGTAAGATTTTCGGCGATAACGAATCGCTGCCAGTCTCCATTCCTGTACCAGACGATTTCCGTCTTATCGGCCAGCAGTACGTCAGGATCGCCGTCGCCGTCCACGTCGCCGATGGCCAGACCGTAGCCGATGGCTACGTCGTCGTCGACGGTCTGCGCCTCGAACACCGGATCGGGAGGCTGCTGTGCCGGCGCCGAACCGCATCCGAACGCGGAGGTGAACAGGACAATCAGAACGATCGATGGAAGAGGGCGGTAGCGCATGTATTCCTACTCTAAGTTGATGGCGGCCCCTTCCTCACGTCGAGGTGAAATGCGCACTACGGGGCGCTTGATACGGTAATCGTTTTTCGAGCGATACGCAAGCTGCGTGCGGGTGAGAGGGTGACGAGATGGAATGATTGCCGCACGGCATGGATCGGATTCCATGAGTTCTTGGCCGTGCACAGCTCCGTGGGAAGGGGACGTGTCCTTATATTAGGGGCGAGATACTTGGCGGGGAACTATTGATCGGCCAGACCTCTTCTCAAAGTATCGCACTTTTCGACGCAGACGCGGGCGGCAAACATGTCCACCACGAAGATTCGATTCAACAACAAGGACGTAGCTGACTTCGTGCCGGAGGTTCGTCGACGGGTGGCGGAATACTTCGAGTCGACGGGACGCTCGCAGAAGGCGGACGGACGGATGGTATTCAAGACGATCGTGCTTCTCGGTAGCGTGCTCGCCTGCTACCTGTTGATCCTGAGCGGCTGGTTCACGCCGTGGCAGATGCTCGCCCTGGCGGTTTTGATGGGCGTCGGCATGGCCGGTGTCGGTTTTTCCGTCTCGCACGATGCGCTGCACGGCGCCTATTCATCGAACAGGCGCGTCAACGAGCTGCTGGGCTACAGCTTCGACGCGCTCGGCGCCAACGGATGTATGTGGAAGATCACGCACAACGTGATCCATCATACCTACACCAACATACACGGCGTCGACGAAGACCTGTCCGTTTCCCCCTTGCTCCGCCTCTCTCCGGAGGCTCCCCACCTGTGGTTCCACCGGTTTCAGCACGTGTACGGATTTTTCGCGTACAGCCTCGCGACGCTGAACTGGTTGTTCGTTAAGGACTACCAGCAGTTCTTGAAGAAGGATATCGGTCCGTATACGGACAAAACCCATCCGCGCAAGGAGTGGGTCATTCTCATCGTCGGCAAGCTCTTTGCCTATCTGACGATGATCGTGCTTCCTCTGCTCGTGCTGGATATCACGTGGTGGCAGTTCCTGATTGGATTTCTTGCCGTGCATTTGACGGCAGGCGCGATTCTCGGGATTATCTTTCAGCTCGCCCACGTGGTGGAGGGGCCCGAGTATCCGCTGCCGGACGAGCAGGGCGTGATGGAGCACGAGTGGCTGATCCACGAGATGCATACGACGGCCAACTTTGCGGCGGACAACCACCTGCTGTCCTGGTACGTGGGTGGACTCAACTATCAGATCGAGCATCATCTTTTTCCCCAGATCTGCTCGATCCACTATCCGGCCATCAGCTCAATCGTCCGCGAGACGGCCCGCGAGCACGGCGTCCCGTATCACTACAACCCGACGCTTCGGGCGGCGATGCGGTCACATCACCGTATGCTCAGGCGGTTCGGGCCGGAGGCTGCTGACCGGGTGCGGCACGAACGGGACGTGGAACGTTCGGCGGCCTGATCGGGCGGTACCGGGCATCGGAGCGACGGACGGTGTCGTCGCGCGACGAAAGTGATTAGCATGACGGGGAAGTCGATGACGGATAATACGGCGACGGAGTTGGAGGAAGTGGAGACGCCCGGTGCCGGCCCACCAGGGCCCTGGCACACGCTGTCTACTGACGTTATCGAGCGGCATCTCGAGGTAGGGGACCAGGGTCTTTCGGATGAAGAGATCGCTCGTCGGCGTGCGAAGTACGGACCGAATGAGATCGAGCAGGAGCGCGAAAAATCCAGGTGGAGCATTCTCCTTCACCAGTTCAACGACCCGCTGATCTATATCCTCATCGCGGCGGCGTTCGTGACGTTCGCGCTTCAGGACTTCACGGACACGGGCGTCATTATGGCCGTGGTCGTGCTCAATGCGGCGATAGGCTACGTGCAGGAGGTCCGTGCACAGCAGGCCATGCGCGCGCTGTCGAAGCTCAGCGCGCCGAAGGCCGAGGTTTTTCGGGACGGTCGAAGCCGGACGGTGCCCAGCAGGGACCTCGTCCCGGGAGACGTGGTGCTGCTGACGTCCGGCGTACGTATTCCGGCCGACCTGCGCCTGGTTCGAACGGTGGACCTGGAGCTGGACGAATCCGCGCTGACGGGCGAGTCCGTGCCCGTCCGCAAGTCGATCGAACCCCTCGAAGATGCCCAGCTCGTTGCAGGAGACCAGGTCAACATGGCTTTCGCCGGAACGGTCGTCACCCGCGGACGCGGCCGGGCCGTCGTCGTGCGTACCGGCGCATCCACCGAGCTGGGGCAGATCGCCGAATCGATGCGCGACATCGGGGAGACGAAGTCGCCCCTCCAGGTCACGATGGATCGATTCGGCAAGCGGATCGGAGCCGCGATCGTCGGGCTTTCGGTACTGGTAGCCGTCGTCGGCGTGCTCCGGGCGATGCCTCCGGAAGAAATCTTTCTCGCGGCCGTCGCGATGGCGGTGTCCGCCATCCCCGAGGGACTCCCGGTCGTGCTGACGCTGACCTTCGCGATCGGGGTTCGCCGCATGGCGCAGCGCCAGGCCATCATCCGGTCGCTTCCCGCCGTGGAGACGCTCGGAAGTGCAACGTTGATCGGATCCGACAAGACGGGCACGCTGACCAAGAACGAGATGACGGTCAAGGGCGTGTGGGCGGCCGGCCGTTTCTACGAGCTAACGGGCGCGGGCTATTCGCCGGACGGCGCGGTTCGCCTGGCGGACAGAAGCGTGAATGCGTCGGAGATCGAGCCGCTGAAGCAGACGCTCCTTGCCGGCGCACTGGCGAACGAGGCGGACACGGACTTCCTTGCCGGGGGCGATCCGTCCGGCGATCCGACGGAGCTTGCGCTGCACGTGGCCGCCGCGAAGGGCGGCATCCATCCCCATGACGTGCGGGACGCCTACGAACAGGTAGACCTGATTCCGTTCGAGCCCGAACTCCGCTTCATGGCGTCGCTCAATGAGACGCCGGACGGCCGTCGCTTGTACGTCAAGGGAGCTCCGGAAGTGCTTATCGACCGGTGCGAACGGCAGCTCGGGCCCGAAGGCCTGCAGGATCTTCAGGCGGATGAAATCCGGGAAGCCGCCGACGAGCTGGCGCGGCAGGGCTACCGCGTCCTGGCGATGGCCTACCGTTCGTTCGACGGCGACAAGGCCGATGTATCCGCGGCCGGGTCCGATCTCGTCTTTGCCGGCTTGCAGGGCATGGAAGACCCCGTTCGTGAGGAGGCGGTACAGGCGGTTCGGGATGCCCATCAGGCCGGCATCCGCGTCGTCATGCTGACGGGAGATCATAAGGAGACGGCGCTGGCCATCGGACGCCGGCTCGATCTCGACCCGGAGGAGCACGGTGTCGTGGAAGGCAAGGATCTCGACGGCCTGTCGGACGACGAGCTCGACCCCATCCTGGACAGTGTCAACGTATATGCACGCGTCGCACCCGAGCACAAGCTGCGCATCGTCCAGCGCCTCTCCGATCGGGGTGAGGTCGTGGCCGTGACGGGTGACGGCGTCAACGACGCACCGGCGCTCCGTGCGGCCCACCTGGGCATAGCGATGGGCAAAGGGGGTACGGACGTCGCCCGCGAAGCCTCCGATATCGTCTTGACGGACGACAATTTCGCCACGATCACCGCGGCCGTCGAGGAGGGCCGGGTCGTCTTCTCGAATATTCGGAAGGTGACGTTCTTTCTCCTATCCACGGCGGTCGGTGAAGTGATAGCGATCACGCTCGCCATTCTCGCCGGATGGCCGCTGCCGTTCGTCGCGGCGCAGATTCTGTGGATAAATCTCGTCACGAACGGACTCCAGGATGTCGCCCTGGCGTTCGAAAAGGGCGAACCCGGACTGCTCCGACGCCCGCCGCGGTCCCGTAAGGAAGGGATCGTCACGCGCCGGCTGCTGGAACGACTCGGCTCGGTGGGTCTCGTACTCGCGGCCGGGACGCTGGGCATGTTCTGGTGGACGCTGGAAACGACGGGCGACCTGGATTTGGCCCGAACGGTCGCCATGACGCAGATGGTCATGTTTCAGTTCTTCCACGTGTTCAACTGCCGGTCGCTCGATCGGTCGGTGTTCGCCATCTCACCGTTTTCGAACCGGTTCCTGTTCGTCAGCATCTCCGCGGCATTGGCCGCGCACCTCGCCGTGATCTACGTACCGTGGCTTCAAACCATCTTCCGGACCGTTCCCCTGACGCCGGGCGACTGGCTCGTGATTACACTCGTGGCAACAAGCGTAATCATTGGGGGAGAACTCGACAAGTGGTGGAACCGCCGAAGACATCGCCCGCTCGGGTGAGTCGGATCGTTCGCGGCGGTCGAATAAAAGCGCCGCGCAAGGTTCACTCATCGAAGAGATGGGGGTTGCGGTCGATGAACTTGCGGATCCACGCCTCGAAAAACGACTGCTTCTCGGCCTTCATGTACATCCAGCCCAGGAAGCCTACGATAGCCGCGCCGACCGTATCGAGGATGAGATCCCACATCGTATCGGTCAGACCGGACGGATCGCCGAGCATGGGTTTCTGCATCTGCGTCCCCAGCATCTGGTCTACCCCGAATTCAAAGATCTCCCAGACCACGCCCACGGCCATGGCGAACAATACGGCGAAGAGCGCGACGAACCGAGGGCGCATGTGCAGTTCGACGCGCTCGCTTTCGTTGAGCAGGTAGACGAGCAGGAATCCCAGCACCCCCAGCAGGAGTCCCGAGCTCGCATGGAGGGCGAGATCCCACCACCAGTAGATCTCGTAGTAGCTGCGAATCTCGCCCAGGAACAGCGCCGCGAATACGAACGCGATGGCCAGCATCTGAAATTCGGGAGGGATGTCGACCGTCGTGCGATGCCGCAGGAGGGCCGGCGCCGCCGTAACCCCCATAATCGTAAGGATCAGAAAGGCGTTGAGCCATTGTGCCCCGATTAGCGTCACGACGAGCTCCACGGCCATCACGACGAGCAGCACCGTAACGGTCCACCAGTGGATGCGGGCCCGCAGACTGTCGGAGCCTTTTCGGGGGATCTGTAGCCTGAACCTGGGTTCTTTCATGCCGCGTCGGGCCGTGAGGGTTGAGTCGAAACGTATGCGGTTGGAACGACGCCGTCGGTCGTACTAGTGTGTCGCAGTAGAGTGTCGTCGTGGAGTAATGTGCCGGGCCCGCAAAAATGTTTACCGATATGGGACGGCTACTTCAAAGCACTCCACATGGAAAAGATCGAACGCATCTACCGCACGTAATCTATTTCGACATCTATTTCAACGCGGCGTTATCGGCCGCGATCTACGTCACGTCGTTCGTGAAGAGTTGCCGATCACGCGATTTTCACGTACTCTAAAAGGACGTATCATACACGAAGAGAGCCCGAGATGAAAAAGCTTACACGACGAGAATTTTTAGGCGCTGGTGCCGTCGGTCTGGCGGCCGCGAGTCAGCTCAACACGGACGCCTTCGCGCGTCCCGCGCGCCGCTTCGATGCGCCGATCAGCTTCCAGTCCTGGGGGATGAAGGATCAACTGAGTGAGGACTGGGACGGAACGATGGCGAGGGTCCGGGAGATCGGCTACTCCGGCATGGAGATGTGCTCACCCAGAAGCTACGGCCAGTTCGCATTCCTCAAAGACGTCAGCGGCCGGGATCTGCGCGCTCGCATTGAGAACGCCGGCCTGTTCTGTAAGACGTGCCACATGTCTGCCCGGGAAGTCGTCGATTTTGAGGAGCTCTACGGTACGATTGAATACGCCAAGGATCTCGGGCTCGAGAACATTACGATGTCTTCGGCCGGACTCGGAGGCGATGCGACGCTCGACGACTGGAAGGAATACGCCGATAAATCCAACCAGGCCGGTGAGGTAATTAAGGGGGCGGGCCTGCAGCTTGTCTACCACAACCATCAGATCGATCCGGTGATGGACGGGATCCCGCTCTACGACCGGCTGATGAGCATGTTCGACGCCGATTTGGTCAAGATGCAGTTCCAGCTCGCCAGCATTCGAGGTGGCTACGACATCGTGGAGTACCTCGACAAGTATGCGGGTCGCTATATCTCGCTGCACATGCACGATTGGGATCCCGACGCAGAGACCATCGCACCGCTCGGCGACGGCATCATCGATTGGAAACGGCTCGTCCGGACGGCCATGAAGAGCAACATTCCCGATCACGGCTGGATTGTCGAAATCGAGACGGACGCGCCGTTCGAGGGTCTCGTCCGGAGCTACGACTACTTCAGCAAGCTCGAAGTATAGTTCTTTCGCAGGTACGCGATTGGGCGCATGCCTCCGGTCGCGAAGAGCATCGCGGCAGCATAAGAGAAAAGAGCCCCGGGGTATATCCTCCGGGGCTTTTTGACTGGTGCCTACTGGGGGCTCATGCTTTGTGATGCCCCGGATAAATCGGGCAGTAAGATTTGACTGCGCGTCCTGCGAATGGCTGTGTAGATTGTGCTTTAGAAAGATTTTCGTGACAGCATTCGCATGCGAGATGAGATTCGTAGCTGGGTTTCTGTTTTTCCTCGTCGGCTGTTCGCTTCTGGATGATTCTTCGCCAACGTCGAGCACGGTACGACTGGAGGTAGAACAGAACGATTACGTGGCAGAGCGAGAAATAGACGGTCCGCGCGCTCGATACGGCTTCGATCTCGTGGTGCACCTGTATAACGAGTCCCCGCACACGCTGTATCTACAGCGCTGTCGGCCGGACACGCCGTATCCCATATACGCCGTGAAACCGGTCGAGACGGAGAACGCTCACGACGCGGCGTATAATGCCGTGTGGGCATGCCCTGGCAACGGTCATCCGTTCGTCGTACGACCGGGGATGACGCGCACCGACACGCTGCATCTTAGCGGACCGAATGGGTGGCTGGGCGGCACGATACGCCACCAGGGCATAATGGAGGGGCGCTTTCGTCTTCGCTATTCCATTGGCACCTGTCTATCCATGGCGGACTGTCCGCTCGACAATTCTGTGCAGCGCTCGGATGTTTTTGACGTATCACTGGCGTATCCTGATAACGATGAGCTGTCCGCGTACGCGCGCAAGATGGCCGGGACCTGGCAGTGGCTGCATTCTCTGGACGAGTCGGCGGGCCGGACGGTGTGGCCCGGAACGAGCGGCAACCCGCACCGGTCGCTGGAAATTAACGATGAAGGTACGTTTCTCCTCCTGAGCGCCGGTGCGCTTGCCGCGCACGGTCGCTTCAATCTGGAGCGCGCAGGCCTTCGCCGCGTCCTCCGCTTCTCGGTGGAGAAGGGGCACGTGGAAGGGCTGGCACGCCTGCAGTATGTATGGCTCGAGCGTGAGAATACGCTCGTACTGGAAGACACCGGCTCATGTAACGCGTGTCTGTTGCATACCTTCAGCCGAATTGCCCGGTGATTCGGCCTGTAAACAGCGCGGCAACCTTGGAGGCAGATACCAGGTTAAAACTTAGACACCGGAAGGTCCATCGCAGCTCATGAAGGAGTCGGAATCGGTCATCACATCTAACGGCGGAGAGTCCGGCAGCGACCGGCGCTCCATCGTCGAAGACGCCCTCGCGATGGGCGACATCCGCATCGACGGGTCGCGGCCGTGGGACATCCAGGTGCACGACGACCGGTTCTACCGGCGGGTGCTATCCGAAGACGCACTCGGGTTGGGCGAATCCTACGTAGAAGGGTGGTGGGACGCGGACGAGCTCGACGCCTTCTTTTTCCGGCTGCTCCAGATCGATCTCAGCGACGTGCGCATGTCCTGGCGCCGGAAGTGGACGGTGCTAAGGGATCGCGTCGTCAACCGGCAGAGCAAGTCGCGCGCATTCGAGATCGGAGAGTACCACTACGACCGCGGAAATGACCTCTTCCGCGAGATGCTCGACCGCCGGATGACGTATACGTGCGGATACTGGAAGAATGCGTCAACCCTCGACGAGGCCCAGGAGGCGAAGCTCGATCTCGTGTGCCGCAAGATCGGCCTCCGGCCGGGGCAGACCGTTCTCGACATCGGATGTGGGTGGGGCAGCTTTATGAAGTACGCCGCCGAAAACTACGGCGTTTCGGCGGTCGGCGTGACGGTATCCGAGGAACAGGCGGCGCTCGGACGCAAGCTCTGTGAGGGGCTGCCCGTCGAAATCCGCCTGCAGGACTACCGTGACGTTTCCGGCCGGTTCGACCACGTGGTGTCGCTCGGCATGTTCGAACACGTTGGTCCGAAAAACTACCGAGCGTTTTTCGAGAAGGCGGCGGACTGTTTGGAGGACGACGGGCTCCTCCTCCTGCATACGATCGGCAACCGGTTCTCGGATACGACGACGGACCCGTTTTCGGAGAAATACATCTTCCCCAACAGCGTCATTCCGTCCATTCGCCAGATCGGGGAGGCAACCGAGCGGCTCTTCGTGATGGAGGATTGGCACAACTTCGGCCCGGACTACGACCCCACGCTCATGGCGTGGAACGACAATTTTGAAGCGGGATGGGAGGAACTGCGACCCCGGTATGGCGACAGCTTCTATCGCCTGTGGCGCTATTTCTTGCTGTCGAGCGCGGCGTCGTTCCGCGTCCGCAAGATGCAGCTGTGGCAGATCGTCTTTTCCAGGGACGGCATCATCGGAGGCTACGATCCGGTCCGGTGATGCGGGGGGATCGGCACGTGTGCTCCTGCGGTCACTAGAGCCGGGTGTTGACCACACTGCTGTAGATCGACCCGAACGTGTAGCTCATGCCGAGCGAGAGGCGGTAGTCGTACGTCGTTGCAAGCTGTTTCTGCTGGAGGAGAAGATCCTCGAGCGAGCCCTCGTCGGCCGCCAGATACAGTTGATCGTGGATGATCTCTAATCCGCCCGAGATGCGAAAGTTGAGTCCGCGGAAGACGCGGAGGTTGACATTGCTGAAAAGCTCGAGCCGGTTCTTGCTGAAGTCGTGCATGTAGTGCGACCCCTCGAGGTAGAAAAACGTGCTGCCCCAGGGCTGCACGACGCGAAGCCGACCCGTCAGCGACTGGTTCGAGAGAATCTGGGACGTCTCCGCAAAGATCGTCCGCTCGACGTAATCCAGCGACTGGTATCCCACACGGTACACGAACGTGAGCTCTCTCCGTGAAGACTGCTCGTACGGGAAGACGCTGTATTCGAGGGCCGGCGCGACGCGCACGCCGGCGTCGATATTCTGATAGGTGGATGAATAGACGCGGGAGAAGAGGCCCGAGGACCAGTGTTCGGCGAGGCTGTAGACCACGGACGTGACGACGCTTCGGCTCGTCAGCGTGCTGGTAATGGTCTCGTCGTCGTTGCGTTCGAACCGGCGCTGCCGGTGGTCGCCGGACAGGCGAGCCTGGATCTTCCAGTTTTCGGTCACGCGATCGGCGGCGACGCTCGATCTCATGTAAAGAGACCGCTGCGAGGCCTCTCCGTTGATGCTTCCGCTGCCTTCGATCTCGAACACCCAGTCGCGCCACGGGTCCTCCTCGTCGTCGTCCTCGGTGGATGTCTCCGGGGCGTCGTAGTCGATCCGAATCTGCGATGCGAGCGGCGTCTGCGCCACATAGGGGATCAACCCGAGCTTCATCTGATGAACCAGCCCCGCCCGCCGCTCGTCGGACGTCGTTTCGCTTGTGGCCGTGTAAACAAGGCGCCGATCTTCACCGATCTGGCGATTCTGACCGATGAAATTCAGCTGGTACTCGCGCCCCCCGCTGCCCGTCGCCTGGGACGTAACGAGCAGGTGGATGTCGGAATCCTGCCGGTCGCGAACGTAATCCACGAATGGAATTTCGCGGCGGGTGTAGTTCACATCGCAGAAACTGCAGTCGAGAAACACACGGGCCGATCGCGATGAAGGCTCCTCTTCGCGGTCGTTGGCGAGAGGGCCCGACTCCTGGCCGAGTGCAGCCTGAGGAGATAGCATCGAAACGCCCGCGACGACGAGCAGAATCGTCGTCAAAAGGTGCCAGGAACGACGTTCAAGGGTCGTTACGGCCGGCCGGCGAGCATGATAGTGTAGGGAGGAAGAATCGTCCGCGATAATACGTTCCACGAGCTCTTGCTTGATTGAACAACGGGGCGAAATACGAGATCGGTTGGCTCGTTCCGCGTACAGCGACTGTTGCATCCAACCGGCGCAATGACCGTGCCGAACACCGGATGTCGGCATCCAACGCACGTTGAGGGAATCGGGTTCGGAAAAGGATTCAAAGCTCCACCCGCTTGAGCAGCTGAGCGTTGAGGGCTACGATTACGGTGCTGGCCGACATCAGCACGGCACCTACGGCGGGGGAAAGCAGAATGCCGAACGTGTAGAGCGCGCCGGCGGCGAGAGGGAGGGCGACGATGTTATAGCCGGCCGCCCACCAGAGATTCTGGACCATCTTTCGGTACGTGGCGCGCGAGAGCGTAATGATTTTCGGGATGTCGCGCGGGTCGGAGCGGACGAGCACGATGTGTCCGGCTTCGACGGCCACGTCGGTCCCCGCCCCGATGGCTATGCCGACGTCGGCCGTAGCCAGCGCCGGGGCGTCGTTGACGCCGTCGCCGACCATGGCCACGCGTTTGCCCTGGGACTGCAGCTCTTCCACTTTCGAGGCCTTGTCCTCCGGAAGTACCTCCGCGAAAACGGTGTCGATGCCCAATTCTTCGGCGACGGCGTGGGCTACGGCCTCGGCGTCGCCCGTCAGCATGGCCACTTCGATCCCCCGTGCGTGCAGTGCGTCGATGGCCTCTCGGCTCTCCTCGCGGATGGCGTCCGCTACACTAAAGACGGCCAGAACCTCCCTATCACGCAGCAGATGGATGGCTGCCTGTCCACGCTCTGCCGCACGGTCCGCGGCGTCCCGCAGGGCGGATGGAAGGGATGCATCTTCGGCCTTTAAGAGTGCCGGACCGCCCATATGATATTCGACCCCGTCTACGGTCGCCGCGACGCCTTTACCTGTAATCGCGCGGAAGTCGTCGGCAGCCGGTACCTCGATATCGCGGTCCTCAGCGGTTTTCACGATGCCGCGCGCGATGGGATGTTCCGATTCGGCTTCCACAGCGGCCG
Source organism: Rhodothermales bacterium (assembly GCA_040904565.1). GTDB lineage: Bacteria > Bacteroidota > Rhodothermia > Rhodothermales > VXPQ01 > JBBDTI01. The sequence goes on from JBBDTI010000084.1 coordinate 70,210, forward strand.
CGATCCGGAGGGCGTCCTCCTCCGACAGCTCGTCCGACGCGGCCACGTTCACCACGCGAAACTCACCAAGCGTCAGCGTGCCCGTCTTATCGAAGACGACCACGTCCACCTTTCGCGCTTCTTCGAGTCCGCGGCGGTCGCGGACCAGCAGTCCGCCCTGCGCGCCTTTCGTCGTCGAGATGGCCACGACGAGCGGGACGGCGAGACCGAGTGCATGCGGGCACGCGATCACCAGCACGGTCACCACGCGAACGATAGAGAAGTCCCACGGCGCGCCGACGAGTTGCCACGCGACGAGCGTGACGAGTCCGGCAGCGAGCGCGACGCCCGTGAGCAGCTGTGCGGCCCGGTCTGCCAGGTGCTGTGCGCGGGATTTGGACTCCTGCGCGTCGGAGACGAGCCGCATGATGCCCGAGAGCTTGGTATCCTCCCCCGTTCCGGTGACTTCCACGCGGAGCGAGCCTTCCCCGTTGATCGTTCCCGCGATGACCTCGTCGCCCTCTTCCTTCGAGACCGGCCGCGACTCACCGGTTATCATCGCCTCGTTCAGTTCGCTCCGGCCTTTTCGGACGAGGCCGTCGACCGGCACGCTTTCTCCCGGTCGGACGAGCACGAGATCGCCTTTTTGCAGCTCGTCTACCGTCACTTCTTCGGTGCCGTCGTCCGTGACGAGCGTCGCCTTGTCGGGCAGGAGTTTCGCGAGCTCCTGCAGCGCCCCCTGGGCCTGCGAGATCGAGCGCATCTCGATCCAGTGTCCCAGCAGCATGATCGTCACCAGCGTGGCGAGCTCCCACCACAGCGCCTGGGCGTCGAGAAGGTCGAATTCCACCACGGCCGAAAAGACGAAGGCCACGGTGATGGCCAGGGCGATCAGCGTCATCATCCCCGGGAGCCGGTCCTTCAACTCACGGAGGGCCCCCTTTACGAAGACCCATCCGCCGTAGACGAACACGATGGTGCCGAAGACGGGCGGGATCCAGGCCGATCCGGGAAACTCCGGCGCCTGGAATCCCACGATCTCCTGGATGTGAGCCGACCAGAAAACGACGGGAAGCGTCAGGACGAGCGACAGCCAGAACTTGCTCCGAAACATGGCTACACTGTGTCCGGCGTGCTTGTCGTGGCCGGTGTGATTGTCATGGCCGGCGTGTTTGTCGTGCCCGCCTTGCTTTTCGTGATCGGCCATGTGCGCATCACCCAAGTGTGTATCGATCCTCTACCGGTGCTCGGTCCTGAATCAGATTCTGCGACGGACAAGCTACGAATCTACGGCGTTCGATGAGCGTCGCGCACCGGGTATATGTCCGGATGCAGCCGAAACGGCCGTCCGCGACGTGACAATCGTGTGAGGATCCTCCGGGCCTGTGCACGTCGACATCCTATTCCAGTATCAATATGTGCGTAGAGCTGGACATTTCAGCGGAGGAGAAACGATGAGATCGATACGAAGGGGCTTAGTTTTCGTGGCGATGCTGCTGCTGGTATCGTGTGAATCGCGGCCGCCGGACGGCGACGCGACGACGGCGGCGCCCGTAGATACGACCGGACTTCAGCGCGCGTATGCGGTAATGGACTCCCTTCATGCCGATATGATGGCTCAATACCGTTTGATGGAAGACGATGTGCCGGATGTCGCACGGCAGATGTACGGGTCCTTGCAGGCCATGCACCGGTCGGCCGCCGAGATGCACGGCGGGATGATGGGTGGCGCGGGCATGGGCCACGGCATGAGTGGCGACATGAATGGTGGCATGATGGGCGGCGGAATGATGGGCGGTGCGATGATGGACATGCATCGTGCGCGAGAATGGGATCGGCAGATGGCGGCGATGCACGCGCAAATGAGCGCCTATATGCGGGGGCAAGGCTATGAGGAGATGGCGGAGCTGCACGATGAAATGGCCGTCCGTTTCCACGGCACGTCCGAGGCACTCCCTCGTGACGGCAGCGGCGACGTTCAGTCGGACGCGGAGCCGGCCGCCGGAGCGGAGATCTACGGGAAGGAATGTGCTACGTGCCACGGGTCGGATGGCGAAGGCGTCCAGGGGGTCTTCCCGCCGCTGGCCGGGTCGGAGTGGGTTACCGGGGATTCCGCCGTTCCCGTCAAAATCCTGCTCCACGGCCTGGCGGGCGATATCGAGGTGCGGGGTGAGGCGTATCGCGGCACGATGCCCGCGTTCGGAGCCCGAATGAGCGACGCCGAAATCGCCGCGGTCACGTCGTTCGTGCGATCCTCCTGGGACAACGAAGCCGGCCGCATCGCGAAAGAGGATGTCCGTCAGATTCGAGAAGAGTTCGCCTCGCGATCCGGACCGTGGGAGGGTGACGAATTGCAATGAGCGCCGACGTGGACCTTTCGGCATAGACGTAGACCCTCCGGCCCAGCTGCCGGGGCTGCCGTCCGCGACCCTTCAGTGTTCTGCCAGCGCACGCACGGCGGCGACCACGCCGTCGACGACCATCGCCATGCGACCGTAATCGAGCGTCTCCGGCCTATCACCCGGGCCGTGGTAATGGGGATTGCGAAACATGGCCGTGTCGGTGATCATGAGGGCCGGGTACCGGTTGCGCCAGTAGCTGAGATGATCGGAAAAGGCGACGCCGGGCAAGACCGAGGGGGCATTGAGCGACTCCACCGGAAGCGATGAGCCGTCCCGCATCGCGTCACGGACGGTTCGCACGAGCCGGCGGTCGAACAGCCGGCCCACGACGGCGATGAAATTTCCTTCTGACGGATAGAACGGCTTGAGGAAGAAGAGCGGAAACCGCTGGCTGTCCGGTTCGTCGCTGAAGTATCCGATCATTTCCAGAGAAATCATCGCCGACACGTCGATGCCTTCCTCACGCAGAGCCGCGGCGTGCACGTAGCTTCCCATCTGCTTCGAAAAGAAGAAGGGTGGTTCCTCGAGGCAATAAGCTACGAACTCCACGGCGCCGTCCGGCGGATTGTCTGCAAGAAGACTCGCCAGTTCCAGCAGTCCCGCCACCCCGCTCGCATTATCGTCCGCCGCCGGATAGGGTCCGGCCGCGTCGTAATGTGCACCGACGACCACTCGCGGTTCCGTTTCCGAGCCCAGAAGCGCCGTTACGTTTTTGTAGGTTGAGCTTTCTGCGTAGAACGGCTGGTAGGATACGGCGAACGCCTCGGTTTCGGTAAAATGATCGTGCACGTACTCCGTCGTGAGCCGCAGGTTGTCCCGGTGGGTATAGTCCCGCGGCACAAACGCCCCGGCGATCTTGTCTACATGCTGTCGGAGGCGTTCGGGAGATGCTTTCTCGTGCACGGGAAGGTATGTCGATGGACGAGCCGTCGTATCTGTGAAGGTAAGATCGCGTGCGGAGAGATGAACGTGCGCGGATCGGGAGCGCTTTACGATGCGAGCCGCCGCGTACGGACGATGATCTCCGGACGGTAGATGTTTCAAGTAGCGATTTCAAATTATGCATCCCGAGTCGAACGCGACACCGCCACTGCTTCGCCATAAGGCCTACGAGGCACCGTCCGTATTCACGCCCGAGAACCTGCTCCGCGAGGCGCGCCGGCAAAAGGAGGTGGAAGAAGGACGAGTGCCGGCCGTGTGTCTGCTCGATCCCGACGGAGACATCGTCCGAAACCTGCGTGCGGCGGGGCGGGCCCGGAAGAGCCGCCACTGGCCGTGCTATCACACGGATATGTATGAGTTCGAGCACGAGGGGCGGACGCTCGGCGTCGTGGGTCGCGCAGTAGGCGGCGCGTTCGCCGTACTCGTGGTGGAGGAACTCTTTGCGATGGGCTGCGAGCTGCTCGTGAGCGTAACGTCGTCCGGTCAGATTCACCCGATGGGGAATCCTCCCTACTTCGTGCTCGTCGATAGGGCTCTCCGGGATGAGGGCACCAGCTACCATTATCTCCCTCCATCTGAATTCGTCCATTTGGACCCTCGTCTGAGAGATGGTCTGGCCGGTGCGTTTGAGAAGAGCGAGGTGCCGGTTCACGCCGGCGCCTGCTGGACGACCGACGCTCCCTTTCGCGAGACCGAGGAGGCGATCTCTGCGGCAAGGCGATTGGACATCCTGTCGGTGGAGATGGAAGCGGCCGCGCTGTACGCGTTCGCCACGGCGCGCGACAGGCCCGTCGTCTGCTTCGCGCACGTAACGAATCAGATGGCGACCGATGCGGGAGATTTCGAAAAAGGGGAAGCCGACGGCAGCCGCGATGCCCTACGCATCGTTGCGATGGCCGTCGATGCGCTCGAAAAGGCCGGAGTACCAGGGGAGAAGTTGTAGACCCGGCCGCACGACGCAGGTCCGCGTGAAACGTTTCGGAAAATCAAAGCACGTACAGTCGAGGACGAGCCCTTCGAAGTGCTTGAACCTCCGCGCGTATCACCTTCTGAGAGCCGCACGCCGCACCGATGCTGAAACGCCTGGCTGAGATCCCCGACCATTTCATCGCACAGGAGACGCGCGGTGAGCTGGACCTATATCACCGTGCGCGGATGTTTGTCGGCGTTGCTCTCTATATGACCGTCCTCAGCCCGCTATATGCGGCGCTGCATCGCTGACGTGGCTTTGGGCAAGTCCCATTTTAGCGATCATACTCCTCGGTACGAAAGCGGGCGTAATCTGGGCGATTCCGACGGTCGGCACCTATACGCTGTTTTTCGGACTCGCCGCATCATCCCGTGAGCTACCTTCGTTGATCCCCACCGTAGTATCCGCCGCCGTATTCTACGGTGACATGCTTGGATTCGGAGCCGCGCTGCTGGTTCTGGGCGCGCTCTTCTCGTACGGAAAGCGCCAGGTTCTCGAGGCGCAACAACAGCGCGCCTGGCTCGCATCCTTCCCTGAGTTGAGCCCGGAGCCGGTTGTTGAGATCATCGATGCCGGTGATCTGACGTACGTTAATCCGGCCGGCGAGGCGCTTTTCCCTGATCTCAGTACATCGGGCACGGCGCCTCCTTTTTTTCGAGAGGTGGGACAGGTGGGGGCGGATCTTGAATCTCCCGGGTCTACGGCGATTCTTCGTGGCGTTCACGTCGAGAACCGCGCGTACGAACAGCGGATGTCACGCGTCCCTGAAGAACTCGAGGCGGTCGCCGATCGCTACCGCGATCATGCGGAAGCAACAGGCATCGCATTGGAGGTAATGCCCTGTCCCGAAAATGGTGATGCGTTCGTCCCGACGGACCCCGAAGCGCTGCGCCAGATTATGAATCATATCGTTGACAACGCGCTGAAGTTTACCCATTCAGGCCGCGTTACGCTCGCCGCTTCGACCGGTCCTGACGGCATAATGGTACGCGTAGACGATACCGGAATCGGTATGCCGGATTCGTTCCTGGCGGAGCTCTACACGCCGTTCAGGCAGGCCTCCCAGGGCCTCACGCGCACCTACGAAGGGTCGGGACTCGGCCTCACGATCGTTCGGCGATTGGCAGATCTGCTTCACGCTGAGCTGGATGTCGAAAGTGCCGTAGGTGAAGGAACGTCCGTCACGCTGGTTCTACCACGCGCTATCCCATCGACACGTATTAGATCGTAGGTGCACGAGCCATGAGCGGCGTACCACCTCGCCAATACCTCGCCCCCGAGTTTGTGATCGGAGAGCTGGGGGATCAGGGACGCTTCAAAATGTTTTGCCAGTCGTGGTCGAGAACGTTGGATCAAACGCGTTCGCACTAGCGCACTAGGCCGCGCAGCAGCTCAGCTTCCTGACGTCTTTATTGAAGGAAATGGCGGCCAGCTTG
>JBBDTI010000085.1:0-1926 GCA_040904565.1 Rhodothermales bacterium
GGGACGCCGATGGCGGCACTTTCCGAGACGGCCTCGTCGGCGTTAAGGACGGCCTCGACTTCGGCCGGACCTACACGCTTTCCGGCTACGTTGATCGTGTCGTCGCTCCGGCCGAGGATGTACCAGAGGTCGTCCTCGTCGACCGCCGCGAAATCACCGTGCACCCACACGTCTTCGAACCGGCTCCAGTACGTGTCGAGGTACCGCTCCTCGTCGTTCCAGAATCCGCGCGTCATCCCAATCCACGGGCCGCGGATGACGAGCTCGCCGACGCGGCCCCTGACGGACGCTCCCGATTCGTCGACGACGTCGGCGTCCATTCCGGGTACGGGACCGGAGAACGCACACGGCTTGAGGGGCCGCAGGAAGTTGCCGCAAAGGATCCCCCCACTGATCTCCGTACCGCCGGAATAGTTGAGGATGGGTTTCCGGCCGTCGAGGACGTTTCGAAAGAGCCACATCCACGACTCGGGATCCCAGGGACTGCCCGTCGATCCGACGGCGCGGAGCCGGGAGAGGTCGTGAGCACGAACGGGATCGGTTCCGTGCGCGCGAAGGGCGCGGACGAGCGTCGGGGAGACGCCGAGATGCGTGACACCGTGGTCCTCTGCAAGCTGCCAGACCCGATCCGGACCGGGGTAGTCCGGCGCGCCGTCGTAGAAAACCATCGTGGCGCCAATGGACAGCGTCCCGAAGACGAGCCACGGCCCCATCATCCAGCCCATGTCCGACATCCAGTACATGCACTCGCCCGGCTTCAGATCCATGCAGTGGTACATGTCCTGCGCGCCCTTGACGGGAAATCCGCAGTGCGTGTGCACGGCACCCTTCGGACTGCCCGTCGTGCCACTCGTATAGATGAGCATGAGAACGTCTTCCGCGGACGTGCGCTCGGTTTCGGCGTCGGCGGACGGTCCGTCGATGAATGCGTCCCACCAGACGTCGCGTCCATCTACCATCGGTGTTCCCTCCGTCAGGTCGATGTAGCGGTGCACGATGACGTGTTCGACGGATGGGACGTTCACGAGCGCCTCGTCGGCCGTGATTTTCACGCCGATGGGCCTGCCGCGCCGGTGCGTACCGTTGGCCGTGAAAAGCGCCCTGGCGCTCGCGTCGCGAAGGCGCGTCTCTATAGCGGCGGGTCCGTAGCCGCTGAAGAGGGGGAGGATCACCCCGCCGATCTTGGCGATCGCGAGAAAGGCGGCGCATAGTTCGGGGGTCATCGGCATGTAGAGGCCGACGACGTCGCCTTTCGACACACCGAGCTGTCGAAGGCCGTTCGCACACCGGCAAACCGTTTCGTGCAGCTCGCCGTACGTCAGCGATCGCGTCGACCCGTCTTCCGACTCCCACCGCAGCGCGTCCAGACGACGAGTCGGCGTGCGCTGCCATTTGTCAAGCAGGTTGTGCACGATGTTCATCACGCCACCGACGCACCACTCTGGCCGCTGGATGCCGCCGCTCAGGTCGACGACCTGCGTGTACGGCTCGTAGAATGCGATGCCGAGGTCGTCGAGCACGGCATCCCAGAACCACGCGACGTCCGACACGGACCGTTCCATCAGCTCGTCGTAAGACGTGATGCCGTACCGCTGCATGAAAGCGTACAGGTTCGTCTGCCGGACTGCGTCCTCGTCCGGGTGCCAGACGAATTCCTGCCCGAAGGGAAACGTCGTTTCATCCGTGCGGTACAGGTCGCTCATGCAGCTTGCCCACCTTCGGGCCTACTTCTTCGGGTCCCGGAGCGTGTAAGAGTGTCCACACGATAGCGTGCGCCGGTAAAGTGTAGTATAGGAGTCGCGGGTTGATCGGTGCAAGATGCCCGAACGGCCCGGCGGTACCATGCGTATGATGTCCTGCAATCACGGGATGGTGAAGTAATGACGGGAGTAACAGGCTACCATGGCGGAAAGAAAGATCGCGGAA
>JBBDTI010000085.1:2026-6656 GCA_040904565.1 Rhodothermales bacterium
GGTGAAGTAATGACGGGAGTAACAGGCTACCATGGCGGAAAGAAAGATCGCGGAAGGAAAGATCGCGGACGGAATTAAAAATGACGGGATGCAGAAATCGGAGGAGGAATGGAAGCGCGAACTTCCCCCCGAGAAATACAAAATCCTCCGGCAGGGAGGCACCGAACGTGCCTTCACGGGAACGTACTGGGACTACGATGAGGACGGCACGTATCGGTGTGGAGCGTGCGGTGCCGTCCTTTTCGAATCGGACGCCAAGTATAAGTCGGGCAGCGGCTGGCCCAGCTTCTTCAAGCCTGCCGAGAACGACGCCGTAGAGACGCGGGAAGACCACAGCCTGGGCATGGTCCGGACGGAGGTCGTCTGCGCGACGTGCGGGTCGCATCTCGGTCACGTCTTCGACGACGGTCCCGACCCCACGGGCCGGCGCTACTGCATCAATTCGGCCGCCCTCGAGTTCGACGATGAGGCGTGATCACGATCATGCTCTGTTTCGCGTGTTCACCCGTTCGAACAGGAATCGTTCGACCGACACCTGCTGATTTCCGGAGGAAAATCTACGCGACGACGTGCGGCCGACCGTTCGCGGCGACGATCGTCCGACCGTTACCCGTTCGACCGGTGGAAAGGTCTCGCCGAACGCGAAGATTCCGCGCATCGTGCCGGAAATGTCACCGATTCTGAGCTCGATCGCCCTAAGATGATCTTCTAGTCGATGCCTTTCCGATCGACGTCCTCCCGATTCGACGACGAAATCTACTTCGCGTCCCCGATCGAGCCAGTAGTACAGCCTGTTGTGTCCACCGACACCTGAGTTGACAAGATGCGCACCGACGGCTGCGCGCGTGAGTCGATCCCAGACTCCTCGATCCGCTCGAGCTTCCCGGAAGGTGATCCCGCTAAGGGCAGAAACGAGCCCACTGTTGATGACCTGTAATTTTGGGCTGGACGCCCGTTTCCGGATGTCCTCGCCCCTATACTTTGGCACTCCGGTGGCCAGTCCCGCCGCCGACAGAAGACGGAGATGGTACGCCAGCGTCGTCGTGTTACCCACGTCGCGCAGTGCCCTTAGCATGTGCGCATAGGGCACGATATCTCCCGAGTGTCGACAGCATAGCTCGAAAAGCCGGCCGATCAGCGTTGGTTTGTTCAGGCGCACGTTTTGCAGGATGTCCCGCGAGATCGCACGCTCGACGACAGAGGATCGGATAAAGCGGACCCACCTCGCGTGTACGTCCCGTTCATCGCTCAAACCGGATCGTAGACGATAAGCAGGATTGTCCTTGGCAGGATTGTCCTTGGCAGGATTGTCCTTGGCAGGATTGTCCATCACGGACGCTGCTCCGGGAAGGCCTCCGTAGAATATGAACCGATCGATGTCCCACCCGAATGCCTCCCGCATCTCGGTCGCGCTCCAGTATGGTAGAAAATGGACCTCCGAGCGGTCCGCCAGATGATGCTCAGTGCGTTCCGAGGTAATTCCAACGACCGAGCCTACCAGAACGACGTGGAGACGTCGTCCCGCGCACGTATCGTCGTCCCACAGGGTTGCAGCGGTTTCGGCCCATCCCGGAGATTCGTCGACATCGTCAATAAACAGTACGGCGCGGTCCCGACCGAATGACGATCGTGCATGTTGCCACGCCGATTCTATGCGGTCGAGGCGTAACGAGGTTTCGTAAGGTGCTACGTATGCGGGGATATCGATCTGATCCGCGAGCTGTTCGATGATTGTGGATTTTCCAATCTGCCTGAAGCCGGCGACGAGAAGTATCGATCGGCGCGGTTCGCGAAGGACCTGCAGAAGCCCTCTAGCCTGAGGCCGCATATAGCCTTGCGGCGAGACGTGTACCGAATCAATTCTTGAATCCAATTTTTCAACCTCCGTCGCTATTTGTTTGTCGCTTCGGGATTCTTGAAGGATGCCGGGTGGTATGCTGTCAACCCTCTTTATCGAATAACTCAGTCGACTGAGTTATTCGATAAGGGTGTTGAAATGAGGAGGCAAAGGTCTCCGAATTATGCCTTGAGGGTCCTTGAGAGCCGGTTTTCGCTCATAGATCGGGGAGCTAGCATTGTGCACCGTTGTCTGGCGACGTTAAACGGCGGAATCTCCTGGTATGGCGGACGGATGACCTATCCCGTCGGCAACAGCAGGCACGCCAGCCGCGTATGATCGATCGTCACTCCATCTAAACGTCATGGTAGGTACCGTTACTCAAGACACGGTCCCCCTCGACACTATCACCCTCGACGCTATCACCCTCGACATTATTGCGTCGAAAGAACTCATCCATCGTGGAAAAGAAGACCTTTTTTCCGGTCGGACTCCTTGCCGCTGCACTCCTGCTGTGGGCGGGGTGCGGTGCACGGTTCGAATATCGTGGCGATGACCTCGTGCTGGAGCGTAGAGGGTGGGATTCGTTGCATGTGGATATTTCGTTCGTCCGGAGCACGGCGATCGGCGGTGACGTCCCGGTGAGTCCGGATGCGGTCATCGTGTCCGTGTTCGACGATCTCTATGAGCCGGTGTATGAGGGCGGTCCCGGACTCATTCCCCTTCCCGATCGCAGTCTGGGCCACCGTGAACGACTTACGGTCGAAGCATGCGGGATCGTTCGTGCCCGGCAGATCTGCATCCAGGAGGTCGTGCTGGCCTCGCCGAAGCGCGTAGAGGTGGATGAGGAGATCGAGTATCCGACCGACGGGGATATGTCGGACGGCCGATACGCATTCACGTTTCTCGTAGAGCGGCAGCTATTCGAAAGCAGTGCCTGGGAGCGCATCGATTCTGCGGACGTACGCGGGTATTTGCTTGCGTGGGTAAATCATCCGGACGGTCGACGTGATGGTACCGTGCGTATTCCCTTTGCTTCCCATTCGGGTGCGTTCGATCTGAGCCGGTACGCCAACTACAAGAATTTCCGATACTATCTCGACTCCAGGCTACTGGACGACGAGATGGCACAGGTGACCTTCGCCATTCATGCCGGCCCGGGCAACAACGTCGCCCCGATCAAGCAGGTGAGCAAGGAGATCCTCCGGAAGACGGAGGGCGAACGTGCGGACGACGTACGCTATTTCGTCGAGCAGGCGACCGAACGACTGATCGATGAACTCGGGTCGTTTCTTGGAGGCCGACGGGCCATGGCCTTCGTCAATGAATGGGAATACAATCAGCTCTCGAGGACGTATCGGGTCGATATGGAGGCGGAGTGGGAAGGGCCCATCTTCAATCGGCGAGCTCTGCAGGTTGAAGGCGTGCTGGAAGTGCACGAAGACGGCTCGAATGCCCGGTTCCGGCTGCGCACGGCGAATCGCAGCGCGGCCGACCGATGGCGAGACCGCGTCGACGGCGATGAAATGACACTGGGCACCGTGGGCGTGCGCAGGCCGGACCGGCAGCGTCTAGGTTTTTGATGGGTGTATGCTGTCACGCGGACCCACGCACGAGGATTGCTGAAAGAGAATGAGCCGAGGACGATATGGACACGCCGAGAGCACTCGTACTCGAGCGCCGGGACGACCGGGTCGAGGCCGCCGTCCGACGAATCTCCGAATCACAGCTGCCTGATGGGGATACCGTCGTAGACGTGCGGTTTTCGAGCCTCAATTACAAGGATGCTCTCGCCGTCACCGGAGAGGGAAAGATCGTTCGAGGTTCGTATCCGTTCGTTCCCGGCATCGACCTGGTCGGACAGGTGCGCTCGTGCACGTCGGAGGCCTTTCAACCCGGTGACTGGGTCATCGGGACGGGATGGGGACTCGGCGAGACGCAGTGGGGCGGGTACGCGCAGGTGCAGTGCGTGCCCGCCGATCACCTCGTTCGATTGCCCGACGGACTCTCGCCCGAGGCGGCGATGGTGGCGGGGACGGCCGGACTCACAGCCATGCTGGCGGTACGGGATCTCGCTTCAAGAGGCCTGTCACCCGACCGGGGCGACGTCGTGGTGACGGGTGCGTCGGGCGGCGTCGGCAGCTTTGCCGTCGCGCTGCTGGCGGCGGAGGGATACTCGGTCGAAGCGTCGACGGGATCCGAGTCGGCTCGTCCGTATCTCGAGCGACTGGGTGCCGCACGCGTGATCGATCGCGCTGAGCTGTCGAGCGGTGCGAGCAAGCTGCTCGACTCGGCCCGCTGGGCCGCGGCCGTGGATGTGGTGGGCGGGAGGACGCTGGAGGGCATCCTCAGCCGGCTCGATCGCTACGGTGCGGTAGCGGCATGTGGACTCGCAGGAGGCCACGAGATCCATACGACGGTCTATCCCTTTATTCTCCGAGGCATCAGCCTGCTGGGCATCGATTCCAATACGTGTCCCAACGTCATACGGGATCAGGCATGGAACGCGCTCGCGAACCGTTTGACCGACGCGCTGGTCCGTGAGATCCGCGCCGAGGTCATCAGCCTCGAAGACATTCCCACGTACAGCCGCCGCATGTTGTCCGGCGCCGTCCAAGGACGCATCGTGGTCGACCTGAATGTAGCTTAGCCTCGTAGCTTAGCCTCGTAGCTTAGCCTCGTAGCTTAGCCACGTAGCTTAGCCACGTAGCTTACCCACGTAGCTTACCCGGGCGTATCGTAAGGGCCTACTGCGCGTCGCCATTATTGAGGCCATTATTGGGGCCGTTATTG
>JBBDTI010000085.1:6756-16549 GCA_040904565.1 Rhodothermales bacterium
CGTAAGGGCCTACTGCGCGTCGCCATTATTGAGGCCATTATTGGGGCCGTTATTGGGGCCCGCCTCCGGGCATCTCCGGGTACAGCACGGCCTCGACGTAGCGTCCGGTGTCCAGATACGTTCGGGCGGCTTCCTGCAGGTCGTTCGCCGTCAGGTTCTCTATCAAATCGTCGTAGCGGAGCACGTCCAGCACGTCCTCCTCGTGCGAATAGTAGAATTCGAGGACGCTGGACCAGAATCCGTTCGTACGAACCTGCGTCTCGCGTTCGCGTCGCTGCTGTTCCATTACCGTTTCGAGCACGTCGGCATCGGGTCCGTTCGCCTTCATGCGCTCCAGCACGGTGAACATCGCGGAGGTGAGCTCGTCGACGCGGTCCGGCGCGCAGCCGAACTGGATCGTCAGCGAATATTCATCGCGCGGTCGCGTCGAGGTAGATGCACGGACGCCGACGCCGTAGACGCCGCCCATCTCTTCCCGCAGCTCGCGGCGGAGCGCGATCGACAAGGCCTCCTCAAGGGAGCGGATGCGGTGCCGGTGCACGCGATCGTAGGTAAAGGGTCCGTGAAAGACGACCGCTACGTAGCTCTGTTCGCCCAGTCCCTGATACACTTCGGTCTCCACGACGCCGTCCGGCTTCTCCGGTGCGACATCGCGCCACGATTCCTCCCGTCCCGATGACGGGAGCGCACCGAGGTAGCGCCGAACCATCTGCGTGAGCGAATCGACGTCAAACGATCCGACAAACACGAACGTGAAGTCGGAGGCATCCGCAAATCTCTGTCCGTACTGCTCGAGAGCGCGTTCCGCCGCGAGGGCATCGACCATGTCGATCGTGGGCGTCATCCGCCGTACGTCCCGTCCATACAGGGCGGCCTGGAGGGAGTCCTGCCAGACGGCGGTCGGATTGGCCGATCGATTCACCAGTGCGGAACGCATCTGGTTGCGGTAGGCGGAAAGAGCATCCTCCGACGCCCGGGGTTCCGTCACGTACAGATAGGTCAGCTGCAGGAGCGTCTCCACGTCTTCCGGCGACGCGCTGCCGCGAAGGCCCTCGGTCGTCTCACCGATGTACGGGGAGACGGAGACGACCTTGCCTGCGAGGTACTTCTCGAGAGCCGTACGGTCAAACGTGGCGACGCCGCTGCGCGCGACGAGCTGAGAGGCCGTCTCCGCCGAGAAGGCGGCGGAGTCGGGTACGAGCGACGAGCCGCCCGGGCTGACCGCCGACATGACGATCTCGTCTTCCTTGAAGTCGGTGGGCTTCATGACGACGCGCACGCCGTTGGCCAGCTCCAGCTCCGTCACGTCGATCTCAGGGATCGTCCGCCGGTGCACGACGTCCGACGGCGGAGGGACGGACGCCATCAGCGGCTGATCCTGGACGTCGTCTACGTATGGTGCGACGTCCGCATCCGTCACGGAATCCAGAACGGCCTGCAGCTCGCCTTCCGTCGGGGGTACCACCCCTTCCTTTTCCGGAAGGATCGATACGACGACGCGGTTCTCGGAGGCCAGGAGGTCGGAGGCGAGCACATTCACGTCCGACACGTCGATGGTCGGCAGGAGCTGCTGCACGGCTGCGTACTCGATTTCGATGCCGGGCGTCGGCTCACCCTCCAGGAAATGCGACACATATTCCCGAGCAAAGGCGCCCGAGCTCGTCTTCTCGCGCTCGTCGTAGGCCCTCCGATAGGATCGGAGGACGTCCTGCTTGACCCGCGCCAGTTCCGTCGACGTGAAGCCGTGCCTGCGAACGCGCGTCACTTCCGTCAAAACGGCTCGCAGTCCGGTCAACACGCTGTCCTCATCCACCTGCGCCGAGGCCCCGTAAAACTGGGACGGGCGCACGAAGGCGCCCTTGAAGACAGAAGCGCCGAGAAACGGCGCGTCGGCGCCGCGTGCGATCTCCGCCAGGCGCGCGTTAAGCATGTCGTTGAAAAGGCGGCCGACGAGTCGACGTCGATAATCCCCCACCGTCACGACGCTGTCGGCCTCTTGCTTGTAATAGGCGGTGACCGTGGCGTACGGATATTCGGGATCCGTGATGACCTCAAAGAGGGTCTGCTCGTGCCCCGGTACCTCGTAGGTCGGTCGCTGCGCCGGACTGTCGGGCCGCTCGACCTCGGCAAACCGCGTGCGGATACGTGCTTCCATCTCGTCCGGGTCGAAATCGCCGACGGCTACGACGGCCATGAGGTCCGGTCGGTACCAGTCCGCGTAGAACCGCCTCACGGTTTCATACGCCGCGTGCTCGATCACCTCCGGCGTCCCGATAGGCAGCCTCGTGGCATACCTCGACTCGTGCAGCAGCACGGGATACAGCGCGTCGCGGATGCGTCCCTGCGCATTCTGGTCGGACATGCGCCATTCCTCGAGGACGACGCCCCGCTCCCGGTCGATCATGGTGTCCGACAGCGTCGCATGGGCCGCCCAGTCGACCAGCACCCCGAAGGCCCGGTCCACGAGCTCGGTGCTGTCCGTTGGGATGGTGAGCGTATAGACTGTCTCGTCGAATGACGTGTAGGCGTTGACATCCGGACCGAAGCGCATCCCGGTGCTCTCCAGAAAGTCGATCAGCTCTTCGTTCGGGTAGTTGCGGGTGCCGTTGAACAGCATGTGCTCGACGAAGTGCGCCAGTCCGAGCTGGTTCTCGCCTTCCAGGATGGACCCGGCATCGACGACGAGGTACAGCTCCGCCCGCTCTCGCGGCTCGACGTTGCGACGTACGTAGTACCGGAGGCCGTTCTCCAGCGAATCGATCCGCACGTTCGGATCGACGGGGAAGGCGGCGTCCAGCGAATCGTCGAGCTCCGCCCGGGCGACGTCTTGCTGGGGAGCCGCACGGGCCGCGGCCTCGCGCGGCGAGGCGGCACCTATGACGGCGAGGAGGACGGCCAGGAGAAAGACGGACGAGAAATAACGCACGATCATGAGTTCGGGGTCGTTAGGACGGGGTCGTTAGGACGGGGTCGTCATGAAGCATACCCATAAATGAACGCTGGACTCGTGCGGAGTTTCCGACCCGATTCAACCCTTCTTGCCGGACGCCGGCGAGAGGTCGATCATCAGCGCGACGACGGTGCCGGCGATGGGAATGATGCTCCACTCACCGCCGTAAACGTTTACGACGACGGCGTACCAGAGGAGCGTGGTCGGCAGGAAGATGAACCCGAGTATGGGCCAGAGCAACGTCGTGTAGGCCGCCTCCAGCCAGTTGGAGAAGAGCCAGACCATCACGATGACGAAGCGAGGTACGACGAGGGCGAGGAGCGTCAAGAGGCACGGCATGATGTCCGGTGGTTTGGTTCGGCTGAAAGGAAAGCTTGGCGGAGTCCGTATACGTACAACGTGCGAAAAAGCTACATACCGTGTAGGCAAGATCTTCCTCGGGACGCTACCGTTGCGGTATACCGGCTCGACACGTACGCAGGGAACGGTTGTTGCCGTGGTTGTCGCATGATCGCGTTACGGCCTCGTGCCTCGAGAGCGAGGCCTCTGCGGTCTCTACAACCTAAAGTGGGACGCTAAACAGCCGATACTTCCTCTACGCCCCGTACCCATCACGTTCCGATACGGAACGCTCAGGCCCCATGTATTCTGAATATCCATTTTCCTCCGGCTCGGACGACGCCCGACGTGAAGACCGTTACCCGTCGTGGCGGTCGTGGTTGGAGATGGATGCAGAGCCCGCCGTCGGGTTGCGTGCCGCCACCCATACCAACGGGCATCCCGCGCCAATGGGCGATGGAAGCCCCCAGGCGGTCATGAGTGAGCCGCATCCTGATTTTTCAGCGCTGGACCTCGACGATCCCGTCGTGACGTCGCTGCTCTTCAAGCAGGCCGTGACGATGGAACAGGTCGACCGTGCATGGCGATGCGTGAGGGACCGAAACGAGAACGCACTGCCCGGAACGCTCTGGAGGGCGCTTGCGGAGGATCCGTCCGTCAACCGCGAACGGGTATTTGCAGAGGCGGCTGCCGTATCGGGATGTGCCCGGATCGACGTCGATGTGGACGCCGCGCGAGCAGCTATCGGACGACTTGTAGGATCGATTCCCGAACGCGACTGGCAGATGCTGGTGGATCTGCAGGTGGTGCCGGTTGGACGCGACGCCGCACAGACGGACGATCCCGATCAGGTCATTCTCGCCTCACACGATCCGTCGCGTCCGGAGGTAGCCCGCCTGCTGCGCCGGCTCCATCTGTCCGACTGCGAGGTGCGGTACGCACCGCAGTCCGACCTGGAAGACCTGATTCACTATGCCGTCGCTGCGCTGGACTCGGACGGTCGCGACGAGGCGTCCGATGGACGTGTCGACATGATGCTGGAGGAGTTTCTCGCACTGGCCGTGCGCGAGTCGGCCACCGCGATTCACGTTCGTTCCGGTGAAACCGGTATTCGGATTGGTCTTCGCATCGACGGTGCTCTCGTGCCGTGGGTCGAGCAGCCCGACGTCGCCGTGGAAGAGATACTTTCGACGTTTAAGACGGCGGTCGGACGTCCCGTATTTGCGTCGGCTCCGGCGGTTACGTATCGCCGGATCGACGGTCGACGCATTCGCTTCTCCCTCTCCGTTCTCCCGATCGAGGGGGGTGACGGTTACGAAAGCGTGGTGGTGCGCATCGACGAGGAGCCGATCTCCGATCTCTCCGATCTCGGTCTGCCCCGGTCCGTCTCCGACAATGTCCGCGACGTACTGCATCGCGGCGGTATGATCGTCGTCACGAGCCCGGTCGGGTCCGGCTGCACCGCCACGGCTTCGGCGCTCGCCCGTGACCTGGCATCCGCGCAGGCGGTCGTCGCCTCGCTCGAAGGTGCCGGGGCCAACGATGATATCCTTTCGATTCGCCTGGATAGGTCGGTCGAGTTACCGGACGCGCTGGCGACGATATCCGAACACGATGTCGATGCCGTGTTGGTCCCGCCGCCCGCGGATCGACGCGAGGCCGAGGCGGCCCTGTCGGTGGCCCTGAACGGACGTGTAGTGATCACCCGCTTGAACGAGTCCTCGGTACGCGGCGTGGTCGATGCCTTCACGCGTCTGGGCGTCGACCCCGCGGTCAGCACCCAGGCCATCGAGCTGGTCGTCGCTCAGCGGCGTCTGCGGACGCTGTGCGCGGACTGCAAGGTGCCCTCGGCACATGTCGAGGTGGATTATCTCCAGTACCTCGGATTCACGAAAGCGGAGGCGGAAGGAGGAACGTTCTACGACGTCGCCCGCCGTGACCAAAACGGGGACGCCTGCGCGACATGCGGCGGATCCGGCTATTCGGGGACGATGCTGCTGGTCGAAGTGACACGAATGCGACCGGACGCGCGCAGGAAGATCTCGTTGGGAGCGGACGAGCCCGACGTGTACGAAACGTCCGGGTCGATCGCCGCGCAGGCGCGCGCCCTCGCGACGTCCGGCACCTCGACCCTTCGTGAGCTCGTGCGCGTTTCCGGGTTCAGCCCGTACTCTGCATCGCCGCCGCGATCCCGTTGATGCTCAGGAAGAGGGCCTGCCGCATCGCTTCCCGATCCTCTTCGTCCGTCGCCTGCCGGTAGCGCTTGATGAGCTCCACCTGTAGCAGGTTCAGCACGTCCGTATACGGATTGCGCAAAAAGATCGATTTGAGTATGACGGGACTGTTGCCCAGCAGCTCCTCCTGGCCCGTAATCTCGAGAATGGCTTCGCGGGCAGACTCAAAGTCTTCCGCGATGCGCTCGGGAATGTGACGCCCGGTCGATGCGTCGGCGAGTTCTTCGTAGTGCCGGGATATGTCGAAGCGCGCGCGGGCCATTTCCCGCTGAGCGCTGTTCACGACGGCTCGGAAGAAGGCCCAATAACGATACAGCGATCGGAGATGCTCGAGGGCTCCTGGATCTTCCTCCATCACCCGGGAAAGACTGCTTCCCGTACCGAACCAGCCTGGAACCAGATACCGCGTTTGCGTCCATGCAAACACCCACGGAATGGCCCGGAGGCCTTCAAAGTCGACTTCCTGGGCGGATCCTCGTGACACCGGGCGAGAGGCGATCGGCAAGCGACTGATCTGTTCGATCGGTGTAACCTGCGTGTACCACGGCCAGAGCTCCTCGTCGTCGATCAGCGATCGGTAGACCTGCATCGAATGCTCCGCGATGGAATCGAGCAGCTCCACGTCGTCTCCCCGGACGTTATGGCGCGTCTGGCCGTCGCGCCGCGCACCCGTCGCGGTGCTTACGATCATGGCGTTGACGATCTGTTCCAGGTGACGACGCGCGATGTCGGGCAGCGCGTAGCGAAACGAGATCACTTCCCCCTGCTCGGTAAATCGGATGCGTCCGTTGTGCACCACGGGAGGCATGGCGAGGATGGCCTGATTGGCGCGACCGCCGCCGCGCCCGACCGTGCCGCCGCGCCCGTGGAAGAGGCGCAGCGAGACATCGTGCTCTTTGCAAATGGTCCCCAGATTCTTCTGCGCCTTGTGGAGGGCCCAGTTGGCCATCCAGTACCCGCCGTCCTTGTTGGAGTCGGAGTATCCCAGCATGATTTCCTGGAAACGATCGCGCGCCTCGAGCTGCTTCCGGTAGATGGGATCCGTGAAGAGCACGTTCATCAGCTCGTCGGCCTCTGCAAGGTCTTCGATCGTCTCGAAGAGGGGGACGATGTCTAGCGGACAGATCACCTCGCCGTCTTCCATGCGCCAGAGGCCGGCCTCCTTGGCCAGCAGCATGGTCTCCAGCATGTCGCTGACGGTATGCGTCATGCTGATGATGTAACTTCCGATAGCGAGCGGCTCCTGATCAAGGATCTCGCGAACCACTTCGAAGCTCTCGATGACGAGCTGCGCCGTATCGTCGAGCGGCTGATCCCGAAGTACGAGGGGCCGCGGATTTTCGAGCTCCCGCGCGAGAAGGTCGAGCTTCGCCTCTTCATCCAGCGAGGCGTAGTCGTCGTGGATGCCCGCCGTCCGCAGCAAGGACGTCAGCGCTTTTTCGTGCACGCCGCTGTGCTGTCGCAGGTCGAGTGCGGCCATGTGAAACCCGAAGGTCTTGGCCCGCACGAGCGTCCGTCGCAGGAGGCCACTTTCTACATACGGACTGAACCCCGTCCTATCGAGGCACCGGCACAGCAGCTGGAGGTCCGCCACGAAATCGGCACCCGCGTACGTCCACTGGCGACCGCTCTCCGGGCGCCTGACGCCGGCGTCTTCTTCCAGAACGGCACGCGCCTCGTCACGCAGCCGGTAGACGCGCTGCATCATGTAGCTCAACTTGAGCCGGTACGGCTCATGCTGGAACGCTCGCCGCACTTCCTCATCGATCTCGACCTCTTCACGATCCGCCTCGATCGAATCATAGAGCTCGTCCGGTATGGGGGCCTGTCGACCGGAGATGCTCAGCTCACGGCGCAGCTCACGCAGCTCGGAAAAGTACAGCTCGAAGGCCGTCAGCCGCTGGCGCGCGAACGTACGGCGCGTGACGCGCGCCGTAACGTTCGGATTCCCGTCCCGGTCGCTGCCGATCCAGGATCGATACCGAAGAACGACGGGGAGCTCGTCGGTATCGTCGTAATACGCGCGCAGCCCGCTTCGGATGTCTTCGTAGATCTCGGGAACGGTATCCCAGATGGCGTTGCGCATGAAGTAGAGGCCCTGTTCGACTTCATCCTCCACGCTGGGCCGCTCCGTACGCACCTCATCCGTCGAAAGCAGCAGGGCGATCTGGTTGCGTATCTCCGTCATCGCCCGCTCCTCTTCCTCGGGCGTCTGATTCACGCGGTTCATCGCCGAGAGGAGCTGCGCGATGTGCTGCTGCTTGTAGAGAATGCTGCGTCGGCGCGCCTCGGTGGGATGCGCCGTCAGCGTGGGCTGAATATCCAGTTGTCCGAGCAGCTCGATGACTTCCGACTTCGAGTAGCCCTGTTCCTTAAGCCGGAAGATGGCCTCGCGGATGGATTCCGACCGCGGGTGATCCGGCGTGCTGTCCCGCGCCCGATTGCGGTTGATGCGGATAATCTCCTCCTGCTCCGCCTTGTTGACGAGATGGAAAAAGGCGGTATACGATCGAAGCAGCCAGAGTATCTCTTCGAAGCCGAGCTCTCCAACACGGCGGGCCGTCTCAAGGCGCGGTGCGGGGTCGTTCCGACGGGCGGCTTCTTTGCAGGCCAGACGGAGCTCTTCCACGAGTTCGAGCATATCGTCACCCGCTTGCGTGCGGATGGCCTGTCCGAGCAACGTCCCCAGCAAGTTCACCTGTTTGCTGAGGGGACGGGAGATCCCCGTTCCTTCAGCTTCAACGTCCAGTCCTTTTTGCTGCGTCGCGCTCATGCGGCGATATGCTCCGTCGTGTTCGTCAGTTCAGTTCACTCGATGGCGTGCATCCGGCACTCATTAGAAGTCTTCATGGAATAGATGCGCCGCCGGATTCACTCAGTTGATGGCCTGGATGGGCACCGAGATGCGGGTCTGGTCCCAGAGGGCGCTCAATGTGGCCGCCGTCTCGGCGTCGTTCACCTCCAGCGTAACCGTGAACGCCTCGTGGATCTGGCCCGATTCCTCGGCCGGAACGGTCACCCGTGCGAAGTCGGCCTCCATGTCGTAGGAAAAAGCGCCCCACTGGCCCAGGTTTTCGTTGAGGATCAGCGTCCATTCATCTTCGCTCGGAATGGCAAAGAGGGCGTACGTTCCGGCCGGCACGCGGGTACCGCCGAACGTAACGTCCTGCGTGACGGTGATTTCGGTGGCCTCGTTGGCACCGAACCGCCACACCTCGTCGAGTGGGACGAGTCCGCCGAAGATGTCCCGGCCGCGTTTGCGCGGCGAGCTGTACCGAACGGCGATGTAGGTCCCGTCACTCAACGTGGCCTGGGCTACCGCCATCGGACTCGGACGTGCCTCCGGAGCGGGCACGACGTCCTGCGCAGAGGCCGTGTGAAACGAGAAGGCACCAATGGAGCATGCCAGCAGGAAGAGGATCGTACCGTGTCGCATCGTCTTGGTCATCGAAGTTAAAGGGATAGCGGAAAATGGAAAGAGGGTTCACGGACAAACGGCCGGCCAACAATATACAATAGCGCGGCTTGCTTATTGGTCAATGGGCTCGACGGTGATGTTGTTCTTCTCGATAACCGAGACGAGCTCCAGCGTACCGGCTTCCAGCTCTTCGTCGAGGTCCTCTATAGGATCCCCCGGGGAGTCGATGACGGATGACGTGTAGTTGTAATAGTCTTGAAAACGGATGCCGCCGATCGTGCGAACGTTGAAGGCCTCTCTAAAACGCGTCCCGGTGTCGTCGGTCACGTAGTCGTATGCAAGATAGTCCATCGTATGCCGGTCCCGGTGAATCCAGTACACGAACCGATCCTGGTAGTCTCGCCCGCCGCCATCCGGCCTGAAGGTCACTTCAATCTCGTGATAGGGCTCTCCGTTCACTTCCGTCTCGGCGAGGTAGGCGGACTGCGCCGCTTCGTCCGTGAGCTTGAAGGGAAGCAGCATGAAATACGCGACCGAGTTGAGCGAGGAGTAATACGATGCGGCGACGTCTTCAGGCAGCGGGACGCGTTCCCCGTCGACTTCCCGGTAGAATCCGTCGTTGTTGATGACGTCGCGAATGTATCCGATCGAATCGGGCCGTTCGCGCACGTATTCGAATCGACCTCCGTCGAGCTCGATCGTATAGTGATACTCCCGGAAGTCGAATTCGATGGCGACCTGGTCGATATGTTCGCCTCCATGGGCTGCCACGGCCTGTCGAATGACGGCGTCGGGATCGGGCGGACCTCCGCACGCGCCGAGGAGGATCCCAAATACAATGGCGATGACGGT
>JBBDTI010000086.1:0-4058 GCA_040904565.1 Rhodothermales bacterium
TGGACCGAATGGAACGGCCGATTTCGCGACGCCATGCGCCGATTCTGGCGCGGTGACAGGGGTCTCAGCGGGGAGTTCGCAACACGTTACGCCGGGTCGAGCGACCTCTACGAGCGGTCGGGGCGGCGGCCCTATGCGTCGATCAATTTCGTCACGGCTCACGACGGATTCACGCTGGAAGACCTGGTGAGCTACGAAAGGAAGCATAACGAGGCCAACCAGGAGGGGAACCGCGACGGGCACGAACCCAACTACAGTACGAACTGCGGCGTGGAGGGGCCCACGGACGATCCGGAGATCCTGGAGTGTCGCGATCGGCTCAAGCGGAGCATGACGGCCACGCTGCTGCTGGCTCAGGGGGTACCCATGATTCTCGGCGGGGACGAGCTTTCTCGCACGCAGCAGGGGAACAACAACGCGTACTGCCAGGACAACGAGATCAACTGGTACGACTGGGATCTCGACGATCGAGAGCAGAGCTTTCTCGAATTCCTCAAACAGGTTATCGCGTTCCGCCAGGCGCATCCCAACTTTCGCCGCCGTCACTTTCTCCGGGGGGAAATCGACGACCGGGAGATCAAAGACGCGCTCTGGTGGCATCCCGACGGACGGGAGATGAATAACGGGGACTGGTCGGATAATGATCTCCAGGCCTTCGGCGTGCTGCTGCGCGGCGATTCCATCCATAGCCGCGATCGGAAGGGCAACGAGCTCCGAGACGAGACGTATCTGCTCCTCTTCAACGCGGGTGCGGAGGAGGTGTGGTTCGTCCTGCCCGCCGAAGAAGCCGACGAGCCGGAGGTGTGGGAATCGGTGGCACCTCTCGATAGCGACGGCGAGTCAATCCGATACGACGCCGAGGACGAGGTTGGCGTCTCGCCCCGGAACTTGAACGTCCTTCGCGCCGAACTGTGACCGGTGCGTCACTCGCTCGCGAGCACCATCCATGGAAAGGGCGCGGAGAAGGTCTCCAGATCGGTGCCCGTTTCGAGCCGGCGTCCGGTTAAGACGTCGATCCATCGCCGACCCGCCAGGCCGTCGGGAAGGGAGATTCGCGCGGCCGGACGCTCGGCTGCGTTCGCGAGGAAGCTAGTGGGGAAACGGGGTACGGCAACCAGCAGGTGCGACGTCTCGTAGGACAGCACGAAAGCAATCCAACCGCTATCCTCGCCGACCTCGATGGGCTGATAGTCGCCCTTCATCAGCTCCGGCCGGCGGCGCCGCAAGCGGAGAAGGGCCGCCGTCACGAACAGCTTCGCGCGTTCGTCGCGACCGTCTGCCAGGCGCTCCACGGACGGATAGTTCGGTGCCTCTATGAGTCCGGATAGCTCGTCGAGCAGCGCCGCCCTGCGCTCGTAGTCGACCGGGCGCCGGTTGTCGGGATCGACGAGCGAGAAGTCAAACAGCTCGGTCCCCTGGTAGATGTCCGGCACCCCGGGCGTCGTCAGCTTGAGGACGAGTTGGCTGATGGAGTTGACGAACCCGAGCTGCCGCAACCGCCCGGCCAGCGCTTCCACGGCCTCGGCCGTCCGCTCGTCGCGCAGTACGCCCCGCACGAAAGAGGCCAGAGCACCCTCGTAGCTTTCGTCCGGCCGCGTCCAGCTCGTCTGCATTTTGCTCTCGCGGCTCGCCTTCAACATGTAGGCGTCGAGCCTGGCTTCCAGATCGTCCGGGCCGGTCGCGGTGGACTCGTCCCAGAGGCCTGCGAGGGTCTGGAAGAACAGGTAGCGGTCAGACCGCGACGGGCTGCCGTCTACCACGTAGTCCTCTCCGATCTGTCTCAGCGACCGCACGGCCTCTTCCCACAGGTCGGGCACCTCGGCCAGGGCGATCAGACGCATCCGCGTGTCTTCCCCGCGCTTATGATCGTGCGTGGCCGTCGCGACGAGTCCCTGCGGATAGCGGTGTGCCCGGAATCGCGCGTGAGCGTGGAACGCATGCATCGAAGCGCCGAACTCGTCCGGTTCGCCCCCTACTTCGTTAAGGGCGACGAGCGGTAGGTAGCGGTAGAACGCCGTGTCTTCGACGCCCTTCGCGGCAACGGGAGCCGTGTATTGCTGAAAACGGCCGACCCACGCCCGGCGTACAGGCTCCAGGTCGTCCCGTACGTTTCCCAGGATGACGTCCGCGACGAAATCGTACACGGTCGGCTCCGCAACCGGATTCCGAGCCCGGGCGCGGTGCACGGCGCGCTGGATGACCTCCTGCGCCGTGTCCGTCTCGTACGGCAGGTAGGTTCGATATCGGCGGAAGACGGCGACGATCTCCGTCAGGGCCTGGCGGATGGCCTCCAGGGTGAAGTCGCGCGTGTGATAATCCGCCTCCGAGATTCGATCCAGCTCGTACGACAGCCGCAGCAGCTCGCTGGAAAGCGACGTCTCGATGACGATCTTCTTGCTGGCATAGACCTCATCGTCGAACGGGCGGTACGTCCCCACGTGCCGCCTGCAGATCTTCTCCAGCGGAATACGTCCTTCCTTCTGCAGCAGCACGCCCATGACGTCGTTCAGGAATTCGTAACCCGTCGTGCCCGCGACCGGCCATTCGTCCGGCAGCGTCTCGCCGGCCGCCAGGATCTTCTCGACCCAGATGCGGCCGCCGCTCACATTTTCCAGCCGTTCGAGATAATCGTGCGGGTCATAGAGCCCGTCGATGTGGTCGATGCGCACACCGTCCACCGCCTCCATGGCGAGCAGCTCGGCGAGCAGCTGATGGGCATCCCAGAAGACGTGATCGTCCTCCATGCGTAGGGCCACCAGCTCGTTGATGTCGAAAAAGCGCCGATAATTGATCTCCGAACCGGCCGTCTTCCAGAACGACAGGCGCCAGAACTGCCGCTGGAAGAGGTCGTGCAGCTGATCGCCGTCGAAGGCAGACAAGACCTCTCCGGGATCGATCCGGTCGAACAGGGCCACGAGCCGCATGCGCAGCGCTTCCGCCTTGTCCCTTTCCCGCGGGGCCAGTGTGTCGTAGGCGTCGTGGAGGTCTTTCAGATCCCAGTACGGCTCCGTTCGCTCGGCCGCCCTCATGGCGGCTTCCAGCACGTCGGTGTACGTGGCCGGATTCAGGCGATAGCGGTTCTCGTAGTACGTGGCATACAGATGGCCGTCGTCGTAGGCAAGGGAGAGTTCCCCCTCGTCGAGCGCCTCACCGTACGGCCGGCCCAGGTTGGGCAGGAGGATCTTGCCCTGTAGCTCCGGCTTGATCGGATTCCAGTCGATGTCGAAGTACGGGGCGAACGGAGAATGCGGTCCGTAGGCGAGGACGTCCTGCCAGTAGGCGTTCTTCGGGCCCACGCCGGCATGATTGGGTACAAAATCGAGGATAATCTTGAGGCCGTGCTCCGTCGCCGCCCTGGTGAGGCGCGCGAACCCTTCGCGTCCACCCACCTCTTCTCGGATCGCGTTGTGATCGATCACGTCGTAGCCGTGCCGGCTGCCCGGCCGTGCCTGCGTAATCGGCGACAGGTACAGGTGGCTTACGCCAAGCTGCCGGTAATAGGGCAGGAGCGCTTCAATCTCCCCGAAACCGAAGTCGGGGTGAACTTGAAGGCGATACGTAGCAATCATAGGTGGTGTCGAATGGTCTGCCGTAAGTCAGGTCGAAACAACGATCGCAGCGGGTTCGGAAAAGGTGATCGCGTCGTCCGCCACCCTGGGCTGGTGGCCCGAGCCCCCATAGCGGCGATCTTCCGTATGCAGTTCGACATCTCCGCGTGCGGTGCCCTTCAGCGTAATGCCCCCTTCTAAAGCGGCATAGAGTACGAACGATCCACGGCGGATGATGATCGCCGAAGGGCCCGCCGCCGCGGCGCGTGCTTCGGAAGGGAGCTCCGGGCGCAAATGGAGCAGGTCGCGGTACAGCGCGAGCGTGCCCGCGTGGCCTTCCCGTTCCGCCTCCTGCCAGTCGAGCCGGCTCCGATAATACGTCTCCGGGTCCTGCGGGTCGGGGACGTCTCCCTGGAAGCCCGCGAAGGATCGAAATTCCTCTTTTCGCCCTTCGGAGACGAGCGCGCCCAGGGGTTCGTCGTGATTCGTAAAGAACTGAAACGGCGTCGA
>JBBDTI010000086.1:4158-9535 GCA_040904565.1 Rhodothermales bacterium
TCGCGCGTCGTCGTTCCGGCATAATCCACGTAGTAACCGTCCTCGTCGCCGGCGGTAAGATTGCGGATCTGGTGGTGGAAGTCGTCCGCCCAGACGGCGGCGAGTCCGTAGCCGCCTTCCGCCCGCGGTCGGACGATCCGGTTCTCGTTGCGGTGGTCTTCGGCGATGAGGAGACGTTCCGGTCCGGCGCCGATCCGTTCGACCGTTTCCTGCAGCTCTTCGAGGAAATGGACCTCGGATTCGTCCACCAGGGCGTGCGTGGCGTCGAGACGAAGACCATCCACATGATATTCCAGGAGCCACGACAGCGCGTTGTCGATAAACAGGCCGCGGACCCCCGCCGAATACTGGTCGTCGAGGTTGACGGCCTGTCCCCACGGCGTCTCGTGGCGGTCGGTGAACATCGGCGCAAAGGCGGCGACGTAGGCGCCATCCGGACCGAGGTGATTGTAAATGACGTCGAGAAAGACGGCGAGCCCCATTTCGTGCGCCTCGTCGACGAGGCGCCGCAGCTCGTCGGGCGTCCCGTACGCCCGTGACGGGGCGTACAGTGCGGCGTGGTCGTATCCCCAGTTCCACCTCCCTGGGAAGTCGGCCACCGGCATGAGTTCCAGGGCCGTCACGCCCAGGTCCCGCAGGTAGGGGAGTCTGGAACGAATGCCCTCGAAGGTGCCCTCTGGGGTGAACGTTCCGGTATGAATCTCATAGAAAACCAGATCTTCTCGGGACGCGCCTTCCCACTGGCCGTCCGACCACGCATAGGCGCTCGGATCGACGATGCTGGACGCCCCGTGTACGCCGTCGGGCTGATAGCGCGAGGCCGGGTCGGGGAAGGCCTCATCCCCGTCGAGCTCGATCCGATAGCGAACCCCGGTCGTCGCGCCCGGGGAGAAGGCTTCGAAGATGTCATCAGATCGGGGCGTCATCTCCAGCCGTTCTCCCGATTCGAGCACGACGGTGAGCGATGACGCCGACGGCGACCAGACGCGAAACCGCGTCCCGTCGTCCTCTACCAGAGCCCCGAGCCGCGCATCCGGGCGGGGATGGGGCCGTGGAGAAGCTGCGTCGTTGGTGGTCGGCATGCCGTATACGTGGTGATGCGAGGGGTGTAGGATGCTGCAGTATGCTGTGGGATGACGTGGGGTTCGCGGGTAATGCCGGGCGCTATTGGATGCTGTAGGGGTTCAGAAATGAGGCGGGTTGCGGGTTGCTGGTTGCGAACGGGCACGGGGAGGCCGCCTCGACGACGTGCTAGAGGACGTCGTCGAGCCGGTCCGACCGGCCGTAGAGCGCGGTCAGCGTATTGAGTCGCCGGCGCCGGTCTTCGGTCAGCTGATCCCAGGAGAAGCGCCACCTCCAGTTGTCGTGGCCCTGCCCGGGCGTGTTCATGCGCGCGGATCCGTCGAGGCCGAGGACGTCCTGCATCGGGAATACGACCCATTCCGCGCGGGATGCCATCAGGGCGCGGATGGCGGCCCATTCTACGCCGTTCGCCGCACCCTCCGCCGTTACGACCGTCGCTTCGTCTATTGCTTCGTCCGCCGTCCCGTGCGCGCCCCCGTTCGCGACCGCGTCCGCGCCCCCATTCTCGACGCCCCCATTCTCGACGCCAAGGTAGGCGCTCGCGAAACGACGCGCGCGTTCCTGGTCGGGATCCCCGGCGACGTCCTGCCACCATCCGAGTAGCGTATCGTTATCGTGTGTACCCGTGTACGCGACGAGGTTGCGATGATATGCGTGGGGCAGGAAGGGATGGTCGGCGCCTTCGTGGAAGGCAAACTGAAGTACGGCCATACCCGGGAAGTCGAAGGCGTCGATCAGCTGCTTGACGTCCGGCGTGATGAGACCGAGGTCCTCCGCGACGAGGGGCAGCGTGCCGAGCTTCCGGCGTACCGCCTCGAAGAGTGAAGGACCCGGGCCCTCGGCCCAACGGCCGTGGACGGCGGTCTGCTCCTCGGCCGGTATCTCCCAGTAGCCTGCAAAGCCGCGGAAATGGTCGAGGCGGATCAGGTCGGCGTGCCGCAGGACGGCCTCGATGCGGCGGGTCCACCAGGCATACCCGCGCTTCTCCATCACGTCCCACCTGTAAATTGGATTCCCCCACCGCTGTCCCGTTTCACTGAAATAGTCGGGCGGAACGCCCGCGACGACCGTGCTGCGTCCATCGTCGTCGAGATGAAACAGCTCGCGGCTGGCCCAGACGTCGGCACTGTCGTGGGCGACGTAGATGGGCAGGTCACCGAAAAACCAGATGTCCCGCTCGTTGCAGTAGCGCTTGAGTCGGTCCCACTGGTCGAACACCACGAATTGATCGAACGCGTGCCGACGGACCCGGGCGCCGTGTTTATCCACGAAGGCCTCGATCGCTGCCGGCTCCCGCATGGCCAGTCCGGTCGGCCAGCGCGTCCACTCGACGCCGCCGTGATGCTCCTTCAGGGCCATGAACAGCGCATAGTCGTCGAGCCACGCCGCGTGGCGCGCGCGGAAAGCGTCGAATGCGGCGGGGTCGACGGGCGTGTCGCCGGACTCGAAGCGCTCGAAAGCCTGCTGGAGGACGGCCGATTTGAACGGCGCGGCAGCCTCGAAATCGACCGGCTCCGCGACCGGATTCTCGGTGCCCGCCGGGGCGTCGGGCATCGCCTCGATCAGTCCATCTTCTTCGAGGAGCACGGGACTGACGAACAGCGGGCTCAGGGCGAAGGTAGATGGACTCGAATAGGGTGAGTTGCCGAGTCCGATCGGAACGAGCGGCAGGACCTGCCAGATGCGTTGGCCGGTCTCGAAGAGCACGTCAGCGAAACGGTAGGCATCCGGACCCAGATCGCCGATGCCGAAGGGGCCCGGCAGCGAAGTGATGTGAAGCAGGAGTCCACTCGAGCGCGGAAGGCGGATGGGCGGCGTGTCTGCGGGCGAGGCGGGTTCCTTCAAGCTTGTCGTCGTAGTGATATGTGTGGTATGATCCTCCGACCGTGACCATCTCCAAACGCACGTACCGGTCTGGAGGGTTCGTCCGGCACCGCATCAGGAGACGGGGCCCGAGTCGGTCGGATGCTCGGGCGGGCCGTGAAAGTGGTCGTGAAAGCGTCGATGGAGGATGCGCAGGATACGCGACGCATCATCCGAGGCCAGGTCCTCGATCACCGGATGCATCAGGACGCCGGCCCCGGGGGTATCCACGTAGGCGGACTTCAAGCCCAGGCGGCGCTGAAAGAGCGACTGGGTGAGGTAGAACACCTGAAATCGATCGACGGGGATGATCCAGTAGCTCTCCCGGAAGACGCCCCGTCGAACGTAAAGATAGTCATCCGTGATGCGGTATCCATGGTGGCGATACTGCTGGATGGCCAGGAGCACGACCGCGGGCAGAGCGATGAATCCCCAGAGGGCAGGCTCCCAGAAGTAGCCGATACCCCCGGCCAGCAGGACGAGTACGGCCAGATAACGCACCAGCGTCCGGCGGATCATGAGCCGGGACACCGACTCGAGCTCTCCCGGATCCTCGACGGGCCGGATCGTGCGGGCGATCTCCATCACTTCGGGCCACCGCGCGAACGGCACGGCCACCCGATATCCGCGATCGTTTGGATCGAAGCCCATCGTCTGCAGCTCCAGCCGATACCAGCCGAAGGCCGACATGAGCGGGTTCGTTCGAAGGAGCAGCGCCTGCACCTTCTTGAGGGGGATCGTTCCCTCGGAGACGGTGAAGAGACCGCTCCGCGTGTGGAGCTTGTCGCCGTCCAGCATGAGGCGAAAACCGTAGAACCTGTTCAGGTTGGTGGCTATGCCCGTAATCCACGCCAGAAACGTCACCATGAAGACCGTTGCGAGAATGACGAGCCACGTGGCCGATTCGAACGCGGCGGCGACGGCCTCAAACCGGTCACCGGTAAGCCACCGCGCCACGTCCTCGGGATAGACGCCGAGGTATTCTACGGCGGAGAAGATGGCCACGATGTAGAAGAGCGAGAACCTAAAGACGCCGGAGAGCAGCACGTGTCCGACGTTCATTTCGTGGATCATCTGACCGGTATCGCCGGCATCGTCCAGGTCGTGCCGCGCGGACGTCGCCGCTCCGGTGCGGGACGCGCCGTGGATCGGGCCCGGGGTCGTTCGTGCATCCGAGTCCCGTGCCGCAGCCGAGGCCGGGACGTCGTAGGCCGCAGTGGGCGATGCCGGCCCGTCGTTGGCCGGCCGCACGGTGCTATTATCCGGGCGAATATCGGGCTGATCGTCGATACCATCGCCGGAACGCGCGTCGTCCGCGCCGGATCGAGCCTGCTGCCGGGCCCGCACGGTCGCTCGAAGCCGATGCGCTTCATCGAGACCGACGTATTCGATCACCCCCTCCGTCGACCGGCTTCCCGCCGTCTCGATCTTGATGCTCGCCGTTCCGAACAGGCGCGGAATCAAACTCTGCTCGATCTCGATGTTCTGGATGCGCTCTATCGGGATGTTGCGATGCTGATACGTGAAAACACCCTTGTGGATGACGATCTCGTCGGGTGTTACGGCATATCGGAACCGGAGGTACTGGGCGACGAAGAGAGGCACGATGAAGATGCCGTAGAGCAGCAGCGTGCCGACGCTGAGCCACGTACCCGCGTCCGGATTGCGAAGCGTTGGCAGCAGGATGATGAGGAGGGCGGGGGCGCTGATCAGGAAGCGCTGGACCAGCGTATAGGGGTGCAGGCGGCGCATCTCCTCTAGGGAAACGTCTCGAGCATCAGACACGTCGGATGTGGACGTCTCAGACGGCATCTTCGAGAATGTACCTGTTGAGCGTATCTCGAAGCTTTTGGGCCTCTTCATAGTCGAGGCCCGGCAGGACGACCTCCGAACTCCTGGCACCAGCCGTATGGACGATCAGCTCGCCCAGATCGAACTCGCGCTCCAGGACGTCCTGCGAGACGTCCAGATGCTGGATCCGGCGGAGCGGGACGATCGTCCGGACGCGAGTGATGATCCCGCGCTCCAGATACAGCTCCTCGGATCGGAGATCAAATCGCCAGAATCGATAGCGGAGGTGCGGCTGCAGGATGGTCCACGTCGTTCCGAAGAGAAAGACGAACGCCATCGGCCAGCCGAACGGAACGGGACCGCTGCCGCCCAGCAACCAGACGACCTCGGCCACCGCCGTACCGGCAAACACGAGTGTCCAGAAAAGACCGGCTTTGATGCGCCAGACCGTTCGCACGGCCGGCTGCAGGGGACGAAGCGCTTCCGTCCCGGGCTGATCAGGACTCATTGATGGACTCAAATCGATAAATTCGCGGTAGGGTTGACGACCGGCGCACGCTCCTAAACGCCGGACACCGACACGGGTTTTGTGTTACGCCGCGGAATTCCGGCCCTCTTTTTGCGATGCCCTCTTTTTGCG
>JBBDTI010000086.1:9635-16480 GCA_040904565.1 Rhodothermales bacterium
GCCGAATCACCACCTCAGCTTAGCCTCATCATGGACATCGGACTGCTCGAACTCGCGGCGGCCATGGGAGTCGCTCTCAGCCTGCAGAACAACGGCAACGCCTCACCGGAACCGATCGAGCGCGCACTCGACAGAGCCAAGAGCCGCGTGCTCGTCAACCTGCTGAACGACCTGCGCACGCCGCTCATGATGATCAAAGCACCGCTCGAGTCGGGAGACGGCATCGCTCCGGAAGACGTGCACGATCCGCTCGACCATGCCAACCAGCTGCAGCGCGGTTTGGAGCGAGCCATCAAGATCATCCAGATGGATGCGGAGACGGGTGGCGGGGACGAGGATGGGGGTGGAGGAGGTGCCACGGACCTCGTCGACGCCGTGTCCTACTTCGTCTCCTCCATGCGTCCGCGTGCCGAGCGGCGCCGCGTGGAAGTCGTCTTCCAATCGCAGCTCCGTAGCGGGGCGGTGGCAATGCCCTGGCCCCGCGTGGAGCTGCTTCTGGAGAGTGTCACGGACTATGCCCTGCGTGGGTTCGTCGACGGCGGAAGGCTGACCGTCTCGCTGGACCGCGCCGGCAATGGAAAGATCGCGCTCGCCATTCTATCGAACGGTCGCTTCGAGCCGCTCGAGCCGGCGAAGGAGCAGGTCGAAGAGGTCGGCGATCCGCTCACGCTCGGCCTCCTGCTCGGCCGGCGCTACCTTCGCCGTCACGGCGGCACGCTCGAATTCGTTCACGTCGGCGACGAAATGGCATGCCGTATCGTGCTGCCGGCGGCGGACGTCTCCGACGAGCCGGAAGCGCCCCTCCACTCCTCGGAAGACGAGACGCCGTCCGATCGCGAGACCACCGTGCTGGTCGTCGACGACCATCCCGGCACGCGCGCGTACCTCCGATTCGCGCTGCGGAAGTACCACCGGATCGTGGAGGCGTCGGACGGCCAGGAAGCGCTCGAGGTCGTCAGGGAAGAGATGCCGGACCTCGTGATCAGCGACATCATGATGCCGGTGATGGACGGAAACGAGCTCTGCCGCGCCATCAAGACCGACGAGACGCTCAATCACATTCCCGTCTTTCTGGTTACCGCCAACTCGATCCGCACGCTCAGGACGGAGAGTCTGGAATCGGGTGCCGACGATTTTCTCGTCAAGCCGTTCGACGTAAAGGAGGCCGTGATGCGGATCAACAACGAGATCCGGATGCGCCGCGATCTTCGCTCGCGGTACAGCCGGGAGGTCGTCATCAAGCCGTCCGACATTACCGTGACGTCCGAAGACGAAGCCTTCATCAACCGGGCCCGCGAGATCGTCGAAGAGCATATCGGGGACGCCGACTTCTCGATTCAGGATCTGTCTTCGGAGATCGGCATGAGCTCCCGCCAGCTCCAGCGCCGGCTGCGGGAAACCCTGGATCAGTCGCCCGTCGAGTTCGTGCGAACCCTCCGCCTTCAACGCGCCGCGCAGCTTCTCGGCGGGCAGTACGGAAACGTCTCGGAAGTGGCCTATGCCGTCGGTTTTACGAGCCTGTCCTATTTCGCGAAATGTTTCAAGGAAGAATACGGCGTGCCTCCTTCTACGTACAAGGACGACCACGACCAGGGCGGCGCTCACGAGGCGGACGAACCACCTGAGGCGAACGACCGGCAAAACTAATCGCCGATCGCGGCCGTTATGAATCGTGTAGTCGCGCGTTGCTGAAACGCCGCCGCGCTTCGATGCACGGAAGAAGGTGGCAGCGAGGTAGCACCTGCTGGAAGGCCGCGCCGCACCCATGGAGCAAGGAACGAATCAGTTGGTAGGGACCTTATGTTGATGGAACCGCAGACGCATCGCTCGAATGGAACCGACGTGATGGATGCAGCCCGCGAGCGCCTGCAGCGACTCGGGAAGCAGTACCGGCAGGTGCGGCGATTTACGGAGCACCTTGCGGCCCCGCTGGCGATCGAAGACTGCGTCGTGCAGACGATGGAGGACGTCAGTCCGACCAAGTGGCACCTCGCCCACACCTCGTGGTTTTTCGAAGTGTTCGTCCTCCAGCGGTTCTTGCCGGACTACGAGCTGTTTCATCCCGATTTTCCGTATCTCTTCAATTCCTATTACGTACAGGCGGGCGAACGGCATTGTCGCGATCGCCGCGGCTATATCACGCGCCCGACCGTATCCGACGTCTCCGACTACCGCCGCTACGTCGACGAGCACGTGTCCGCTTTCGTCGAGAAGGTAGACGCAGAGACGGCCTCCGAGGCGGCGGGCGTCCTGGAGATCGGCATCCATCACGAACAGCAGCACCAGGAGCTCATTCTGACGGACATCAAGCACGTGCTGTCGGTCAACCCGCTGCGCCCCGTCTACAAGAAGGGGACCGGCGTCGACGTAGGGGCCGCGGGGCCGCTCGAATGGACGTCGTTCGATGAAGGTATCTATGAGATCGGTCATGACGGCGAAGGGTTCGCGTACGACAATGAGAGTCCCCGCCACAAGCATTACCTCCAGGATTTTCACCTCGCCAACCGCCCCGTAATCAACGGCGAGTACCTTGTCTTTATGGAGGATGGCGGCTACGAGCGGGCCGAGCTCTGGCTCTCCATGGGATGGGCCGCCGTTCAGGAGCAGGAATGGACCGAGCCGTTCTACTGGGAGCGGCGTGACGGGACGTGGTGGACGTACACCCTCGGCGGGATGAAGCCGGTGGATCCCGACGAGCCTGTCGTGCACCTGAGCTACTTCGAAGCCGATGCGTACGCCCGGTGGGCGGGCGCGCGCCTGCCCACAGAGCAGGAATGGGAGGTCGCGGCCCGGACGGTCCCCATGGAAGGCCGCTTTGT
Source organism: Rhodothermales bacterium (assembly GCA_040904565.1). GTDB lineage: Bacteria > Bacteroidota > Rhodothermia > Rhodothermales > VXPQ01 > JBBDTI01. The sequence continues at coordinate 12,455 of JBBDTI010000086.1, forward strand.
GGAGGGTGACTTTCTTCATCCCCGCGCCGCGCCGTCGGACGGACCCGGCATCGAGCAGATGTTCGGCGACGTCTGGGAGTGGACGCGCAGCCAGTACTCAGCCTATCCCGGCTATTCTCCTCCCGGCGGAGCACTCGGAGAATACAACGGCAAGTTCATGTGCAATCAGTTCGTTCTCCGGGGCGGTTCCATGGCCACGTCGCGGACGCACATACGGCCTACCTATCGCAATTTCTTTCCTCCCGAAGCGACATGGCAGTTTACGGGAGTTCGCCTTGCGCGCGATTAGAATACGTACGAGACATTCACTAACGACGCGCAACGACGCAGGCTCGACATGACGCAGCATACCGGCGCGCTTCCGGCCGCCATGGGAGACGCCGATCTGGAGGTCACCCGTTTTCGCGACGACCTCCTGGCCGGACTGACATCGGATCCGAAGAGTATCCCCTCGAAGTATTTCTACGATGCGCTTGGCTCCCGGCTCTTCGAGGAGATTACGGAACTGGAGGAATACTATCCCACCCGAACGGAGCTGGCCATCATGGAGCGGCGCGTCGACGCGATGGTCGCGCTGCTCGGTCCACGGTGCCTGCTCGTCGAATACGGCAGCGGAAGCAGCCTCAAGACGCGCGTCCTCCTGGACGCAATGGAACGTCCGGCAGGGTACGTGCCGATCGACATATCCGCCGAGCATCTATCGGATTCCGCTCGACGGCTGGCCGGACACTTTCCGGAGCTGCCCATTCACCCCGTAGCGGCTGACTATACGGCACCGTTCGATCTTCCGGAGGTGGAATTCGACGAGCGGCGCACCGTCGTGTATTTCCCCGGATCTACCATCGGCAACTTTAAACCTTCGGAGGCCCGCCTCTTTCTCGATAGGATGCGACGTGTGGCCGGTCCCGATGGAGGCCTCCTCATCGGCGTAGATCTCCGGAAGGACGTATCGCTGCTCGAGGCGGCGTACAATGATGAGCGCGGCGTGACGGCCGCGTTCAACCTGAACCTGCTTCGCCGAACCAACAGGGAGCTCGGAGCGACGTTCGAGCTCGATACGTTTCGTCACGAGGCCGTCTACGACGCGGAAGAGGGACGCATCGAGATGCACCTGGTAAGCCTTGCGGAGCAGTGCGTCCGCATCGCCGACCGGACCGTTCACTTCGACGAGGGCGAACGCATCCACACGGAATATTCCTACAAGTACACGCTGGATGGCTTCGCCGATCTCGCTGCCGCGGCCGGACTCGCCGTCCGGAGGGTCTGGACCGATGAAGCGAACCTGTTCAGCGTGCAATATCTTGAAGAGAAATGCGAATGCCGATGACGATGTCACGCTCTGCTGCCCGACGCACGGCTCTTCCGCTCTCTCTGCTCGTATGCGTTTTCAGCATCACCACAGCCACTTCGGTCGCCGCCCAGGCCGTCCTGCCGTTCGATCTCGACGTGCCCGTCGAGGGCATAGAGCGGTACGCCGCGGACGTGCCTACGCCGGAGGAGGTCATCGGACATCGCATCGGCACGCGGCATACGGAGCCGCATCAGGTGGTCGAGTATTTTCACGCCGTCGCCGCCGCGAGCGATCGGATCGTGGTACGCACGCATGGTACGACCTACGAAGGACGGCCGCTCGTCCACGCCGTCGTGGCCACGCCGGCACGTCACGCGCGACTGGACGATGTGCGGGAGGCGAACCTTCGCCTCTCCGACCGGCCCGACGAGGTGTCGGCGGCGGACCTGGATGGGATGCCGGCCATCGTCTATGCCGGGTACAGCATCCACGGGAACGAGGCAAGCGGCTCGGAGGCCGCCCTGCTGCTGCTCTATCACCTTGCTGCCGGACAGGGACCGGGCGTGGATGACGTACTCGAGGACGTCGTCGTTCTGATCGACCCGATGTTCAATCCGGATGGGCGCGGACGTTTTACGACCTGGGTCAACCGCAGTCGCGGCCGCGCCCTCGTGACGGACCCCCTCGATCGCGAACACGACGAGCCGTGGCCGTCCGGGCGGACGAATCACTACTGGTTCGACCTCAATCGCGACTGGCTGCCGGCCCGGCACCCGGAATCGCAGGCACGCCTCGAAGTCTTTCATTCGTGGAGGCCGCAGGTCCTGACCGACCACCACGAGATGAATTCGGACCGCAGCTTTTTCTTCCAGCCGGGCATTCCGAGCCGAAACAACCCGAACACGCCGGAGCCCACCTTTCGTCTCACGGCTCGCATGGCCGAATATCACGCACGGGCGCTGGACGCGATCGGCTCACTCTACTATTCGGAAGAGTCGTACGACGATTTCTATTACGGTAAGGGTTCGACGTATCCCGACGTAAACGGTGCGGTCGGCATTCTTTTCGAGCAGGCCTCGTCTCGTGCGCTGGCCAGGGAGGTCGAGGGGGATACGTTGACGTATCCCTTCACCGTGCGCAACCAGCTCGTCACGTCCTTTTCGATGCTGGCCGCGGCCGCCGAGATGAAAAACGACCTGCTCGCCCATCAGCGCGATTTCTACGCCGGAGCGTCCGACTTTGCCGGCGAACAGGAAGCGACCGCCTACGTGCTCGACGCCGCCGTCCGGCCGTCGCGCACCGCGGCGCTGCTCGACGTCCTCCGCAGGCACCGGATCGACGCGTTCGAGCTGGCGGCCACCATAACGGTCGGCGTAACGGCCGGCGTAACGGGCGGTGCAACGGGCGACGTATCGGGCGGCGCAACGGGCGGCGCAAGGGGTGGCGCAGCAGGCGGTGCAACGGGCGGCGCAACGGGTCATGGCCGCACGTTCGCTGCCGGCAGTGCCGTGATCGTTCCCCTCGATCAACCGCAGGCACGCCTGGTGAAGGCCGCGATGGAGCGCGTGACGACGTTCCCGGATTCGCTGTTCTATGACGTGTCGACGTGGACGCTTCCACTCAGCTTCGGCGTAGCCTACGCGGAAATCACCGCCGACCTCGAGGCCTACGTGGGTCCGCCCGTAGAGCCGGCTATGCTGGAGGAGGGAGCGGTCGTTGGCGGACGAGCAGGCTATGCGTACGTGCTGCCATGGGGCACGTATTTCGCCCCGCGCGCGCTCTACGCACTGCAGGCACAGGACGTAGATCTGCGCGTCATGACCCGCCCGGTGACCGTCGCGGCCGGCGGGGACGAGCACACCCTGCCGCGCGGGAGCATTCTCATCCCCATTCGACAGAATGTGCTGACGGCCGGCGAGCTGTACGACGCCGTTCGACGCGCCGCCCGCGACCATGCCGTGCGGATCTACGCGCTGGATACGGGGTCGACGGTCGACGGCCCGGACCTCGGGAGTCCGAGCCACGAACGGGTAGGGCGCCCCCGCGTGGCCCTGCTGACCGGCGACGGCGCGAGCGCCTACAACGCCGGCGAGGTGTGGCACCTGCTCAGCGAGCGGTTTCACGTCCCCGTCTCGCTCGTCGACGTCGACGCCGTTCAGGCAGCCGAGCTCGATCGCTACAGCACGATCGTCATGGCCGGCGGATCGTACTCGGACCTGTCCGCCAGCCCCCTCGTCGAGTGGGTGCACGGGGGCGGACACCTGATCACCGTGCAGGACGCGGCCGGATGGGTCGTGCAAAACGGACTGATGGATCTCGAGGAAAAGAGCTGGGAGGTGGACACACTCCTCGTAGACGTATCCTATGAAGACCTCTCCGACGCGCGAGACGCACACGAGATCGGTGGGGCGATCCTTCGGGTCGAGCTGGATGCCACTCATCCCGTAGCCTACGGATACGACGAGACGGCCGCCGTATTCCGGCGAGGCACCACGTTCTACGAGCCTCCCGAAGAGCCGGGACGGGTGGTCGCCCGCTACGCCGAGATACCACTCTTGAGCGGGTACGCGTCGGAAGAGACGCTGGAGCGGGCGTCCGGCAGCGCGTCCATCGTCGCCGGCGGCGCCGGAAGCGGTCGCGTGACCCTGTTTATGGACAATCCGAATTTCCGGGCCTTCTGGTACGGCACGAATGGCCTCTTTCTGAATGCGGTGTTCTTCGGGTCGCTGTATTGA
>JBBDTI010000087.1:0-16444 GCA_040904565.1 Rhodothermales bacterium
GTGCGCACGGGAGGATTCGAACCCCCGGCCTTTGGAACCGGAATCCAACGCTCTATCCAACTGAGCTACGTGCGCATGGACGGCCGGAATCGCACGCGGCGTCCGGCCAGGTTCCATCAAAATAGTAAGCGGACAATAGGTTCCTTGATCGCCGTTCGCAGGGCGCCCGCGTCGCACATCCGTTCGGCTGTCCTTACGGCCGTACGTGCGGGCGTCCACACGAACATTCCACGCGAACGTGACGTGCCCGGTGCTCCGCCAGCCGTCGCGCGCCGGTCAGGCATCGGCGGGTTTGAAGGGAACGAAGTGCTGGTATTCCAGTCGCATACTCTTGCAACCTCGTGTGAAATTCGTACATTGAAGGCCCGCCCATGCAGATTGCCAGTGTACGTCCACCGTCCAAGCCGAGGCGGTCTGTGCACCGAATCCTTTGATGGAATGCCCCACTGATCGCCAGCCGGTTGGATCATGGCCGGTATTGATGCTCGGCGTCTGATTGACCACTCACAATCCCCGATCCGAGATGGCCTACGCCTTTCTGGAGATCGATGCAGCTGATCCTCCGCCGGACGATCGAGCGCTTATCCGCATGTTTCGGGAAGATCCCGAGGCGGCGTACGGGAAGCTCCTCGATCGGTTCACGGGCGTTATGCTGCGCATGATCCGGAAGTTCATGCGCGATCCGGATGAGGTGATGGAAGTCTATACCGCGTTGTGTGAACGCTTCAGGGCGCACGACTATCGGGCTCTTCGCAACTTTCGTGTCGGCAGCGATCTGCTTCCGTGGCTCAGCGTCGTCGTGGCCAACGCCTGTCGCGATCGATTGCGCAAGCGACGGATGACATCCGTTCCGAAATCCGTTCTTTCCAAGCTCGATTCATTCGAGGAGCTCGTATTCAAATACTACTACTGGCGGCGCGTGCCGCACGAGGATATCGCGGAGATCATCAGCACGAACGAGGCCACGTCGTGCAGCCCGCTGGATGTGATGCGGGCCATCGGAAAGATCAACGATCTCCTGTCTGTGAACAAGCGCTGGCACCTCCTCGTCGCACTGAACGCCAATCGCCCCTCCCTCTCCATCGAAGAGCTTCGGGAATTGGGCGTTTTCCCGGCCGTGACGGAGCCGTCCGGCGACGTCGATGAGGCGCTTCAGAACCGGAATCGCGTCGATCGGCTTAACGAAGCGCTCGAAGAGCTGGAGAATGAGGATCGTCTCCTCGTGTTACTGCGCTACGAGCATGGCATGACGGCATCTCAAATCGCAGACGTAATGTCGTACGACAACCACAAGTACGTCTATACGCGGCTCCGGACCATCGTCTCGCGCCTCCGTCGAATCCTGGACGAGGATTGACGTACCGTATGTCCGACCTGTTGGACGAGTCCGTCGTTGACGTGCTGGCGGATCCGTGGGACGCTTCCGGAACCGTTAGGATGGACGGATGGCTCGAGCGCCGGGCCATTTCGCCCACCGCTATGGCATTTGTGGCGCTGATCGGAGCCTTCATCCTGTTTCAGGTGATCGTCAGCCCGCTTGCCGTGGTGGCGCTTTTAATGGCCCAGGGGGTCGACGCGTCAGCGCTCTTGGGTGATGTCGATCGCATCATCGCGGAGCACGCCGCGTCGCTGCTGACGGCGAACTCCATCGGCCAGGTGCTGGGCCTGGCCATCCCGGCGTATCTGCTGGCGCGCATGCACACGGGGCGTCCCATGGCCTTCCTGCGCATGCGTCGAACCGACGCGGTTTTTATCGTGCTCGCGGTGGTGGGCCTCCTCGCGATAACGCCGGCGATTCAGTGGCTCGGCGCGGTGAACGAGCAGCTGCCCCTGCCGGATTATATCCGCCGGTTCGAGCAGTCGCAGATCGAGCTCATCGAGCGCGTGCTAAACGTGGACACGGGCCTGCTGTTCAACGTGTTCGTTCTCGCCCTGACCCCGGCGCTCTGCGAGGAGGTGCTTTTTCGAGGATACGTGCAGCGTCAGGCGGAGCGCGGCATGGGTGCTGCGGCCGGCATACTCTTTTCGGGAATGGTATTCGGTGCGTATCACCTTCGATTTTCCCAAATTCTTCCGTTGTGCGTGCTGGGCATCTTTCTCGCCTACCTCGTCTGGCGGACCGGCAGCCTGTGGCCGGCCATCGTCGTGCATTTTGCGAATAACGCCATGGCCGTCGCCATGGGCGCGTATATATCGCGCCGCCCGGAACTAGAACTCGCGGATATCGAACAATTAGACGTACCCTGGTACCTGTTGATACTCGGCGTTACCCTGTTCGCCGTCGTCATCGTGGGTATCGAACGTGCAGCCAAGGCACGACTGGCGTTTCCGGGAGCGTCTGAGAATCTGTCAGAGGAGAACGATCATACGAGGGCAAGATCATGAGCGACCGCACCTTTGAAGAATGGTTCATCGTTTTTCAGAGCGGGACGGACTATGAGGCGGACCTCGTCCGAGACCGCCTCGACGACTCCGGTGTGGATGCCGTGGTCCTGACGCAGCGCGACCACGCGTTCAACCTCAACGTGGGGGACCTGTCGGATGTAAGCGTACTCGTACCACCGGACCAGGTCGAGAAGGCCATGGAGGTGCTGCACAGCGAGCCTTTCAGCGACGAGGAGCTTAATGCGGCTGCAATGGCCGCGAATCCGAAGGCGCCGCCGGCACACGACGCCCGCAGCGAGGCCATGCTCGATTCCGGCGCGGAGTCCATCGATATTTCGTCGCCTGAAGAGGAAGACGACGACACTTCGACATGATTGCCGCCGGATCGCGTGTCTAATCTCGCACTTCGCATCCTGACCGCCGTCGTCGGAATCCCGGTCGTCGTCGGCCTGATGTTTCTCGGCGGGTGGCCGTTCGCGCTACTCGTTCTGGGCGTTGCGCTGTTGTCACAATACGAAATCTACGTTCTGCTCGAGGCGGCGGGCGCCCGGCCGTACGGTATACCCGGTCTGGTTCTCGGCGCCTTCGTCGTGTTGCAGGCCATGCACCCGCCCCTGATCTACGCAGCCGTAGCGGCTGTCCTGGCTCTGCTGGCGTGGTTTCCCTTCGAACAAGCCGGGTACGGTCTCGACGAGGCGCCCGGGCCGGCAGGTGGACTCGAACGAATGTCAGCGACCCTGTTTGGGGTCGTGTATCCTGCCGCCCTGCTGTCGCTGCTCCTCGCCATTCGAAATGGACGCGGCCCGGCGGTGGGCGAAGGCGAGGCGTTCTACCTGACACTCATGGTTTTTCTGCTCGTGTGGAGCTCCGACACGTGTGCCTATTTCGCCGGTCGAGCTATCGGTAAACGTCCGCTCGCACCTCGTATCTCACCGAAAAAGACGTGGGCGGGGGCCGTCGGCGGCGTTCTCGGAGCCGTCGCTGTCGGGGTCGTCATCAAGCTCGCGGCCCTCGAAGCACTCTCCCTGATGCACGTCGTGCTGCTGGGGGGGATCGCCTCGGTGGTCGGACAGCTGGGCGATCTGGCGGAAAGCAGGATGAAACGACTCGCTGGCGTAAAGGACTCGGGTACGTTACTACCCGGACACGGTGGGTTTCTGGATCGCTTCGATGCGCTCATTCTCGTTGCGCCTGCCGTGTATCTCTACCTTCGATTCGTGGCAGGTCTGATTGGATGAGGTTGTGGGTAGGGGCATGCTGACGGAACGGTGTAACAATCCTCCGTGTATATTACCTCCTCTTCCGCACCGGAATTGATTAGGTTGACCGCCGCCCCAATGTCATGAGTATTTTTATGCCAGGGTCGCGTTCGAAGCACCGTCGGTTCTCGTACGAACCGCGATTTTACGACCCGAAGAAGGACGAGGACCTTCGGCGCCGCATGCGCATCAAGAGCCTGTCGCGCCGCAAGCGCAGGAATCCGGCCGGGATTCTCTTGTTTGTGATCTTGCTTGCTATGGCGATCTTCGTGTACTACCAGATCGGTTAGCGACATTATTATCCGGGCATGACGGCCGGCCGGTCCTCATCTTCCGTGTTGCGGCGCACGTCGTCGCGAACCGTGTCGTAAGCAGCATATCCTTTTACAGGAGAAGAATTCGTGTCTGACGTTTCCGTAGAATCGGAAGGATGCATCCGCGTGATGCCGGAGGCCCTCGCCAACAAGATTGCGGCGGGCGAAGTCGTCGAACGTCCGGCATCCGCAGCAAAAGAGCTGCTGGAGAACGCCATCGATGCGGGGGCCCGCGACGTGTCGCTCATCCTGAAGAGCTCCGGGTCGGAGCTGATTCAGGTCGTCGATGACGGGAGCGGAATGAGTTCGGAGGACGCGCACGCCTGTTTTCGTCGGCACGCGACGAGTAAGATATCGGCGATCGAAGACCTCGATCGAATTCGTACCCTTGGCTTCCGGGGTGAGGCGCTGGCGTCTATCGCAGCCGTGAGCCAGGTGGAGCTGCGTACGAAGCGCCCTGAGGATCAGGCCGGCGTTCTGGTCCGGCTGGAGGGCGGTGAGCTCAGAGCGTCGGAGCCGTGTGCAACGCCGACCGGGACCTCCGTAGCCGTCAAGAACCTGTTCTACAACGTACCTGCGCGCCGCAATTTCCTCAAGACTCCCGCCACGGAGCTTCGTCACATCGTCGAAACCTTTCAGGCGATCGCACTCTCGCATCCCGACGTGGCCTTTTCGCTTATAAACGATGAGATGGAGATGCATCGCCTTCCGGCTGAATCGGTCGGTTCAGACGATGACGTGCTCGAAGCGCTCCGCGGACGCATCGAGGTGCTGTTCGGCGACTCCCACGTCGATCGGCTCGTTCCCGTCGAGGAGCAGACCAGCTATCTGACCGTTCGCGGGTTCGTGGGGGAGCCGGACCTGCACAAGAAAAGTCGTGGAGAACAGTTCCTGTTTGTTAACGAGCGGTCCGTTCGCAACCGCTCCATCGAACATGCGATTTACTCGGCGTTCGGAGACCTGCTGCCCGAGGGCGCCTATCCGTTTTTTGCCCTGTTTCTTTCTCTGGATCCGTCGCGTGTAGATGTGAACGTGCATCCGGCCAAGGCCGAGGTCAAGTTCGACGACGACCGGGGTATCTATAATTTCCTGAAATCGATCGTTCGCAAGGGGCTCGGCTCCGCCATGCTGACGCCTCAAGTAGATCCGGAGAACGGGCATTGGTCGGTCTCTACGTCGCCGACGGAATTCTTCACCGGTGCCGGCGGCGGTTCGTCGCGAGGCATTCCATCCAGTTTCCAGCCGCTGCGTTCATCCCGTGAGGCCGGTCGTCGCTCGGAGGAGCTCTACGGCGGTCAGCGCTCGAGGTGGGATGGCCACGTCAGGTCGGAGGAGGAGGGGGAAGCGGTCGACGATACGCTTCTGTGGCAGCTGCACGATCGCTACATTCTGACGCAGATCCGGTCGGGGCTCATGATCCTGGATCAGAACGCGGCCCACGAGCGGATCCTCTACGAGCGGTCGCTGAATCACGTTGAAAACGGATTGGGTCTCTCGCAGCAGCTTCTTTTTCCCCAAACCGTCGAATTCGCTGCGTCTGACTTCGAACTGCTCAAGGAGCTGCTGCCGGATCTCCGGGCGCTCGGTTTCGATCTCGAGACGCTGAGCGGTCGATCCGCCGTCGTTCGGGGCGTCCCCTCGGACATTCGCTCCGGTGATGAAAAAAGCGTGCTGGAGGATATACTGGATCAGTACAAGCTCAATCGCGAGCATCTGAGGGTCGGTCGCCGCGAGAATCTGTGTAAGAGCCTGGCGCGCCGGAGCGCGATCCGCCCGGGAACGCGGCTCACCCCGAAGGAGATGCGGGGCCTGATCGACCAGCTGTTTGCCTGTGAAATGCCGTATGCCTGTCCGCAGGGACGGTCCACCATCGTGAAGATTCCCATCGAAGAGCTGGACAAGCGGTTTAGCCGCTAACCGGCGTCGCGCGGCATGGACTCCCTGCTTGAACGTGTGGATGCTTTCATCCGCAGGCATGCCCTGCTGGATTCGGGCGAGCCGGTAGTGGTCGGCATCAGTGGTGGTGCCGATTCGATCGTGCTGGCGGCGATGCTTCTGGATCTGGGGCATCCGCTTTTGGCCGTTCACGTGAATTTCGGCTTGCGGGGTGCCGCGTCCGCCGCTGACGAGGCGTTCGTACGACAATGGTGCCGCGAGCGCAACATCGATCTGGTCGTACGATCCGTCGACACGCTCGAGGAGGCCGATGCGAGCGGTGCCTCGGTCCAGGAAGCGGCCCGTCACCTTCGATACGCCGCCTTCCGGGCTGTGGCCCTGGACGGCGGCGTGCGAAAAGTGGCGGTCGGACATCATCGCGACGATCAGGCGGAGACCGTGCTCTTGCATCTCTTTCGGGGTACGGGACCGGAAGGACTCGCGGGCATGCCGGTACGACGACCGATCCATTCATCCGGGGAGTGCGAGGTCGTCGTCGTGCGGCCGATGCTCTGCCTCCGTCGCGCGGAGATCGAGTCATACGCGCAAGGAAAGGGATTCGCATGGCGCGACGACGAAACGAATACGCAGCCGAAGTACCGCCGGGGCGCGCTTCGCGGGGAGATCCTGCCGCTGCTGGAGAAGCACTTCGGAGCCTCGGTCGTCGAAAACGTGGCGCGTTCGGGCGACCTGGTGAGAGACTACCTCGAAGCGTCCCTGAAGGCTGATCTTGAAGCGGCGTTTGGTTCAGCGCTTCGGTCGGACGAGGAGGGGGGCGGATCCGCCGACCTGGCCGCGATCCGGAACCTGCCGGACGTGCTTCGTCACCGGGTGTTCATCGAGGCCCTTCGGAGGTGGCTGCCGGGAGTAGAAGCGAACGCCCGGGCCGCGCAGGAGATCGACGAGCTTGTGGACGCCCAGCCGGGCGGCCGCGTCGAATATGGGATGGGGGTCGTGTGGCGGGAGCGCGACCGGCTTTATTTCAGTCCGGCCGGAAAGGAGATCCGTCTCGCGGCGGAATCCCTTGATGCAGGCGCCAGCGTCCGACTTCCTCACGGCATACTCCGAGCGCAGCGGCTTCCCCATCCACCCGAGGTTCCGGCCGAGGGAGCACCGCTCGACGTGTATCTGGATGCACGGTCGATCCGCTTCCCGCTCACCGTGCGTCCGTGGACTACCGGTGACCGGTTCGTTCCGCTCGGCATGCGCGGGACCAAGAAAGTCAGTGATTTTTTAACGGATGAGCGCGTTCGTCCGCATCGAAAGGCCGGCGTGCACGTCGTGGAGTCGGACGGGCGCATCGTCTGGGTCGTGGCGCTTCGCATCGCGCACGGCGTGCGCCTGCTCCCGGATTCGAGTGAGACCGTGCAGTTGAGTTACGATCCTGATGCAGGAGCCGGACATGCTGTTTCGAGCCGGAAGGGCGCCCGCGAAGATTGACGTACGCGTCGCGGCCGTGCCGTTGCGTCAAGGACGCCGCCGACGGGTGCATTAATTTCTATCCAGTCCCCCTCAAAAGCCTTACAGGATGTCTACCGACCCCCCCGGAATGGAGACCGGACCGAACGGCTCCGGAGACGCCGCCGCAAACGCCGTCTCGTTTCGCGGCGAACGGTTCGATCTGTACCTCGATCGCCAGCGGATCCAGCGGCGCGTGGACGAGATGGGTGCAGCCGTCTCAGACGACTATGCGGGAAAGACGCCCATTCTCATCGGCGTGCTGAACGGATCGTTCATCTTTCTGGCCGACCTGATGCGCTCCATCACGATCGACTGCGAGGTCGATTTCTGGAAGCTTTCTTCCTACGGCGCCCGGAAGGTATCCAGCGGCGACGTCACCGAGCTGAAGAAAGTGGATGCAGAGCTCGCCGGACGACATGTCATCGTAGTCGAGGACATCGTCGATACGGGCCTCTCCATCGAGTACGTCGTCCAGCGCATTCAAGATTACGGGCCGGCCTCGCTCCGTGTCGCGACGCTGCTCCATAAGCCGGAGGCGACGGCTTCCGAGGTCGAGCTCGACTATGTCGGGTTTCGCATACCGGACCGTTTCGTCATCGGATACGGGTTGGATTTTGGACAGCTCGGCCGCAATTTGCCCGAGATCTACATTCAGTCGGACGAGCAGGTGTCTAGAGGAGGGTAATTCGGGAGACCGGATGTGGTAAACAGAGAAAGGAAGGCCGTCCCGGCTTACGCGCCGAGATGTGCCGCTACATCGTCGAGGTAGGCATCGACGTCCATGTCGCTGCCCGGCGGCGGCCCGATCGGATCTGCGACGTCGGCCTCCGGATCGTAGAGGACCTCGACCGTGGCGGCGACGGACGAGGCGAGCGCGTCCGCGTCGTATCCCCCTTCCATCAGGGCCACGAGACGACCGTCGCAGCAAACATCCGACCAGGATGCTATCTCTCTCGCGATGGATGCGAATCCGCTCGTCGTGAGGCGCAGCCCTCCGAGCGGGTCTTTCCAGTGTGCGTCGTACCCCGCCGAGAGGAGAATCAGTTCGGGCCGGAACCGGAGGGCGAGAGGGCGCAGTATCGATCCGAAGATGCGTTCGTACGCCGCATCGCCGGTGCCGGACGGGACGGGGACGTTGTACGTGGTGCCGTCACCTGCTCCGCGGCCGCATTCACGCAACTGACCCGTGCCCGGGTAGAGCGGTGACTGGTGCACGCTAACGTAGGCGACACGAGGATCCTCGTAGAAAATGTCCTGCGTACCATTGCCGTGATGCACGTCGAAATCGACGATCAGTACGCGGTCGACGCCGGCTTCGTTCTGGGCCCAGCGAGCCGCGATGGACGCATTGGAAAACAGGCAGAATCCCATCGCGCGGTCGGCCGTGGCGTGGTGTCCGGGTGGACGGATGGCCGCAAAGCCGCGGGCAGCGTGTCCGTCGAGCACGGCCCGGGTCACGGACACCGCGCATCCGGCCGCATCCAACGCCGCCCGGTAGCTTGCCGGCGTGACGTACGTATCGGGATCCAACCGTGTGGGACCCCGCTCGGCGGCGTCTCGTACGGCGCGGACGTGCTCGCTCGCGTGGACGAGCAGAAGGTCTCGTTCCGTGGCCGGCGCGGCGTCGATGCGCCGGAGGTACTTCCAGGTGGGATTTTTTTCGAGCCGCGTCATGACCGCATCGAGGCGCTCGGGTCGCTCCACGTGTCCGGGGCTGAAGTGCTCCCGGTGGCTTTCATTGTATGCTATCACCGTGCGCATGTGAGGAGACGTTACCGTGAGCTCGCGGAGGCACGCTCGAGATCGACCTCCTTCGGATAGCAGACGAACGGTTTGACGACCGAGCGGCTCAGGGCAGAGACGGCGGCGGCGTCCACGGTCTCGGAGAGCTCGTTGACGGTTCCCGATCGGTCGAGCACGCGTATGCTGTCGTGCAGCTGTTCGTAGGCGGAGTGACGGGTATCGTCCTGCGTGATGTAGTAAGGGGCGTCAGCTGCCGCGTCCATCTCCGTGGAGAGCCCCGACGACACGAGCCAGGCCCCGATCCGGCGTCGCCATTCGTGGATTCGGTCCTCGTCGGCGGGTTCGGACAGGAACGTGACGCGGAAAAAATCACGGTCGATAAATCGGCGGCAGAGATCGGACAGAACGGGATCGTCGTGATACATGCACTGCTTGAGGCTGTAGATGACGTCCGTGTCGTCGAGCCGGCAGAACTGTTCGAGTACGTCCGGGCGGCTGATGTCCTCGACGCCCAGCTCGTGGGAGAGGAAAAACAGGAGCGAGGGCGAACAGCGCGACGAGAGGTCGGCCGGGTCGTTCTGCAACAGGTGGCGGATGCGCGCGAACACGGCTCGGAGCAGCTGATCGCCGGCCAGGACGGTCTTGTGGAGATAGACCTGCCAGTACATGAGCCGGCGAGAGATAATGTAGTTTTCCACGGCATAGATCCCTTTCGACTCGATTACGATGCGCGAGTCCGGGCCTCCGTCGGACGGGTGTGAGCGCATCGTCTTGATGATGCGCTGAACGCCTACTTCACCCTCTACGACACCCGTGTAAAACGAGTCGCGACGGAGGTAATCCAGCCGATCCATGTCCAGCTGGCTCGAAACCAGCTGGTGAAAGAAGGGTCGATCGTAGGTGTCGTCGAACATCCGGAGCGCGAGATCGAGCGCGCCGCCGAAGCGCTCGTTGAGGGCCACGATCAGCTCGCGGCTCATGTCTTCGTGACGGAAACCGGAAATAAACTCGTGTTCGAGCGTGTGAGAGAAAGGACCGTGCCCGATGTCGTGAAGCAACGCCGCCGTCAGCGCGGCCGTGTATTCCTCGGAGGTGACGGACGTACCCTTTTCCACGAGGTTGGACAGGGCATCCTGCATCAGGGCCATCGCTCCCAGGGCGTGGCCAAAACGGGTATGCTCGGCTCCCGGGAAGACGAGATGTCCGATGCCGAGTTGCCGTATGCGTCGGAGCCGCTGAACCTCCGGAGTCTGGATCAGATCCATGATCCGATTTTTGGGCACGGAGATGAACCCGTGGACCGGGTCGGAGAATATTTTGAATCGGCTCGTCACGATTGGCTAAAATAAACAATCCGCTCGTTCCGGCTCCATGAATCCGCCGTGTGGTTCCGTAAGGCATCCTGCCGACGAGCCGGGGCTCAACCGAACCGGCGGATCCGACCGTTAGATCGTCGAACACGAACAGCAGGCACGCTTGGCTATCGTATCCGCAGGAAAATCCGTTCCGTGTCGCGTGGACGTGCGCCCGTCTCTCGTGCCCAAAATGCGGTTCGCCCTTCGCATGCTCCTCGTGCCGTTGGGCCTGGAACCGGACTGGATCGAGGAGGATCGCGTGGACGGAGCGCTGTATTACGGGGCGAATCCCGAACGGGCTTCGGCCGCGCGGGTGGTCTTTCCGTACGCATCCTCCGCCGCGCCATTTTTCGAACGCACGGCTCCGTTCGACGTGAAAAATGCGGCGCGGCATCGCCTGGCATCGCGTGAAGTACCGGTCTTCTTCGTTGACGAGCATGGGCGACCCGATCTCGTCGCGTCGAGCTTTTTGTGGCTCAGCGGTTGGCAGGAGTGGACGGACGGGCGCCGCGACGAGCACGGCCGCGTTCGATACGCCGACGCACTGTCCGCGCAGTTTGATACGGCCCTACACCCGGTCGTGGACGCATATCGCGTGGACGTCGAACGGCAGCTTCAGGCCGGCGGAATGGAGGTGAAGCGGCGTAGGTGGGGAGACGACCGCTGGGCTTTTTGCGCGACGCACGACGTAGACTATCTGCGCAAATGGCGCCCGGGCATTCTGTATAGAGAGTTCGTCGACTATCTGCTGCTCAACCGGCGCGGCGATTCCTTCGCAGAGCGGATACGTCGAACGATGCACGTACTGGGTGCGATGGGTGGACAGGACCCCTATCGGCGTGCCATGGAGGAGATGCCGCGTCTGGTGACCGATAAAGGGGGTACGGCCACGTACTTCGTTAAGTCGGGAGGAGAGGATCCGCACGACGTACCCTATCGGGTGGATTCGACGTTTATGCGCACGTGGCTGGCGCGGTTGGCGGCGAGCGGGTTCGAGGTCGGACTGCACCCCAGCTACGTGACGGTTGACGAGCCGAAACGATTGGAGAGCGAGAAGCAGCGATTGGACCGTGTCGCATCTCGTCCCGTCGTGTCGGTCCGCCAGCACTATCTGCGATTCGACCCGGCGACGACGCCTGCTCTCTACGATCGCCTGGGATTCGAGGTGGACAGCACGCTGGGCTTTGCCGAGCACGAGGGGTTCCGGAGGGGGACCTGCCTGCCCTACCAGCTCTACGATCTGGAACGGGATCGTCCGACGAAGGTGTGGGAAATGCCGTTGGGATTGATGGATTCCGCACTATTCAACCGGCGCAGGCTGAGTGCGGACCAGGCCCTCCGCGCGGTGCAGGAGCTTGCGTCCGCGTGCAAACAGCACGGCGGCGTGCTCGTCGGCCTCTGGCACACCACGCTGGGTGATGAAATGGACCATCCGGGATGGAAAGCCCACTTCATCCGGTCTCTCGATCATGCGACGGAGGAAGGCGCCGCGATGTTCTCGCTCTCCGACGCCCTGAAGGAGTGGGCGTGAATGCAGCCGCGCTCAGAATCCCTCGGCAGACAGATGTTCGACCACGCTCACGTAGAAGGCGTTCGCATCGAAGGCACTCTGGCCGGGAGTCAGTCCGACCTGCTGCCCGTGATCCGCATCGATGGTTCCGAGAAAAGTCCCCCACCTGGCGCTTTCGACCGAGACGAATCCGTCGTTCACGCCCTCGCGCGGAAACAGTCTGTCGTTAAGGATGCGAAGGACGGGATTGATGGGTGCGTCCGTTCCCTTGCCTGCCTGCGCAGCGTAGGAGTAATAGCGGACGGAGGGATGATCCGGTACGTCGGCGTTGAATACCTCGTCAACGTAAGACGGGGTGAGCTCCGCGACGGACCGAAGAAAGTCGGCCGACGCATCCTCCAGGGCACGGTCCCCCATCCAGTTGAGTACGTCCGCCATCCATTTTCGCGCCCACTCCGGCTGTTCGAGCACGAGATCCGCGATCCCGGTGCCGTGATGCGGCGTCGAAATCGTGACGAGCGCGGCCACACGATCGTGCATGCCGACGGTGCTGATAAGATAGCGCGCGTCGAGACCGCCCATCGACTGGGCGATGACATTGAGCCGGCGCGCACCGGTTTCCCGCAGGATGTGGTCGAGACGCGCCTTCCACATGTCCGCTCGATATCGGACCGTATTGTACGGCGCGACGTTCGGGGCGAAGGCGGGGACGCCGTGCTCGCGCAGGTGCATCGCTTCCTCGTGGAGATGTCCGCCCCTGAACAGGGATGCGAAGATGCCGAATCCGTGCATGAGAACGACCGGATACCGGCTGCGGATGAACCGCGGCTGCGGGAAGGGTTCGAGTCCGGCTACGTGCTGCCAGGAGGATTCGACGAGATCGGGCACGATAGAATATCGGGGTTGGTTCCGCAGGTCGGGACCAGAGACGCCAAGTTACAGGGAAAAGACGAGAAGGACGGCGGCTATCACCAGCGGTACCCGCACGTTGTCGTTGACGGGCCAGTCGGGCACCTCCATGGCGGCACCGGTCAGGGCCGCCGTAAGAGCCGCTGGAAAGGAAATGTGGGCGTAGGGCAGCAAGCCCAACAGCACGACGACGCCGAAGGCGGCCGATCCCTCCACCGTGCGCCGTGTGTTCTTCCAGCGGTGACGTCCGAATCGGATGCCGACGATGGCGGCCGCCGCATCGGCCACCATGAACGCGGCAAATGCGGGAGCCGCAAGGTGAACCGGAAAAGCAATCGTCAGAAGCGTGGCAGAGACGAGCACCCACGTTGCTCCGTTGATGATGGGCAGGCCGTTGGTCGGTCGAAGCTCTTCCGGCCGCATCATCCGGCCGAATATCACGTCGACGAGCGCTGAAAAGCGCTCGGATCTGGAACGAATGACGTCAGCGACCGCGGCCACCATCGTGAGGGGCACCAGTACGACCAGCGCGGCCGGCCTGCCGAGGACGTACATGCCTAAAGGGATCACGAGAGCCAGCAGGTGGAGCCCCTTGCGCAGCAGCTCACCTGACAGGGGGAGAGAGGTGAGACTCCGAGGAGGCTCGGTCGCGGACGTGTCGCCTTCCGACTGTGGAGCGGAGGAGACCCGGCCGGAGCGTCCCTCTGCCCACATCTCCGATGCGGCGCTTGAGGACGGCTCCGTCGTGGCGTCGGACTGCTGCGTGGGCGTCTTGCTCGTTGGAATCTCTTCTCGCGCGTTATGACGTGTCGGGTCGTGACTCGACATCGGCTCTGATATACGTGATGGATGCCGGACCGGCTTCGCTCGACGGCAGGTGCCCCGTTTGGTTCGGAGGGCCGGCAGACGCTGCCGGAAGCCCTGCGTTCTGGATCTGCCGCGGCCCCCAGGACGCCGTCGGAGCGAACAGAAGACCCGCGCAAAAGTTCGTTGCCACCGTGCGAACGATTCGTGTCGCCCGCTCGTGCAATCTACGGCAGCCGACTGAAATCTACGTGGGCTCCCTTGGAACATAGCGAACGCAGGTACTTATTCTCCGGGCTATGCCTGACTTCAAACCGCTACAAAACGAGCTTTTTCTTCGAGCGGCCCGTGGGGAAGATACACCCCGGGCCCCCGTATGGATGATGCGTCAGGCCGGCAGGTACCTGCCGGAATACCGTGCCCTCCGAGCCGAAGAGGCCTTCTTCGAGGTCTGCAGGACCCCGGCGCTGGCGGCCGAGGTTACCCTGCAGCCGATCGAACGCTTCGAGCTCGATGCCGCCATCATCTTTTCGGACATCCTCGTCGTACCGCAGGCGATGGGCATGGACGTGCGCATCGTTAAGGGTGAGGGGCCCCGTTTCGACGCCCCCCTGGACGAGCCGCGAGACCTCGAGCGGCTCCTGACACCCGACGTAAAGAACGATCTCGGCTACGTCTTCGATGCGCTGACGCATACGCGTGAGGATCTGGCGGGCCGCGTGCCGTTGATCGGATTCTGCGGTGCACCGTGGACGCTGATGGCTTACATGATCGAGGGCGGCGGCAGCAAGCACTTCGTAAAGGCGCGATCGTGGTTGTACCGGTATCCGGAGGCTTCCCGCGAGCTGCTTGAGACGCTGACGGATCTGCTGATAGAGTATCTGGTAGGGCAGGTCGATGCCGGGGCGCAGGCCGTGCAGATCTTCGATTCGTGGGCCGGACTACTGGGTCCGTCCGAGTTTCAAACGTTTGTTCTTCCGTCGCTACGTCGGATCGCGCGGAGCTTAAAGGAATTCAGGCCGGAGGTTCCGAGCATCGTATTTGCCCGTGGGGCGCACTACGCCCCGGCCATGCTAGCGGAGACGGACTTCGACGTCATCAGCCTGGACTGGTCCATGGATCCTCGAGACGTTCGTCCGCTAGTCGGCGAGAAGGTGCTGCAGGGCAACCTCGATCCGGCCGTCCTTTTTGCAGAACCTGAGATCATCCGGGACGAGGTACGCCGCATGCTCTCCCAGTTCGGGACGACGCGGCACATCGCCAATCTGGGGCATGGGATGCATCCCGACCACGATCCTGAACGGGCACAGGTGTTTATCGACGCCGTGCACGAAATTTCGGAAGAGCTTCGATCCGCCCAGCCGGTGTCGAGCGCGTGATGCCCGGTCGGCTGGACGTACTGCATCTGGACAACCACCTCCTCGTCGTCAACAAGCCGGCCGGTCTGCTCGTGCAGGAGGACGCAACGGGCGACCCCGATCTGCTTCGACTCGGCAAGCAATTCATCAAGGAGCGTTTCGATAAACCGGGCAACGTGTATCTCGGCCTCGTCCACCGACTGGACCGGCCGGCATCCGGCGTCGTCGTGCTGGCGCGAACGTCTAAGGCGGCCGCCCGTCTGTCGGATCAGTTTCGGCGGCGCACACCGGAGAAAGACTATCTCGCCGTCGTCGAGGGCTCGTGTGCCGGTGCCGGACTGCGCCGTGACGTCCTCGTGAAGGAGGAGGACGGGCGCGTCCGCGTCGCCAGGTCCAGTGAATCCGCCGGGAAGTCTGCCAGCCTGCAGTGGCGTTCGGTAGCGGAAAAAGATGGACTCACGCTCCTTTCCGTACGATTGCACACGGGCCGGAAGCACCAGATTCGTGTACAGGTTGCGGCGATGGGCCACCCGATCCTGGGTGACTTCAGATACGGTGCCGAGCGGGAACTCGACGGCCGGAATCTCGCCCTCCATTGCTACCGCCTGGCCGTCATCCATCCCACGAATGAGGAGTGGACGTCGTTTTCCGCGGGGCCGGACTGGCCCGGGCTGTTCAGCGCGCAGATCGAGGCCCTCCTGGCGTCTGCCCGCTAGCTACTCGTCGATACGGAAGATGCGAGCCTGTTCCGCCGCGGTGGCGGGAGCGGGGAGCACGCATACGGTGTCCGTCCGCGACGGATCGACGACGATAGGAACGTAGTTGTAGGTTTCGAAGACGCCCTCC
Organism: Rhodothermales bacterium; assembly: GCA_040904565.1. Lineage (GTDB taxonomy): Bacteria > Bacteroidota > Rhodothermia > Rhodothermales > VXPQ01 > JBBDTI01. The sequence goes on from JBBDTI010000087.1 coordinate 15,880, forward strand.
GACCGTTTGAACCGCTGGGCCATAGCTCGGCGCATGCGCCGGTAGGCCCGCGGGCCGACCAGAATGCATTTTGCTTCGGCCTCCGCGTCGCGCAGCTCGCGGATCCGATCGTTTATGAAGTCGAGGATCTCGTCCTCGGGCGGACTGTATTCCAGTATCGTCATGGTGCTCGAAACGGAGTCATGTGGATCAAGGCATAGATAACAGATGCTCGACGAGAAAGATCGGATCCCGAATCCTTCCGCCGCAACCGATGCCGGTACGGCGATTGCCGGACGCATGCAGGCCTTCGTAGAGGAACTCCAGCGGGTGATCCTCGATGGACTGGAGCGGCTCGATGACGGCCGCGCGTTTCGGAAGGATCGGTGGGAGCGGCCCGGTGGTGGAGGAGGAATTACGGCGGTCCTGGCGGAGGGTCGCGTTTTTGAGAAGGCCGGCGTGAATACCTCGGCCGTATACGGCGAGCTTCCTAAGCGGATGACGGAGGTCCTCGGCGTCGACCCACACCCGTTCTTCGCCACGGGGCTGTCCCTCGTCATCCATCCCAGAAATCCGCACGTTCCTA
>JBBDTI010000088.1:0-16351 GCA_040904565.1 Rhodothermales bacterium
TGGTTATCGGCGTCATCGGGCTGGCCGTCGTCTACTCCTTTCGGCCCCCTTCAGGTCTTGGCGACGCACTGACGATGATGGGGCAGGGAAGAGATTTCTATTTCGAGGAGCCGGTCTATTTTGCCCTGATGGTTCTTTCAGGGATTGTCTCCCTCTTCGGCGTCGTCAGTATCGTCACGGCGATGAAAAAAGACGGCTGAGGTGGTCGACCCTTCCGTCTAGACATTCCCCCACTTGCATTCTGCAACCAATATGTCGTCTCCGGCTCCGATCGCAACGACATCCACTGCTCCAGACGTTGCCTTCGACGCAGCCTTCGTCATGACGTCCCCCATTCCGGCTGGGCCAAGAAACGGTGAGGCGGACCGTTTTCGGTATGCCTCAAGATTTATCCCTCCAGATTCACGGGATCCTGTTCGGGAACGCCATACTCCGCTCGCAGCTCGTCGAGCCGCTGCGTGAGTTCCGCCTGAACGTCCGCGTAGGCCGGGTCGCCGTAAACGCTCTGCAGTTCGTCCGGGTCTTGCTGCAGGTCGAAGAGCTCCCACTCGTCGATCAGGTAATAGTGGATAAGCTTGTAGCGGTCGGTCCGCACGCCGTAGTGGCGCTGGACCATGTGCACGGCGGGGTACTCGTAGTAGTGATAGTAGATCGCGTCGCGCCAGTCTTCCGGCGTCTGCCCGCGCAGCATCGGTTCGAGACTCCGGCCCTGCATCCAGTCGGGAATCTCCGCGCCGGCGATGTCGAGAAACGTCTCGGCGAAGTCGAGATTCTGCACGAGGTCGTCGTTTTCGGTGCCCGGCGTCACAATGCCCGGCCAGCGGACGATGAGGGGCATCCGAAGGCTTTCCTCGTACATCCAGCGCTTATCGTACCAGCCGTGGTCGCCCAGATAGAATCCCTGGTCGGAGCTATAAATGACGATGGTGTTGTCGGCGAGCCCGCTCTCGTCGAGGTAGTCGAGCACGCGTCCCAGGTTGTCGTCCACCGACGCGATCGAGCGGAGATAGTCCTTCACGTAGCGCTGGTATTTCCACCGGACGAGCTCGTCGCCTTCGAGTCCGGCCTCTTCGAACGCCTCGTTCTTCGGATCGTAGGCGGCAGCCCACGCCGCCATCTGTTCCTCGGTGAGGTTGTTTGGGGGATCGAGCTTAAGGTCATTGCGATTCAGGTGCTCGGGTATCGTCATTTCCTGCGTCCGCGCGGCGCTCGTGCGACCTTCGTAGTCGTCGAACAGCGTCGGCGGCTCCGGGAGGTCCTCGTCGTCGAACAGCGTCAGATGCTCCGGTCCCGGCTGCCAGTTCCGATGCGGCGCCTTGTGCTGATACATCAGCATGAAGGGCCGATCCGGATCGAGACGGTTCTGCAAGAAGTCGAGCGCCTTGTCGGTAATGACATCGGTCGTGTAGCCGGTATGCTCGTTCACGCCTCCGGCCGTCCGCATGGGCGGATTGTAATACGGCCCCTGTCCGAGTAACACGTCAAAATAGTCGAAGCCCATCGGCTGTGACTTGAGATGCCACTTGCCTACGACGGCGGTCTGGTAACCGGCCTCCTGGAGCAGCTTCGGAAACGTCACCTGCGTCGAGTCGAACGTCTCCCGATTCGTCGGCACGCTGTTGAGGTGGCTGTGCTTCCCGGTCAGGATAACCGCCCGGCTCGGCGCGCAGATCGAATTCGTGACGAAGGCATTGCGAAAGAGCATGCCTTCCCGTGCGAGCCGGTCGATGTTCGGCGTCGGCGCGACATCCGTCAGCGGCGACGGATGAGGCAGCTTGCCTCCATACGCACCGATCGCGTGCGCCGCATGATCGTCCGTGAAGACAAAGAGGATGTTGGGCCGGTCGGCCGTCTCCGTCGTGTCGGAGGGAGCATCGCACGCGGCGAGCAGGACGATCAGTGCAACCAGGGGCAGAAGATACGTTCTCATATCAATTTGGATCGGCTTGATGAATACGCTAGATCAGGGTCCGTCTAAGCATCGACTGCACGCTGGAATATATGACCGTCTCCCCTCGCAACGGACGCGCACTCCGACGATAATTTTACCGGTGTGGCGATTCAAGGGTTCAAACATCGCGGCGACTCATCGGATCGAGGTACTCGTCCACGAGCGAGCGATCCCACCAACGTCCCGTTTCCTTGCGCTCGGCGGCGCTCGTGAAGCGGTAGCGGAAGAATCGCGCGCGAACCCAGCGAGGGGGTTCGTCCGGGAAGGGATTCGTCCGAAGCAGCTCGAGCACTGACGGGTCGCCTGCGAGCAGCTTCTCGACGAGTCGTGCGAACCAGCGCTCGTATCCAGGCACCCGCGCACCGCTCTCCGTCACGCGCACGGAGAGCGGCAGAAACCACATCAACCAGTCCAGCCGGAGATGGTACGGGGCGACCTGGGACGGACGCCGCGCGGGATCGCCGGGCTTTCCCTTGAACTCGTACTCGCGCCAGACTGCATCGGGGCTCGGCTCGGCATCCCGCGTCCCCTCGATAATCACTTCATGCCGCTGCTTCGTGACCGAACCGAACGCGCCGTACGCATTGACGAGGTGGAGCGGATTGTAGCTGGCATTCATGCGCTGCGCCGGCGAGAAAAAGTTTAGCGTCGGCTTGACGCTCAGAGCCACCGTCAGGATGGCCACGCCGGCCAACACGACGTCAAACCACGCCGGCCGAGGAGCCGGCGCCGCCGGGGCGGAAACCGGAAACAGGCCCGCGAGCAGCGAATCCGGCAGCGCCGGAATCGCCAGCACCACCGTCAGCCAGTTGAGCCATGCGTAGTTGCCGCTTACGATCAGCCAGAATTGATGGAAGACGATGAGTCCGCCCGCGATCGCGGCGACGGGCTGCGGCGCGAAGAGCCCAAACGGAACGATAACCTGGACGACGTGGCTGAACAGAACCGAAACCCGGTGAAACGGCTTTGGGAGTCGGTGAAAATACCAGCTCAGCGGATTGGGAAGGGGCTGCGTCTCGTAGTGATAATCGAGACAGGTCAGATTCCGCCAGCACGGGTCGTGGCGCAGCTTGATCAGGCCCGCGCCGAATTCGACCCGAAAGAGCAGCCAGCGGATGAGAAGCACCGGGACGATCGCCGGCGCTACGTGGTCCGGGCCGAAAAACGCCATAAAGAAGCCTGCCTCGAGCGTCATGGTCTCCCATCCGAATCCGTAGAAGCGGCCGCCGACATTGACGATCGATAGATACAGGAGCCAGAGCGTCAGCCAGACGCTCATATGCAGCCAGACGGGCGCGGACGCCACGATGCCGAAGAGCGCCGCCGTCGAGAGAACGATGCCGGCCCACGCGACGATGCGAAACAGTCGCTCGGAGTAAAGCCAGTAAAAGAGGCTCGGGCGCTCCCAGAACGTAGACGTCCCGAGCTGCTCTCGAATCGGGGTGAGTCCGCCGTCCCCGAGAACCCCCGCGAACTGATTTCGCGCCGCGAGAAACGCAATCAGGTAAATGGCTGCCACGCCGCGCTCGAAGAGCCACCGGGCAAGCCAGTACCCGTCCGCGTTAAACAGATCCATTTCCGCCGTCGAATGGATGAATGGGACGCACTACCGTTCGAAAAGGTAGAACGTCTGAACGTTTCGGTCCAGCCGTCGAACCGTTGTGTTCAGAAATGTATCGCCCGGAGAAGGAGCGCTTACGGCAGTGTTCGCGGTTCGAACGAAAAACCGGGGAGGACGTCTTCGCCGGTCAGCGTGGTATGAAAGTCGACGGTCTCCGCATCCGTGCCGGTGCGGTAGATCGTGATGTGCTGCTCCGCGGGGTCGATCAGCCAGGCCAGGCGGCAGCCGTTCTCGATCCATTCATCCATCTTACGGTGCAGGTGGGCGAGACGATCGCTCGGGGAGCGGATCTCCACGAGGAAATCTGGAACGACATGCGCGAACTTCTCGCGCTCGTCCGGCGTGAGGCGTTCCCAGGCCGCGCGGTTGAGCCATGCGACGTCGGCCGCCCGAAGGGCACCGTTCGGCAGCCGGAAGCCCGCCGTGCCGTCGAAGACGATGCCGTCTCCGTGCTGCTGATTCCAGGTGCCGAGTGCAATGGTAAGCACTACGGCACGAGCGCTGGATGACGGTCCGGCAGGGGACATGATTTCGAGCTGTCCGGCAGCATTCTGCTCGAGCTGAATATCCGGATTCGCCGCACTGATACGAAGGAGGTCGTCGTCATTCAGGCGAATCACCTCCGTGAGGTCGAGCACGTACGGTTCAGGCTCCCACATGGTATGGAGAGGATTGTGGATATAAGACACATTCATAACGCCACGTATAACCTCCGGTTCGGGTTCATACGCCGCTGCGGCCCGGACGAGGCCGACCTGATGGAGCGCTCACCACATCTTCCGACGGAATTCAGGGGCGGTACCGGTCAGTAGCCGACCCGGACGAATTTTCCGCCTTCCGAGGCAGTTTTTTCGAATCCTGAACGCATGTATAAACGATTCGGACACGCCCGGTGCCTCTGCGTCTGCGGCGCCCATCGACCGCCTGGCATGATTCTGGCGCAGATTGGGTATCTAGGCGGGATCGTAACACCCAGAGGGTAAAGATGAGCCCGCTACCCTGGCCGGGCAATCTTCGTTTATTACATCATTTCAGTAATGCTGGCCGGGATCTATGAAGCGAGGAATAGCGGTACGCATTGCAGTCATCTTCTCCGGACTGCTCCTGCTGGCGACCAGTACGGCCGGCTACATGGTACATCACGAGGCGCGCACTTCTCTTACCAGGTCGTCCACAGAGCGACTCGCCCATACGGCGGAAGTGATCCGCGTTCGGACACTCGCGAGCGTCGAAGCCATCACGAAGGACGTGCGCTTTCTGGCATCCACGCCGCCGGTTCAGGGCATCGTGCGTGCCCGCGTACGGCGGGGGCTCGATCCGGAGACGGCCATCCTGGATTCGGAATGGCGCGCGCAGCTGCGCGATGTCTTCGAGGTGTTCCTGGAAAATCGATCTTCTTTCGTCCGGGTCAGCTACACGGACCTCCGTGCCGCACCTCAGATTCTCGTGACGGTCGGGAAGCATCCAGAAGATGCAGATCGATCAGCGCAGGCAACCCAGGCCCAATTGGCCGACATCCTTCCGTCAGATTCAGATCTGGAACGCGGCTCCGTTTACCTGTCGGATATCGAGATCGATGGTACCGTAAACGGCGCGACGAGCGTGCCGATGGTACGCGCCGCCATTCCCGTGTTTGAGAAGCAGGGCAGACTGTTCGGCGCCGTCATGGTCGACATCGATCTTCGCGACCTGCTGGAAAGCCTCACCACGATCGTCGGCACGGATAAGTCGCTCTTCATCGCCAACGCAGACGGCGACCTGCTGACGCGTCCGAGGGGACCTTATGCGATGCGGGATGATGCCGCCACGCTGGAACACGGCATCCACGACATCTTTGCGACCACGGAAATTCATTCGGAAAAAGTGCATTCGGTCGAGCAGCGACGGAATCATGGTCAAGCCCGCGTCCCGGGCATCGCCTATTACGATAGGCTGGCCTACGACATCCTCAATCCCGACCGGACGATCATAATGGCCGTGGTTTCACCGAACTCCATTATTCTCGAAGCCGTCAATGGCCTCGAGAAACGGAGCGTCCTGATCGTCTTATTTTTTAGTCTCGGCGGCGTCCTGATCGCGCTCGGACTCTCACGGTTTCTGACGCGACCGTTGAGCGATATTACCGCCGCACTCTCCCACTTCGGAGAGGAAAGCTGGGACATTGACCTGCCCACTTCACGATCCGACGAGATCGGCGTATTGGCGCGAGCGTTCGACAAAATGGCATGCCACATCCGCTACCAGCTTGAAGTGCTCGAGGATAAAGAACGGCACCAGCGTACAATACTCGAGACGGCCGCGGAGGGAATTATCGTTACGGATCGCCACGGCTCCATCGAAAAATTCAACAGTGCCGCGGAGCGGCTGTTCGGGTATTTGTCCCATGAGGTATTGGGAAAGAGCATCACCATGCTGCTTCCGCCATACGCGCAGCATGGCCCGGATCGGTCGTCCGATGACGGGTTGTCGTGGCAAGACGTTGGGACGGGTCACGACATGATGGGTGTTCGAAAAGACGGGGCACGCATAGAGATCTCCCTCTCCGTCAGCGAATTCGTGTTCGAGAAGCAGCGTAAGTACACCGTCTTTCTCGCGGACGTCACCGAAAGGAAAGAGTATGAACGCGCCCTTCGTGAGGCGAGGGACGAGGCCCAAGAGATGGCGCAGCTGAAGTCCGCCTTCCTGGCAAACATGAGCCACGAGCTGCGCACGCCGCTTACCGCGGTCATCGGTTATGCCTCTATGCTGGCCGACGAACTCTCTGAAAACCAGGCGCACCACGCTCAGGTGATCGAGCGGAGCGGGCGGCGCCTGATGGATACGCTCAACGCCGTCCTCTCCCTTGCACAGCTCGAATCACAGCAGATGACGATCGAGCTTGATGAGCTCAACGTTTCGCGCGAGGTCGAGGAAGCGGCCCAATTCTTCGAGGCGCACGCCGCCGAAAAGGGACTGGCGCTACGGTACGCCTGCAGCGCTTCCGGGCGCGCGGCCCTGGCCCGCCTCGATCGGGGTGCGCTCAACAGCGTGCTCCAGAACCTGGTCGGCAATGCGATCAAGTTTACGGACAGCGGCTTCGTAGAAGTGAGAGTACACGCCAACGACGGCACGGTCGAGATCCACGTCAGGGACACGGGCATCGGAATAGATCCAGCGTTCCTGCCGCATTTATTCGACGCGTTTCGGCAGGAATCCGTCGGACTGCAGCGCAGCCACGAGGGGAGCGGACTTGGACTTGCCCTCACGAAGCGTCTCGTCGATCTGATGGAGGGCGCCATTCACGTCGAGAGCAGCAAAGAGGAGGGCTCCACCTTCACGGTGTCGTTCCCGCAGATCGGAACGGAACATCCAGACGCCTCGAAATCCGCCGGCGACCTCCCCGAAACGACTCACCCGGACTGGACCGAAGCGCACATTCTCGTGGTCGAAGACAATCCGGAAACCGCCCTCCTGCTGCAAAGCGTACTGTCCGTAACGGGCGACGTTACGCTGGCGTTCGACGGCGAGGAGGCTATTCGCAAGGCAGAGCGGTTGCCGTATGACCTGGTGCTGTGCGACATCAACCTTGGCAGCGGCCGTTCCGGCGTCGACGTGCTTCACGCGTTGAGGGCGGATCCCTCCTACGAAAACGTGCCGATCATCGCGCTAACGGCGCACGCGCTCCCGGGTGACCGGGAACGCTTCTTGAAGACCGGATTCGACGATTACCTCAGCAAACCCTTCACACCGGACGCCTTGCTGCAGGGCGTCTACAAGAGCCTGCAGCGCCATCCGGACGACGCGAACGCACCGTACTTTCACCGCGTCTTTCACGCTCCAACCGCATAACGCGTCGCGCGGGGCATCGTGCTACCTGCCCGGCCAATAACGGCAGCGCCTAGCCGAAAAACGGCAGGGCGAGCAGCAGCACGACCGCCCATACGGCGGCCAGCGTCGCGAGCCCACCCATCGATTCGCGAAAGACGGTCGTCCAGGGCCGAGCGCGATCTCTCCAGAGCCGGACGCCCACGCCGGCCAGGATCATCAGCGTCGTGACGTTCCACCCGATCACCGCAAACCGGTTGGGCGTCAGGCCGGACTCGACCGTGCGGCTGACGACCGCCGCCAGGGCGTACCCGTTCAGAATCAGCGTGAGCAGCCCCAGGCCGAGGACGGCGTATCGGAATAAATGCCTCCCCCCGACCGAGCGTGCGTCGACCGGTCCGGAAACGACGACGGCCAGCAGCACCATGATGGCCAGGATAGTGGCGTTGTAGACGATCAGCACGTCCCGCTCCTCGAACGGCTTCCAGAAGTAGACCGGAATGAACCACAGGACGTAGACGAGTAGAACGCCCAGAGCAAGCGGCAGGATGAGCCGGGCGAGGATTTGGAGCGTGCGCGACAGACCGGCCTGCGCGGCGTGCCCAGTGTGTTCGAGCTGTGCCGCGGGAGACGCCGCCGGGTCGTACACGGTACCGATGGCCAGCAGCGGGATGGCGCCCACGGCCCAGGCCGCGACCACCACAAGATCTTTCTCGGGGAGCTCGATGCCGAGTACTGCGAAGATGCCGTAGGTCAGTCCAACAAAGATCAGTCCCGCTCCGAAGAAGATACCACCCGTCAACACGGCCTCGGCGGACTTGACGAGGTAGGCGAAGGACTGCCTCGCGGGATCGGAGTAGCCGAGACACAGCGCAGCACCGACGACGGCCCAGGAAACGAAGAGCAGGTGGATGGCACCGAGAAAGGCGGCGTCATCGGTTCGCGCTCCGAGGGTGAGCCCCACGTAGAGGGAGGCTGCCACGATGGCTGTAGCGGCGGCGGCGTACCCGGTCAGATGCCTTGTTGAAAGGCGCTGCGTCACATACTGGCTCCATGCCAGAAAGCCCAGGAGCCCAACCGCCACGAGCGGCCCCCACCCCACCCAGAACAGCAGGTTCGCCTCGTCCGGAACAGGGACGGGCGGCTCGCCGCCCGCCAGCAGGGCACTCCCGAGACCGAGCAGCACGCTCGCGCCGACGATCGTCCACCAGCGCCGGTCGGGGCCATCCTCCACCTCATCATCTACCCTCGCTACGTCGAGCCGGTGCGCCCAGGCTTTGAGGACGACGTCTTCCCGCTGTTCTGCTGCGAGCTGTCGCAGTGCCTCGATAAAAGCGTCGTCGTCTCCGGCGCTCCGTGCGGTTCTATAGAGGCGTTCGAGCGCCGCAGGGTCTCCGATCGCTTCCTCGATGTCGTGTTTTATCTTCATGGTCGACTTTTCTTTTGGATTGATGTTGGATATCCCTCCCGCATTGCAGGGCTCAGCGTCGGCCCGTAATATGCCGCCAGAGCTCGTGAGCGGCATGAGCGACATCTGAGCATTTCGTGAGCATCGTGCAGGAACCCTCGATTATCCGCTTCGGCCACTTCACGCTCGACGTCACGAACCGGGAGCTCCTCCAGGACGGAGCACGTCTCGACCTGAGCCCCAGGTATTTCGACGCACTCGTCCTGCTCGTGCGGGAGCACGGGCGGCTCGTCGAGAAGGATCGCTTTTTTGAGGATGTGTGGGATGACGTCGTCGTGAGCGACGGCGCCCTCACCCAGTGCATCAAGGAAATTCGCAGGCAGCTCGGAGACGACGTCTCGAATCCGCGGTACGTCCAGACGGTCCCCCGGCACGGGTACCGGTTCATCGCGGAGATTTCGACCGGCGATGACCGATCCGACGCTCCCGAGGCCGTCGCGGGTGGTACAAAGTCTCCAGGCGATTCGACGCTCTCGGAAGCCCTGGCGACGGCGCTCGCCGGATTGGTCGGAGGTGCGGTAGCCGGACTCCTGGGCGGACTGCTGTACGGTTTCGGCATCGCCTATGCGCCCATCGATCAGGATCTCGGTACCGCCTCCGTGCTGCTCGTACTGGTCAGTCTCGCCGGCGTCCTGGGTACCGTGGGAGGGTTCGGAATAGGTGCGGGGATCGCGGCGGCCGACTATGCCGCGGGCGGGCGGACGGGCAGATCGGCCTGGCGCATCGTCGGTGCGGTGGTAGGCGGCATGCTCGTGGGCGGAAGCGTGAAACTGCTGGGCGTCGACGCATTCAGCCTGCTCTTCGGACGGACCCCGTCAGGCATCACGGGTGGAATGGAAGGAGCGGCGCTCGGATTCGCCGTCGGACTCGGAGCGCACCTCGGTGGCGGCACCGACGCGGTGGCCTGGTGGCGCCCCGTAGCAGCGGCGTGCGCGATGGGCGCCGCCGTCGGCGTGATGATCGCCCTTTCGGGGGGGCACCTGCTGGGAGGCAGCCTCGATCTGCTCGCCCAGTCATTCTCGGAGTCAAGGCTTGAGCTGGACGCCATCGGAAGCTACTTCGGGGACGTGCGCTTCGGACGAACGACCCAGGTCGTCCTCGCCGGCATAGAAGGCCTCATCTTCACGGGATGCGTCGTCGGGGCGCTCGTCGCGTCGCGGATATCACGAAAGGGCCGCGGCGCTCCTCCATTCCGGCTGCCCGCCAAGAATTAATCTGATGAAGACTTGTTGAACGAAGAACTTTACAGGTTTCGATTCATTGAGTGAGTAAACATTCACTCACTACGCAATACCGGGATGCTCATACGCCGACATGCGCCGCAACGTAGATGGCCGACGTGGCTCATCGCAGGGATTCTCCTCATCTACACGCCGACCGTACAGGCGCAGCACGAGGACCGGCCGATTACGCTTCAGGCGGCGATAGCCCGATCGCTCGAAGCAGGCACCCACGTACGCCGGGCCGGCGCGCGTCATGAAGCCGCGCTGGCCGCCTCCGGTCCCCTTTCTTCCGAATACATTCCGAGCGCCCGTGTGACGGCCTCGTCCACGTTATCGCAGTATCCGCTGACCGTGACCCCCATTCGCGAGCAGGGCGTCTTTCCGCCCCTCGACGATCAGATTCAGGAGGTCTCGTTCAATCTTTCGTGGACGGTCTTTGATTTCGGACAGGGCCGCGCCGCCCGGCGCTCGGCGCAGGCGCTGGCAGAAGCCGCCGGTGTGGAGTACGATCTGGCCCGGATGGAAACGGTAGAACGCGTTACGACGGCTTACGTGCATCTCGCCCACCTCACGAGCATCCGGGACGCGCAGCAGGATCGACTCGATGCCCTGAACGAACGGCGCGCCGAACTGACGGCCCTGCATGATGAAGGCCGCGTGCCGGACGTCGAACTGCTGCGCATCGCCGAAGTCGTTCTCAGCGCAGAAACCGACCTCCGGAAGACACGCAACGACGTAGCATCCGTTCTTCTCGAACTTTCCGGAACGCTCAACATGCCGGAGACGCTGGACATTGAAGACATCGCCTTATTCCCTCTCGTCGCCGCAAAAGCATCGCCCGCCGCCGTCGATCCGGCGGCCTCGCCCCGCGTCACGCTGGCACGCAAGACGCTGGAGGCGGCCCGATTCTCTGCCCGTGAGGCCGATCGATCCTCCTTTCCCGCCATCGAGCTCTTCGCCGCCGAGCGGCTGCGGGCGGGCAGTGACTTCTCCTTCGACGACGACCTTTACGGCGGCATTCGCCTGAGCGTACCGCTCTTTCAACCGCGCCAGCAGGTCCTGCGGCAGGTCGAACGGGCGACGGTCAACGAGCGCGAGGAGGCGCTGATCGCCGCCGAGCGGGAATTTGCGAACGCGGCGCGAGATCTCGCCAACCGGGAGCGGGAAGCCTACGAACGCTCTGTCGCCAACGAAGCCCGCGTGCGCCATCTGGAGGAGACCTACCGCATCGAGGCGGCGGCGCACGAAGAAGGCCGGCTGACGCTCAGCGATCTCCTCGACACCGAGGGGCGCCTTGCCGCAGCTCGCGGGGAGCTTGCCGCCGCGAAAGCACTCGCCATTACCATACGACTCCAAAGAGACGTTCTGGCCGGTACGCTTACGCCGTCCAGCGTACTCCACCTAATCGGTAAAGAAGAATGAAAAAGCGACTTCTCATATTCACAACCGTTGGCGCCGCGTCGGTCCTCGCCCTGTGGATCATCGTATCCGCCGTACGCGAACCCACCGTCGATCAGGCCGAGCGCCTTGTGCCTGCCGTCGCCGTGTCGGTAAGCCCCCCGACGGTTGACAGCGTCTACGAAGAGATCCGATATCTCGGGACGGTCGAAGGCGAATCCGACGTCGACCTCGCCTTCCACATCGGCGGCACGCTTGCCGACGTATACGTGCGAGAAGGCCGGCACGTCAGGCCCGGCGACCGACTGGCAGCGCTCGACCAACCCGAGATGCGCGCGCGGCAGGAACGTGCTCGCGCAGAATTGGAGAAGGCCGAGGTAAACCTCAGCCACTGGGAAGCAGAGCTGGCGATTGACGAACGGCTGCTGGCCAGGGGCGCCGTGTCCCGCAGCCGCCGCGACCAGACCAGGCTCGCCTACGAAAACGCGCTTCGTGCTCGGGACGCCGCGGTCGCCGCGACGGAAGAAGCGGCCGGAGTCGTCTCAGCCGCCGTTCTTCGCGCGACGACCGGCGGCGTGGTCGGCCGAATCGAGCGGACGGCAGGCGAGACGGTGATGCCGGGACAACCCGTGCTCTCACTCAGTGCGGGGCGCCGCCGCGTACGCGTCGACGTACTCGAAGGCGACCTCTCAAAAGGCATCGCTGTGGGCACTCCGGCCGTGATCGCATCCCGAACGTGCGGGAGCGTCGAAGGCGTGGTCGGCACCATTGATACGTCCGTACGCGAGCCGTTCCGCAGCGTGCGGGTCTACGTCGACGTACCGCCGTCGTGCCTTGCCGACCAGCCTGCCGGCGGCACGGCGCCGGTGACGTTTCGAGTCAACGATCAGGCCGACGCCGTCATGGTGCCCTCGTCGGCCATCGACCTGCGTACCGGGCAACCTCGCGTCTTTCGCGTCGCCGACGACGGGACCGCTGACGTCGTCTTCGTCGAGCTCGGCGTGCAGCGCGGCAGCATGCAGCAGATCATCGGCGCCGTCGGGCCGGACGACCTCATCGTCGTTTCCGGCGCCACGAATCTCCAGGAGGGCGACCGCTTGAACGTCGTCGCCGACGTGCTCACATCGGAAGAAGAAAACCTATGAACTGGGCCCAATTCGCCATCGATAAACGATACACGGTCATCGCCGTGTCCCTTGCCGTGCTCGTATTCGGGACGCTTGCGTGGATCAGCCTCCCCGTAGCCCTCTTTCCCGACACGGCGCCGCCGCTCGTCAATATCGTCACGCCGTTCCCGGGCGCGACCGCGGTGGACGTGGCGAAGGACGTCTCGGAGACCATCGAAGAGGAAATCGCCTCGCTGGACGGTATCGTCAACGTCGCATCCAAGAGCCAGGACGGCCTCTCCGTCGTCACCGCCGAGTTTGGGTACGACTTCAACGTCGACCTCGTCGCGGTGGACGTGCAGAATGCCATCAGCCGCATACGGGGAACACTCCCCGCCGCGATCGGAGAACCGCGCGTCCTCAAGTTTTCCACCTCCGACAAGCCGGTCGTAATCCTCGCCGTAAGATCGCCGACGGATCGATACGATCTGGGGGAGGTTCGCCGCATCGCGGAGGACGAATTGGAGCCCCTTCTGCAGCGCATGGAGGGCGTGGCCGCCGTCGACGTGTTCGGAGGGGCCCGCGCGCAGATCAACGTACTCGTGGACCGCGATCGCCTGGAGGCGGCCGGACTCGGGCTTTCGGCCGTCTCCGCAGCAATCCAGGAGGGCAACGTGTCCGCGCCGGCCGGTCGCATCGACCAGTCGCGTCGCGAGCTGCTTCTGCGCTTCGACGAGACCGTGGCGACGGTAGACGACCTCGCCCGGCTGCCCGTCGCCGAACGGGGTGAACAGCGTATCCTCCTCGGCGACGTGGCGCGCGTGGAACGCGGATCGGCCGATCGCCGAAGCTCATTCCGCGTCGGCGGCCGTGAGGCCGTGGCCCTTCAGATCCTTCAACGGCAGGATGCGAACACCGTGGAAGTGGTCGAGCGGGTCGCGGCGCTCGTGCCGGAGCTTAGCGCGCGCTATCCCGATCTCACCGTCGAGGTCGCGACGGAGGAGGCGTCGTTCACGAACGTCGTCGTAGACAATATGGGAAGCAGCATCCTCAGTGCCCTGCTGCTCGCCAGCCTGGTGATCTTCCTCTTCGTGGGCAGCCTCCGGGGTGCGCTCATCGTCTCCATCTCAATGCCCATGAGCTTTCTGCTGACACTGGCGCTGATGCAGCTTATGGGGATGGAGCTCAATCTCGTGACGCTCTCGGCCGTCATTCTGGCCGTGGGCATCGTGGTGGACGCTTCGGTGGTCGTCCTGGAGAACATCGCGCGGCACCGTTCCGAAGCGCCCGATCGATCGATGGAAGAGTCGGCCGCCGTGGGCACCCAGGAGGTCTTCTTTGCCGTCCTGGCCGGCCTCCTGACGACCCTCATCGTCCTCCTGCCGTTTCTCTTTCTCACCGGATTCGTAGGCAAGGTCTTCGGTCCCCTCGCGACGACGATGATTTTCGCCTTCTCATCCTCGCTCCTGGCCGCGGTCACGCTGATTCCGCTGCTCGCCGCCCTGATTCTCGGCGGCGAGCGAAAGTGGGAAAAAACCTTCACGCGCCGGACCACCGGCTGGTTCGAGCGGGCCATGAACCGGCTGCGCGACGGGTACCTTGCCGTGCTTCGCTTCGGGCTCAAGCACCGAGCGGCCACGCTGGGTGGACTGGGCCTGCTGCTGATCGCCAGCCTGGCCCTGTTGGGCGCGCGCGGCATGGAAGTCCTGCCACGGCTCGACTCCGGGTCGTTCTTCGTATCCCTGGAAACGGAGCCCGGCACGTCGTTCGACGAGACGCTCCGCATCGTAGAACGCGTCGAAGGACTGCTGGAGGCGGAACCCCACGTCGTCACCTACACGGCACAGGTCGGCTTCGAGCCAGAAGCCTCCTACCTGGGGGATGCGGGGGCGATGGGCGTGCAGCAGGCGTTCCTGACCGTGGATCTCGTCTCTCGCAAGGAACGCCCCGAAACGATCTGGACCATTGAGGACCGGCTTCGCGCCCGTATCGCGGGCATACCGGGGATCCGAACGGCCGTGGTGAAAGAAATGGGCGGCACCGCGAAATCCACGACGGCCGCCCCGCTCACCGTCCGGCTTTCGGGACCGGATCTGGGCGTGCTGGACGGCCTGGCCGTCCAGGTTGCCGAGCGAATGCGCGGCGTTCCCGGCGCGGTCAACGTATACCGGGAGTGGACGATGGACCGCCCCGAGGTGCGCCTCACCGTAGACAGGCTCCAGACGGCGCGATTCGGACTCACGCCCTCGCAGCTTGCGGGAGCTACGTACGCGGCCGTCGAGGGGCTGCCGGTGACGGAGCTCGACGGCCTCGATGGAACGACCTACCCCATCGTCGTTCGCTACGCGCCCGAGAGCCGGCAAGACCTGGACGACGTGCTTTCACTGCGCCCTCGTCCGGGTCTTTCGCTGGCGTCGATGGCCGAACCTTCCTGGGCGCTGGCACCCAATCTCGTGACCCGTGAGGCCTTGACGACCACGGCGAACGTGAGCGGATTCCACTACGGCCGTTCCTTCAGTCACGTGGCCGCCGACGTGGAAAACGCGGTCGCCGATATGGAGCTGCCGCCCGGGTACAGCCTGACGTTCGCCGGCGAAATGTCCGATCTCGAGGAAACCAGCGGTCAGATGGTGCGATCGCTTCTGATGGCCCTGATCGCCATCTACCTGCTTCTGGTCGCCCAGTTCAAATCCTTCGTGCACCCGCTGACGGTGATGTTCGCCGTACCGCTGGTCCTGATCGGCGTCGCGGCGGCGCTTCTCGCCGCAGGCAAGGTCGTATCGCTCGCCGTGCTCATGGCGTTCGTCCTGCTGATCGGCATCGCCGTCAACAATTCCATCATCCTGCTGGATTTCATTCTGGAAGCACGCCGCGCCGGAAGTTCCCGAATCGATGCCGTATTCGACTCCGTGAGCGTCCGCTTTCGCCCCATCATGATGACGTCCTTCTCCACCATCATCGGCATGCTCCCACTAGCGCTGGAATGGGCACTGGGTGCCGAACGGTTTTCGCCCATGGCGGTAGCCATAATAGGGGGATTGACGGCGTCATCCCTGCTCACACTGGTCATCATTCCGGTCTTCTATACCGTCGTCGACGACGTCACCTTGCGGATCCGCTCCGCATTCACTGCCTGACCACCAAACAGTACACTCGTCATGAACTCACCAAAGCACATGCACCGCCGGCGTATCGGCCGCTCCACGGCAAAGCTCATCACCGGAATCGTAATGGCGACCACGCTGGCCGTGGGCGCCGCGAGTGCGCAAGACGCTCGGCAAAGAGCGGAGCCGGACTCCCCCCAGGTCCGCCCGCTCAAGTATTTGATGGTGGCGCTCGGCCAGGACATGAATCGTATCAACGACGGTTTGTGGCACGAGGATTATGAGATGATCCGGAACGGCGCACAGGCCATCGCCGGCCATCCGAGAGTACCCCCGGAGCAGATGGCGGCCATCCGGGAGGCACTCGATGAACGGTTCCAGCAGTTTGTGGGCTTCGACCAGCACGTGCACGGCGTGGCGGTCGAACTCGTCGATGCCGCCGAAAGACGAGACCTGGTAGACATTCTAAACGCCTACACGCGCATCCAGAACGGATGCACCTCCTGCCACACCGCGTTTCGGGATGAGGTGCGCGCGAAGCTGTACGGACACCTCGATCCATCCAACTGACCGAGAATGGCGACCGGCAAAGGCAGCCAACCTTGAGCGGAGCGACATCCCGTTCCGCCCAAGTGATCCAACCGAAAAAACAGGTGTACACATGATTACGCAATCT
>JBBDTI010000089.1:0-16053 GCA_040904565.1 Rhodothermales bacterium
TCGAGAAAGTAGGGCACGTGCACGACGTGCTGCTCATCGACGATTACGCGCACCACCCGACGGAAATCACGGCAACGCTGGCGGCCGCCCACGAGGGGTGGCCGGGTCGGCGCATCATAGCGGTCTTCCAGCCGCACCTGTACAGTCGGACCCGTGACTTCAAAGAGAGCTTTGCGCGCGCATTTTTTAACGCGGACGTCCTCGTGATGACAGACGTGTTCGCGTCTCGCGAAGACCCGATCGAAGGTGTGAACGGCAAGAGCCTGGCAGACCTGGCCAAGACGTACGGGCATCGGAACGTGCATTACGTCGGCGACAAAACGGAGCTGCCGGTGTTTCTCGCGGAATTCGTCCGGGCCAACGATACGGTCATCACGCTGGGTGCCGGCGACATCTGGCGATACGGACGAAAGCTGCTCGAACTGCTCGAACAGCGATAACCACAGACCTCGACATGAGAAAGAAAAAAAGAACATCGTCCATCCGGCTCATGGCCGTCGCCGCGATCAGCATCGCGATGATGGGACTGACGTATGTGGGCTGGAGCTGGATGGACGGCCTGATCGTGCACAGCGTTGAGGTCGAGGGCGCCCGCCACGCCGACGAAGAGGCCATCCTCGCGATGGCGAGGGTGGATTCCGGAGGGCGGCTCCTCGATGTGGACCCGACTGTTATCGCGGATAGAACGCTCCGCCATCCGTGGGTACGCAGCTCCCACGTACGTCGACGCCCGCCGGGCACCGTGCGCATCGAGGTCATCGAGCGCACGCCCGTCGTGCTGGCACTAGGCCCAGGCGGGGCGCCGGCCGGTTATCTCGATGCCCACGGCTACGTCATGCCCATCGTCGAAGGCGCCGTCTACGACGTCCCCTTGCTTCGTGGAGTCACGCTCCCGGAGCATCCCTCGATGCCTATCGACGCGACCCCGGTACGCGATCTCTTGGGCTCTTTCGACACGCTGGATCCGAGCGTCGACGCGCTCCTCTCCACGATCGAAGTAGGTCCCCAGGGCGAGATCATGCTTCACACCGCACCGGCGGGAACGCAGGGTTCCGTCGAGGTGCGGCTCGGTACGACCAACTTTGAAGAACAATTTGAACGACTGAATGCCTTCTGGACGAAAGCCGTCCTGACGCGACCAGAACGAATGTTTGAAACCATCGACCTCCGTTTTGACAGCCAGATTGTCACGAGAGAAAGCTGACTTATACCCTCGGGTGCCCCTATGGAAATGACGATGAATGAACGCATTGTAGTAGGCGTCGATATCGGCACGACGAAAGTGTGTGCCGTCGTCGCAGCCGTCGACGACCTCAACCGCATAAATATTCTCGGCGTCGGTGTGGCCGAGTCGGATGGACTCAATCGCGGCGTGGTCGTGAACATCGACAAGACGGTTTCGGCCGTACAGTTTGCGGTGGAAGAGGCCGAACGCGCTGCGGGCGTGACCGTGCGAACGGTGATCGTGGGCATCGCCGGCGACCACGTGCAGAGCTTCCAGAGCCGCGGCGTGATCACGATCTCCAATCGAGACGGCGAGATCTCGCATCGCGACGTGCAGCGGCTCCTTGAGGATACGACCCACGTGGCGATGCCGGCGGACCGTGAAATTCTGCACGTGATTCCGCAGGAGTTCATCGTCGACGGACAGGACGGCGTTGCGGATCCCGTGGGAATGAGCGGGGTCCGTCTCGAAGCCAACGTCCATATCATCACCGGCCTTGTCTCTGCCGCCAAGAACATCTATCGCTGCATCGAAAAGGCGGGCTATCAGGTGGAGGACATCGTGCTCGAGCCTCTCGCTTCGTCCTTCTCCGTCCTGCACCAGGATGAGAAGGAGGTCGGCGTTGCGCTCATCGACATCGGCGGGGGGACGACCGACATCGCCGTGTTTGAGGACAATACCATCCGGCATACGGCGGTGATCGGGATTGCCGGAAACAAGGTCACCGACGACATTCGACGCGGGCTCGGCGTCATGCGAGATCAGGCCGAACAGCTCAAATGTCAGTTCGGAACGGCGCTCGTAGACCTGGTGGGCGAAGACGAGGAAATCACGATACCGGGGCTCGGAGGGAGACCGGAAAAAAGCATCGGGCGCAGCACGCTGGCACAGATTATCCAGCCACGCATGGAAGAAATCCTCGAGATTGCGGCCATCGAAATCAAGCGGAGCGGGTACGCGCGACACCTCGCCGCCGGCGTCGTCCTCACAGGCGGCGGATCGCTCATCCCGGGGACCTCGGAATTATCGGCCGAGGTGCTTGGCATGGAGACGCGGGTCGGTACTCCGATGGGACTTGCTGGTGGGATGGTCCAGGAGGTCAGCGACCCCAAGTTTTCGACGGCCGTCGGACTCGTCCTCTACGGACTTCGACCGGATGCCGTCACAGGGACACCCCTCGGAGGCGATATGGGGCGCCGCGTCGCCAGGGATCCGGTGCCCGGTCAATCCCTCGTCGGCAAGATTGCCGGCCGGATGAAAAGCTGGTTTGACGAACTCTAAAAGCACATGAATCCCAATACCGACACGCGCGGCAGCAAGTATGCTCAACTTGATCTGTTTGTCCGCCGTCGTCGGCTCAATGAACCACATGAATTACCGAAACTGGAGGACCCAATGGAAAATTCTTTCAGCTCTCGCTTCTCGTTCGACGACTCGATAGGCGATGATGCGAAGATCTGCGTGGTCGGCGTTGGAGGCGGCGGAGGAAATGCCGTTAACAACATGATCGACCGCGGGATCCAGGGCGTTGAATTCATCGCCATCAATACGGATGCCCAGGCGCTTCAGGCGAACCAGGCGCCCATGAAACTGCAAGCCGGCTCGGACCTCACCAAGGGGCTCGGAGCCGGAGCACGGCCGAGCATCGGTGCCGAAGCGGTGGAGGAAAACCGCAAGGAAATCGAAAACGGGCTGCAGGAATTCGACATGGTGTTCATCACCGCGGGAATGGGCGGTGGAACGGGCACCGGCGGAGCCCCCGTGGTCGCGGCGATTGCCAAAAAGCTCGGCATCCTTACCGTCGCCATCGTCACGCGTCCGTTCGATTGCGAAGGAACGCGTCGCCGTAAGACGGCCGAAGAGGGCATCTCACTCCTGAGAGAGCACGTGGACACGCTCATCATCGTGCCCAACGAGCGGCTGCTGGACATCGCGGAGGAAACCACGAGCCTCCTCGATGCCTTCGCAATGGCTGACGACGTGCTCTACAACGCGACGCGGGGTATCTCGGACCTCATCACGGTACACGGGCTCATCAACCTCGATTTCGCGGACGTGAAGACGACGATGAAGGGGGGCGGCACGGCTCTCATGGGGGCCTCTACGGCTACCGGTGAAAACCGTTCGGAGACGGCGGCGATTGAGGCTATATCGAGCCCCCTTCTCGACGGCCTCTCCATCGCCGGCGCGCGCAACGTGCTTGTCAATATTACCGCCGGCAAGTCCCTCGGCATTCGCGAAGCCACGGCCGCAACAAGCATCATCCAGAAGGAGGCGGGCGAGGACGTGGAGGTAATCTTCGGTACCGTCATCGATGAGACGATGGGCGAAGAACTGCGCGTCACGGTGATTGCGACGGGATTCGACCGCGAGAAGAATCAGCCGGGTGAGGGCATGCGGAGGACCGTCCCGCTCAATCAGGGTGGCCCCGTGTTCCATTACAAGGGAGAAGACAACCTGAAGCATCTCGACAAACCGGCCTACGAACGGCGGTCCACGCTGCACGACGCACAGGGAGAAGACGAGGCGGGTGAAAACGCGGAGGACCAGGCGGATGGGTCGAGCGAATCCGCCAAAATAAAGCGGCTCCAGGTCGACGATCTCCGCGATCGGCCTGAGCGTATTCGAAAGGACAACACGGATACGCCGGCCTTCCTCCGGAAAATGATGGACTGAGAACGGTTCGACGAGTCCTCCAGACCACAGCCGGACCCCTGAGCAAGGTCCACACTGTCCGGGTAGACCACCCGGGCGCCGCATGTGGTTCATGCTGCACCGCCACGAGCGGCGGGGCAGAGATGAAGAAGCCGCGCCTCCTCCGATGAGGCGCGGCTTCTCCATAAAACAACTGGCCGCAGGATATTAGACCGGCTGGTGACGGACGCGCCCCGGTTCTAAGATGATCGTACACCGATCACGCTGCTAGATATTCCGGTTCCCTTCGTACTATATATGGTGGCTCCGCCGTGAGACGCGGATCTCTCCTCTACCTGCATCCTTCATCCGTACTGATGGTCCGACTACTCTTCTGTGCCGCCATGCTGACGGTATGGGTGCTTCCTCCGCCACCGGCCGCATTCGGCCAGTCCGACCCGCTGAAGGGCGTTGTCTGGAGTGTACCGGACGGTGTTGCCGCGGCCGAAGCCGACCTTCGCACCATGTCCGCTATGGGGGTAGAAGCCGTACGAACGGACCTGTCGATTTCAGAGCGTATCCTCGCGACGGCAGACTCGCTTGGGCTGCAGCTGTACCTGGATCTCCCGATCACGGGTCTAGCCGCCCAGCGCCTGCTGGACACGTTGGGCTACGCACTGGCGCTGGTCGATACGGCCGCGGCGCGTGCCCGGGCACATGCATCCGTCCGTGGCGTCGGGCTCGCGCGCCGGAGCGATACGTCGGATCCGGGGTCCTGTGCGTATTTCGAGGCGTTGACTGAGCGTCTTCGGACGGGTACTTCCGGCCGGGTGATTTCCTATTACACAGGTCGCTTCGTGGGGGATGACGCCTGCTCTCACGTCGTCGATGTCGTCCTCGTGGAGTTGATGGACGTGGACGACCCAATCGGGAGGCTGCAGGGGTGGACATCGGTCGAGGGACGTCCGAGACCGGGCGTCGGCGCACTGGGATGGTGGGTTCGGAGTGATTCCTTGCGCGGACTGCGGGTACCCGATTCCCCTGAACGTCAGGCCAGGTATTTCGAGCGCTATCTTCCGATGCTTCTCGGTGATACGTCGGGCGTGACCCCGCACGTCGTTTTCGTGTATCGCTGGCGGGACGTGCGACGAGGGAATGTAGGTGCAGCGTATGATCTGGACGATCCATTCGTGCGACGTTACGGACTGCATGCCGCGGATGGTACGCCGAGGCCGGCGCTCGACGTCGTCGAAGGCACGTTCGAGCGACGGCATGCCATGTTCGCCTTCGACACCGGCGTTCCGCCCCCGTCATCCCCGCCGTGGACGACCCTGCTCGGATGGGGCGTACTTTCTGCACTCGGAATCATCTACGCCCTTTCACCCCGCTTTCGGCACATGGTGCCGCGCTACTTCCAGGCACGATTCTTCTTCCGCGAGGCCGTTCGCGAGGGACGGGACGTCTTGCTGGGTGTCAGCATGGTCCTACTTGCCTGCCTGGGCACGGCAGGCGGACTCACGGCGTTTGCACTGGCTGACACGGTACGCAAGTTTACGCTGTTCTCTCTCGGTCTGAGCTGGTTGTCGGCAGGGGTCCAGAGTGCTATCGTGACGCTGCTCGCCCGGCCTCTCATCCTCGTCGTACTCGTCGGGTGCGTCTATGTCGCGGGCCTTTTGATGTGGACCGTACTGCTATCCCTCCTGTCGAGTCGATATCACGGCGTTACGCCGAGCCAGGTCCTCATGCTCGTTGTATGGCCACGCTGGCCCATCTTCCTGGTCATGATCGGGGCCATGGTCGTTGCCGCAACGCCGAAGGCAGGTCTGGGTGTGGCGATCGGACTGGCCGCCGCGTGGATCCTCGTCGAACTCGCCGCACTGCTGCAGACCCTCGTCGATATGAGTGCGGTGTCGCGCATCTCGTTGACGATCACGGCCGCAGCACTTATTCTCCACCCGTTCGTTCTTCTCGCTGCGGTCCTCGTGGCCTTCACGATGGGCTTTCAGCCCGAACTGGAATACCTCTGGCATGCAGCGACGCGGCGCTGACGGCACCGGTCAATCGACGCCCACGGACGACGCCGGCGGACGACGCCGGCGGATCGACCGTCGCGGCCGGCATGGCCGATGGATATTCACTGACGGCGCTGGCGCATTGAAGGTCGCTGCCGCGACCGGCGCAGGGCTAGCCAGCTTTTGCGAGCGCCGGCTCGGTACGACCGGTACTCTCGGCCCAAACGCGATCGGAAAACGAGTAGAACGGCTTCTTGAAATGGAGCCAGCCGAAGTGCAGGGAGATGGGCGTAAACTCGATATAATCACCCCGCCCCGGTAGGCGAGTAATCAGCCTGATCAACGCATTCCGTAGTTTACAGTGACGGATGCCGCGCAGCGAGTAGACGAAGCGATCGGAGTAGTACGTATAACGTACTTCCCGGAAGTCCGGGTCGTAGTTCGTCAAGCCTTCGATGAAGTCGAGCTGCGGACTGAGCTGTCCCTGAAACCAGGGGAGCACGGGCAGGTCGTGGCGACTCATGGCCATTGCGAGGCTCCATTCACACGACTCCTCACTCCGCCCCTCACTGAGGCGGCTGCGAAAATGGGTGTCCTCTCGCCGCTCTAGTAGCTCGGCAGCCGTCCGGCACACGGCTTCGGCCGTATTACGATCCCCGCTGTAGATCATCCCGGCCTGTACGCGCGGAAGATGCGTGATGCCGAATCGCTCCATCGTGCGCCGCCTCCGATTGAGCAGGATGTCTATAAGGACCTCCCATCCCTTCGGCCCGCCAAAGAAAAAATCAGCGCGTTCGAGGCCTGTAGCAGTAAACGTGTAGGCGCGAAGCTGCCGCCACAACGGCTCGGGATCGCGGCACCAGACGATGTCCGCGTCCACATAGAGCGACCGCTCATACGGCATGAACTTGTGGAGGTGGTGCTTGAAGCCCACGATCGAGGCGTGCTCGTCGGGCAACAGCCCGATATCCTGAAAATGGTCGGCCACGCCGTGCGCCTCGAGCGCTTTTCGATGCGAAGGCGGGCAGAATAGAGCGACGGGACGCTTCGGATCGTGGCGTCGAAGCGTAACGACGGACGCGAGCGCGTGGCGAACGTACCGTTCTGGACCGTATGAATGTAAGACGTAGCCTTCTCTCGGAGAGGCCATAGGATCTGGAGCTTACGGTGCTCAGCGCATAAAAGCTCGACGTCGTACTAAACTCGAAGCAGGCAAGCGGAGGAAGGTCACGCTTTCCGCTCAAATGGTACAACTACGCCACCACCAGGCTGATGTTCTCAAGCCCGGATCGCTTTAACGGTTGGGCTGCGGCACTGGTTTTACGACTCCATCGTAGCGAGCTTCTTCCGCAGGCTCTCCATCAGGGATTCGAAGCCCCTCCGCCGGACTACGGTCTGAAAGGATCGTGCATAGCCTTCGGCCGTACTGACGTCGTCGAGAATGATGTCGTTCACGCGCCAGGATCCATTCTTCAGTCCAAGTACGTATTCGACCGTCGTGGGAACGCCCCGATACACGGTCGTGGTTACCGCTCGGGCCGTGTCGCCGCTGACGGTAATCTTCTCAAAGGAGACCTCGGATCGATATACGTCGAGGTTTGACAGAGACTGATTCCGGACGATCGAGCTGAAGACGTTGACGAACTCGTCTCGCTCGTCCGTCGAAAGGTCTGCCCAAAACGGACCGAGCGCGGTACGGGCCATCGCCTCGAAATCGATCCCGCCGTTCACCACGTTTTTGAGCCGCTCGCGCTGCTCGTCGGTAAACGTCGATCGATCTCCGACAACGCGCTTGATTTCCTGATCCCTCTCGACGAGCAGCTCACGCACCTCCGCGGCCTTTTCATCCGACGAGGACTGCGCAAAAGCCACCGAGCCGGCGCTAAACATCAAGCCGAGGATGAGCCAGGTATAGAAGAATCTGTTTACCATAGTAGACATCGTTGAGGGTCTGGTGCGTAAAGGCTCCACGAGGAAGATCATGCGGCACACGGTGCACCTTACTAAAATCAACAAACGTGCCGTAATCGAGTACCGCTCCGTTCGACAGCTGCCTGATGCTGTCCTGATGACGATCGATGTCAGCCGGTGCCGATCGACCGCCGCTCATAATCAATCGACGATCCGGCCCCTTCTTGCTCGATCCCTGAGCACGCCCGTCCGGGTCAGGAGCGTAAGCACGGCGACGTTGTATGCGCGTACCTGTTCGTAGTACGAGGCCTCGAGTTCCAGACTGGCTCGAACGGCATCGACGAGGTTCTCGGTGTCACCCAGGTCCAGGTCGAAATTGATCTGTTCGGTCCGCAGCCACTCCCGACTGATGGTCAGCGCTTCTTCCTGCGCCTGCATGGCTGCCCTCGCCGTAATGACGTTGCGATACGCCTCCTCCACCTCGAACAGCACGAGTTCGCGCGCTGCCGTAAGCTGGTGTCTGACTTCGTTCCGCTCGGCCTCAGCCTGTTCGACGCGTGCCCGGGTCTGCGCGATATTGAGTGGGAGGCGAAGGCCGAGTCCGGCGCGAAGACTGCGTCCGCGGTAGGGGTCGCTCACGTACGGGTTCGGCTGGCGAAACCGCCCTTCCGTCAACGTGATTCTGGACTCAATGCCTAGAAACAGCTTTGGATAGTAGTCGGATCGCGCCACACGCACGAGCGCCTCTCGCGCGGCGAGTCCGGCCGTAGCGCGGTCCAGATCAGGCCGATGCGTCAGCGCGAGGTCGAAGTACGCATCGAGAGAGTCGAGCACGAACGGGATCGGTTCCAGGACCAGTTCCTCGGCCACGACGACGGATGAACGGGGGAGCATGAGCTGCCGCCGCAATGCGGTGCGAACCGTCATGAGCCGCTGCTCGACCTCCACGACCCTGCGATTGAACTCCTGCTCTGTGATGCGAACTTGAAAGAGGTCCGCATCGTCTACGTCCTCGGCCCCTTCTTCCAGCAATCGCTCTATTTCGTTTCTGGCCTGGTCGACGACGTCACGAGCCTGGTCCGTCAGACGCGACAGCTGCCTGGCGAGGAGGAGCCCATAATAGACGGTACCGGTGCGCAGCGCCACCTCGTTTTCTTTCTGGGCGACGGAGGCACGTTCGACGTCTACCCCGTGACGTGCGGCATCCAGACTGCCGCCGATCTCTCCCCACGTGAGCAGCGGCTGGATGAGGTTTGTCTCGATCCGATTGAACGGGCGAATGTTTTCCCAGTCGTTCCGCACGTCCGGGTAAAGATACAGTTCGTCCGACGGGACGTCGTCGGGCAGATTGCGGAGGCCGGGAGCGACGGCATGCGCCGTCTGCACGGAGAAGTCCGTCGCAAAACGCGAGGCTCCGGCCAGACGGCGCCGGGCCTCAGCATACTCGACTGCCGACTGAACGGCATCGACCTCCGGGCTCACTTCGAGCGCGAGACGGATGGCGTCTGCGGCTCGCAGGCGAAGCGTGTCGGGCTGCTGGGCTCCGGATACGGTCGGGAAGCCGGCAGATAGGAATAGGGACAGGAAGAGAAATGCGAGCCGGGACGGATGACGTCGCATGACGCTACACTTCTCCTTCCATGGTATTGAGGGCGACGCGCTCTCCGAAATTCTCGACCAGGTCCGGCAGCGCATCGATATCGTCGAGGATGACGTGCGCACCCCGCTCCCGAAGCAGGCGTTCCAGCTCCGTCCTGTCTTCGATGTACGGTGGGATGTAGCCGATGGCCCACATGCCCGCCTCGCGGGCACAGGTCATGTCATCGACCGTGTCGCCGACGTACGCGGACACTTCAGGTTGAATGTGCCGGCCGGCCGCGGCCAGGATCGTCAGTGCGTGCTGGAGGGGAAAGGGATCCGGCTTCATACGGCCGTCCTGCTTCTCCATGGCAATGATGAGAGGGAAGTACCTCTTCCAGCCGAATCGATCGATCGTCCATTTGGCCTCGGCCTGCGGACGCCCGGTAACGATCCCCATGACGCGATCTGTCGTACAGAGTGCTTCGAGCGTCTTCGTCTGCACGAGGGGCGGCTCTTCAGCGATGAATCCATCCCAGTTCTCACCGCGGTAGCGCTTCTGGAACTCTTCCACGACGCGACTGAACGGCACGGTCATGCTCGTATCGGTGACGATGGCATGCGTTAGCTTCCAATCATCGTTAAAGCCACCGACGTTCTTGTACCGCTGAATGGTTCCGGGAAGGATGCGCCTGCCCGTGAACTGTTCAACCGTCTCCTCGATGGCTCGGCGATAGGATCGGGAGACATCCACGAGGACGCCGTCCATGTCGAAGAACAGCGCCTTCAGTTCGACCTTCTCTAGCATTGTTTACTACGGGTTTGATGGGACGCTACCAGTTTTTGCACACGTCCGACGACGTGCAGTTCCTACGGCTGGGGTCCGGATAAGCGTGTCGACGGACCGGTTGGGATCGGCATGGTGTGCTATTGGTCACTCCGTAGCATGCGTAGCCGAACGACGCAAGACTACGAATTCATGGTGACGAGAAACTCGTCGTTATCCTTGGTGCCGCGCATCTTGTCGAGCAGGAAATTCATGGCTTCGAGCGGATTCATATCCGCCAGCAGCTTGCGGAGGATCCACACCCGGCCGAGCTTGGCTTCGGGAACCAGCAATTCTTCCCGACGCGTGCCGGACGTAATGACGTTTATTGCAGGGTAGATCCGTCGATCCGCCAGGTTGCGGTCGAGCACGATTTCCGCGTTACCGGTACCCTTAAATTCTTCGAAGATCACTTCATCCATTCGGCTTCCCGTATCGATCAGGGCGGTGCCGATGATGGTCAACGATCCCCCTTCCTCGACGTTGCGCGCCGATCCGAAAAACCGTTTCGGACCACGAAGCGCACCGGCCTCCATACCGCCGGATAGCGTTTTCCCCTGCGTTGGTGTAACGGAGTTGTGGGCGCGGGCGAGCCGGGTAATGGAGTCGAGCAGGATGACGACATCCTGCCGGGCCTCGACGAGCCGTTTTGCTTTTTCGAGAACGATATCGGCGACCTCCACGTGGCGGTCCGGTTCCTGGTCGAACGTCGACGAAATGACCTCGCCGCGCACGCTGCGCTCCATATCCGTCACCTCCTCAGGACGTTCGTCAACGAGGAGCACGATAAGGTAGACTTCGGGATGGTTTGTCGTTATGGCGTTGGCAATCTTCTGCAGTAACACCGTCTTCCCCGTTTTCGGCTGAGCGACGATCAGAGCGCGCTGGCCCTTGCCGATGGGTGTGAACAGGTCGAGCACGCGCGTGCTGAATTCGTTCGCCTCCGTCTCCATGCGGATATGTTCGTTCGGATAGAGCGGCGTAAGGTATTCGAACGACTGCCGGTCCTCGATCTCGGAAGGCTTTCGGCCGTTAACTTCCGTTACCTGTATGAGGGCGAAAAATCGCTCCCCTTCCTTGGGCGGCCTTACTTCGCCGTTCACCGTGTCGCCCAATTGAAGGCTGAACCGCTTGATTTGCGAAGGAGAGACGTAAATATCGTCCGGGCTCGGCTGATAATTGTACTCCGCCGAGCGCAGGAAGCCATACCCGTCAGGCAGCACTTCGAGCACACCCACCTTGTGGATCATGCCCTCCAGCTCGGTTTTCTTCGGGTCGTGCTCCGCCATATAATCCGGCCGACCCTCGTATACCTTCTTCCTGCGGTCGTCACGACCTCCCCCACCGCCCTTGCGCTGGTCGCCGCTGCGGCGGTTCTTCCGATTGTCCTGCTTGTTCTGACGCCGCTTGGTATTGCTGCTGCGCCGACCGTCGCCGCGGCCCCCGCGGTCACGTTTGTTCTTATCGTCGGAGGAAGAGGACGGAGCGGAACCGCGGTCCTGCGACGACGAAGAACCGTTCTGTCGATCCTCGCCACGGTCGGTCGCTCCCTTCTTCCGAGCAGCATCCGATGCGTCCTGTTTGGACGACTCGGTGTGGCCCGTTGCAGATGACGACGAACGGCCATCGTCAGACTTCTGCCTCTGCTGTGATTGCTTCCCTCTTCCACCGGACGATCGATCCGACGACCGCCTGTTGCTGTCGCGTTGGCGATCATGTTCGCCACGCGACGGCTGTTTCTCCTCGTTCTCATCGGGACGACTGCGGTCTTCGGTACCCGAGGAGGCACGGTCGTCTTTGTTGCGGGAGCGCTGCTCGTCCTGCCTGCGCCTGTCATCGCCCGACCTATTCTGAGTTCCCCGGTCCGAAGCTTCAGCTTCATCCTGACCGGTGCCGCGATCCGCTTGGGCTTCCTTGTTCTGACTGCCGGAGCCGCCACGGTCGCTGCGTCCACCGGACCGGCCTGGATCGTCACGTTCGCGCTGCGATCGTGATGATCCGTTGCCGGCCGCCTCCTCCGCGTTCGCCTCGAGGATCCGATAGATCAAATCCTCCTTCCGGCTCTGCGAATAGCCGCTCAGTCCCAATCCCCGCGCAATCTCCTTCAGCTCGGGAAGTTTCTTTTCTTGTAATTCGCTGATCTTCATAACAACGTAGTGGAATTAAAAGCGGAGCGGAGATGCTCCAGGGAATGCAGGAATCTACTGTTAGCGATTTCACGGCGAGATCGGACAGGCACTCGCGCTGAAGAGTTCGGCCGGAAAAGGTCTAACAGGGATGGATCGCTAGCTCGGTATGCACGTGAAGGGGACAGCAATCCAGTGGCAGTCCCGACAAGGAATTAGTGGACCGCACTCGAACTACCTGGAGGATTCCATGCATATGCACGAATTGCTCGAACGGTAAGATAGGCCCTGGAGGTCTAAATTCCAGTCCAAGCCCCTTTCACAGGTTGGAATATTCTGTTAATCAGCCCGAATCAGTACAACTCGGAATCACAGCTGGCTCGCACAGTTCGGGCCGCTGGGTAGCGGAATGTGGGCCGACGAGAACGCCGTCCCATCAGATGGCGCTGCTTCCCAGTTCTGATACTACTAGGTGCGAACCCGTTACCAGGAGTGTGTCGGAATGGGTGGCGTCGGACAGAAAGGCGTCGAGGCCTCTCGATACCGAGCAGGGTTCGCCAACGTTAACTCCAACAACCTCGAGCAAGGCAGCAAGTTCCGCCGGCGAAAGGGCACGTTCGGACGGTACGAAAACGGGCCGCACCCTGGCGTCCACGTCACGGAGGAGTCGTCCCATCGCCTCTGCGTCCTTATCTTTCATGACGCCGAGCAGGACCGAGAGGCGTCCTTGCAGTCGATGGCACTGCTTCAGGTGATCCAGCGCGACGGCCAGACCGTCGGCATTGTGTGCCACGTCGGCCACCACGAGGGGGGCCTCGCGCATCACCTCGATGCGTCCCCATAGCCCACTTCGACGACGTACGTGCATGAGTCCCTCGAGGATCGGAGCAGGAGCGTCGGCCACCTCGCCGAGTACAACCTCGGCCGTTCGAACGGCTGTAGCCGCGTTTCGAATCTGATGCCGCCCAGGCAGTCCGACGAAGACATCGGCATACGAACGCAACGGGGTGGTCATATCGATCGTGGACCCGCGGATCGCTACGATGCGCTCGCGCACGTCGATCTCGTCGTCCACGAGGAAGAGCGTCGTCCCGACCTGTTCGGAGCGACGTCGTATTACGTTCGCTGCACGACCGACGGCGGACGTCACGACGGGGGTGTCCGATTTGATGATGCCGGCTTTCTCCCTTGCGATCCCCTCGATCGTGCTGCCGAGGAACTCAGTGTGATCCAGGCCGATATGGGTGATGACGGACGCAACCGGCGCGAGCACGTTGGTGGCATCAAGCCGACCGCCCATGCCGACTTCGACGACGGCCATATCCACACGGCGTTCGGCGAAATACAGGAGGCTGAGCGCGAGGGTAAATTCGAAGTAGCTCGGCTCGATCGTCTCCGCGGCCGCATGGACGCGACAGATCGCGGACGCGAGCCAGTCTCCAGGTGCGGGAACGCCGTCGACGCGCATCCGCTCGGATACGTGAAACAGGTGGGGAGACGTGTGGAGCCCTACGCGTCGGCCGGCCGCGCTCGCGATGGAAGCGATGAACGAAGCCGTCGAGCCCTTTCCGTTCGTGCCGCCGACGTGGATCACCTCGTAATGCTGCTGCGGATCCTCCAGCGCGGCGAGCAGGTGATGCATGCGCTCGAGACCGGGCTTGTACGCCCCCCGCCCCTTGTCGGCAAATCGCGGCAGGCGCTCCAGCATGGCCTCCGCTTCTCGTATCGGTGCATCCTTCATCTAGGCCTGGACGAGATCCACGTGTCGTAGATTCTGCGTTTCATGGCGCAATCGGATCCTGATGGCGTCGGTCGGCAGGAGAGGCTCTATGCGTTCCGCCCACTCGATTACGCAGAGCCCGTCGCCGTAGAAGTATTCCTCGTATCCAAGGTCGAAGAATTCTTCGAGCCGCTCGAGACGATAGGCGTCAAAGTGATAGACCGGCAGGGAACCGGACGCGTACTCGATAAGGAGGGTAAACGTTGGGCTTGTCACGGCGTCGGGGTCGAGGCCGAGGCCGGCGCAGATGCCCTTCGTCAGGGCTGTCTTGCCGACTCCCAGGTCGCCATAGAGTCCGACGACGTCCCCCGCACGGAAGCTTTCGGCCATCGCCCGGCCTAGCGATCGCGTCTCCGATTCGCTCGTCGTTCGTGCGGGAAACAGGTCATCGAGGCGCGGCATACATCATCCTCTCGGACGCAGGGTGACGATGGGCAATATCATTTCTTCGAGGGATGCCCCCCCGTGCTGCATGGTGTCCCGATACAGGTTCTGATAGTGGTGAAAATTCGTCGGGTAGACGAAATAATAATCCTCCTTCGCGATGATGTAGTTGGTATTGGCGCCGCTTTTTGGGAGGCCGAACGTCTCGGGGTCCCTGACGAATATCGCATGCCTGTCATCGCACTTTAGACTGCGACCGTACTTGTACCGGAGCGCCGTCGACGTCTCGCGGTCGCCGATCACCTTCGTGGCGTGCAGACTGCGGATCGCGCCGTGATCGGTCGTCACGATAATCGTGGCGTCCATCTCGGAGAACTCCTTGAAGGCCTGGTATAGCCACGAGTGTTCGAACCAGGTGCGGGTGAGCGCTCGGAATGCACGCTCGTCCGGCGCGATCTCCTTAAGCACGTCTGAGTCGGAACGGCTGTGCGTGAGGATGTCGACGAAATTGATGACGATGGCGCTCAGGTCGTACTGCGTGAAATCCGACGCCTGCCGTGCGAAGTCCCGGCCATCCTGCGTCCCGACCAGCTTCTCGTAGCGCAAGCTGGGGCTGACGTGGTGGCGACCCAGGAGATCTTCCAAAAACTCCTTCTCGTTGCGATTGCGGCTATATTCGTCATCTTCGCCCGACGCCCAGATGCGGGGGTACCTCTCGGCGATATCCCGGGGCAGCAGTCCGCTGAAGATACTGTTACGAGAATAGGGCGTCGCCGTGGGCAGGATGGAGTAATAGAACTGTTTTTCCATCTCGAAAGACCCGTAGAGCAGGTTTTCGAGCTGCAGCCACTGATCCAGGCGCATGCAGTCGATGATGATCATGATGACCGGTTTGCCCTTCTTCATCTCCGGCAGGACGTATCGGGGGATGAGCTCGTGGGAGAGGGGCGGTCGCTCTTCGTCGGGATTGTCGTCGACGCGACCGATCCAACCGCTGTAATGCGATTCGATGAAGCGGCCGAAGGCACGATTGGCTTCACGAAACTGGTCGTCGAGGATCTGGCGCGCATTTTCGTCGCCCTCGAGCTCGAGGTCGTATCGGACCAGCTTTTGATAGACCTCCGTCCACTCTGCGTGCGAGAGCGGATTCATGATAGAGCGGGTGATCTCATTGAACGATTGCAGGTAATTCTGCGAGACGCGTTCCGTGCGCAGCCTGGATCGTTCGAGGAGTCGCTTGATGGTGAGGAGGATCTGGCTCGGATTGACGGGCTTCGTAAGGTAGTCGCCGATCTGTCCGCCCAGGGCCTCTTCCATGAGGTGCTCCTCCTCACTTTTCGTGACCATCACGACCGGCAGCTCCGGCACCAGCTGTTTGATCTCTTCCAGCGTCTCGAGGCCGCCCATGCCGGGCATCTGCTCGTCGAGGAGGACGATGTCGAATCGCGACTCACGGACCTTGTCTACCGCGTCGGCTCCGTTCGATACGCTCGTAACGTCATATCCTTTGGTTTCCAGAAAGAGGATGTGCGGGCGAAGGAGGTCGACCTCGTCGTCCACCCACAGGACTCTGGGTT
>JBBDTI010000090.1:0-15892 GCA_040904565.1 Rhodothermales bacterium
CAATCGTGCCAATGTTGACGTGCGGTTTGCTCCGCTGAAAGGTCTCCTTAGCCATGACTGGGTGCTCCTGTTACCGGTGGTTGGTTGTCAATCTCTATGTGCCCCGAGGATAACGGACGCGGCGGTTACGCCGCGACGGCCCCGGTGGCCGTTGCAATTACTTCTTCGGCGATGCTGCCCGGCACGTTGTCGTAGTGATCGAACTGCATCGTATAGATGGCCCGTCCCTGCGTAATCGACCGAAGGTCGGTCGAGTAGCCGAACATCTCGGACAGCGGGACGAACGACTTGATAACCTGTGCCTCCTGCCGCTGTCCCATACTCTCGATGCGGCCGCGCCTGCTGTTCAGGTCGCCGATGACGTCGCCCATATACTCTTCCGGCGTGACGACTTCGACGTCCATGATGGGCTCCATCAGGACCGGCTTGGCCTTCCGCGCCGCATCGCGGAACGCCATGCGCCCCGCAATCTCGAACGCGTTCTGATCCGAGTCCACGTCGTGGTACTTCCCGTCGTACAGACGGGCTACGATGCCCTCGATCGGATAGCCGGCCAGCGGGCCCTGCTCCAGGGCGGCCTTGATGCCTTTTTCGACCGACGGGATGAACTCGCGCGGGATGTTACCGCCCTTGATCTCGTCGATGAACTCGAACCCGACGCCATCTTCCTTTGGCATGAACTCGATGTACACTTCGGCGAACTGCCCGCGCCCACCCGTCTGCTTCTTGTGCACGTAGTGTTCGTCGTAGGAGGTCGTGATCGCCTCGCGGTAGGCTACCTGCGGGCGGCCCACGTTCGCCTCCACCTTGAACTCGCGCTTCAGGCGGTCGACGATAATCTCTAGATGGAGCTCGCCCATCCCCGCGATGAGGGTCTGGCCCGTCTCATCGTCCGTGCGAACCTGAAACGTCGGATCCTCTTCGGCCAGCTTCATGAGCCCCTGCCCGAGCTTGTCGCTGTCCGCCTTCGTCTTCGGCTCGATGGCGATTCGAATAACCGGCTCGGGGAACACCATCCGCTCCAGCACGACCAGGTTGTCCGGGTCGCAGAGCGTATCACCCGTCCGCACGTCCTTCAGCCCGACCGCCGCGGCGATGTCGCCGGCCGTAACCTGGTCGACGTCTTCGCGGTGGTTGGCATGCATGAACAGGATGCGCCCGATGCGCTCTTTGTTCTCGGTCGTCGCGTTGTAGACCTGCGAGCCCTTCTTAAGCGTGCCGCTGTAGACGCGGAAGAACGTCAGCTTACCGACGTACGGGTCCGTCGCGATCTTGAACGCGATCGCGCTGAACGGCGCGTCCGGATCCGGAGCGCGATCCACTTTATCCTCCGTGCGCGGACGCACGCCCGTCACGGGCGGAACGTCGATCGGACTGGGAAGGTAATCGATCACGCCGTCGAGCAGGCGCTGAACGCCTTTGTTCTTGAAGGCCGATCCGCAGAAAACGGGCGTAATGTCGAGATTGATCGTCGCCTCGCGGACGACCGCCTTGATTTCCTCAGGCGTGATCGCGTCCCCTTCGAGGTACTTCATAAGGAGCGCGTCGTCATACTCCGCGATCGCCTCGAGCAGATTGATGCGCCAGTGACGCGCCTCTTTATGGAGATCCTTGGGCACGTCGATTTCATCCCAGGTGGAACCCTGCGACTCGTCGTGCCAGACGATGGCCTTATTGCCGATCAGGTCGATGACGCCTCGAAACATGTCGCCCTCACCGATCGGAATCTGCACCGGAACGGCATTCGCCTTCAGGCGGTCCTTCATCATCTGAACGGCCGCTTCGAAATCGGCGCCGGTCCGGTCCATTTTGTTGACGAACGCAATGCGCGGCACGCCGTACTTGTTGGCCTGGCGCCAGACGGTCTCCGACTGCGGCTCCACGCCGCCGACCGCGCAAAACAGCGCGATCGCACCGTCGAGTACGCGCAGCGAGCGCTCCACCTCGATCGTGAAGTCGACGTGGCCCGGCGTATCGATGATGTTGATGCGATGGTCGGCCCAGAAGCAGGTCGTCGCGGCACTCGTAATCGTGATGCCGCGCTCCTTCTCCTGATCCATCCAGTCCATCGTCGCGCCACCTTCGTGCACCTCACCCATTCGGTGCAGGCGTCCCGTATAAAACAGGATGCGTTCCGTGGTCGTCGTCTTACCCGCGTCAATATGGGCCATGATGCCAATATTGCGGGTCTTGTCGAGCGGTAAGTTCTGGTCAGCCATAATCTATCTCACTGTCTATCGTTCGTCACGGGCGCCGGCAGTCGCGCCGCTTCCGCTTCTAGAAGCGGAAATGT
Source organism: Rhodothermales bacterium (assembly GCA_040904565.1). GTDB lineage: Bacteria > Bacteroidota > Rhodothermia > Rhodothermales > VXPQ01 > JBBDTI01. Next base: position 2,294 of record JBBDTI010000090.1, read on the forward strand.
GCAAAGGCCTTGTTCGACTCGGCCATGCGGTGCGTGTCATCCTTCTTCTTCACGGACCCACCCTCACCGTTGGCCGCTGCCTGCAGCTCGTTGGCAAGGCGCATCGCAAAACTTTTGTCGTTGCGAGCCCGTGCGTACTGGATGATCCACCGGAACGCCAGAGCGACGCGGCGCTCGGGACGCACCTCAATGGGCACCTGATACGTGGCGCCACCTACGCGCCGGCTCCGCACCTCAACGAGCGGAGCGACGTTGTTCACCGCCTTCTTAAAGATGTCCAGACCCGGCTCGTCGCCGCGATCCTCGATGATGTCGAACGCACTGTAGACGAGCCGCTGTGCGGTGCTCTTCTTGCCGTCGCTCATCACACTATTGATGAAGCGTCCGACGAGCTGATCGCCGTACAGCGAGTCTCCTGCAGTCCTGCGTGATTCCGCTCTGTTTCGTCGCATAGTAGAAACCGATCCCTCGGAAGGCCGGAGGGTGTCGCGCTGCCAGCCGGCAACGTGCACCCCCACCGTCTCAATTCAGTCTAAGTCAGTGTGCGAAGCGGCAGGAAGGCGCCGCATAAAAGGGCCTCCATACCACGGTGTTTTTCGCAGCGCCCACGCTGTGCTTACGTGCGCGGCCGCTTGGTGCCGTACTTCGATCGACCCTGCATTCGATCCTCCACGCCGGCCGTGTCCAGCGCACCACGGACGATGTGGTATTTCACGCCCGGAAGGTCCTTTACACGCCCGCCCCGTACGAGCACGATTGAGTGCTCCTGCAAGTTGTGCCCCTCGCCGGGAATGTAGGCGATCACCTCAAATCCGTTCGTCAGGCGCACCTTGGCCACCTTTCGAAGCGCCGAATTAGGCTTCTTCGGGGTCGTCGTGTAGACGCGCGTGCAGACCCCGCGCTTCTGCGGGCTGCCTGCCAGCGCGGCGGACTTGGTCTTCTTCGTCTTATTCGACCGCCCTTTTCGGACGAGCTGCTGAATCGTGGGCACGCTTCACTCTCGTTTGTCTAACAAATCATCTCAACCAGATCGCACGGCCGACGCGCACGATGCATCGATGGCGCTCTCAATGTTGCTCGTCGAGGGCCGCCTAGAATAAGTCGGCCGGCTCCGGAGAACCGGCCTCTCGCTTGACTCCTAAGAACCATCTCTTCAGAGCCATCCTCAAGTCGCGTCAGCTTTGTAATATAGCGCAGGGCACCCCCTTTGTTCAAAATAATCGGTTAAGAAAGGGTAAAAAGGTGCGCTTCTCCGGCGAATCCAGCCGAATCAATACGTAAATCAGATATAGCGTTATATATCGATATATCAGATTGCCGGAACAAGAAGGGCAAAAAGAAGGGGCGAACCTTCGGTCGCCCCGCCGTCGTGCGGAAATCATCGTATGAACGAGCACGAACGGACCGCCGCCGGACGGGAGCGGCTAGGAAGCCCGTTCCCCGTCGGGGTTCTCCCCGTCCTCGAGATCGCCTACAACGTCGGCCTCTCCTCCAGGTTCGTCCTGCACGTCTTTTTCATCCGAAGGGGATCCATCGCCGCCTACCTCGGACGGTTCGTCGGCGCTCGCGATCTTCTTGCCTGCCTCGTACTGTCCGTTAAACGAAACGTATTCGCCATAGGGACGCGGGCCGAGGATTCCCACGAGATCCTTGGGGCCGAGCACCTCATTTTCCAACAGGGCCTGAGCCATCTCCTCGAGCTGGTCCCGCCTATCTTTGAGCAGATCGGTGGCGCGCGTGCGGATGTCGTCGATGATGACCTTGACTTCCTCGTCGATGATGCGGGCGGTCACGTCGGAGTACGGCTTGTTGAATACCGGAGCGTCCTTATCGCGATTGGATACGTTGTAGGAGACGTATCCAATGCGCTCGCTCATCCCGTAATCGACGACCATGGCGTAGGCCATCTTCGTTATACGCTCGAGATCGTTCTGCGCACCGGTAGATACGCGTCCGAAGATAATATCCTCGGCGACGCGGCCGCCGATGGCCATCGTCATCCGGTCGAGCAGCGCCTCCTTCGTATACAGATACCGTTCTTCGGGGAGATACTGGGCGTAGCCGAGCGCAGCGAGTCCGCGAGGCACGATGGAGACCTTGACGACGGGGTCGGTGTATTCGAGGAACCAGCCGGCGATGGCGTGGCCCGACTCGTGATAGGCGACGATCTTGCGCTCTTCCGGCGAGATGATCTTATTCTTTTTCTCGAGGCCGGCAATGACCCGGTCGATCGCATGCTCAAAATCGACCATTTCGATCGACTCCTTATCCTCCCGCGCTGCCAGCAGGGCTGCTTCGTTGCACACGTTGGCGATCTCCGCCCCGGCGAATCCGGGCGTTTGCCCGGCAAGGACCTCCATATTGACGTCATCATGAAGCAGCAGCTGCCGCGTGTGCACGTCGAAGATCTGAGCGCGCTCTCGACGGTCGGGCTTGTCGATAAGAATCTGGCGATCGAAGCGACCGGGGCGCAGCAGGGCGGTGTCGAGGACGTCCGGCCGGTTCGTGGCCGCCATAATGATGACGCCCTTATCGGTGTTAAAGCCGTCCATCTCGACCAGCAGCTGGTTGAGCGTGTTCTCCCGCTCGTCGTTGGCGCCCATCATCATCCCACGGCCGCGGGAACGCCCGATGGCATCGATCTCGTCGATAAAGATGATGCACGGCGCCTTTTCCTTGGCCTGCTTGAAGAGGTCGCGGACGCGCGCCGCGCCGACGCCGACGAACATCTCGACGAAATCGGACCCCGACAGCGAGAAAAACGGCACGCCGGCTTCCCCCGCTACGGCCTTGGCCAGAAGCGTCTTGCCCGTACCGGGCGGACCCACGAGCAGGACGCCCTTGGGAAGCTTGCCGCCGAGCTTGGTGAACTTCTTCGGGTTTTTGAGGAAATCGACGACCTCGAAGACCTCTTCCTTGGGTTCGTCGAGACCGGCGACGTCTTTAAATGTAAGCTGCTGATCGCCGAGCGCGTCGAATAGTACCGCCTTGTTTTTTCCGATGTTGAGCACCTGCGAGCCGGGATTCATCCGGCGGATGAGGAACACCCACAGCGCGATGATGATGGCGAGAGGAAGGATCCACGTCATGATCCCGCCGAACCAGTTCTCTTCGGTCCGAGCCGAGAACTCGACGATCTCGCCGTCCGCCTCGCCGGCCTGCTCGTTGTAGTCGCGCAAGAAATCCGTCAGGTCGTGGTCGCTCGGCTTCGTGCTCGTAAACGTCAGCGGCGACTCGGGCGCGGCATTCGTGAAGAGGTCCTGACGAGGCTGGGCAACCTGCACGTGTCCCTGCCGGACCGCGCTCTCGCTATAGGTCCCTTCGATCTTCCGATCGTTGATGACGGCAACGTTGTCGATGTAGCCCTCCTCGACGTATTCGAGGAAGGTGCTGTAATCGATCGTATTGGGATCGTCTCCACCCCAGAAGATGAAGAAATGCACGAGCAGCGCCAGAAATATCGCCAGGTAGATCCACAGCGAGAATTTCGGCTTTCGGTCGGACAGGTTGGGACCGCCCCCGCCGGATTCACGGTCGCGGTTCATCTTGAGATTATTGCGCTCGTCTTGCGCCATATCGACGGATCATGCTAATCGGGATGCGTGCCGTGACGTTCTCGTCCGGCGAAACGGGAACCCTACGGACGTGGATATGCCGACGTGCCGATGGAGAAACGCAGAAGGGACGCTCAAACTTCCCTCGCGGGGTTGATCGTGCCCAACCACCAAAATGGGGGTTGGTTCCTAATCGGGCTGGAGAGGCGGACCCCCGGATGGGCATACACCGACGTACCGGCGTCAGGGTGCATCGATCGGCACGACCTGTGCGCCGGCCCCGTACTCGTCCCGGTGCTCTTCCAGCGCACGGGCAGCCGCCTCCGGCCCGGCGAACTGTCCGACTGCCGCCCGGTAGATCGTCGTGCCGCCCAGGCTCATCTCGAGGACGCCGGCCTGGTATCCCTTCGCGCGGTACTCGGCGACGACGGCATCGATGCGATCCCGTTCTTCGCCGGCGTCGAGAACGATCGTGTAGCCACCCTCCTCGGGAAGGATCGCTTTCTCGCTCCACAGTGCCGTCGAGTCGGCCGGCACCGACGTAGCGTCATCCGCCGTCGTCGGCACCTCGGTCGTGTCTGCAGGGAGAGCACCTGCAAGGACCGAGTCCGACGGCGGAGCAAATAAGGAATCGGCCAGCAGCGAACCTACCGCGCCCCACGTCGATGTGGCGGCAAGCATCGACCGAACGGCAGCCGAATCGAGAGGCGGCGCTTCCATCTCCCGCAGCTTTCGTTCGAGGGCATCGAGCATATCCCCGGCCTGTTCGGCGTACGGGGTAGAAGGATACCGTTCTCGTACGCTGGCATACAGCGTCTTCAGGTAAACGGCATTATCCTGAGCGGCGGCGATGAGGCCCGATGTGGTGATCGTGGAGTCGGCCTCGAGCGAATCCGACCGCTGGGCGACGGCGAGGGAATCGTCAGCCGTCGTCGCGGGGTCATCGCCAGGATCATCCGCGGGCACGGCGCTCGAATCCGCGGCAGCACCGGTGAGGAGCGAATCCGAGGCAGCATCGGTGAGGGTCGAATCCGCGGCAGCACCGGTGGGGGTCGAATCCGCGATGCCGTCGACTACATCCTCTGTATCTCGACGCCCGTCATTCTCTAATGTGCTGCCCGGATCGCCGCCCGAGTCACGCTCCATATCGCGATGAAGATCGTCGTCGAGCTCGGCGTCGTCGGGGGATATCTCATTGCGGCCGTCCACGAGCAGCTCCTCGTCATCACGTGCCGGCTCGTCGCGGAAACGGTCGGACGGTGCCGTGTTGCCGGCCGGATCCTCGCCCTCGTCTTGAAGCTCGACGCGGCGTCGCGGCGCCTCATCCGCCGGCGGGGGGACGCCGTCGGCCTGCCCGCTCGCGACGCTATCCTCGCTCTGGGAGGATGCCGTCGAGTCAGCCCGCGGACTCTCTGCCCGCTTCAAGAGTCCGGCCGCCTTCAGCAGGGAGTCCGATACGGTGATCGGAAGCGGTGCAAAGACGTCCAGTGAGTCCTCATCGGCCCATTCCAGATAGATGCGGCCGGCCGCCAGCAGCGCCTTAGGCGCCACATTCGTCTTGGGATACCGCGCAGCCACCACCACCATACTGTCCAGCGCCCCGGCATAGAAGCCCTGCCGCCACCGCGCGAAGGCCTCGTCATAGTCCGACATGGCTATGGTGAGGCTGTCTATCGATGCGGGTTGATCCATTCCCAGCTGCTCGCGAACTCGCCCGGCGAAGTCGGAGTCGGGATATTCGCGCAGCACCTGTTCGTAGATCTGACGCGCGGCGGCGGTATCACCGAGGGAGCGCTGCACTTCGGCCAGTGCGTAATAGGCTCTCCGGGCCACCTCTTCGTCGGCATCCTCCTCGATAACCCGTCGATACCACGTAGCGGCGGAATCGGGCCGGTCCATCGCTAGAAAGAGGACGTTGCCCAGCTCGTACCGGGCCAGGGCACGTTCCGTCTTCATGTCTGCCTGCGACGCGGAATCCCGGGGTACCTCCGAGTAATCGATCGGAGGAAGCTGTGAGGATTGGGCCGCCTGATCGACCGCTTCCAGATCGGTGCCCGCGAGCGGGCCCGTCTCGGCCCCGGCAGAGGCAGCGATCGCGGCAGTGCGTCGCCAGTTGGGAAGGCGGGGCCGCTCACCCCATTGCGCGATGAAGTTCATACGGGCTTCCTGCACGCGAACGGGGTCGCGGTGAAAGAGGAAGCCGGCCTGTCCCGTATTTTGCGCGGCGGAGCTGGACGTCGATGCGGCGCCCGCCGACCGCCCGGCCGCATCCTGAAATCCACGTTCCGCCTGACGCTGCGCGGCCAGCCGCTGCTGCTCGGCCAGGTCCTCGGCGCGCTGTCGGCGCATTTCCAGGATACGCTCCTGGAACGCTTTTTCGTCCAGCTGCCCAAGCTCGAGCAGCGAGTCCATTCGCGCGATCCGAACCCGTACGTCCGCAAAGCTCTTGAACGTCTCGGCCTGCCGCGGTGCATCCGTTATCGCTTCAGGGGCGTACTTCGGAACGGAACTGGCGCGAGTGCTCTGGACGCGGGACGAGAACGCCGTGCGGGCCGAGTCGAAATGTGCCGACGCCACCGTATAATCCTGAAACTCGTCGCGGTACAGCTCGGCCAGGGCGTAGTGGAGACGGCCCCGCAGGTCACCGACCTGCGCCTCCGGATCGTAGAGGATCTCACGGTACATCGACCGGGCATCCTCGGCCTGGCCCCGGGCCTGGTAGATCCGACCGCGAACGTAGGCGAGCTCGAATCGGTTCGCATAGTTCTTGTCGTCCCGTTCCAGACGGCGGAGCTGGTCGAGTGCCTGCGACGGGTCGAGGTGCAGGCCCTGAACGCGGACGGCGCTCACGTTAGCAGCATAGGCCAGCTCGTAGCGCGGGTGGGCCGTCGGCACGCGCCGGTACGCGTCGACGGCTTCCTCGTACCGTCCGAGCGTTTCGTAAACCTGCCCGAGCAGGAACGTCGTCTTCGCCTCGATCTCATTGTCGCGGACGTCCTCCATTCCGCGCTCCAGTTCTACGGCCGCATCCTCAAACGACTCGAGGCGAGTCAGGAGCTCCCCCAGCGCGATGCGAAGCTGCGGCTCGTAGCGCTCGGACACATCCTCCAGTTCCAGACTGCTGATGAGATGCCCGCGGGCGTCGTCATAAGCTCCTGCCGCGATGAGCGTACGCGCCAGCCAGATCCGCGCCTCGTCCTCGAGGCCCGTATTCATTTCGACAACTTCCCGGAATTTCTGCTCGGCGCCTATGTAGTTTTCCTGATACAAATAGGATTTGCCGATGAGGAGAAGGGCGTCGTCGACCCACTTCGAACGAGGATGCTCCCGCAGTACGTCCGCACACTTGTCGATGGCGTTCTGAAAGCCGACGTTGCCGCCCGAGCGGCTGGGTCCGCCGAACACGGCGATGTAGCGCGATCGGTCGATCTCCTCGGACACCCCCTCCATCGCCGAAAGAGCCCCTTCATACGCCTGCTCGGCATTGTAGAAGGTGTTGTAGTAGGCGGTAAAGTTATCGAACCGCTGCCCGAGAAAGGACATCCTGCCGCAGCCCGTCGCCGCGACGAGGAGGAGCAGGAGGAGGCTCCACGTACCGATACGAGCTAAATTCGACATAAGGTCACCAGTTGTGCAGTACGACCGAACGGAGCATTCCCGGTCACCGCGCAGGCGCGGGCACGACGGTCATCCATCCATCAAAGCATCGTATCAGTCAGGCATATGCTCCATGAGAGAGCCGGGTAACCGTCGAATGAGCGGGCGCGAAGGAGCGGAGGCCTTGCGATTGGCATCGGGCAGCGGTATCGGGCAGCGGCATCGGATGGAGGTATCATGCGGTGCCATCGAACGCTGCCATCTACTGTAGCGCATCAGTGGCCTTGCCATCGATGATCGTCCGATTCAGATTCGGCTGACGTGCACCATGTTGGTTCGCCCCTTGGCGGGAAGTGGCATGCCGGCCGTGATGACGATGAGATCGCCGCGGTCGACGAGCCCCTTTTCGGTCAGAATTCCGTGGACGAGATTGACGCCCGCGTCAGTGTCACGCTGGAAAGGAATCGAAAAAGATTTTGTTCCCCAAAGGAGGCCGAGCTGGCGCATGACGCGCTCGTCGTCCGTAAAGGCATACAGCGGCACACTCGGACGATGGCGGGCGATGGCCCGGGCCGTCGCGCCGCTTGCCGTCAGGCACGCGATCGCGGAAGCGCCGACCTGCTCCGCCAGATCGTACGTGGTATAGCTGACGGACTCCGTGACGTCCTCCGACAAGAAGCGCCGGTGGGTGGGAGCCGTAAGCGGACTCTGATACTGGCGCCAGTGCTGCTCGGCGTCGAGGATGATCTGCGACATGACCTCCACGACGCGAACGGGGTGCTTGCCGACCGCGGTTTCACCCGACAGCATGACGGCATCGCTCCCGTCCAGCACGGCGTTGGCCACGTCGCTCGCTTCCGCGCGCGTAGGACGCGGGTTGTCGATCATGCTCTCGAGCATCTGGGTCGCCGTAATGACCGGCTTGGCCGCGGCCATGCATTTGTGGATGATCGTCTTCTGCGTGCCCGGCACGCGGGAGATCGGCATCTCGATACCCAGGTCACCGCGGGCGACCATGATGGCGTCCGCTTCGTCGAGGATCTCGTCGATCTTTCGGACGGCCTCGGGTTTCTCGATCTTGGCGAGTACTTTGACGTTCTTGCCGGAATCTCGGACGCGGGACATGAGCTCCGTAACGTCCGATTCATCCCGCACGAAGGAGAGAGCGATCAGGTCGACGTCCATCGAGAGACCGAACTCCAGGTCTGCGATGTCCTTCTCGGTGAGCGACGGGCTGGTCGTCTTAATGTCGGGAAGGTTGACGCCCTTTCGCGATCGCAGGGGACCACCCACGACCACTTCCGTGACGACGTCGCCGTTGATAACATCGACCACTTCGAGCTCTAGAAGGCCGTCGTCGAGCAGGATCCGTCCGCCGACGTTGACGTCATCCGCCAGCGTATCATAGCTGATGTGGACGCGCTCCCGGTTGCCGTACTCCATCTCGTCGGTGGTCAGCGTGAGGTGCTGTCCCTTATGGATGAGCACGCCGCCGTTCTTGATGAGACCGATCCGAATCTTGGGACCCTGCAGGTCCTGCAGGACGGGTACGACCTTCCCCAGCTCGTCCGCCGCCTGCCGCACGAAGCGAATGAGCCGCGCGTGATCGTCGTGGGTTCCGTGCGAGAAATTCAGGCGCACCACGTCCATTCCCGCGCGGATTAGCTCCCGTATCGTGTCGAGATCCGATGAAGACGGGCCGAGGGTGCAAACGATTTTGGTTCGACGATTCATACGGTATGGTCTTGGAGTGCATCAACAGGTTGAAGCTACGCGACGCCCCCCGCTTGATCAAACCCATTCGGGCGAATCAGGTGCTCGAGATCGCTCCGTGACCCCGCCTTCTCGAGCGCGGAGGAAATCATCATGAGCTCGCCGACGTTTTCGAGCGTGAGGAGCCCGACCAGCTCTCCACCCCGCACGACCGGAACGGTCGAGCAGCGGGCCTCGGCCATCCTTCGAAAGGCTTCCTCGAGCATGGCCGTATCTTCGACCTCGAAGCAATCCGGCTCCAGCACGTCGCGGACGAGCGTTTCGCGGTCGCGTTCCGCCAGCGCTTTCAGCAGGCGTTTTCGCGTCAGAATACCGACGATCGCTCCGTCGTCCACCACCGGAAAATCCTGCTCCGAACCTGCCAGCAGTTCCTCGACGGCCTTGTCGAGGGTATCCTCGGGCGCGAGCGTGACGAACCGGGTGATCATGGCCTGTCGGACGGGCACCCCTTCCGTGACGGCCCGCATCATGGCCTGCTGGGCCTCCTGCTGCGCCCCGACGTACACGAAGAGCGCGATGAACAGCAGGATCGGATTGAAGCCGATGAGTCCGACGATGCCGAACAGAATCGCCATGCCCTGTCCGACGTTCGCGGCAATCTGTGTGGCGCGAGCGTAGTTCATCCGCGTCGCCAGCAGCGAGCGCAGGACGCGCCCGCCGTCCATCGGAAACGCCGGCAGCAAGTTAAATCCGACCAGAATGACATTGAGCCACATCAGCGTGCCGAGGAAATTGGCGCCCGGCTGAATGAACGCTTCCGGTGACAGCGACGCGCCCGTGACGAGGATCAGGGCCAGGAGCGCGGCGGCGATCACGACGTTCACGGCGGGCCCGGCTACGGCGATCCAGAATTCCTTCATCGGCTCTTCCGGGATGCGCTGCAGGCGCGCCACCCCGCCGATCGGGTAGAGTGTAATATCGCGCGTGGGCACGTCGAACTGCCGTGCCGCGAGCGCGTGACCGAACTCGTGCAGCACCACGCACGCAAAAATGGCAAGGATGAGTCCGACACCCACCAGCGCCGCGGCCACGCTGTTGCCCTGGAATAGATAGAATGCAAAAACGCCCGCAACGAGGAGCAGGAACGTCCAGTGCAGTCGGACGCCGATACCCGAGATCGATCCAACCTGAAGCGAGCTCTTCATAGCGTATGATAATATTATGTGATTGCTTGGGAGCACGTGCCGGATCCGGCGGTCGCGCCGGTCCGTGTGCCGGTCGTCGCGGCAGTCGCCGGACCGTGGCAGTCGTCGGACCGCGGCCGTAGTCGGACCGTGGCAGTCGTCGGACCGTACCGGTCGTCGTAGCGCACAGCCCACGTGCCTGATGAAGGAGAACCCGCCTGAACCAACTCCGTTTCGCACGAAACGAAACCGTCACGTGACTGATGCACCTCCGCCCTGAACGTGTCCGCCGGACGTGCACGAAGAGCGGCCGCTTCGCATTACGGGCGCATCGTGACGCGCTCCAGGCGGTCGTATACGTTTTCCGACCAGTACGCCGACCGGACGGCTTCGACGAGCTCCATCCGGTATCGGCCGGACGTTCCTTCGACGGCGAGCAGGAGCCGCTCCTCTCCGGTGCCGCGCCAGTAGGTTTCGACGGCGTCGGCCTCTTCGGCGTACGGTGACGGTACGTCCCCGTCGAAGGACACCGTGATGCGCTCGGCCTCATGCAGGCCGGCTTCCGTCTCGATCGTTTCGACGCCTGTACGTTCGGCCACGGCGCCGACGACCTCTCCGGTTTCCAGCAGCACGCCGAATTCCAGCCGCGCCGCTCCTTCGAACGCCATCGCACGAACGAGCACGGGGAGAAACGACGGCGGATACGATCCGTTTTCGTAAGCGTACGTGTCTCTCCTGTTTCCGTAGTCGTCGGACCGCATGAGATAATGCACGGCACCGCTCGGAGCAACCGCCTGCTCCCTGTACAGATTCGAGCACCAGTCGAAGCTGGTGAACGATGCTTTGAGCAGCCGCAGATCGGACTGGCGGGCATTTATGACGTAGTTTCGCTTGTATTCATAGGAGCCGCTTTCGAATTCATAGAAGAGCGCGTACTTGAAGGCCGACACCGCATCGCGCGCTTCGGGTGCCGCTTTCGCTTCCGTCGATGGATCGTAATCGTGCTTGACCAGGTAGGTACCCACGAGAAACTCCTGGTCGTCGGGCTCACCGTACTGATTGCGCGTCCGATGTACGCGGTAGAATGCCATCTCCGCCTGTCCGTCGTTCCAGAGCGGTGCCGTCAGGTAGGATGCGTCGGCGATCGATTCAGCCTGGGCTGCATCGAGTTCCGAGCCGGAATTTCCGCACCCGGCAATGAACAGAGCGGCAAGCAGGAGGGCTGCCGGGGGCGTAGAGCGTGGAATCCAATAGTCAATATTCATCAGGCTGATTAATCGCTAAATGGAAACTGGTTCTAGGGTCGGTCGGCATCGTCGCGTTCTCGTTACGGGTGCGACCGGATATATAGGTGGGCGGCTCATCCCGTGCCTCCTTGAACGCGGATACGGCGTAAGATGCTTCGCCCGCGATCCGGATCGGTTGTCCGGGCATGCGTGGGCGGCGAATGTCGAGATGGCGAAGGGCGATGCGCTCGACTACGCCTCGGTCGAACGGGCGCTCGACGGCATCGACGTCGTCTTCTATCTGATTCATTCACTGGGGGCGGGAGAAGGCGAATTCTCGGAACGAGACCGAACGGCGGCCGGGCATTTCGCGCGGGCCGCTCAAGAACGCGGCGTCCGCCGCATCATGTATCTGGGCGGACTCAGGCCGGAAGGGGGACCTACCTCCGAGCATCTTCAGAGCCGGCTCGACACCGGAGAAACGCTTCGCAGTGGATCGGTCCCGGTAACCGAGTTTCGCGCAGGCGTCATCGTCGGTTCAGGCAGCCTCTCCTTTGAGCTCATTCGCTATCTCACCGAGCGCCTGCCCGCCATGATCTGTCCGCGATGGGTCGACACCGAAACGCATCCCATCGCCGTGCGTGACGTGCTGCGCTACCTGGTCGACGCCCTCGACATCGACGCGACGACCGGCCGCATCGTCGAAATCGGCGGGGCCGACGTGCTGACGTATGCCCAGATGTTTGAGACGTATGCCAGGGTACGCGGCCTGCGCCGCTGGATCGTGCGTGTCCCCCTGCTGACGCCTCGCCTCTCCTCACACTGGGTCGGTCTCGTCACCCCGCTCACGGCGACCATCGCTAAACCGCTCATCAAGGGACTCGACAGTCCCGTCAAAGTTCAAGACACCTCCGGTGCCGCACTGTTTGACATCGAACCCATCTCATACGAGGCAGCCGTACGCCTCGCCCTGCGGCGCTTCGACGACGACGCCGTCACTACCAGCTGGCACGGCGCACTGTCCTCAGGCCCTCCTGAAGGCGAATCCGTTTCCGAGCTGGAAGACCGCGAGGGCCTTTTTGTGGAGACGCGCCGCGTGTTCGTCCCGGCATCTCCCGGCGACGTGTGGACGGTCATCGTTCGACTTGGCGGCCAGACCGGATGGCTTTACGCCGACGCATTGTGGGAGCTACGAGGACTGGCCGACCTCGCGGTCGGCGGCGTGGGCCTCCGGCGCGGACGCCGCAGCGCGACGGCCCTACGGGCGGGCGACGCCCTCGATTTCTGGCGCGTCGAATCCATCGAGCCACCGCATCTCCTGCGTCTTCGGGCGGAAATGAAGGTACCGGGCCGGGCCTGGCTCGAGTTTCGGATCGCCCCTGTCGAATCGGGCGGCGGCATGCTCTCGCAGACGGCCTTTTTCGAGCCGCGTGGACTGGCGGGATTCCTGTACTGGTATGGCCTCTATCCGGTACACCGAATCATCTTCCGCGGCATGCTGGATCGTATCAAGGAACGTGTTGAAGCGGCGGCGTAACGGCTGCGCGTCGCACCTACTCCGGCCTGCGCGTGGCACCTACTCCGACGCTTCGACCTCGACGTTCACGTCTGCAAACTCGACGGGCATGTTCGTACGCGGGATCACGACGAAGTGAGCCGGATTGGTCCACTCGCCGGTCTGTCGGGAGGGATGGTACTCCGTCGCGTACACGACGAGGTGCTGAGCGACCGACCGCAGGGAGTCGATATGCACGCTCACGCTTCCTCCCCATCTCGACCCCAGAATGACGCCTACGACCATGTACCGGCTGATATCGACGCGATCGAACCGGGCCCGCGCGAAATCTCTGTCGACCGTGGGATAATTGGACAGCAGCGTCGACCAGTCGTGCGTCGACTGAATCACGACGTTCCGGGGTCCGCCGTCGGGGTCAAACACCTCGCTCGATAGAAAAAGGTCGGCCGGCGCGTCACCGTCCGGCTCGATATAATACGAGCCCGAAGCGCAGCCGCATGCGAGAAGCAGAAGTACGGCCGGGTACGATATCCTGAGGAGTCGCGGCATAATCGGAAGGCGGTCAGCCGTACACTTCGTCCGGGTCGAACACGCGCTCGCCTTCTATCCGTAGATCTCCATCCTCGTATCTCCGGTAAAAACACGACTTGAATCCCGTGTGGCAGGCGGCGCCCCCGTGTTGTTTGACCTTGAAGAGCAGCGCATCCCCGTCGCAATCGATGCGAATCTCCTGCACTTCCTGGATGTTGCCGCTGCTCTGGCCCTTAACCCAGACCTCCTGCCGCGATCGGCTCCAGTAGGTCATGATG
>JBBDTI010000091.1:0-60358 GCA_040904565.1 Rhodothermales bacterium
TTGTACGTGCGTATTTTGGCGGACCGGTCTCCGGAGCCGACCATCGATCGCCGGGCCTCGCTTCGCTCGGCCTGCCGCTTCTCCAGCTCCTGCTCGTAAAGACGCGACCGCAGCACGCGCATCGCCTTGTCCTTGTTCTTGTGCTGGCTTTTCTCGTCCTGGCACGTCACGACCAGTCCGGAAGGGATGTGCGTGATCCGTACCGCGGAGTCGGTGGTGTTGACGGACTGCCCGCCCGGCCCGCTGGATCGGAAGACGTCGATCTTCAATTCGTGCTGGTTGATCTCCACGTCCACGTCTTCCGCTTCCGGGAGAACGGCCACGGTGGCGGCCGACGTATGGAGGCGGCCGCTGGACTCCGTGGCGGGAACACGCTGCACGCGATGCACCCCGCTCTCAAATTTCATCAAGCCGAATGCTTCAGGCCCCTGTATCGAGAGGATGATTTCCTTGAAGCCGCCCTGGGTACCTTCCGAGTCCTCCATCACCTCTACCTTCCACCCGCGTCCTTCCGCATACCGCTGGTACATGCGAAAAAGGTCGCCCACGAAGAGCGCCGCCTCATCCCCTCCGGTCCCGGCACGTATCTCCACGATGGCGTCTTTGGCGTCCTCCGGATCTTTAGGCACCAGCTTCATGCGGAGGTCCGACTCGATCACCGGAAGCTTCTCCTCGAGCTCTTCCAGCTCTTCCCGTGCCATATCGGCAAGCTCGCCGGAGGCCTCTTCCTCGAGCATTTCCTGCAGGTCGCCGCGCTCCTGAATGAGCCGCTCGTAGCGCTCGATGGCCGCCACGACGTCCTCAAGCTGGTTGCGCTCGACGCTGAGCTCCTTGTACTGCTGCGGGGCCGTGGCGACGTCCGGCCGAGCCATCAGCCGGTTGATCTCCTCGAAGCGGTCCCGGATCTCCTTAAGTGTATCGAGATTAATCATCGTTGGGAGTCACCTGTACGCATGCGGCCTTGATGAACGCAGTGTGGTGCGGGAGGTTCGAGCAGCGCTGCGGCCGTTCGCACCCGCAGCGGATTACCGCGATCATTCCACCGTCACGCTCTTGGCCAGGTTGCGGGGCTGGTCGACGTCGCACCCGCGCATGACGGCGATATGGTAGGAGAGCAGCTGAAGGGGCACGACCGTCAAAATCGGTGAGACGAACTCGGCCGACTTCGGGATCTGAATCACGTATTCGCACAGCCTGTCGAGTTCCGGCGTCTCTTCGTCCGTAATCGCGATCACGGATCCGTCGCGTGCGACGACCTCCTCGATGTTGGAAATCACCTTGTCGTACGTCGTGTCATGCATGGCGATGAACACGACGGGCATGAACCGATCGATGAGGGCAATCGGCCCGTGTTTCATCTCAGCGGCGGGATACCCTTCCGCGTGAATGTAGGAGATCTCTTTCAGCTTGAGCGCACCTTCCAGGGCCACGGGAAAGTTGTACCCGCGACCGAGGTACAGAAAATTGCCGGCGTAGCGGTATGCCCGGGCCATCTCACGGATGCGTTCGTTGACCGCGAGCACGTCCCGCACCTTTTCAGGGACGCCGGCAACGGCCTCCAGATGCCGGTGAAAAGCCGCGTCCGTCAGCGTCCGGCCTTCCGCGAGCTTGAGGGCGAGCATGGCCAGCACGAGGACCTGCGCCGTAAACGCCTTGGTCGACGCGACGCCAATCTCGGGACCGGCGTGCAGGTAGACCCCCGCGTCCGTCTCTCGCGCGATGGTGGATCCGACCGTGTTGCAGATCCCGATGCACAGCACGCCCTTGCGCTTCGCCTCCCGAACGGCGGCGAGGGTGTCCGCCGTCTCACCACTCTGCGAGATGACCAGCACGACGTCTTCTTCGCGCAGCACGGGATCGCGGTAGCGGAATTCGCTGGCATATTCCACTTCGACGGGGATGCGCGCCAGCTCCTCGATAAGGTACTCGCCGACGAGTCCGGCATGCCACGACGTACCGCACGCGGCGATGAGGATGCGATCGGCGCCGCGCAGCCGGTCGATCACGTCGATCAATCCACCCAGCATCACGGCATTCTCTTCCAGCCGGACGCGTCCGCGCAGGCAGTTGCCGAGCGAATCGGGCTGCTCGTTGATCTCTTTGAGCATGAAATGCTCGTATCCGCCCTTTTCAATCTCCTCCAGCTCCCATTCGAGCTCGTGTACCTCCTTTTCGAGCGGCGTATTGTCGATGGTCTTGACCTCGTACCCCGAGCGCCGAATGGTCACCATCTCACCGTCGTTCAGATAGACGACCTGGCGCGTGTGCTCGACGAGCGGTGCGGCGTCGGAGGCGACGAAGTATTCGTCCTCGCCGACGCCCAGGATGAGCGGACTCCCCTTGCGCGCGGCGATCAAAAGATCCGGATCGTCTTCACTGACGATCGCCACGCCGTACGTTCCGACCACCTGCGTGAGCGCCTGCCGGACGGCCTCCTCGAGCGGGAGTCCCGTCGTGCGGCGGACCTCGGCGATGAGTTCGACCAGAACCTCCGTGTCCGTCTGACTCTGGAACGTGACCCCCTGCCCCTTAAGCCGCTCTCGTATCGACGAGTAGTTTTCGATGATGCCGTTGTGGACGAGGGCAAACGCACCCGCGTCGTCCTCATGCGGATGAGCGTTCTCGTCGCTGGGACCACCGTGCGTCGCCCAGCGCGTGTGGCCGATGCCGAGGGTACCGTGCACGGGGCTCGATGCCAGCATCGACGCCAGCTGATCCACCTTGCCCTGTTTTTTACGGATGTGGAGGCCGTCGCCGCCGACGACGGCAATGCCCGCACTATCGTACCCCCGGTATTCGAGCCGTCGCAGTCCGGCGACGAGAAGATCCGACGCCTCACGGCTGCCGATATAGCCGACGATTCCGCACATAGATTACGCCGAGACCTGCGCACGCTTGATCGTTCGGCCCAGCGCTTCCGCGATCATGCGAATCTGCCGCATCAGCTCGGTGAATTGATCGAAATAGAGTGACTGAGGGCCGTCGCTCCTGGCGGACGGTGGATCGGGGTGTACCTCGATCATTACTCCGTCCGCGCCGGCCGCCACGGCGGCCCGGGCCATGGGAGTCACCTTTCCGCGGATACCCGTACCATGACTCGGGTCGACGATCACGGGGAGGTGGCTCATCTTTTTCAAGACGGGCACGGCGGAGAGATCCAGCGTATTCCGCGTATAGGTTTCGAACGTCCGGATGCCCCGCTCGCACATGATGACATGCGGATTCCCCTGGGATAGGACGTACTCCGCGCTCATGAGCCACTCGTCGATCGTGGCGGACGCCCCGCGTTTCAGGAAGACCGGCGTATCGCCCTTCCCGACCTCCTTCAGCAGCGGAAAGTTCTGCATGTTTCGGGCGCCGATCTGATACACGTCGGCGTAACGGCCAATCAGATCGATATGTCCGATCTCCATGACCTCGGTGATCACCTTGAGGCCGTGGGCGTCGGCGGCAGATCGCATCATTTTGAGCCCCTCCTCGCCGAGTCCCTGAAAGGAATAGGGAGACGTACGCGGTTTGAAGGCGCCTCCACGCAGAAACGTCGCGCCCTGTTCGGCCACGTGAGCGGCCGTCTTGTGGATCTGTTCTTCATCTTCGACGGAGCACGGACCCGCCATAACCACGATCTCGTCGCCGCCGACGGCAACGCCGCCGACGTCTACGACCGTGTTCTCCTTCTTCCACGATCGACTGGCGAATTTATACGGCTCGGTTACGCGGAAGACGTCCGCCACCCCATCCATCACCTGAATGTGTCGCGTGTCGAACTCGGGCTTGACGCCAATCGCACCGAGAACCGTCTGATTGACGCCGCTGGAGCGATGGACGTCGAAGCCGTACCCGTTCAGGCTCTCGATGACGTCCTGAATGTCGCTTTCATCAGCGCCGGCCTGCATTACTACAACCATGGGGAGGAGCAGCTTGTGTGTGGGATCGTGGAGGGACGAGCAACGAACGATAGGCGGCCGCCCGAGTTCGGAGCAACCGGCATCGTCCTATTAACGTCGGGGACGGCATGTCGGGTTTCGCGAATTGTCGTTGCCACGTCGCCTGCTCCGCTTCAGCGAGCATGCAGGGGGGTCTATTCGGGGCCGGCAGGCTCCGGCGACCTACTGCGGCGCGGCGTCTCGTCGAAGATGGTCAGCGATACCGCTCGAGGGTAAACTTCTCGCCCAGATACCGCCTCCTCACCTCGGGATCGTCCGCGAGCGCCTCGGCCGTACCCTGCTTCAATATCCGCCCCTCGTAGAGCAGATACGCCCGATCCGTGATGGCGAGCGTCTCGTGGACGTTATGATCGGTGATGAGCACACCGATGTCGCGGGACTTCAGTCCGGCTACGATAGACTGGATGTCTTCGACGGCGATAGGATCTACGCCCGCGAAAGGCTCGTCGAGCAAGAAGAATTTCGGATCCGTCGCCATGGCCCGCGCGATCTCCGTCCGACGCCGTTCGCCGCCCGAGAGAGAGTACCCCTTCGACCCGCGTACGCGCTGCAAGCCGAACTCGTCGATCAGCGCATCTACCCGGGCGTAACGCTCCTCACGGGACACGTCCTGAAACTCGAGAACGGCATGCAGATTATCTTCGACGGAGAGCTGGGCGAAAATAGATGCTTCCTGCGCGAGATAGCCGATGCCCATGCGCGCTCGTTTGTACATCGGCATGGACGTAATATCTCTATCGCCTACGCGGATGCGTCCGGCATTGGGCCGGACCATCCCCACGATCATATAGAACGTCGTGGTCTTACCCGCGCCGTTTGGGCCGAGGAGTCCGACGATCTCTCCCTGAGCCACGTCGATGCTTACGTCCTGCACGACCTCTCGCTTCTTGTAGCGTTTGGTCAGATGCTCCGCCGCAAGCGTCAGCCGCTCGCTCGGTGTGTGTGTGCCGTCTTTCACGTAAGCTCAGTCGGTTCTGTGCGGGGGCACTTCTTGTAGGCGCTCGATACGCTCGGGTTCAGTATAACGATTCGAGGTGAGGCCCGGAACGGGGCGCGGAATTTCGGTACCTCGGAGCAGGCCCGATTTCGACGGCCTTCTGCCTGGAATCCACGTGAACCCTTCAAGCGCGAGGTCGGGCGGGATCAGCTCCTGGCTGTAATAGGTGCCTTCGGTCCCCCGCACGGCTTCGATACGGCGCAGGTCGTCGCCCCGAAAGCGGAACGCGATGCGGTCGGCCGACATGCGCACCGCGCCCGCGCCGGCGCCTTCTTCGTCGGACCGAAAGTTGATGGCCTCCGCCTGCGGTCCGATGACGAGCGAGCGAAGGGAGTCTCGTTCGAAGGCGGCCGCCAGCCGCCCTCCCCGGAGCTGGTGAATTTTTTCCAGCGCCGAATCACGCCGTGCCACGAAGGCGCTGCCGTCGACGAAGAGGCTGTCGACGCCACCGTCGCGGCCGCGCAGCCGGAGGGTATCCCCCGTGACCTGATTGTTCTGGAACCAGGCGACGGGCCCGCCGAACAGGTAGACGAACTCGACCGGGCCCTCGCCGTCCGCCTCCACGCGATCGTAGACGACGGAATCGGCGACGGAGGCCAGATCCGGCTGCCAGATACGCACGGAATCGACAGCTACGAGCCGCTGCACGGATCGGCCGGCCGAATCGATACGCATCGATTCGAGCACGCCGGCGCGAATGAGGAGCGTATCGCTCTCCGCGCCGAGAGAGTCCGCCCGCAACCGAACGAGCAGCGGATCCCCTTCGATACGGCTGTACTCCGTGCTGTCCTCGTTGTAGGCGCGGTGCCCAAACAGAAGGGTGCGGGTCAATGAATCGGTCTCGGCCTCTCCGCCCATCCGTTCGATGAAGACGTTGCCGCGAGCCTGAGAGATGTCGGTCTCTCGAAGATAGGTGACCGAGTCGGCTTCCAGATAGGTTCGTTCCTCCAGCAACACCACGTCACCGTAGAACTCGGCTCTTTTCTCGTCCGACCAGTACTGTCCGGCCCGGCTCGACAGCTTGGCCGTGCTGTCGACCAGCGTCACGCCGGCGGTAAACCGCGCCCGCTTCTCACGGGTAAAGTAGAGTCCGGACGGCGCCCGGACGACGACATCGCCGTCGGATAGATGAACGGATCCGTCGGCACGCCCGGTCTTGTCTCGACTGTTGTAGAGCACGGTGTCAGCGCGGAGCGAATCTCCGCGTTCGACGACCAGCACGTCGCCGGTAAAAAGGATCTCCCGCCGCTCCAGGAACTGGATGGCTCGCTGCGCGCGCAGGTGCGTCTCCTCCTGACGGAGCTGTACATTGCCGATCAGCCGGCGCACGCGCTCCCCGTTCTGAACGTCTCCTTCAAGGAGGTTCGCGCTCACCTCCACCTCGCGCGTCTGCGCGGAGTCGGGTGTCGTATCGGCTGTCGTGTCGGCAGCTGCAGACTCCGTCGTGTCGGCTGTCGAGTCTACTGTCGTGTCCGCTGTCGAGTCTGCCGTCGTGTCGGCGCCGGCTTCCTGCGCGGCGACGGTCAGGGGTGCCCCCATCCAGAGCGCGCCCAGCAGGAGGACGGTGAACAGGCGCTTCATTCGTCCTCCTCCACCGTTACCTGTCCGGTCATGCGTCTCAGCGTATAGCTGTTCAGGTCTTCATCTCCGACGAGGTCGTAGCCCTGCACGCGCTCGGTAGGCGTAACGATGCGCACGAACCCCGGCGTGCGCAGCGTGCGGTCCGCCTCAAACCAGACCAGGTGTTCGCTATAGAGAATCTTGTCATCCGGCGTTTCCACGACGACGTTCTCACGGGCCTCGAATCGGCTGTCCCGGTCGAGAAGGATGAGCCGCGTGGCGCGGACGGTGGCGGACGTATCACCGGATTCGTCGAAAATGACCGCACGCACCCTGGTTGTCGAATCGCTCTCCATGACCGTATAGGTGCTGTCCTCCGTCTCAAACGTAGCCATGTACATCGCCTCGATGTCGAGCCGCGGCCGGCTATCGTCCGCTCCTTCAGGCGTCTCGGTCACCTGATAGCGTACGTTCCAGCTCTCTTGGGACGGAGCCGTCTCCGCGCGAACGTCGCCCATGGACGGCACCGGCGCAGGTTCACGGCCGCAGGCGGCGACCGTCAGGACCAGTGCCCCTGCTGTGAAGACGCGTAGGATAATTACAGACATCGACTGGACTGTTTATGCGAGGAAGCCTATAATCGGATCCGAGGCGGCTCGAATAAGGTGTTCATTCGCCGGCATACCACGGCCGTAGGCTTGTACGATCCGTTTCGCAAAATATCGCGTGCGGCAACGCGTTTCGATTCGCCGTCGCCGTCCAATCCTTCCGCGTGCAACGAACGATCGTATCGTGCGAAGCATCCGATCAAATGTGTCCGGATACCGTTCCACCGAAATATCTTCCGCAATCACGATGCCTAAATAGACATCATTTCGCGGTAAAGCGTGTACGACAATCAGCATGAGACGAGAAATTCCGTCAATTTATTGCAATATTGAGCGCGTACACGTCAGGATGGTTTCATACGGGCAGTGACCGTGTCGACCGTCATCTGAACGTCGGGCGATGATTCAGGAGCCGTCCGTCCACGATTTTTCGGTCTTCTGTAGCGATTCTTCCGGGATCGATCTTAATTCGGCACACTTTCTGCCGATACCTCTCGACACGAACCATCGCTTGCGCTAGACCGAGTACTCCATCATGACAAATGCCACCATGAGTTTCTCGATTGAGTCCGTCTCCGACGAGACGGTGACCGTAAAAATTGGCAAGGCGCTCGACTTCCGCAATGCGGCGGACTTCAAGAGCACGTGCCAGGATGAGGTCCAGAACGGAGCTCGAAACTTCATCCTCGACTTTTCCGACACGGGCATACTTGATTCGACCGGACTCGGATCAATTTTCTCATTGTACAGGCAGGTTTCTCCTCTCAACGGGCAGGTTGTCTTCGCGTCCGTGTCCCGCCCCGTACAGGTCGTCGTGCAGCTCACGCGCACGTATAAGGTGTTTCGCCAATTCTCCTCCGTAGACGCCGCGCAGGAATCGATGCCGTAGCGGCACGTCCGAGCGAGCCGGTCTACGCAAGCGCTTTCGAAGCCACCCAGGTCCGCTCGACCATCCGGCCCTCATCCCGAACCATGAATTGCCTGACGCATCGCTTTAGCGATCCGGATACGCTGATAGACAGGGCGCACTCCGTCTTTTCGTCGCTGGAGGAAGACGACGATCTTCCCGGCTGGCTCAACGAAAAGACGATGCACCGTCTGAAGCTCGCCGTCCACGAGTGGCTGGCGAATCTGGTGCAGCATGCGAATTTCGGCGATCGCCGACCCGACGTTTCCGTCACCGTACGTCCCGGTAGAGATGGCGTCGAATGCGTCATTGAAGATAATTCGGAAGGGTTCGATCTGAATGGGCATCTCGATACGAAAACGGACGTCCTGGATGCGTATCCCGAACGGGGCATGGGCCTGCTCATGATCAAGGCCTGCACGGAAGGCCTTTCCTATACCGACCTCGGTGATCAACGACACCGTCTGACCTTTGTAGTCTCGTCTGAGCAAGATCCATGGCTGAACATTCCATTCTAGTTGTCGAAGACGAGCACACGCTACGTCGGCTTCTCGAGTACCGTCTCGGTAAGCAGTACGACGTATCGACCGCGGCGAACGGAGAAGAAGCCCTCGCCCGGGTTTCGGATCACATTCCGGACCTGATCGTCTCCGACATCATGATGCCCAAGATGGACGGCTTCGCCCTGCAAGCCGCCCTCCAGAAGCAGAAGAATACCCGCGCCATCCCGTTCATCTTCCTCACGGCGAAGGCGGATGAGACGAGCCGGCGCAAGGGCATGCGGACGGGCGTGGACGACTACATCACGAAGCCGTTCGACATCGAACAGCTCCTTTCACGCATCGAACGCCTGCTCGAACGCACGAAGATCTATCAGACCCAGCTCGACGCGAAGATCGGCAAAGACTTCTCCCAGAAGCTCATGCCGAAGAAACTTCCGTCCGTCGAGGGATACCGCCTCTTTTTCCATAACAGTCCGCGCGAGCACGGCGGCGGCGACCTGTTCGACTGGACGGAGTCGCAACCGAGCTGCTACTTCTTCACCATCGGCGACGTGATGGGCAAAGGGCTGCAGGCCAAGTTCTACGCATTCAGCTTCCTGAGCTACGTCCGCGGCACGCTGCACGTCATGCTGCAGAACGAGAAGTCGCCGGCGAAGCTGATGCAGCGCGTCAACCAGGTACTGATGCAGGACGAGTTTATGGAGGAGACCTTCGCGTCTCTCCTGCTTTTCGAATGGGACTCGTCGAAACACACGTTTCGGTATTCCAACGCCGGCCACTGCCGGCCCATCTTGATCGGCGACGACGTTGCGGAGGTAGTCGAGTACAGCGACATCATCCTCGGTCTGGACCCCGAAGCCAAGTTCACCGACACGACCGTGACGATCCCGCCGGGCGGGTCGCTGATCATGTACACGGACGGACTCATGGAACAGCGCCTGAAAAGCGGACAGCAGGTCGGCGAACAGGGTATCCTGGACGTCGCCCAGGAGGTCGCCGGCACTTCGGATCCGGTGGAATCCCTCCTCCAGCGTATTCTCGAACGGAGCGAAACGGCCGAGTTCGGAGACGATATCCTTGTGTTCTGGATGAAGCGGGTTGCGTAGAGGCCGTTTATAAATTGCGCAGCTCCGCGTTGCACTCCGCGCCTTGATCTGCACAATTTACTGGCGTTAGTCGAGCTTCGCTCTCGTTTCTCTGCCGGCCATGTGAATGTTGGCTTTTAGAACAGTCCCGCCTCGCGTGCCAGGGCTTTCAGACGGCGCCGATTCACCTTCAGGCCCGACGTTGCTTGCTCCGGCCACGCGAAGAACGCATCGGGCACCATGAACCCGGGCAGGTCCGCCGCCACGGCACCCCGCAATTCGTCCGCCAGTCGTTCGTCCAACTGCTCGGGACGATCGCGATCCGTCTCTCGCCCTCCTGCCGGCGCGTCGCGCTTCGTTTCGACGAACGCGACGGGACGGTGCCCGAACTCGGCATGTTCTACCGGCACGACGACGACGCGCTCCACATCCTGCACCCGCATCATGGCTGCTTCGATCTCTTCCGGGAGCACGTTTTCGCCGCCCGACAAGAACATATTGTCTACACGCCCCCGCACGATCAGGCGTCCGGCAGCATCCAATTGCCCCAGGTCCCCCGTCGCAAACCATCCCTCCTCGTCGAACGGACGGCGCAACTCGGTACCGTCGACGTATCCCGCGAACCGGGTCGCACCCCGAACGAGGACCTGGCCGGACGCGTCGATGCGCGCTTCCCGGTGCGGAAGCACGCGTCCGCTCGTCGCCAACTCCTCCCGCGAGGCACCCGGCGCCGTCGTCGCCACCTGAGACGCCATTTCCGTCAGACCGTAGCTGGTATGGATCGGAAGATCCCGCAGGATGGCTTCGTCGATCAGCGTGGCCGGGATCGCGCTTCCGCCGAGCAGCAGCGCCTTTTTCGGTTGGATGTCGGAGGTCGCCGCTCCCGATGCGCCGCCGAGCCCGCCGGTAGCGCGCGTGGACGTACCCGACGGTGACGTGTGCGACGAAGGGCCGGACATGCCGCGCAGCAGGCGCCAAAGCTGGGTCGACACCATCGATGCATGCGTGACGCCGTCGAGCGAAGCCACGAGGTCCGCCCCTCGATCCGGAATCGAGACCGTCGCCCGTGCGAGCAGGCACCGAAAGAGAATGGCGAGTCCGCCCACGTGGTAAATCGGCAGCGAAAGCAACCAGCGGTCGCCTGGACCGAGAGAAATATTCTCGTTCGATCCCAACGCACTGTAGTAGTGATTCCCGTAGGTGTGCAGCGCGGCGCGTGCCGGTCCCGACGACCCCGACGTGAAGACGATCGTCGCCGGTCGATCGGACGGGATATCGTAGGCCAACCCTCGTGCGGAGGCAATGACGTCGACGGGATCGAGCGCCCCCTCGAACGGCACGGAGCTGACGGCGAGACGTGCGCCGAGATCGACCATGCGCCTTCGTGCCGACGCAGGCGGAAGTCTGGTGCTGATCGGACACGCCACCGCGCCGGCGCGCATCACGGCCAGGATCAGCACGACGGATTCCCGCCCATTCTCCAACACGATCCCCACCCGGTCCCCCGGCTCCGTGCCGGCACGTTGGAGCCGCCGGGCCGTGCCCGATACGTAGTCGTCCAGTTCGCCGTAGGTGAGACGGCCGGCGGGCGAATCCAGGGCCGGCGCATCCGGCTGCCGCTCAGCTGCCCGGTGCAGTGGACAGGGAATTTCCTCGCGATTCGGCATAATCAGAGCATCCAGCCGATTCCGAACAGGATGCAATAGACGAGCAGGAGCTTCGACGTCGTGCCGAGTAGCGGGTTGAGTGCGCGGGCGTCGCGTTCGTCGCGGAGGCGCCGCATGACGCGAGCTCCGAACGGTACGACGCCCACCGCGGCCACTGCAGGCCAGTGGTTTTCGACCACCAACGCGGTCACGAGTACTACGAGCGCTGCACCCGCGATGCAGCCGCCGTACAGCGCGACGCCGGCAGGCCGCCCCCAGCGGACGACGAGCGTCTTCTTCCCGGCGGCACGATCCTCGTCTACGTCGCGGACGTTGTTCACGAGCAGGATGGCCGTGGCCAGGAATCCGGGCCCGAATCCGGCAAGTACGACGACGGGCGTCACATCGAGGGCCTGCACGTAGTACGTGCCGGCCACGGCGATCGGACCGAAAAAGACGAGCACGAACAGGTCGGCCAGCCCCAGATAGGCCAGCGAGTATCGCCCGGCCGTATAGAGGACGCCGAACAGGATCGATGCAACGCCGATGACCAGAATTGGCCACCCACCCCGCGCGATAAGATACAGTCCGGCCGCAAAGGCCAGCCCGAACGTGACGACCGCGGCGCGGCGGACGGCCTCCGGACGAATGAGGCCGGCCTGCGTTACCCGCGTCGGGCCCTTCCGATCTTTCGTATCGGCCCCTTTGACGTAATCATGGTAATCGTTCGAAAAGTTCGTTCCGACCTGAATCAGCACGGCGGCCATCAGAGCGCTCAGCGCCGCCACCGCGTGAAAGCCGCCCGCCTCGACGGCGAACGCCGTTCCGAGCAGGACGGGCGCAACGGCGGCCCACAGCGTCTTTGGCCGCGCCGCCATGACCCAGAGCGCTGGACCGGACGGCATCTGAACGGCTGAGGAATCCGACATGACGATCAGGGTCGGTATGGAAACTTGGAAAAGTCGGGCTTCCGCTTCTCGTTGAAGGCATTGCGTCCCTCCTGGCCTTCCTCCGTCTGGTAGAAGAGCAGCGTCGCGTTGCCGGCGAGCTCCTGCAGCCCGGCCTGGCCATCGCAGTCGGCGTTCATGGCGGACTTCAGACAGCGGATGGCCATCTGCGAGTTCTGGAGGATCTCACGGCACCACTGCACCGTCTCTTCCTCGAGCCGATCGAGGGGGACGACCGTGTTGACGAGCCCCATGTCCAGCGCCTGCTGTGCGTCGTAAGGCCGGCAGAGGTACCAGATTTCCCGGGCTTTCTTCTGACCCACGATCCGCGCCAGATACGACGCACCGTAGCCACCGTCGAAGGACCCGACCTTGGGACCCGTCTGCATGAACTGCGCATTGTCCGCCGCAATCGTCAGGTCGCACAGCACGTGGAGCACGTGTCCGCCCCCTACGGCCCATCCGGCAACCATGGCGATGACCGGCTTCGGGCAGCTCCGCATCTCACGCTGAAAATCCAGCACGTTCAGACGCATCACGCCCGTTCCCTCTTCCTTATACCCGGCGTCACCTCGAATGGACTGATCGCCACCCGAGCAGAAGGCCTTGGGCCCCTCGCCGGTGAGAATAATGACGCCGACCTCATGGTCGTCCCGCGCATCATCGAGCGCGTCGCGCATCTCCTTCACGGTCAGCGGCCGGAACGCGTTGCGCACCTCCGGACGGTTGATGGTGATCTTAGCGATCCCCTCGGCCTTGTGGTATTTGATATCCGTGTATGATTTTGCCTCTTTCCAGTTGACAGCGGCCATGGGTAGTCAGGATTGATGTCTTAAGAAGTCGCTAAGGATTTTCGTGAAGGTCTCCGGGACCTCGGCATGCACGTTGTGACCGGCGTCCGGAACCACCTCGTAACGCGAGCGCGGCATCGCATCGGCCATACGCTCGCCGATCTTAACATATTTATCGTCGAGGCCGCCGACCAGGATGCATGTGGGCCGATCGACGTGATCCAGACGATCCCAGAGTGAAGGCTGACGTCCGGTCCCCATCTCGCGCAGCGAGCGGGCCAGCTCATTTGGATGATTCGATCTCCTCGACCGAATCATCTGCCCAAGGAGACCCTCGTACTGCCGATAGGTTTCGAAAAGCGGCTGCCGATACCAGTCCACCAGAAATGCCTCGAAATCCGTCGTTTCGATCCGGACGGCGCGTTCTTCGTCGACCTGCCTGCGCTCCGCCCGCTCGCGTTCGGTGGCGAGTCCGGGTGAGGCAGACTCCAGCACGAGACACCTGCACCGGTCCGCATGGTTCGCCGCGACGTGAAGGGCCGTACGGCCGCCCATCGAATACCCGACCAGGTGGGCGCGGTCGATTCCTTCGCGGTCGAGTACGTCGACGAGGCGTCCGGTCGCGTCCTCCATGGAATAGGCGCCGGAGAGTCCGACCGATCGACCGTGACCGGGCAGGTCTACGCAGAGGCAGCGGTACGTCGATTGAAGGACGCCGACGACATCCGACCAGTCCGCCTGCGAACCCATGAAGCCGTGAAGAAACAGGATCGGATCGCGAGCGGGGTCGCCGTGCGTCACGTAAGACAGCGCGCCGTCGCTCATGGTTCGATGGCCCCGGCGGCCAGCGCCTCGAGCCGGCGATGCCGCTGCAGATTGTCAGATCGATTCGTCCGGACCTCTATCAGGCAAGACCGTCCGTCTTCGACCGCGCCGGCATAGGCGGCCTCCAGCTCCGCTACCGACCGGGCACGTTCATACGGAAGCCCGAACACGGCCGCCGCATGTTCGAACTCGTAGGCATGCGGCGTGCCGAAATAGGGCTCGAAGACGTCCTCGTGCTCGGCGATCGGCAGAAAGGAGAATATACCCCCGCCTTGATTGTTTACCGCCAGAACGACGACCGGAGTGGTCGAGGCGGCGATCAGGGCCAGGCTGTTCAGGTCGTGGAGCAGCGCCAGGTCGCCGATCACGAGCGTCGTGAGGCGCTGGAGTCCGGCAGCCAGTCCGGCCGCCGTAGCAACCGTCCCATCGATTCCCGACGCGCCGCGATTCGCAACGACGAGCGGGGCCTCGCCGCGAGCCGCCCCGTCCACTACGGAACCGTACATGTCGACGTCGC
The DNA here is from genome assembly GCA_040904565.1 of Rhodothermales bacterium. Classification (GTDB taxonomy): domain Bacteria; phylum Bacteroidota; class Rhodothermia; order Rhodothermales; family VXPQ01; genus JBBDTI01. The sequence goes on from JBBDTI010000091.1 coordinate 14,334, forward strand.
GAACGGGCATGCTGCTCGCCAGCACGAGTCCGGATCCCTCCGGTGCGAGCGCCGTGACGAGCCGGGCTACGGCGGGTTCGGAGAGGGTGCGGGGGACGTGCTCGTCGAGAACGGACTGCACGGACTCCGATGCCGCCGTCCAACCCCGGGTCCACGCTCCAGCGGCACGCTCCTCGTCGATCTGCTCGACGACGGCCCGGCAAAACCGCACGACGTCCGCCTCGACGCGGTCGGTCACGCCGTGACGGGGGTCGATCCGATCCGGACGCTCACAGACGACTATGTGGGTCGCCGGCCTGGCATCGGCCAGGTACCGACCGAGTCGTTTCGACGTAGGCCTCGCGCCAAACTGCAGCACGGCATCCGGTCGATAGCTGGACGTGAAGGTCGGATGGGTGAGCATCAGGTCGTAATAATAGGCCGGGTGGTCGGGCCGGCTCCCCCCTCCCAGCCGCAGCTGCGAACAGACGTCGGGCAGTACCGGCCATGCCAGGCGATCGGAGAGCCGGCGCACGGCATCCGCCTGTGCCCTCGTATCGAGGCGTCCCGCGACGATGAGTCCGCGCTCGGCATCTTCCAGCCGCGCCCACAATGCTCCCACCTCTTCGTCGGTCGGGTACGGCGGAGCGCCGGCATACCGCGTATAGGGTTCATCGCGTTCCATCCACCCGCCCAGCATGATGAGGTAATCGGCATAGCTGCCCCCGTCGGGGTCCGGCGCGAGCGGCTCGCGAAACATCGCATTGAGGTGCACGGGGCCGCTCGGGGCGCGCCTCGCTCGGTAGACCGCCTGATCGGCCGTCGTGAGAACGAAAGCCGGGTCGATGTCTACGGTCGGGACGGGCAGATCGAACGCCCAGCGCACGTAATCACCGAAGAGCTTGACCTGATCGACGGTTTGATTGGCGCCCGTCGCTCGGAGCTCGGGCGGACGGTCGGCCGTGAGCAGCACCATCGGCACGCCGTCCGTCGCCGCCTCCACGACCGCGGGCATGCCGTTGGCCACCGCCGTACCCGACGTGGTGATCCACGCGGCGGGGCGACGCGTCGCGCGGGCGAAACCGAGCGCGCAGAAGGCACTGCCTCGCTCGTCGAAATGCATCAGATCGCGCGCACGCGGATTGGCTGCCACGGCCGTCGTCAGGGGCGTACTGCGGGAGCCGGGCGCGAGGCAGAACAGGCCGACGCCGGCGCGAACGAGCTCCTCTACGAGCAGGTCGGCCCAGATGCGGTTGATGTTGGTTGCTTCAGGACCCGTCATGCGCATAGAGACCGAACACCTTGGCAAAGTCACTGGTTTTCTGCTCGATCTCGTCCCATTCAGATGCGGCGTCGGAGCCCCGGACGATCCCTGCGCCGGAATAAAGGGACAGGCTGTTGGCGCGGACGAGTCCACAGCGAAGTGCGACGGCAAATTCGGCGCCCTGCGATCCGATCCATCCTACCGGACCGGCATACCAGCCCCGATCGAAGGCCTCCAGATCGCGGATGGCTCGGAGCGCTGTCTCCGTCGGATAGCCTCCTACGGCGGGCGTCGGATGCAGCGCCCGCATGACGTCGCTGCCATGCACGCCCTCCTTCAGAAGGCCCTCGCTCCGCGAGATGAGATGCCACCCCCGCGTGAGCTTCAAACCGGACGCTTCGGCGTCGATATCAAACACGTCACAGAGCGGTTCGAGCGCCTCGCGAATGCTGTCGCGCACGTAGGCGTGCTCACGCTGGTCCTTCTCGCTCGCGAGGAGCGACGCGACGGCGCCGCGGTCCTCCGCCTCCGTCTCCCCTCGAGGCCTGGTTCCGGCGACGGCCTCCGTCCAGATGCGCCGCCCGCTGCGTCGAAAAAGACGTTCGGGCGTGGCTCCGACGAGCGCCGAATCACCGCCGAACTGGAAGGCAAAATGGAAGCAATTGGCCGTCACCTTTTCCAGCTCTTTGAGAATGGTGATGGGATCGAGCCGGTCCGAAAACTCGTAAGCTGCTCGTCGCGCAAGCACGATCTTCTCCAGCCCTTCTCGTCGCTGATCGATCGCGTCGAGGGCCCGTGCGAGCTTGTCGAACCATCCATCCCGATCGGGTGTGTCCGATCGAGAATCGGGCAGGGGGAGTGCTCCATCGAGCGGGTCGACCGGAAACCGGAGCTGCTCGATCTCCTCGAGGATGTGCGCGCGCCGGTCTACGTCCCGCGGAAGCAGCAGATTGCAGCCCAGGACGGCGGCCTCGCCATGCTTCATCAGCACGAAGCGCGGCAGGGTGAACGCGAACGTGCCGAACGGTTGCCACTCCGCGCTCGTTTTTGCGTCCAGATCGAAGCGAAACCCCCCGAAATAGCGTACGCGGGCATCGCTTCCCGGCAGGACCACGTCGAGCTGCGACCGGAGGGATTCGAAGCCGTCCACGCGGCCCCCGACGCATCGATCGGCCGCACCCACGGCCGCCGTCAGCCGATCGTCGCCGCGCCCGTGCCAGTAGATCTTCGGCATAAGCTCTTGCGCGGCGAGCCAGGCATGCGGGTCCGGCGCGGCAATGCGAACGACGAGCCGGATCACGTGCAGGTCCGAGACCCCGTCCCCGCCTCTGGAAAGCAGCTCGTCGACCCGGCGGGCGAGCACGGTACGTACGCGCGCCGGGTCCCCCAGGACGTCGTCCGATATGAGAATATCGCGGTGGTCAACCATGTCGTTACTCCATCAGCACCGAATCGACACGCGGCAGATGAGCGGTGCAGTTGAGCAACGATGACTCGTATCGGCGATCGCGATACGTCACGACGTTGACGCAGGTGTTCGCGTGATCGAACTCGTTCATTCGCTCCAGGCCTACATCCAGAATGGAGGCCAGCAGTACGCGGAGGAGACGGCCGTGCGCTACGACGAGAACGGTGCTGCCGCGCTGGTTCGCGACGATGTGGTCCACGGCCGCCACCGAACGCTCCTGTACGTCGTAGATGGACTCGCCTTCCTCTACGCGGTGCTCGAAATTCCCGCGGTCCCATTCGGCGTACATGCGGTCGAGCATCTGCCGGAGGCGATCGGACGGCTTCTCGCCCTCGTAGACGCCCCAGGACATTTCGTCGAGTCCGGGAAGACTGTAGCGGGGCACGTCCGGATGATGCACGGCGACGATCTCGGCCGTCTCGATGGAGCGGGACAGAGCACTCGTATAGATGGCGTCAAGCGAGGCACCGGAAAAACGACGTGCGAGCGCCCTGGCCTGACGCCGGCCGGTCTCGTTCAGCGAGCTGTCGATGCGGCGCCCCTGCATGATGCGGCGGCGGTTGTATTCGGTCTCGCCGTGACGGACGAGGTAGAGTGTCGTTTCGGTCATGGACGGTGCAGTCGTCGAATACCAGTACGAGGTGTCGATCAGTCTTTCGTAAACCGCTCAACGATCCGTCGCTCCAGCACATCGAGCTGTGGGAGCGACACGCTATATTTCATGGCGGCGCGGATGATGAACGCACGAAGGATGTGGTCGGCAACCGGCATCTTGTACATGGTTCCCCAGATCAGGCGGACGATCAGTTCGGTGACGCGCTCGACGACGCCCCAGCGGACGAGGATGAATCCAGCCAGACCGGCCCACACCGCGACGAATCGACCCGCCGAGGCCATGTAGCTGAGGACCGCCACGTAGTACAACCCCTGAAGCCACACGAGATCGAGCACGCTCAACACGCGCTGAAGCACCCGGCTTACCAGCGACGGACCGAGACTGCGCCAGCCTACGAACACCGTCAGGGCCGCAAGGGCAGCCGGAAGCGGGTCTATCGCTGCCAGAAAAACAGGAAAGAGCCATACCGTGAACGTCTGTGGAGATCTAAGCCAGACTTCGGACCGTTCGATGAGACGCTCGATGGACTCGTGTTCGAGGACCTCTCCCGCGTACTTCTCCAGCTCGGACTCCGTCGTGCGGAACCAGACGCCCGCAGCGGTAAAAATGCCTTTCGGCGTGTCTACGTACGTCGAGCTGTTGATGTAACGGTCCCGGTCTGTCATGCTGGATGCCGATGCTGGATACCGTGGCGCGATCTTCTTCGCCGGATGCGAACGCGCGCCGCTGCGTCGGTAGAGACGCCTCCTTCGACGCCGGTCTTGCAGGTCTTCGACTCATCAACAGGCCATCTGATGCCTGCACGTTAACAAATGCCGATATCCCAGGTTTCGCCTGAGAAGGGTTCCAACACCGAGGTGCAAGATCCGAACGGGCCGTCTCAAATGGAACTGCGACCCCCGCCGTACATACAATATGATATTTCGATGAAGTCTGGTTATCCTGCCGGGAGGTAGTGTCATGCGTCGCCACGTCTCAGACCTGCTCCGCACCGGAGCGGTCGTCGTTTACACATCTGCCCAGGCCAGCGTCGCGGAAGCCGTCGAAAAGATGACCCGTCACAACGTAGGGTCCATCCTGGTCATGAAGAACAACCACCAGCTCGTCGGTATCTTCACGGAGCGAGACCTGCTCCATCGTGTCGCCGCGAAGAATCTCAACCTTCAGCAGACCAAGATCGGCGACGTCATGACCTCGGACGTTATCGTCGTGTCCTCCGATACGCCTCGCGGGGAGGTACGACGGCTCATGGATACCCATCATATCCGGCACATTCCCGTGAGCGACGGAAAGCACATCATCGGCGTGATTTCCCTGCGAGACGTGCTGCGCTTCGAAAATGCGGAGAAGGAGTTCGAGATCGAGCAGCTTCGGCACTACATCCATCAGCCCGGACCGAACATCGCTTGAGAGAGGGGCGCCGCGCGAGCGGGCGGGTGAAGGCCCGTCGATGTTGCGATCGATTATCGTCTGTCAGTCGATCCGCGCGTAATAGCCCAGCCGCTGCGGAATGATTTCGACGTCCCGCAGAATGATATCATCCGGCAGCTCAATATTCGGGCGCACGTACCCGGTCGTGTCTACGCGAATCTCGTCGTACGATACCGTCGCGAAGAAGTCCATAGCATCCTGCGCATCCTGGTACTGCGACAACGGCACCCTGTATCGAACCCGGATCGTAGAAGGCTCGAGGGAAACCAGGGTTTGCGTCGACGGTTGCCCCTGAACCGTCACATCAAGCTCACGCGTTCCTTCCGTAAACTGCTGGGCAACGGCACGCAGCGTCACGGCTTCGACATCCTTCAGGACCAGACCGTTCAGCGTGTCGGAGAGGGGGATACGCACATGAAGAGAATCCCGCACGTCCTCGAACGATCGGTACGCGGTCGGCCAATAGTCCAGCTCACCTATTACGGACGCCGCTCCCGTGGCCTCGACGGAGTCCGGTGAAATCTCCGGCGGACCGAGCAAATCGTGCGTACCGGGTGTCTCGATGTCCGCTCGCAACTGCACCGGCACTCGCCGGCTGATGCGTCGCTCCTTCCAGAGATTCATCACGTTCGGACTCACGCTCTGCACCTGGACGTTGCTGGGAAGGTCCGGAATCGCATCGGTTACCTGAACCTCCGACTGTGAGGCGTCGATGGGCATGGTTGGAGGCCGAAGATGGAGACGCAGGAGCGACCATCCGTCGCCGCTGACCTGTACGCGCACGGTCGACGGAGGAACCTGCGAGAGTGCCTGATTCTCAGGCACGTTTACCACCTGGGTCGGCATTTCGATGATGCGCGTATGCGTTTCGCGCATCGTGAAGGTAAACCACAGCAGGCTCGAGACGAGGATGGACATGGTAATCGCCATCCCGCGCCGGTGCGGGCGTTCTTCGTATCCCTCGTCCGTCGTCCGTACCGTGAAGAGGCTGTGCAGCCGCTCCCAGACAGGCGCTTGCCGCGAGGTGCCGTCCTGATTTGCGTTATTTTGCGACACGGTGGCTCGAAGGATGTCTATGGTCGGCGCAACGCCGGATCGTGCACTTTCACGCCTCAGGTCCGGTGTTTGTTCGAACGCCGCTCGGCTCCTCGCTGACTGGACGGGCGGCGTACAGTTCGGGCGTGCCTCGCCGGCCTCCTACGCCGTGCTCCACGCCCGGTCACCTCCGGCAGGTCGATCGATCAAGAGAGGCGTCGCCGGATGGCCTCGATCCCCTTATCGACGTCTTCCCGCGTGTACAGTCCCAGCACCCGAATCAGGGGGATGTAGGTCACGATCAGTACGACGCGCGCGGCGAGACGCGGTCCTACGTCCCATTCCAGCGTCGGATACGCCGCCAACCAGAGCACGACGATGATCGTAACGGATATCCATACGACCCTCCATGGATATCCCACACGAATCTGCCGTTCCGCCACGCGAGCCGAAAGGGCCGCCAGCAGAGCGTACGACATCGTCGTGGCGACGGCGGCGCCGTAGGCTCCCAGGAAGGGGATCAGGGCGACGTTCAGGACCGCGTTCGTGCCCGCGGCGATCAGCACGTTGAATCCCACGACGTGCGTGAGCTCCGTCGCGTACAGGATGTTGTTCACCACGATATAGATCCCGTATCCGAGAAACCCCAGCGCGATCGGCAGCACCATGACGTCGGATTGCAGGTAGTAGCGGTCGACCCCGAACGCTTCCGTGAGAAACAGCGTGAGGTCGTACGACAGCAGCGAGAGGCCCAGAACGGCCCACCCCGTCCATATCGTGTAGTGCCGGAAGGTCCGCCTGTGAAGACTCCGGTCGCCCGCTCCCACGGCCTTGAGCCCGATAACCGTGAACGCCAGCTGAAAGCTCTGCACGAAGAGCATGTTGACGGCTCCACCCAGGCGTGCGGCCCAGCCGTATACGCCCACCGTTTCCGCATCGGTGAGCCACTTCAGCAGATAGCGGTCGCCGACATTCAGAAAGAGACCGGCCACGGCGGACAGCACGAGCGGCACGCCGAAGCGAAGGAGATCGCGCACGAGGCGTCCGTCGAATCGCCACGCGACCTGTGTCAGGAGAAAGGCCGTCAACACGTTGGCGCTCACGGCCGCCGACGCCACGTAGGCGATCATGACACCTTCGAGCGCCATGCCTCGTACGGCAAGGAAGTAATAGACACCTGCTACGAGCACCGTCCATTCGGCGGCCACTCCGATGGTATACCACCCCGCCCGCTCGCGAACGCGCAGCAGCATATAGGGCACGGTGGTGACGACTTTCAGCGCCGCATATCCCCCCATGAGCCGAGGCAGCACGACGCGTGTTGCGTCATCTACCAGGAACGCTCCCAGTGCGGGCGCGGCCAGCCAGACGACCCCGAACACGATAGCTCCGAGTGCGGCCGAAAGGAGCAGCGTGGTAAACGGCACGGCCTCGGTCGGACGCTCGTCGCCCGGATCCGACATGAACTTGAGCATGCCCGTGGCCAGGCCCATCCCGGCGACCGGAATCAAAATCTGCGCCGTCGCCTCGAGGAGGACCAGGTGGCCGTAGGCGGCCGTCGACAGGTACGCCGTGTTGAGGTACAGGGGAGCCAGGATGAGCCCCGCCATCTTGATCGCCGCGTTCCCGATGGCGTAGAGGCCGGTCTGCCGTATGACGCGGAGGAGCCCGCTATCGTCGGACATTTAGTACTTTACGGTTACTGTATATCCAGCGGCGCGTCGACGCGCCGCGATCTCGTCGGACTGCCGTCGCGGGGTCAATCCTTCCGGGCCAGCAGGTCGGCCATCTCGCGCTTGAACCGATCGTGAGGCATCGTTAGGGGTATGCGTACCAGGTTGCAGCGGGCGTCTGCCAGCACCCCCCGAAGCAAGGCCTCCCATCGATCCACGGTGCGGCGCAGCGTGAGGGACGCCGTTCGCCCCATTACGGACCGGTTGAACGCGTGCCAGTGCAGGTGATTGTGGAAGGGATAGTACTCCGCCTGCATCAATGCCGTGCTCATCGAGGCCGCCTGCGACGCATCGAGGTCCGTCACGGAGACGTCCGACCGGTCCTCCCGCGCGAGAACGACGTAGCGGTGCAGCGGACCCCCGTCCCGGTCGTACGAACCGTAGAGCACGTCCGGCGCGATGCGACGCCGGACGTACTGCGGGCCGCGACGGCGGTGAAGCGCCCAGTGCAGGCGATCGACGGCACCCCGACCGGCCAACAGCCGCTCGGCCAGCGAAGGATTGTCCTCCAGGTTATATGCATAAATCTTCGGATAGGCGAGATTTGGCCACACGTGGCCTCCATCGTCCACAAAGGCGATGTCGTCAGCCAGAAACCGAAAGCCGTGATGCATGCACAGCTCCAGCGCGAGCGACGTCTTGCCCACGCCTCCCGTACCACCGACCAGCGTGACACGTCCGTCCCTATCAGAAAACGCCGATGCGTGCACGACGGCCAGATCCGACGTCCAGTACGCTGCCGGCACCAGCACCATCTCGTGAAACATCACGCCTGTCCGCTCCTCCCGCGAGCTGAACTGCATGTCGAGCATGCGCCGGACGTGCGTCACGAGCGCCGAGTTCGCGCTCGTCGGATGAAAGTCGATGGCCGCCAGCCGCGGCCCGTCCATCCGGACGCGCACCGTGGCCATGCGGTGCCGCATGACGAACCCGTCTTTGAGCTCGACGTGGTTGCGAGGGTTTACGAGTCCACCGCCCGGCACGTCGACGGGACGGTACCGGACGGTGAGATCCGGCACTCCGTCTCCCGCCCGCGGGTAGCGGGACAGCTCCTCGCGGAGGATGTCGGCTCCACGCGCCGTTCGGGAATCGTACTCGACGCGCACGCGGCGCCCCAGCATCTCATACGTCGCGCTGCGGTCAGGAGACATCGCCATGGCGGTCGGTCAGATGGTGCATGATGGCGAGGAGATCCCTGCGACGGCTGTCGATGTGGAACTCCTTTTCGATGTGGGCGCGCGCGGCTTCCCTGAGCTCGGCCGGCGCCTGGAGGGCGGCCCGCACGGCCGCACTGACGTCCTCCGCGTGCGGTTTCTCCACCACCCATCCCGCGTCGCCGACGCCGTCCGGAATGCCGAAAGCGCGGCTCCCCACGGGGATGCAGCCGCAGAGCATGGCCTCGCAGAGCACGTTCGGAAGGCCCTCCGCCCTGGAGAGCTGAAGATACACCGACGTCTCGTGATAGTGATCCACGAGGGCCGACCGCTCGACGGGCTCTATCAGCTCGACGTTTGCCGGCGGGTCGAAGCGAGCGACGACCGAAGAGGGATCAACGACCCCAATGACGCGAAATTGAACGTCCGGCATCCCGCGCGCCGTCTCGAAAAATACGTCGAGGCCCTTGCGCCGAAGCGTCCGCTCCGAATCGAACAGACCCACCGTGCTGACGATATCCTCACGATCGGAAGGCCCCAGGGTCCAGAGGTCGGGATCGTAACCCGTCGGCAGCACCTGGATCTCGGTACGCGTATCGGGTAGCAACGCGCGGATGCCCTGCTCCGTCTCTCTGGGCCACTCGGAATAGCTGTTCCGGGAGTAGACCAGTGATGGTGACACGGGCAGCAGCACGTCCGCCGATCGGATGACGATGCGGGTGAGCGGCCACCGCCAGGAACTCAGTACGACCCCGTACCGAAGCGAGGGCAGCGAGATGGCATCGAAGCCCCCTACCGCCACCGCGACGGGCCTGCGAAACAGGCGGGCCACGACGACCGGCAGCACCATGTGATAGTCGGCGAACCAGCCGTAGACGCCTCTGGCGCGCGGCATCTCGCGCAGGAGCCAGAACAATTGCCTGACCATCAAGGCCGCCAGGCCGAGCGGGCCGGGACGGGCCTCCCCTGCCGCCTGAAAGCGCACGAGCTCGTACTCCTCCGCCAGGATGCGGAGGTCTTCCCGAACGAAGGAGCTCGGGTGCAGGTAGATGAAGAGCAGTTTCGGCTTCACGCGGTCGGTGTCTCTAGCAGAAGGTCGACGATGCGGCGGGAGGCGCCCGGCTCCGCGAACGTCGGCACGGGCGGATCGGGGCGCGTGCGTACGGCTTCAGCGATGCGACCGGGATCCGCTCCAACGACCTGATTCCAGCCCCCTTTAAGCGTTTCGATCCACTCCGTCTCGTCACGCAGCGTGACGCACGGAACGCCCAGCCAGAGCGCCTCCTTCTGAAGTCCGCCCGAGTCCGTCAACACGGCGCGGGCGTGCCGCACGAGCTCCAGCATGTCCAGGTACCCTAGCGGTTCGACCACTTCGACGTTCCCGGGAAGGTGGATGTCCGCCAGCCGGCTGCGCGTCCGCGGATGCAGGGGCAGGACGACGGGCAGGTCGAGCCGGCCGAATCCCTCGAAGATACCCGCGAGGCGGTTCGGATCGTCGGTGTTCTCCGCCCGGTGCACCGTGGCGGCGTAATATTCGCCCGCGGCGGGACCGGCAGAGGCGCCGGCCGGCGCGCCCGCGCTCGAGCGGCGCTCGGCGAGATCCCCGAAAAGGCGCGTCGCATCGAGCATGACGTCTCCCGTTAGATGCACGCCCTCCGTCACACCCTCCGCGCGCAGGTTTTCCACGGATGACCGCGTCGGGCAGAAAAGCAGGCTCGAGAGGCGATCCGTCACGATGCGGTTGATCTCCTCGGGCATGCGCCGGTTGAAGGATCGGAGTCCGGCTTCCACGTGTGCCAGGGGAAGATGGAGCTTCGACGCCACGAGGGCCCCGGCCAGTGTGCTGTTGGTATCTCCGTAGACCATCACCCAGTCGGGCGGGGTGCCATCCATCAGATACGCTTCCAGGGCGATCATCATCTCCCCCGTCTGCACGGCGTGCGACGCCGAACCGACACCGAGATTGACCTCCGGCTCCGGAATGCCCAGCTCGTCGAAAAAGATCGCGCTCATCTCGGGATCGTAATGCTGTCCGGTGTGAACGAGGGATTCGTGGACGCCGGCTTCCACGAGCTCGCGGCTGACGGCGGCGGCCTTGACGAACTGCGGGCGTGCACCGATGATGGTTACGATACGCATGGGTGTCGGTGCGGATGCGTTACGGCGCGGATGAGTAATGTTGCGGTCGAACTAATGTGGGGAGGTATCCGGAAGCATGCTGGACAGCATGTCGGCCAGCTTCCGCGTCTGCTCACGCCGACTGTACCGCGCCGCCCGTTCGGGGCGTGCGCCGGTAAGGCCTCTGCCGGACTTCCACGCGTTGTAGCTGGCGCGAAGGTAGGCGTGTACGCCGGCCACGTCGTCGAAGCCGAACATGCGTCCCGCATCGGTCGCACCGAGGACGCGCGCAGCGTCTCCGGCGGGCGGGCCGATTCCGAGGACCGGTCTTCCGCTGGCGACGTATTCGTACAGCTTCCCGGTGACGATGCCCTCGGCCCCTTCTACCCGGTTGATGCACAGAAGCAGGAGCGTCGCTTCGTGCATGAGCGCGATCGCCTTCTCATGCGGCACGTACGCCGACGTCTCGATGAGGTGATCGAGTCCATAAGCCGCCGCTGCCTGCAGCACGGCCGGTTCTACGTTACCCGTGAAAACCAGCCGAAGCTCCGGCATTGTCTCGTCCGGTCGAAGCGCTGCGAGCGCCTTCCAGAGCACGGTCGGATTGCGGGCCTGATTGAGGCTGCCCACGTGACGGACGACGAAGCGATCCTCCGGCGGCCCCGCATCGATTTCTTCCACGTCTGCCGGATCGAAACCGTTCTCGATCACCTTGAGGGGCAGGCGTGCGCGTTCCAGCAGACTGCGCCCCATCGACTCACTGACGACCGTCCCCGCACTGGCGTTGTTGAGGACGAGCCCTTCCATCCAGGCGTCGACGGCCCGCGCGAGCGGCGACATCGGAAGATCCGCATAGTAATCGATTCCCGTCCACGGATCGCGCAGATCGACGAGCCACGGCGTCCCATGCATCAGGTGCAGCAGGAGTCCGGCCAGGTGCGTCGAATGCGGCGGCCCCGTCGTAAGCATGGCGTCGAATCCATCCCTTTCGAGGAGCGCGTGGCCCCTCGCGGCGGCAAAGGGTACCCAGCCTACGCGGGCGTCGGGCAGAAACACGTTCGCGCGAACCCACCGTGCGATGCGCTGGCGAAAGTTCGTCTCCGCCTCCCCGAGAAATCCGACCGACACCACGTCCTGCTTCGAGCGGCCCAGCACGTTCGCATACATGGCGTACGGATCCCACGCGTACGTGCGCTCTACCCGCGTCGACGGGGGTACGTCGCGCATCAACGCCGGATCGAGATCGGGATAGGAAGCATGTTCGGGGCGAACGGTCACGACCGTCGGATTCCAGCCGAAGTCGGCCAGATACTTCACGAACTTCAGGCTGCGCTGTACGCCGGGCCCGCCGGAGGGCGGAAAATAGTACGATATGAACAGAAGCTGCTTCATGACAACCGGAAGCTGGATGGCGAGGGGCGAGCAAGATCCGTCATCTATTCGTCATGCTGTGCGTTCCCGTCGTCCTTCCGTCGCCGGCGGTACCACTGGAAACCGAGAAGTCCGAGCGTCAAACCGTATACGAACACCGTCGATACGGCACTGATGCGAACCCCGATGCGGTGGCTGGAGGGATCGAAGCGCAGCTCGACGCGGTGTGAACCTTCCGGAACGGGAACGGCACGCAGCAGGTGGTTTGCGCGGTAGATCGGCGCGTCCTCCCCGTCGACCGTCGCGTCCCAGCCGGCCGGATAAAACATTTCACTGAGGATAAGGAGCCGCGGTGCATCCGTCTCGGCGTCCAGCACGATCTCATCCGGCGCGTAGGATACCATGTCGACGCGTGCCGTGCTCGAGGAATCGATGGGCACCGGATCGATGTCGACGGACTCATACAATACGGCCGTGCGACGCGGATCGAAATCTGCACCGCGGAGGCGCTCGTAGGCCGCCTCCGGACCGTCCGCCATCTCGATCTCTCCAACGAGGAAGGCCCGCGGCAGGGCATCGGGATTCTCCAGCACGTACATCCCCGTCTGCTCGCTCTGGTAGACGACCTCCGTACCCGGCAGTGCGCCTCGGGCGATGACGTACCGCGTGTTGAGAAGGTCCAGCGCATTCTCGTTGGGCCCACCGGTCGCCGGGTCCACGAAAAGCTCGTCGATATACTCCTGAATCAACCGAAGCTTGGCACCGTGATAGCCGCCGATGGATTCGTAGTGATATGAAGGACGGGCATTCTGAAAGGGCGATCCGGTTTCGAGGGACAGCACCCGGAACCGGCCCATGCCCCCGGCGGCCTCCTCGCGCTGGTTGATAAACTCGTCGAAATCGTACGTTGCGATACGGTCTTCGACCTCGCCGGCGCGGACCAGGTGATCGTCGTTGAAGTAGCGCCTTCCGACGCCCCACAGGTCGACGACCACGAGCAGCACGATGGCCGCCTGCATGGCCCAGCGGGGCAGATTGCCCTTACGAAACAGAAGGATCGAGACCGCGGCGAGAAAGACGAAGATGAGGGACCGCAGCATGTCGGTCTGGAACGTCTCGATGCGCGACGCGCGCTGCTCCTCCAGATACGCCTCGACGCTAGACCGTACCCGCGGGTCGTCCGGCGACACGTCGGGGTTCTCCGCCAGCAGCTGCTGCGTCACCTGCGCCGCCTCATTCGGGCGGTCGAAATCGAAGAGCGCGCCCGGTACGAGCCAGAAGAACAGCAGGATGGCCGCCACACCCCCGGCAGCGGCGTAGACGGCCTTTCCGCCCTTTTCGCTCGTATCCGTGCCCACGGCGTGCAGCCCGAACGCACCAAGTACGGCGAGCGCGAACGCCACGGCGCTGAGCCACGTCTCCGGCACGCGGAAAGCGTTGAAAAGGGGAAAGTATGCGTACATAAACCGGTTGAGCAGCTCGAAATGGCTTCCGAGCGAGAAAAGCGTCATCAGTCCGGCCCCCACCGCGAACGCCAGCACGACGTTGCGCCGAACGCGCCACACGGCGACGATGGCCAGAAAAAAGACGGTAGCGCCGACGTAGTGCGTACCCTGAGTAAACGCTTTCGGACCCCAGTAGCCCGGACTCGCCCCGCCGAACGCGTCGGCCGCAATCAGGGTGATCAGCTCACCGACGCCCTGACTCCATCCCATCGCGTACGACCAGTCGAGGCCCGAGGCGGCCGATCCCTCCGTACCCCGGATCGTGAACTGCTTGTATTCGAACTGGGCGAGATAGGGCTGCGCCACGAGAAGCAGACCCAGCACGGATCCCAGCACCAGGTATCCGGTCGCCGTAGCCATGGGCTTCCACTCCTTCCGACGGAAGGCACCGACCAGCTCGACGACCCACCAGACGCCCAGCAAAAACGTCAGGTAATAGGTGATCTGGACGTGCCCTGCCCGCAGATTTACTCCAACCGCGATGGCAAACAGCAAGGCGGACAGGAGCTTCGGATTTCTCAATACGTACGCGAAGGCCAGCGCGAGCCAGGGCGAGTAGCAGAGCGTAATAAACTTCGAGTTGTGTCCGGCCACGAGGATGACCGCCAGGTACGTCGTCAGACCGAAGGCCACGGCCCCCATGACGCCGGCCAGACGGTTCTCCGTCAAGAAGAAGACGAGCAGGTAGGTCCCGACGAGCAGAAAGAAGAAATGCGAGACGGGCCAGACGACGTCGCGAAGCAGCGTCGGGATGACGTCGATCTGAGGCACGACGTCCTCGTACGAAATCATGTAAGCCGGCATGCCGGCGAATGCATTGGGCGCCCACAGCGCCCGCTCGCCCGTCCGTTCCTCGTATTCGATCACGTATTCCGCCATCGCCCGCCAGTTCACCGTATCGCCGCCGATGAGCGACAGCCCGGAAAACACGACCGGGCCGTAGAAGCCGAGTGCGACGATCAGCAGGACGGCGACGGCTATCCCGTGCCGCGTACGCCCGGGAAGGCGATCCCACCACCCCTCGGCGGCAAGATCCGGCGGGCCGGCATGTTTAGCTTTACGGGCCATCATCGTGCTATTCGATCACCTTGGGAGCGCGGAAATACTCACTGTCGGCGTCGGGCGCATTCTCGAGCGCCTCGTCGCGCGTAATGCGCTGCTCCACCTCGTCGTCGCGCGTCACGTTGTACAGATCCAGCACGTGCGACATGGGCGGCACGGCGGACGTGTCCAGCTCGTTGAGCTTATCCACGTAGTCAAGGATCTCGCTCATCTGACCGGCCAGGCGACGCTCCTCCTCATCCGTGAAGCGGAGCCGAGCCAGTGACGCGATATACTTGACTTCGTCTACAGTTACAGCCATATGCCTTCGCGTAAAGTGCCCTACTTACCTTCGAAACTTGCTTTCCCGATTCGTCTTCGCAACGCATCTCCGCGATGCGCCTTCGCACGTTGTCTTCGCACGAATCACGCCGTGTCGTCGGCAAATGACGGATCCAGCTGCGACTCCAGGCGTGCCCGGGTCGTATCCATCAGCTCCGGAAGGTCCCTCCGCCTGACGCCTTTAAGTTGAATCGGCTCTCCCACCACGATGTGGATGGTACCTCCCCGAAGAAGGCGCTGCTTCTCGTTCATTCGTTTGTAGGCGTCCTGGATCGTAACGGGGACCATCTGGACGCCCGCCTCCACGGCGATGGCGAAGGCACCTTTCTTTAGCGGTTTCAGAACGCGGCCGTACGACCGTGTGCCCTCTACGAACAACAGGACCGAATTTCCGGCCCGGATCCGCTCTCCGGCCTTCCGCAGGCTGCGCACTGCGCTTCGCGGATCACTCCGATCGATAAATACCGAAGCGGAATTTCGTATCGCAAGTCCGAGAAACGGAACGCGGGAAAGCTCGGCCTTGGCGACGAATCCAAAAGGATACGGAAGAGCCGCGCTCAATGCGAGAATGTCGAGCAGGTTTTGATGATTGCTCACAAAGACGCACGGAGCATCGCCATGCAGGTGAGCGCGATCGAACACACGAACTCGAAGCCCCGACAGTCGGAGGATGACCCCACCCCAGACCCGCGCATTGCGCTTAAAATTGCGAGCGGTAGGCTGGAACTGGTGCGTGATGAGCTGCGTGATGGCCATCGGAATCGTCCACATCGCAGCTACGAATGCAAACCACGCGAAATGCAGCCGCGCCGCGAGCGTCGGTTCGGGGCCGTCGTCGCAGGTCCCTGTATGGATGCGCGTACGCGAGGTCATTCTGCTGAAGGATCAGGTTCACGTTGTGCGGCCCGAAGCAGGCGGATTACCGTCATCGCGCCGCGAAGTCCTTCCTTGGCGAGCGGCTCGACATCCACCTCCAATGAGAGCGGCCCGCCATAGCCGCTGCCGGCGAGAAGGCGAACCTGCGCGGGCCAGTCCACCTCACCCTCGTCTATCGGCGCCGGCGCCCACCCATTCCGCGCGGACGAAACGTTTCGGCACCGCACATGAGCCACTCTCCCGCCCAGTGCGGCCAGTCCGTCATCAACGTCCTCACCCGCTGCTCGAGCTGCGGCCGGGTCCCAGGCAGCACCGACGACATCCATATCGACCGCCTCGAGGAGGTCCGCCAACGCCGCGCCGGTCGACACCGTGCCGTCGCGTTCATTCAGCACGCAGAGTCGGATGCCCGCATGCTGTGCCTTCCGCCCGATTTGCTGCAGGGCATCCACGACGCGGCGCCTGTCAGATGGTGCGTCCGACCCGGTCGCCTCGTCGTCGCTTCGAAAACTGGACACTACGATACGTTCGCATCCGACGCGCCGGCAAAAACCGAGCGTTTCCTCGAACTGGGCGATCTCGTTCATCCAGGTAACCCGATCGTCGATCGAGCCCATGAACGTCCCAGGGTCTACGGCAACGACCGGCAATTCGCTGGCGACCAGGCGCGCCCTCACCTTTTGTTCGTTGACGTGGGGCACGCGGTCGTGCATTCCGCCGACACGCCGGAGTTCGACGCCTTCCAGCCCCCACAACAACGCATAGTGAACCGCTCGTTCCAGGTCGAACGATACGGAATCTGTAAGCAACGTGGGGACCATAGAATACGCCGTGCATCAAAGGAGGATAAAAAAACGCTATTCAGTATCTACCAGAGCGGGAGGAGGAATCGAGTCGCGCCGCGCCGGGAAAAACGTGGCGGCGTCCGTCGCCTGCAACATGGTGTTCCGGTACGCCGAATCACCCAGACGGCGAGCCCGCAAGATGGCCGAGTCCATCAGGGCCGATGCATTCGGTCGCTCCAGAACCGGCGCCGTGGGATCCCGCTCCCTGGCCAGCCGCTGTACCGACGGGGACGGTACGAGCACGACATCCCTATCGAAGAGTGGTTCCTCCGGTCGCCGAATGACCGTCAGGGGAATCCCGACATCACCCAGCATTTCGCGCACGTCCGCTTCCTCATCGGAAGAGAGGCCTACATAGACGACGGACCCGATTCTGTCGAGCGGCCACGTCGGATTCTCCAGGAAGTCCCGTAGACCCGCATGTCCGACCTGCGATCCCGACCAGATCGCGATCATGACGGATCGATCGGGCACCGTCCATCGCCGCGAAACGTAACTCAGATTGCGCGCCACTTCCATGACGGCGGCCGTAGAGATGCCGAAATTTCCGTAATCGATCGCGGATACGCCGGCAAAGTGGCCCATGGCGTCCAGGTCGGCACATAGCACGATCAACTCGCGCCGTTTCACGGGATCCTTCCCTGAAATATAGCTCAGTATATTTATCGCGCCGGCCCGCGGCTGATACTCCGTCCCAATTTGGGCCAACAGCATCTGCGGCAGCTCGATCACTTCGCCGTCGAAATCGGACAGATAGCCGTCGAGTTCGGCGAGCGGGACGGCGAAAAGTCGTGAGGCCGCGCCGGGCGTAATCTGCGTCACAAGGAGATTCCTGATCGGTGCCGGCTCGAAGCGTGGCCGCAACGCCGAAACGACGAGAGCGATACGAGCTCCGGCATTCCTCCACGCCCGCAGGTCGGCCGACGCACCTTCCGGAACCACGATGCCGAAGGGCTCGGACGGAATGGTGGCTCGTGCCGGATCATCGGCGGCGACGACCAGCCGGTCTACGCGTACCGACCCGGAATCGCTCAGCGCGTCCGGAACGTAGTCGATGCCCGCAAGATACGTCGTGGAGTCGCGCAGTCCGACCGTCCGCAACCGGCTCGACGCAGGGAAATTGACCGACGTCGGATACACGATGCGAAAATCGTCATCCACCGCCGGCTGCAGCCTGAACTCACGCATCCGTGCGGTCACGTAGGCGGCCGCTCGGGCGTACCCTTGCGTCCCGGTCGCGCGGCCCATGACATTGCCGCTATTCAGGAACGTAAGGTGATCGCGCAGCTCGGCGTCATTCCAGACTGGATCCATGGGTGTCGGCGCCACGGGCTGCGTAGGCACGCGAACGGCCGCGCACCCCGCAGCAAGAACGATCGTTCCTACGACGGCCGCTGAGAGGATGGCTCCGGCCGAGAAGCCGGCGCATCCGAGGATCCGAGACAGGTACCGTACGTACATATGGAATAAGCCTCAAACGGGCTCGTGGAAGTTCTCTTGAACGGCGTAGATGCACCGTCTCCGCTCCTGCACAGGCCACGGCCCGAGCCGCGTCCGTCGAGCCGACCTCGATTCATGGTTTCAAACGCCCTTGCAGCCGCTGCCGTTCTTCGCCCTCAGCTACGGCGGGTGGAATCGATGGGTCTACTCGCGCTCGCGGGAGCCGTTGGGCTCATTCCCCTCGTGCTCTATGCACCGCGCCATGACGGATGGCGATATACGCTCCTCTTCCTCGTCTGCCTGTACGCGGGACGCAAGATCGTTCGGTTCGTCCGCGCGCGTCGGGCGCAGAAGCAGTTGAATGTGGAAGAACACGTTCTAAGGTACGGATCATCCGGTCGCCGCGTTCAGAAGTGCATTCAGAACGGCGAACATATGTGGACGCACAGCCGGATCGTAGCCGTTCTGACGGACATCTCCCGGGATCGCTTCCCGACCGAGCTCACCCTGGAAGCCAGACGCCGGCGCATTTATACGCGCTATCGACAGGCGTTTCGAGACCTAAGGCCCCAGAACGGACTGCTCGACACCGTGCTCGTCGTGTCGGTAGCCGGATTGACCGGCCTGGTGCCGACGATCGAGGTGGACCTGCGCACCGTGCTTTTCCTTGGAGGGTTTCTGGCGCTGTCCGTCGTAGCCTCCGTCGAATGCGTCCGCTGGTTCGCAGACGCGCGGCTTTCCTCCGCGGTCGACCGATGGTTCGGAGCGCTGAGTGAATGGACGCTCCGGGATTGCCTCGAGGTCCTTCAGGCGCATGAGAGTGCGTATTCCCACCGCGTCCTCTACTACACGCAGCCATGGTTTGCAGGCGGACCCTCATCTAAAGGCGGCACGTCGGACGACGACCTCGTCTTGCGGGCGGGCGACGGACTCAATCTACCATCCACCATCATGCGTGACGACGATGCGCCGGACTCCTAGCGCCGTCCTTCGGGCACTTCGACGGCCTCCGGTTCGAATCCGGCGTTCTCCAGCACCTCTCGGATTTTCGCGCGCCGCTTTATCAACATATCACGTTCGAGCGGTCGATCGGCTCGGACGTGCAGCGGTTCGAGGGTCTCGGCCTGAAGCACGATCAGAAGCTCTTTTTCCGAAACGGTCGTCTGATTGAAGCCGAACACGTAGCGGATGCCGAAGAACCACCACGGCAGATCTTTAAGCAGTGGGATGCCGCGGCGTGAAATCGATTCCTCCGTGGTATAGAGTCCGCCAATCACCGTCTGTTCGCCATCCAGCAGGAGTACCTGCGTGGTCGCCTTGTTACGGTCGATGACGAGTCCCTGCAGAGAGGGCCGTCCGTTCGACTTCTCGACGTCGACGTTTAGATGGATGAAGTCCAGTTCCGGAGCGTTCGCCGTGTCGGCGAGCGCCTGAGTGAGCAGCGTCGGCAGCACGTTGATAATAATGCCTGTCGAATAGAACTGCGTGACGGTATTGCCGGAGAAATCCCGGATCTGCACGGGTACGTCCGATCCGATCTGAATACGTCCTTCTTCACCGCTCTGTACGGTGATTTCAGGGTTCGCCACCGTCTCACCGATGCCCTCGTTCTCGAGGAGGCGGAACAGCTGCGTCAGCGTCGACAGCTCGATGTCTGCGGGTGCATCCAGAAACTCGTCGAAGCTGTCAAACAATTCGCCGGTCTTGAGTCTGAACTGCGGCACCTCGGAGTCTCCGCTTCCGCCCTGGCCGCCGCCACCTGCGCCCTGGCCTTGACCGCCCTCGCCGAACAGCACGTTCCAGTCCATCCCCAGCTCACGGGCCCGGGTCAGGTTGAGTTCGAACAGGACCGCATTGATTCGGATTTCGCGGGATGCGAGGGAAGCCGGAATGTTCTCCGCGCCCGCGCGTCCCTCTCCCGACCCGGCGCGCGCGTCCTGTGCATCGACGACGTCCTGCGTTTCGGGGGCCTCCTCCACGACGAAGTACCGATCCGTCTCACGATACCGAAGTCCGTGGTAATCGACGACCAGCTCGAATGCGTCGAAAAAATGCATCCCGGCGATCGACACGTCGATGGAAAAATCGGACTCCGTCGGGTCCACGATCGCCTTGCCCGTGACGCGCTCGAAGATCGGATTCAGGAAATCGACGAACACGTTGAACGGCGTCGAGGGAAGAAACGACACCAGCTGATCGGGCGGTACGTACGTGCGCAGCTGCCGCTGCGATGGACGATCCTGTGCCCGGGCGTCCGTCGGAAGAACGAGTATCAGTCCCAGTGCCAGCAGGGCGCCTAGGAGGATGGCCGTATGTGTTCGTCGTACCGTCATCGTTGGGTGCAATCGTTGTGTTTGGATCAGGGTTGTCTGCGCCTCATCGTGGCGGGCGTCAGCCGTGCGTCGTGGGCCTGCGGGTGGTGGCTGGTCGAAATGGTGCCGCGTTAGTTGGATGGCGTGAGGCTCGCCGGACCCACGGCCTGCCGATACGAGGCGTCCGGGCCGATGGACTTCACGATCTCGTCAATGATGCCGCCCTTGTTCAGGCGTGCAACGACGCGTCCCGTCGCCGGATCGACCTCGATGACCTGTCCGAGATAGACCCGCTCACCGATTCGCACGGAGCGTACTTCTCCGTCTTCCTGAAACACGGCCCGGTCCCCGACGATGGAGACGAGCTGCGCCGATTCGATGTCGATACGATCGTAGGTGTTGGGTGGAATCTGTTCGAGGACGGCCGGATAAAAGGGATTGGCAGCCGGTTGAACGTCCGGCAGAACGTCGAGCGGCACGGGCGGCAGTGCGTCATTTCCTCGGATGGCCAGCGACGGTTCCTCATACGACGCTGCATCGAGCCGATCCGGCGCACTGGCGCCTTCGATGCCGTCGAAATAGGCTTCGATGCGGCCTCGGAACGACACCATCACGTCCAGGCGGTCCGTTCCTCGAACCCTGTCCTGCGTGACGAGATCGATGTGATCGAGCGAGAGATCGTGCACACGATAGAAGTGGCGGTTGTTCTCGAGCTCCCACACGAGCCGGTAAAGACTGTTGTAATAGGCGCGTCCCGTCACCTCAAAGGCGTAGTACGCGTAGTCGGGCGAGCGATGCTCGCCGGCGTAGGTGATATCGAAGTTCTTGAAGCCTCCGGCCGTCAGGTCATTGAGATACCCGACGACGTCCGCCGTCGAGAGCTCTTTCGGAATGACCTTGTAGCGTGCCCGCCACTTCCGCACGGCGTTGTCCGCCATCTGTTCGAGCGCGGTCTGCTCGGTTTCGAGCGAGATCAGCTCGGCGTGTTTCATCGTGGCTACCTGCTCGGCCTTTTCCAGGCGCTCGAGCTGCTTGGGTTGATAGCTGAAGGTATAATAGGCGCCCACCGCGGATACCAGCAGCCAGCTGGCTGCCATCATCCAGCCTTTGAGTCCGATCTTCTTCATCGTTCCGTACCGTCATTCAGAGTAGTCGAGTAGCGATCGTCTTCGTCCACCACCGGATGGTCGTCGAGCCGCACGCTTTCGCGGAGATACTGCGCGGCCCGCGGGAGCGAGTCGCCGACGGGAATGGACATCGAATAGGAATACACGGGCCACTCTCGAATTTCCGAGAAGCTCAGCGACTCGATGATGCCGTCCACCCGTGAAGCGAACACGACGACGTTGTCGCGCGAGGTGGCATTGCCGGCCAGCTGGATGTGTCCCACGCCGGGTTCGAGGCTTTCGATCCAGAATCCGGAGAGCCGAGACGCCTCCATCGAGGTGTTCTCCAGAACGCGACTCCACCGATCGCTGCCGATAAGCAGCGTGTCGAGGACCTCGATGGCGCGCGTGTACGTAGCGTAGAGATGCTGCATGCTGTCGATCTGAGCCTGCAGCACGCCGATGTCCTGGTCGACCTCTTCGGGCGCCACCTCCTCCAGCCGGTCCCGGTACGTCGCCATCTCCGATTCTGCCGTCGAGTACCGGGCCATGAAGAACAGGACGGTGGCTACGATCGCGACGCTCATCGCTATCATGTGCAGCGATACCGGGAGCTGGA
This sequence comes from Rhodothermales bacterium, assembly GCA_040904565.1. Classification (GTDB taxonomy): domain Bacteria; phylum Bacteroidota; class Rhodothermia; order Rhodothermales; family VXPQ01; genus JBBDTI01. The sequence continues at coordinate 36,589 of JBBDTI010000091.1, forward strand.
TCTTCCGCCTGAGGAGGCGCTTCGGCAAGAAGTTGATGTCTTCGAACGAATCCGCGAACGGTGACCCCTTGAGGACCCGGAGCGCGACGCCGCATGCCGACACAATCGCCGTAGCACCGTCGTCCACCTCGTCGTCGACCTCAGGGAGGTAGTCACGGAGCAGGTCCACCTCGGCGTCGGGGAAGAAGACTCCAAACGATTCAGCGAGCTCCTTCTCGCGCTCCTCACTCAGCAGCAGGATGTGGTCTACCTCACCTTCGCCGTGCTCGTCCTGCTGGAGGAGAACGCGGCTGCAGATGGTTTCAGCCTGATCGAACGCCGTCAGGGAGCGAAGGATTTCCGCGTGGTGTACCGTACGTCCACTAAGAAATGCAACCAGCGTATCTTCGGCGCCCGCTCGCACGACGAGCGTTCGCGACGACGCGCTCACCTTGGCGTCGACGACTTCTTCGTTGCCGCCGTGGTCGAACAGCGTCACCGATTCGTCGGCGGCTGCGACCGGACGGCTTCGGAAATCGTAGACGTCGCGAGCCGCAACGGAAAGACCCATCAATACGCTAAGCTCGGCATCGAGCAGCGAGGCGTGCGGAAGCACGTCGCGCGTCTTTCGAAGCTCGGTGAGGGTGACGGACACGGGGTCCGTAGGCTTCGGAAACAGGGCCAGATAGCGGCCCTCTCCCTCGTCGACCCGGTTCATGGGCAGGAACACGACGCGGTCGGCATCGAACGGGCTGCTGTATTCCGTGGCCAGTCGCTCTAGCAGGTCGTCGCGATCGTGCCGACCCGATTTCCCGGGCGGAACGGCGATTTCGAAGAACGGGGCCTCCGTGGCGCTGAGTGTAAAGGCCAGCACGACGTCGTCGTACCCTGCCTCTTCGACCTCGGAGAGGATATCCCCCAGTTCGAAGTCGAACGGCTGCGCGATCGCCGGGGCCGTGGCGGCCTCACCTGCATCATCGGAAACACCGAACTCCGACCCCAGGAAGAGATTCGCGTTCGAGGAGGGCCCATCGCCGAATTCGATGGTAAAGTCGTCGCCTCCGTCGATGGACTGGTCCGTCGACGGCTCGTCGTGGTGGGGTGCGACGTCCTCGTATCCCGTCGGCGCGATCGTGCGCGTTCGGACGAACCGGCGTACGACCTCGGGTCCGTTCGGGCCCCCTTCGAGCAGCACTGCATGTACGGCACGCGGGGTCGCCGCGATGCCGAGAACGCGTTCTGACGTTTTATGCTTCTTATTCATCGTAGAGGTAGTAATGCATCTTCGCGAAAGGTGACCGCTAGGAGAGCAGCTGCTGGATGCGCCGCTTGTTGTTTGCGTAATTCATCGCCGTCTCGGGAGTGATCAGGCGCTGGCGGGCGAGCCGAACGAGATCCTGTTCCATGGTGACCTCGCCGTGCGATCCGCCCTCCCACATCATCTGGTAGATTTCCGCCGTGTTGTTATTCTTGATCGCTGCGCGCGCGGACGGCAGCATCCACAGGACCTCTTTCGCCAGAATGCGCCCGCCGCCAATTTTCGGACACAGCTTCTGTGAGATGACGCACCGCAGGACGTCGGCCAGGCGATTGCGCACGCGCTCCTGCTCGTGCGGCGGGTATTCGGCGATGATGCGATCGATGCTTTCCACGGCCGAGCTCGTATGCAGCGTCGAGAACACCTTGTGACCGGAGTCCGTGATCTCGAGCGCAGCCGAAATAGTGGTCGGGTCCCGCATTTCCCCGATGACCACCATGTCGGGGTCCTGACGCAGGGCCTGCACGATGCCGTCCTTGAAGGATCGGACGTCCTTGCCCACCTCGCGGTGGCGCACGATGCAGCGCTTCGACTCGTGCATGTATTCGATCGGATGCCCGATGATGACGACGTGAGCCGCCACGTCGCGGTTGTTGGCGTCGATGATCGCGTCGAGCGTGGTACTCTTACCAGAGCCGGTAACACCGGTGACGAGGGTCAGTCCATCCCGCTCGTAGCGAAACATGAGTCCGCGTTCGATGACCGGATGAAAACCGATCGATTTGATCGGGCGCACCTCGTTCGTGATGGCGCGTACCGAAATGGCCAGCTGGTCGTAGTCGTAATACAGCGAGCAGCGGAAGCGATGCCGCCCCTCTCGCCCGGTGCCGAGGTCGACCGTCCGCGAGAAGTCGACGGCATACTCGTCGAACAGGACGTCGATCTGCCGCTGATTCAACTGGCAGAGCAGCAGAAAGCTGGCTTCGTCCACGGAATAGGTGCCTACTTTCTCGTGCGGACGCTTCTCACCGTCGATTCGAAACCACACGTATCCCTTCGCTGCCGGTCCGCCGAAGTCCATGTCCGACGCGCCGTGCTCTAACATATAGTGCAGCAGCTGATCGAGGTGGGAGGAGAGATCGATGCGATCGCGGTCCGGCAGGCGACGTACCTCGTCGGCCAGGTGACGGATGCGTGCGTCGCCCCGCAGCAATCGCGGAATGCGCTCCACGGCTTCGCGGCACGTGCCGGGCACGTCGATGGCGACGCGCGAAGCAACGAACGGTGCGCGGCCGTTGGCCGGCGTCGATTCTTGGAAGGTCGACTTCACTGCAAGAAGAGATTCGACTGAGTACACTACACTGGAATCACCCTCTGTATCGGCGGCGATCGGAAAAACCTAAGCCGGATCGTAAAAAGATTTACCGATCGAGCGTTGGGCTATCTACCTACCGGCCCTCGCCTCGAGAGTATTCCTCCTGGTGCCGTATCGGAGGCCTACGAAAAAGGGCCGCGCCCTTTCGGTCGCGGCCCTCCCTTCGATAGGTACTTCTACCTACGGCCTACCACTCGCTGTACGATGCGAGCCGATACTGAATCACACCGTCTTCGAACACGGTCGTCAGCGCCGGCGAGGCCGTGCGGTAGTAGATCTTCGGCGTACCGCTGAGCGTCGCAGCACCCTTGGTGGCGACGCTGCCGAAGACGCGCGGCGTCCCATCCAGGAACGACACGCCGCCGCCGGCGAAGATCTGACCGTACACCTTGGCGTTCCCGGCCAGGTCGACCGCACCGGAGGAATAGAAGGCCACGTTGCTTTCGTCCGAGCCATCGTAGCCGGCCTGCGAGGCGTCGACGTTGCCGGACAACGACACGTCGCCGTCTATCAGAAACATCACGTAGCCCTTGATATTCGTGCCACCCGACGCGCTCAGATTGCCGTCGATGCGCCACACGTACGGATCGTCGCGCGTACCGCCGAGGTCGTACGTGCCCGAAAGGCTGACGTCGCCGCTCGTCGTCTGGTCGACGTCCACCTTGCTGGTAAATTCAGACATATCGAAGTCGGGAACCTCGATCCGCGGCACTTCCTGCGTAACGGGATCGTTCGTCGGATTGTAGTACGGCTCGAAGGCCGTCTGCAGCGCGGAAGCCGGTGAGGCGGACGCCCCGGTCACGTACGTACCGAACCCCTTGACCGTCAACGCATTGCCGCTGATGGTGAGGCTGCCGTTCGTATGCATGTTCGCATTGAGCGTGTTTTCCTCATCCCCGTCCACGTACAGATCCGTCAGGATGTTGCCGTCCAGGTTCAGGTCCTCATCCGTCACGACGGCGTACCGCATGAAAGGAGGCGCCTTGTCGGCCATGTCGACGGTGGATTCTTCGACGATCGACGCATCGACCTCGAAGTCGATGAGCGTTCCACCGGCCATCGCCATCGAGCCGGTCGACCGGACGCGGGCCGTTGCACCGTTTCGGCTGATTACGACCTCGTAATCGGCCCCCTCATAGGTGCCGTGCAACGTCGATGCCGCGCCTGAAAAATTGTCGGTCAGATTCTGCCGGGCTTCATTGTAGCCGGCCAGCGCGGCGTTGCGCGCTAGAATTTCGTATTGATGCTGCGACAATCGCTTTTCAGCCTGTCGCACTTCCTCTTTCGCTCCGAACGCGTACACCGATCCGAAGGCGATGGAGGCTACGATGATAAGTAAGGCTGCTTTTCCCATGGTTCTCTTGAATGCTGTGGAAAGTACTCCGACGCACTGTGGTAGACCTTGTGGTGTCAGGCTGCGTAGTGCTAGATACTGGTAGCCTGCTGAAGGAGTGGCGGGCGGAAGGTAGCTTCCCACCGTGATTTATCGATGGTTTCCCCTTGCTCGAACGGATTGACGGCCTCGAAGTGAACGAATACCTGCCGGGCGTTCGCCACGTCCGACACGGCGACGCCTTCGTCATTCTGCGCCACGATCTCCCAGTCCACCAGCGTCGCCATGCTGCCCCCGTCGGAGGCGCCATCGACGAACCGCTGAACCTGGTAGAGGTCCTCTCCGTCCCGCTCCGTCTGAAAGACGCGGCGGTAGACGATCGTGCGGCGCGTCGTATCGATCGCATCGGTTCGGGCCTGAAACTTGAACTCGAGCGTGACCGGGTCCTCGCCGGTATTCAACAGGTTGGTCACGTTCTGCATGTCGCGCTTGAGCGTCTCGATAAAATTGAGCTCCTGCTGCTTCATCGCGTAGTAGCCGGACGACTCGATCGACGCGACTCTGCTGCGCTGGTTTACGCCGACGAGAATCAGGAACATCACGCCCGCGATCATGATCGCCACGAGATTGTCGAAAATTAACTGCATGTCGTCAGCCCCATTCTCTTGTAGTTCGGCCTGTGCTTAACCGGCGGTTCCGGTCGTTTCCTGCCGTGGTTGCCGGCGTCGGTTTCCATTCGCGGTATCCACGGGTGCTTTCCAGCAGGCGGTTCGCACGGTCCCGAAGGCCGTCACCAGGCACACTTGCTTCCGCAGGAAAACGACTGGGAGATCCTGATCGTGTCGACGAATTCCACGCTCAGACTGTACACCGTAACGGTTGCCTTCTTGAACTTCGTCCGCTGATTCGGATCGGCGATCAGCATGTCAGGCGCTGCTTCGTCGGCATACCCCACGGACGTCTCCACGCCGTACCACAGCGTATCGCTCTGCCAGACTCTAAATCGCTCGACGTACGAGGCGTCGAAGTCGTCGATATCGTCGATGGGCGGCGCGTCGTCCGTAAAGGTCGGCTTCGAGGTCAGTTCCGATGAGGCGAAGATCTTGTCTCCGCCCTTCGTCGCTTCGTCGAAGGCCATGGCACGCACCTCTTCCAGCCGGTCGACGGCGACGCCCGTACCGGCCGTTTCAATCTCGTTGCGGATCATGGACATCTGGGTCTGCATGACGCCGCGCTGCTGATTCAGTGCGAAAAGGGTCGCCATCATCATGGCGGCCAGTGCAAGTAGGGTCTGAGGCATAACGGATTACTCCTCGGTCATGGTTACGCGCATCATCTCATCGACGGACGTCTCGCCCATCTTCACGACTTCCCGCGCGGAGTCCTGGAGCGTCAGCATACCCTGCTTACTCGCCTGCTCGCGGAGTCCGTCTTCGTCGATCCGCTGGTCCGCCTCCACGATCATGTGGCGAATCTCGCGAGAAAAATACATCGCTTCACTGATCGCCCGGCGGCCCCTGTATCCCATGCCTTTACAGGTCTTACACGTCGGATCGCCCGACGGCATGTAGATCGTATGCTCGTGAAGGTCCGCCTCCGTGAATCCGAGCCTTTTGAGCAGCACGGGATCCGGGTCGTTGTCGATGACCTTGCAGGACTCACAGAGGGTGCGCAGCAGCCGCTGTGCGACGACCAGGTTGATGGCGTACGCGATCAGGAAGGGCTCGACGCCCATCTTGTACAGCCGGCTCACGGCGCTCGGTGCGTCGTTCGTGTGCAGGGTGGAAAAGGTGAGGTGACCCGTGTTGGCAAGCTTTACGGCGAGCTCGGCGGTCGCTCTGTCGCGCATCTCACCCACCATCACCACGTCCGGGTCGTGGCGCAGGATAGCGCGGATCGCGCCTTCAAGGCCGAGCTTATGGTTCAGCTTGATCTGGCGCACGTTGGGAATAATGTACTCGACCGGATCCTCCACGGTAAGCACGTTCACTTCGGGCGTGACGACCTGATGCAGCGCCGCGACGAGCGTGGTGCTCTTACCCGAACCCGTGGGACCCGTCAGGATCACCATCCCGTGCGGCTGCCGGATCGCCATATCGAACCGCTCCAGCGCGCCTTCGAGCAGGCCCAGCTTCGAAAGGTCCGTGATGACCTTACGGTCGTCCAGCACGCGGATGACGATGCTCTCCGCATGCAGATTGTTGGACGCCGTGGCGATGGGCAGAATGGATACGCGAAAGCGAATGAGCGCCTCGTCGACCTTGCGCTGAATGAAGCCGTCCTGCGCCATGTCGCGCTCGAACCGGTCGACGTTCATCGTATTGTCCTTGATGACCGCAAGCAGGCTCTCCGGATGCACCTTGTCTTCGAGGTGCCACAGCGAAAGGCGCCCATCCACGCGAAAGTGAATTTCGATCTGGCGCCGCGCATTCGGATAGATGTGGATGTCGGAGGCCCCGCGGTGTACGGCCTCGACGAGCGCGGCCTCGAACAGGTTGATCAATGACGAACGATTGATCTCGGCCTCGAGAGCCTCTTCGTCGATCAGCTCGCTCTTCTCGTCCTCGTAGCTCGTTCCGAGATCGTAAGCGAGCGGATCTTCCGTCATCCGCTCCAGATACTCGTTCTTCTTGGGAAAGGCCCGTAGGAGGAGATCCTTTACCTTCGACTCGTCGGCATACTGCAGCTCGTAGCGCTCCAGGTTCAGGTCCTGCATCAGTTCGCGTACGGCCGGCAGCGACGGGTCGTGGGTGATGAAGACGACGCGGAGCATCTGCGTCTGCTGCTCGAACTCGTAGCCGATCGGCACGATGCGCAGCTCGATCAGCCGATTGCGCTTCTTCTCCGGAAAGACGTCGGCAACCTGGCGGACGAAATCGAGGTCGACGGCATTCTCTTCCAGATCGCGTTCGACGAAGGCGTACGTCAGCGCCGCTTCGCGATAGACCTGCTCGCGATCCACGGTCGGATTCTGCGCCACGATTCGCCAGAGGGTCGCCTTCAGGTTTTCCTTCTCGCGATTTCCGAGCGCGATCTTGACCTGTTCGGCCGTAACCAGCCTTTTGTCGAGCAGGCGGAGAACGACGCGATCCCGAATGCCAGAAAGCGTGCCGTCCCGGTCCGGAGGATCAATTTGGTCCGGACCATCCGGATGGTCCGGGGGATCCGTGTGGTCTGTTCGGTCTGCGTGGTCTGTATGGGTCGTGCGATCCGTTTCTGATGGCTCGGTCACTGATTCGGAACGCGCGTGAAGACCATCCTGCGACGGTTCACTCGGGTCGGGCTCTGCCCGCTCGGGCTGAGCGGGCGTCTCCGGCCGGGCCGTCATACGATCCGGGCCGTCCGCCGGTTGAACATCGGGAACGCCCGAGCCGACACCGTCGCCGCTCGGGGCATCGAAGCCGGCCTCGCGGAGGGCGGATGAATCCACACTCATCTCAAAACCGTCGAGCGGGCTCTTGCGGTCGGCCTCGTCGGCCGATACGGAAGACGGCTCGGGCGTGGACGGTGACGGCGAAGATTCAGCGGATGACGATTCAGCGGCTAACGATGCAGTGGACGTCGGTTCTGTGGACGTCGGTTTCGTCGATAGATCCGTGACCGGACGTTCCACGTAGCTCGGGCGGTCCGAAGCGGCATCATCTTCAAAGCGTGATTTCGCGATGTCGTCGGACGTGCCCTCCCGGTCAGGAGGCACATCCATCCGCCGACCGTCGTGCGACGGCGACCCCCGCTCGTCAGGCTGGAGCTGGTCCGGCTGCCGCTCGTCCGAATGACGGTCATCCGACGGCCGCTGGTCCGAGAATGCCGGAGACCCACGGCGATCCCGTGAGGCATGTTCGTCCTCCTGGTTCGTGAGCAGTTTTCCGAAAAAGTCTTTTCCGGTCATCGCGAAATACTTCGTTGCCTGTACACATGTGCACGTTCGCGTGCAGCCTCGGTGGCGAAGTTCACCCCGTGGCGTCGAGCTATCCGCCCATCCCCATCAGGTCCGTCGAGGACGGCTGAATCAGCGCGATCTCGGACGAAATAATGGTGAGGAAGCAGATGGCTATGGTGATGAAAATGGCGACGGCCGTCTGTATCGTCTCGATCGACGTATTCAGCTTCAACGTGGTCTCCCGCTCGTAATAGTCCGCCATCTGCTGCGCGCTCTGGCGTACGTTACCTGTCTCGGCACCGCTCCGAAAACGTGCGAGGGCCATCGACGTGAACACGCCGCTGGCTTCCATCGATCGCATGAGCTCGGCGCCCTGGGCGACCATCATCGGGATCGTGACCGTCTTGATCCGATGCTCCATATACTTGTTGCCGCAGGCCTCGGCGGCGATTTTAATGACACCGATGTTTTCGCCGGCACCCGAATAGAGGACGGCAAACACCCGGCAGAAAATTTCTATGTTCAGCTTGTGCAGCAGCGAGCCGATCACGGGTATCCGAATAAGCCATTTGTGAATAAGAAAACTCCCGCGGTCGGACCTGGCGAAGACGATACCGCCAACTGCAGCGCTCACGAGTACCAGCATCAACCAGATCCAGTGGGCATCGAGCCAGTGTGAGAACGACAGCGTTGCCGCGGTCATCGGAGGGAGTTCGATGTTGTATCCCTCAAACAGCCCGGCCGTCTGCGGGAAGATGTACCAGATGTACCACACGAACGCCGCGATCAGCACGGCGACCGTAATCGCAGGCGTTATCATCGCGCTCCGGATGTTCTTGTTGAACTCGTCCTTCCGTTCCAGAAATCGTGCCGTGGCCTCATAGATCTCTGCCATGTTACCGCTTCGCGAGGCAATGCCGAGCATGTAGGCGGTAAACTTACCCAGCATGTGCTGGTGCTTCATGAACGCCTGCTGCGCCTCGGTGCCGCCCTTGAGGTCGACGTTGAGGTCTCGGATGACCTGCCGCAGACTGTTCGACGACACGTCGTTCACCAGCAGGTTCAGCACCTCGTCGAACGGTAGCTTATCCTTGATGAGGTTGGCCGAGAGCCGCACGAACATAATGATGTCCGTGCTCGGCGGCTTGCGCTGGAAGTCGAGCAGTTTCTTGCGAACGTGGACGACCTCCAGGCCCATCTTTTCGAGGGCCGTGCGGATTTCCTCCGACGAGTACGCCTTCTGCTCGCCTTTGACCTCCTTCCCATTGGGGTGGCGCACCTTGTAAACGAAGCTCTTTCGCTGCCTCAGGTGGCGCAGCTGGAAGCCGTGCTCCGTGGCCAGGTTAGATACCTTCGACTGCGCGGACCGCTTGGACGGGGCGAAGACCGTACCCTGAATGGGCTGGCCGGCCGACCCTACACCGCTAAATCTGAATTCTTTGACCGCCATGGTTTCATTCCTGCTGCATCGTCTTTCGAACGCGCGTCGATAGATCTCCTATTCGACGGCAATGCTTCCATCGTATGCGATGTCTGTCGCCACAATCTCGTATCGTTCCACAAAGGTCCGCACACCCAATTCAGGGTAGCGAAGACTAACGGCAGTAATCTCAAGCTCCGTCTCAGAAGCGTTCGTGATTCGGAAGAATCCGAACGGCGTCTCTTCACCGAGAAACAGCTTCTGCATGCCGTCGGTCGCAAGCCCTTCGTAGCTGGCATTTCCACCGCTAAAGGGATCTCGCTTCTGTTTCCAGTAGACGGCCTCTGTCGCGATGGAAAGATTTCGATCCACCAGGTTGTCTGCCGCACTCTGTCGCAGCGTTGATTCGCCCATGGCGAAGGCCGCCATCACGGCAAAACCAACGATGACGATGCCCATTACGAGGAGTAAGAGTTGTTGCTGTCCCATATCGATTCTCTACTAGCTCAGCGATTACACGACGCCCAACCTTCAGACCGTTACGAAGCCTCTACATTCATGACAAAAACGGCACCCCCACTAGGGCTCTGCCCTCCGAGGGTGCCGTCTCATCGCATATGTCCGTGATGCTAACAGGTATTAAGATCCAGATGCATCATCGACTGTCGAAACGACCGTTCCGATATCCGTCGGAGCCGTACCCGCCACCGTCACAACGACCTGATTGTCATTGCCACTGTCCGGTAGACTGTTGCCGGTGATTATGACACTGGCAGCTGTAGCTGCGATGGAGAAGCGTCCATTAAGGTTTTCGTACGCGCCACCCGTCAGCTCGTAGCCCATCTGGGGCAGCGACAGATTTTCAAAACCGGTTTCGTTAGCACCACCACCAAAGGCAGCCGGCTTCAATTTCCACGCCTGCGCATCCGACGCAATGCGAATCGCATCATTCACGAGGGCGTCGGCGTTTGCTTTCTTCTGATTTTCTCCGAACGCCTGGATGCCGACGACGACCGCGAGGCCGACGATGACGATGCCTAGTACGAGGAGAAGGAGTTGCTGCTGACCCATTGTTGAGCCTCCGTTTGTTCGTTGTAGTTGAAACTATCTTGTCTTCATTCCCGAATAGTGGGGCAAGACTCGGACAGCATGGTGCCCATAGCATCGGCCACATAGGCCACTTTCTATAGGGTGAACATCGGCGGCTCCGCATGGGAACCGGGTGACGACGCCATCCTGCCTGAGCTGCCTGCACGGTGAGGGGTAGTGGCATCTTCCGTGCCAGCGTCGGAAAATGTACCTATACACGCCCGGCAAAACGGACTACGCCCAGGCCATGACTCGAGAGGATCTGCCGAATCAGGACGGCTCCGGACGGATTGCTTGGGAGCTGAACGTGGTGCGACGAACCGTTACGATGCGTAACGTTCCGTGCAGAAACTACTCGCCGCCCCACACACGGCGACACATGGAACGGCTGGGGAATGCCCGTTGAGTGTCGGTGCAAGATCGTCCTGGAGGGGCGCGGGACCGTTCGCGAGGGGCACCTGTCCGTTCGAATCGGGGAAACATCGTTCTGGAACACGGTGATCGACCCGCGATACACGATTACGGATACACGCAACGCCGAAAACACCCGTCGCAGCCTTTTTGCGGCGGAAGCAGATGTCATCAACCACCCAGGACACACCGGCCATGTCAGACACAAGCTCCAAGGGAAAGAACAAGCGCTCGGCCGATCGGGCGATCCAGGAAATCAAGATCAAGGGCAATCAGCTCGTCGATCGGGTTCGCGAGGTGGTCGAGGAAGGAAACGCCCGCCGCATCATCGTGAAGAAAGACGACCGTACGGTGATGGAATTCCCGCTGTCGGTCGGCGTAGGAGGCGCTGCCGCAGCCATCCTCCTCTCTCCGACGCTGGCTGCCATCGGTGCCTTTGCCTCCCTGGCCAGCGACATTCACATCGTTGTTGAGCGGTTCGAGTCGACAGACGTGCCGGCGGGAATTGACGGCGATGATTCGGACGTAGACGCGCACACCTGAGCCCGGCGCGCATCTCCAGAGACAGCCTCACAGGAGGTTGCCATTCCCGCTCCTTTCGCTCCACCCATCGACCAGTTCGTGCCGGACGCAACCGTCGTCTATACGCATATCGAAGCGGCGGCGAAACGTATCGCGGGCGCCGCTAACGTGACGCCCGTCCATACGTCGAAAACACTCGACGAACACGTGGGGGCGCGGATCTTCTTCAAGTGCGAGAATTTCCAGCGCGCCGGGGCGTTCAAGTTCAGAGGGGCCTACAATGCCCTGTCACTTCTGTCGGATGCGAAGCGGCGAAGGGGCGTTCTCTCCTATTCGTCGGGCAATCACGCGCAGGCGGTCGCGCTGGCTGGACGCGAACTGGGCATCGAGACCACCATTATCATGCCCGAGGACGCACCGCGCGTGAAGCTCGAGGCAACCCGAGGCTACGGGGCCCAGGTCGTCACCTACGACCGAGAAGAGATCACCCGTGAAGAACTCGCGCGTCAGATAGCCGACGACCGCGGCCTCCCCATCATCCCGCCCTACGATCATCCGCATATCGTAGCCGGACAGGGAACGGCGGCCCGCGAATTCATCCGGGAGGTGGGCGACCTGGATCTGCTGCTGGTGTGCTGCGGCGGGGGCGGACTCCTTTCCGGGTCGGCCGTTGCCGCTCGAGCACTTCTTCCGAACTGCAAGATCGTCGGCGTCGAGCCCGAGCAGGCCGACGACGCAGCCCGCTCCTTTCGTACCGGCACACTGCATACGGTGCACAACCCCGACACCGTGGCTGACGGCGCGCGAACGCCGTCGCTCGGCGAGGTGACGTTTCCCCTAATTCTCGAGCACGTCGATGCCTTCATGACCGTTTCCGAGCGAGCTATCGTTCGCGCCATGCACTTCCTCTGGCAGCGCATGAAGCTCGTCGTGGAGCCGACCGGCGCACTGGCCGCCGCTGCCCTGTTTGACGACGACAAATGGGCCGCCCTGTTCGGCGAGGAAGCACCGGAGCGTCCTGGACGTATCGGCGTCGTCATCAGCGGCGGCAACGTCGAGCTTCCGGCGGCCGTCGACCTCTTTCGCACCTACGACCTCGAGTAATGCCCTTCGACGAAGCGACGCACAGGTACCTGGATCGGCTCGTCGAACATTTCGAGCGGCCGACGTTCATCGACACCGACCCCATCTCCATCCCGCACGGATTTGACGATCCACGCGATCGAGAGGTCATCGGACTCTTTGCCGCCCTGCTTGCCTGGGGACGCCGCGAGACGGTGCTCATGAAGATGGCCGAGCTCTGCGAGCGCATGAGCTACCGCCCCTACGCGTTCGTACGAAAGTTCGACCCGGAGAGAGACGCATCCGCGCTGGAGGGCTTCAAACACCGGACCTTTCAGCCGCAAGATGCCTTCTGGCTGACGCACAACCTGGGCCGCCTGCTTCGCGCACACGAAACGGTCGAGGAGATCTTCGTCCGCCACCTGCCCCTCGGCGCCGAACACGTGGGCCCCGCGATTCAGGGCTTCAGTGAGTCGATCATGTCGGCCGACGACAGAACGCCCTCCCGCCTGCGGAAGCACCTCGCCCGCCCGGAAGCCGGGAGCGCGTGCAAGCGGCTGAATATGTACCTGAGATGGATGGTTCGCCCGGGACCCGTCGATCTGGGCGTATGGAAGCGCATCGCGACCTATCAGCTCATGCTGCCGGTCGACGTACACGCGGGTCGACAGGCCCGCGAGATGGGCCTGCTGAAACGCCGCTCTAACGACTGGAAGGCGTGCCTCGAACTGACCGAGAACTGCCGGAAACTGGACGCCTCCGACCCCGCCCGCTACGACTTCGCCTTCTTCGGCGTCGGCGTGCACGGAGAACCCGAGCTGACGTCATGATGCCCGAGCGAGCCCTCTATTCGTCTATAACGGGATCGAACAGCGTGGGCTGCGCCTCCTTGCCTACGCGGCGATAGGCGCGGTCGAAATAGACGAGCGGAAAACCATCCTCATCCGTGTCGAGCAGCTCGACGACCCGACCCAGCATGATCGAATGGTCACCGGCGTCGTAGACGGCGTGACGCGCGCACAGCATCACGGCCAGCGCGCCCGACAGAATGGGGGTGCCGTGTTCGTCGACGGAATACGTAACGTCCTGGAACTGCTCCGCACCGGTTAGATCGGGCGTGGCAAAGTGATCCGAAAGCGGGGCCTGGTCGTCCGCCAGCACGTGGACGGCGAATCGATCTGCCGCCGTCAACACCTCGTGGATGCGTGCTTCCCGGCTGACGTTGAAGGAAATCAACGGTGGACGAAGCGAGGTGCTCGTGAACGAACCAATCGTGATGCCGCGCAGCTCATCCTCTCCCGCAACCGTCACGATCGTGACGGGCGACGGTACGTGCCGCATGACGAGACGTAGCGCCTCACCGTCGATCCGATTCTGCATTACGTGAACACGTCTTTAACCTTACTGAAGAACGACTTGCGCCGATCTTCCTTCTCCGGTTGCGGCTGGAAGGACGCCGCATCACGTAGCGACTCGACCATCTCGCGTTCCTCATCGGTCAGCTTGAGCGGCGTCCAGACGTGGACACGTATCATCTCGTCACCGCGGCGCATCCCATTCAGCTCCGGAATACCGCGTTCGCGCATGCGCAGGATTTTGCCCGACTGCACGCCGGGATCGATCTGGAGGCGCGCCTTTCCTTTCAGCGTCGGCACGTCGACTTCCGTACCGAGCGCCGCTTCGGGAAATGAGATGTACAGGTCGTGGAAAATGTCCAGACCTTCTCTCGTAAAGTCTTCGTGCGGCAGCTCCTCGATCTCGACGCGCAGGTCGCCCGCCGGACCGCCTCGCAATCCCGCATTCCCGGCTCCACGCAGGGTAAGGTAGTTTCCCTCGAGTACGCCGGCCGGCACGTTGATCGTGATCGTCTCCTCGCCTTTCTGACGTCCTTCACCATCGCACGACGTGCACTTGTTGCGGATCGTCCGCCCCTCGCCACGGCACGCCGGACACGGTTGTACGTTGACGAATTGACCGAACACGGAGCGCGACACCTGGCGGAGCTCCCCGCTGCCCTGGCAGGTCGAGCACGTATCGTAGCCCGCGTCCCCGTCTTCGGCACCGGACCCGTCGCAGGCCTCGCACACGACGAACTTGCGGACCTTGATCTTTTTTTCGGTGCCTTCGGCGAGATCCTCCAGACTCAGAGGAAGCTTGATGCGCAGATCGCTGCCCGTCCGGCCACCCCTGCGACGCCCTCCACGGCGGCGCTGCCCCGTGAACACCTCCTCGAAAATGGTCCCCGAGCCTCCGAAAATGTCGCTGAACGCGCTGAATATGTCGTTAATATCCTGGAATCCGGGCTGCTGGCCGGCTCCACCGTTGCCGCGTACGCCGGCATGCCCGAACCGGTCGTACCGCTTACGTTTTTCCGCGTTGGAGAGTACTTCGTAGGCTTCGGCCGCCTCCTTGAACTGCTGCTCCGCCTCCTCGTCATCCGGATTCCGGTCCGGATGATACTTGAGCGCGAGCTTCCTGTACGCCCGCTTCAGCTCTTCCTGACTCGCGCCCCGATCGACTCCGAGGATCTCGTAATAATCTCTCATGTGGTTCGATGGTCGGTCATAGGTTGCAGCCGGTAGTCGCGGTTGGATGCCGCGCTCGGCCCTCTACCTGAAACCGCGGGTGCGATTAGGAGGATACGATAACTTTGCTGTGGCGCAGGACGCGGTCACCCATTCGGTAACCTTTCTGGATCTCGTCGACGACCACGCCGGGATCCGTCCCTTCGATCTCGCGCTGCATCATGGCCTCGTGCAGGTTCTCGTCGAACGGCTGTCCGACGGCCTCAATGGGCTCCACGCCGAGTTTAGCGAGTTCGTCCTTGAACTTCTTGTAGACGAGCACTACGCCCTGCTTCAACGCTTCGTAGGCCGGACCTGGCTGCTCCGATTCTTTTTCCTCGACCTGTTCGGCCGCATCGAGCGACCGATCGAAGTCGTCCAGCACGTCGAGAAACTGCTGGATAACCTGGCTGCGCCCGATCTCCACGAGGACCTTCTTCTCCTCTTCGGTCCGGCGTCGGTAGTTCTTGAACTCCGCAACCTTGCGGAGAAGCTGATCCTGGGCGTCCTGGAGCTTCTGATTCAGGTCGTCTATCTCCCCGGCCTGCCCGGCCAGCTCATCTACCGCGGCCAGCGCGATATCGGCCGCGTCCTCGTTATCTTCCATCTGTCCACTTATTCGTTCGCGTACGTCGTCGCGCTCGCGCTCGGCGCGATCGCCCTCGCTCGATTTCGACTGCTTCTTGTACAACTCAGAAGCTTCCTGCCTCTTCTTACCTTCCACGCTGCTTCTATTTAGTCCTAGAATCTTCCCGTCTCAGTTCTGGGGAGCCGATCGATCTTTGTCCTGCCTACTCAGCAGGGTCGCGATGTTCTCTACCAGCGCAATGATACGCTCGTAATCCATACGCATCGGACCGATCACACCGACCGTACCGACGGCGCGTCCGATCTTGTAGGGGGCCGTCACGATCGAGTACCGCTCCACCTTCTCCTGATTATTCTCTCGCCCGATCCGAATCGTGGCGTGCCCCGCCTCGTCTTCGGAGGCGCGGCGATCTTCCAGCATGTGGACGACGTAGTCTTCGTCTTCCAGCATCTCGATCAGATTTCTCAGATCGGACGCTTCTTGAAACTCAGGTTGCAGAAGGATGTTTTGCGTCCCCGCGTACTGCAGGCGCCGCGTCTCTGCCGGATCGCTGAACAGCAGCGCTCCTTCGTTCAATACCAGTCGCACGATACCGTTGCCGTCGTCTCGCAGATCTCGCACGCGAGCCGGATACGTACGCCGGATCTCCTCGAGGGAAAGACCGGCCAGGCGTTCGTTCAGAATACGGACCACGCGGTCCAGATCCCTCCGGTTTAAATCGGACTCCAGCTCCAGCACGATCGTTTTCACGAGTCCGCCCTTCACGCTCACCACAAACATGATGCGTGAAGAGGAGAGCTGTACTACTTCCATGCGCTCGAGTATTCCACTCGAGAGCTTTGGAGCCAGAACAACCCCCAGTAAACTCGAAAAACGGCCGAGGAGCCTCGAAGACTCCTTGAATAACTCTTCCGTGTTGCCGATAAGCCGATCCAGTTCGGCCTGGAGGGTCATCTTTTCGAACTTCGACAGACGCGGAGATCCCATCAACTCGTCGACGAACGTACGGTAGCCGAATTCCGTCGGAACGCGGCCGGCGGACGTGTACGGCTGGTCGAGATATCCGTACTCCTCCAGGTCACTCATGGTGTTCCGGATCGACGCGGGGCTAAGTCCGATCCCAGATGACCTGGCGAGAAACCGTGATCCAACCGGACCGGCTTTGTCGATGAAGCTCGTCACGACCAGGCGGAGGATCTCACGCTCTCGATTCGTGAGCACGTGATCCGTCGTCGTAGACGCGTTGGGACGTTCCGACGTAGCCATAGCGGTTACTTCATCATCCTTGTATTGTCTCGACACTGCGGCCCCGCCATGAGGACGCATCGGCAGCCAGACGCCGGCAAGACGTCATCGCAAGATAGAGCCATCGGACCGCCGTTACCACGACCGGCTCAGGTTGGTCCGGTCGACCCTATCAACCAGACAGGTGGTCGTACAGACTACCCGTTCCTTGAGTTTCGCGCCGCAGGGGCGGCATGCCGGCTCCTACTCAACCCGCTCGAGCGTGGACTCACGCCGCATGTGGACCTCCACGCCGTCCTCGCCTTCAAACCGGACATCCTCGCTGCGCTGCAGCGGTCGGGCGTCGCGCAGAGACTCCTGCGAGGAGGAATACCCCATCCGATCGGCGACTCGTTCGCCCCGACCCTCTTCCCGGCGGTCGACTCGCTGGTACCGGCTACGGTCTCCACCAAAAACGACGGCATCGTTCACACCGAGATGGATACCAAAGTATCCGATTCCGTCTCCGAACCAGCCGCGTGACGGAGCACGGTGGCCGTAGTCTGCAAGCCACACTTCATCCTCCGGTAACAGCTCGATGGGCACGTAGCCTCCATATCCGGAAGGATCGAACAGGCGGCTCCTCCTCACCGGTACGACCCGCTCCCGGCGGAAGTCCAGCCGACCGGCCCGGTAGCCGTCCCGTCGGTCGTACCGGTCCCACACCCGCCCTCCGTAGTATCTCGTCGAAATAACCTCGAAACCGTCGTGAGACGAACCGAGGATATAGAGCTGTCGATCAAAGCGCGTTTCGCCATCACGATACAGCGTGGCGCGCACGCTCGAGAGATTACCCGGAATTCGATCCACCGCTCCCACAAATCGACCGCCCTCAAACACCTCGATCCGTTCGACGATTACGTCCAGCTCAGCGCGTCGGACATCGGCGCGACGCACGCGATGCCGGTAAACCGTGTGCAGCTCGATCCGTGCGTCGCGGCGCCGACTACCCGTATCTACATACACGACCTGACGGTAGCGATAGCGCGGCGACCAGCCATGACGGTGCCTCGTCACCCACGGCCAGCGGACGTCGATACGGATGTGGGGCAGTCTTGCGTGATCGGCGCGCTCCTGAGATTGATGGGGCGACGCGTCGGCACCCCTCGTCTCGCCGCGTGCCCGCTGCGCCTGCGAGGGAACGGCCGTAGCGGCGGCGACGAACATCGGGATGACGAGAAAGACGAAAGGAAAGACGGCAGCTTGCGCGGCGGTTTGTATGGCCGCGGGTGCAGCACCTTTCGCCGTGAGGGCGGACGTGAATCGTCGTGTTAACCACATGACGCGTACCGATCTGTGGAATAAGCAGTGAGCTCCGTATCAACGCCATCCAACAAAATCGTGCCACGCCTATCGACGGCAGGCATCGGTCCGGCTGCCGCCACAGCGCACCCTTCTGAATGTCTCTATATGTCCACGAATTAAGACAGTGGATGCATCCGGCGGCGTACCTGTCCACCGGATCGCTATCGTGCCACGCCCCACACCATCGTCGAACCGATGTGGGCCGTCCAGGCGACGAGCACGCCCAGGGCGATAAGTACAGCCGCGATAAGCAGGCGGGACGGCAATGGGTCCGCTCGGAGGCCGAATCGTCGGGACCACCACGCCTGCGCCGTCACGAGCAGCGTGGCCAGGCAGGCTCCGATCAACGTGTACAGTGCCATTTGCTCGTGGAGGCCCACGAGCTCTTCGACGATGGGCACCCCTTCGGCCTGCTCCTCCATGCCATCACCCGTGAAATAGGCGAAGAAAGCGCCGACCGTCCCAAGACCGGTCAGCAGCCACGTCACGCCACGCCAGAACGCGGAGCCGCGGCAGAGCCAGACGGCGCCCGCGAACGCCGCGGCAACCAAAAGCGCGACGGGAAAATGTACCGTCAGCGGATGGAGCTCCGGAATCTGATATTGAAAGACGGCATCCATGGCATCAACTTAATAGCTGACGCGGCGCACGGCAATACGGAACGGCACGCCCCGCTTCGTTTATACTCAGCAGCCGAATGACACAAACCCCGCGTCAACACCGTATCTTGAACGGGTGGCAGTCCGGGTCGTGCCCCTTCGGCGTGCACCCGGCGAAGCCGCGCCCACAACGCCTCCAGTCGTAGTTTCTCACATCCTGGTTCCACTATGCGATTCCTCTCCAACCTGGCTGCCAGCGCCATCGGTACACTCGTCGCGTTCGGCATCGTGTTCTTTATGGGGATGCTGATCTTCTTCGCCGTCGTGGCGGCCTCCGACCAGACGCCGCGCGTTTCGGACAGTTCGGTGCTCGTCCTGGATCTCAGCGGGCCGATCCCGGAGGTCGTCTCGGGGGACCCGCTCCGCAGGGCATTGTCCGACGAGCCCGGCTACGGTCTTCACGACGCCGTCTCGGCCCTCGATAAGGCGGCAAGCGACGACCGCATCGACGCCGTCTGGATGCAGATGAAAGGTGTCAGCAGTCCGTGGGCCAATCTCCAGGAGCTGCGCAGCGCCCTCCTACGGTTCAAGGAGACGGGGAAGCCCGTATTTGCTTCCGGTAACGACTACATGATGACGGAACGGGACTATTTCCTGGCCAGTGCGGCGGACAGCGTGTTTGCGTCGGAGCAGGCCATGTTCGAGTTCAACGGCTTCTTCATCACTACGTGGTTCTATCAGAATCTGCTGGAGAATCTCGAGATCGAGCCGCAGATCATCCGAGCGGGAACGTTCAAATCGGCCGTGGAACCGTTCATACGAGAAGATCTCTCGCCGGAAAACGAAGAGCAGCTCACCGCGCTGATCGAGGCGCAGAACGACGTCTTCATGAGCGCCGTCGGGGCAAGTCGAGGAATGACCGTCGACGCGCTCAATCAGCTCGTCAACCAGCGAGCCGTCATCTCGGCGAAGGAGGCCTACGAAGAAGGACTGCTCGACGGACTTCTCTACGAGGATCAGGTGGTCGAGGCGATCAAAACGCGCATGGGATATGAAACGGACGAAGATCTGAACACGGTGTCGCTAACCGCCTACGTCCGCGTCCCCCCCTCCGACGCGGGGCTCGAGGTCAACACGGAGGGCGAGATTGCCATCGTCTACGCGGAAGGAGCCATCCTTAGCGGAGAAAGTTCGCCGGGTGATCCCCTTTCGGAAGCGACCATCGGCGCAGAGACCTTTAAGGACGCCATGGATCAGGCGCGTGAAAGCGACGCAGTCAAGGCCGTGGTCGTGCGCGTGAATTCTCCCGGGGGCTCCGCGAGCGCGTCGGATGCGATGTGGCGTGCCGTTCGTCGGACGGCCGACGAAAAACCCGTCATCATCTCGATGGGAAATCTCGCCGCCTCGGGCGGTTACTGGATCTCGACCGGCGCGGAAACGATCGTCGCCGACCCCCTCACGATCACGGGCTCTATCGGCGTTTTTGCCATCTTGATGGACGCCAGCGGCTTCTTCGAAAACAAGATCGGCATCACGTTCGACGGCGTACAGTCGAGCCCCTATGCCGATCTCTTCTCCGGCTTCCGATCTCTGGAACCGCACGAACGCGAACTGCTCCAGGGATGGGTAGACGACACCTACGATGATTTCCTCGAACGCGTCGCCGCGAGCCGCGGATTGGACGTCTCCGACGTAGACGGTATCGCGCAGGGTCGGATATGGACGGGTATCGACGCGATGGAAATCGGACTCGTCGATACCCTGGGTACGCTCCGGGATGCCGTCCACCTGGCCGCGGACCGGGCCGAACTGGGCGACGGGCCGTATCGGGTACGCATCCTGCCGCGACCGCTCACCTTCATCGAAGAGCTGCAGCGCAGCATGAACGCGCGGGTTACGGCGGCCTGGGCCGACCTCACGTTGTCGCCGCAGGAAATCGCCCTTCTCGATCAGGCGCGGACCCTGCGCGGGCTGCTTCGCGACGCCGGATCCGTACAGGCGCGTCTACCCGTGGAGATCAGCATCCGCTAGAGGCCGTTGATAAACTGCGCATCTCCGCGTTGCACCCCTCGCCGATCACTGCGGCGTACATGAGTACGCCTCATTCTCGGCTTGTCGCGCGCCTTGATCTGCACAGTTTCTCCGCCGGCCCTGTGGGTCTGGATTGCGGCGAGATCGTCAAATCAGTACGTCGCCATCCATTTCTTCCGGGGGCGATATGCCGAGGATCGACAGGATGGTGGGCGCCACGTCGCCGAGCTTGCCGTCCTTGATGGGCCCCTCGAATCCGTCCTTGATGACGAGGTGCGGCACGAGCGCGGTCGTGTGAGCCGTGTGCGGACTCCCGTCCGGGTTACGCATCTTGTCCGCATTACCGTGATCCGCGATGATGCTGACGGAATAGCCGTGCTCGAGCGCCGCCTCGACGACGGTCTTCGTTCCCGCGTCGACGGCCTCGATCGCCTTCACGGCCGCGTCGAAGTCTCCCGTGTGCCCGACCATGTCCGGGTTGGCGAAGTTGAGACACACGAACCGGTACACTTCTTTCGAGAGCGCGTCTGCCGCCCGCCGCGCCACCTCGGGCGCACTCATCTCGGGCTGAAGATCGTAGGTGGCTACTTTCGGTGACGGGACGAGGATGCGATCTTCCCCTTCGAAGGCTTCCTCACGGCCGCCGCTGAAGAAATAGGTGACGTGCGCGTACTTCTCCGTCTCCGCCATACGGAGCTGCCGTCCGCCGCGCTCCGAGATGACCTCGCCCAGCGTCTGCTCCAGATTCACCTTTCGGAAGGCGACGGGCAGGTCGAACGATTCGTCGTAGGGCGAGAAGATCGTAAACTGGAGATCGAGCCGCCGCCCTCGATCGAACCCGGAGAAATCAGCATCCGTGAACGCCCGCGTGATCTGTCGCGCACGATCTCCCCGGAAGTTGTAAAAGATGACGGCGTCCCCGTCTTCGATCCGCCCGCCGCGGTCACCGAACGCCGTTTCGCCATTCCGAACGAGCCGAGGCGACACGAATTCATCCGTCTCGTCGGCCTCGTAGCTCGACTGCAGCGCCGCCTCAGCGTCGGGGAAAACGTCGCCCTCGCCTTCGGTGAGCAGGTCGTAGGCCAGCTTCGTCCGCTCCCAGCGCTGGTCGCGATCCATCGCATAGTATCGGCCCACGATCGAGGCAATCCGCCCAACACCGATCTCGTCAGCACGCTCCTCGAACTCATTCACGTAACGGACGCCGCCGTTCGGATCCGTATCCCGGCCGTCCGTGAAGGCGTGCACGCAGACCTGATCGCGCTTCAGGCCCGCGCGCCGGGCGAGCTCCAGCAGCGCGTAGAGATGGTCCAGCGAGGCATGCACGCCCCCGTCGGAGAACAACCCCAACAGGTGGAGCTTCGTACCGCGCTCCTTCGCATGCCGTGCCGCGGCGACGAGTTCGTCGTTTTCGAAGAACGTGCCTTCTTCGATGGCCTTGTCGATCCGCGTAATCTCCTGATACACGACGCGGCCCGCTCCCAGGTTCATGTGTCCAACCTCCGAGTTGCCCATTTGTCCGACCGGGAGACCGACCGCCGTCCCCGACGCCTTCAGGCGCGCGTGCGGATACGTGGCAAACAGGTGGTCCAGAAACGGCTTTTCGGCCCGCTCGATGGCGCTGACCTCAGGATCTTCGGCAATTCCGTAGCCATCCAGAATGATGAGGATGTGTCGCTTGCTCGTGTCCATCATGTGCTGTCGTCCAAGCTTTGTGAGATGCGGCTGGAGGCTTCATGGCCGGGCCACACAGGTCATACACTGCTCATACTCTGTAATCTTTCACTTTCTTCGTCGAGTCGCCCGTCTCGCTGTAATACACGTTCATCGATCCGCACCGGGGGCAGCAAATCTGTTCGACGCCGTAGCGATCGGTGTGGCGATCGGGATCCTCGAAATAGTGATCCCGGGTCTTGCAGTAATACGCGCCCTCTCCGGTATCGAGGCCATACAGCGGCTCCGGCAGCCGCTCGAGCCGCTCGTAGTACCGGCAGCCGGACGGCAGGGGGCAGGAGGCACAGTCCGGACTGCGCGCCGTGCACGTGTATCGACCGTGGAGGATGAGCAGGTGGTGGGCCTCCCCCCAGTCCGCCCGGGGCACGACGCGCTTGAGCTGGCGCTCTACCTTCAGCGGCGTATCGGCTTTGTGGACCAGCCCGATGCGGTTGGCCACGCGAAACACGTGCGTGTCGACCGGCAGCGCCGCGCGATTGTAGGCGACGGACGCTACGACCTGCGCCGTCTTCCTCCCTACACCCTGGAGCGTCAAGAGCTCCTCGACCGTATCCGGGACGCACCCGTCGTAGTGCCTGACGATCCGCCGCGCCATCTTAACGAGATGCCTGGACTTGTTATTGGGGAACGAGATCGACCGGATGTACGGATACACGTCGTCCACCTCGGCTTCCGCCAGTTGCTCGACGGTAGGAAAGGCCTCGAAGAAGGCGGGGGTTACTATATTGACCCTCGCATCCGTACACTGGGCGGAGAGGATGACCGCGACGATGAGCTGATATGGATCCTCGTGCGCCAGCTCGGTTTCCGGCGTGTCGATGACGTCACGCAGCGCCGACACCGTACGCGCGGCTCGTTCCGTTCGTGTCACGTTGTGGTATCAGAAACTTCCATTTCAGCACGACATTTGTCGAAGGGGTCGATCCGGCCGCACCGGACCCGACGCGCGAAAACATACCCGTCCCTCGAGCCAGATGCCAGCCTTCTTCAGGATTTCGCCGCGCTTCCTTATGCCGCGTCTGCCCACGGCGATGCCGCGCCTGATGGCGTGTCTCGCACCGTGCCCCGCACCGTCTCTCACACTGTGCCTCATGGTAGGCCTGCTGTGCGGGCCCGCCGGCGCGCACGGTGCTCACGCGGCTGCGGCAGAGACAACCGCCGATGAACGTGGAGAAACACGATACGCCGCGGCAGAGACGAACGACGGATACCGCATGGAGGCAAACTACGCGGCGGCGCAGGATGTCGACGCTGCCGGAGCGGCGGCATCCTCCCGGGACGACGTGCGCGTCTCTCTGCTCACGATCCTGCCGGGGTCCGACATCTATTCGCTGT
>JBBDTI010000091.1:60458-62786 GCA_040904565.1 Rhodothermales bacterium
GACGTGCGCGTCTCTCTGCTCACGATCCTGCCGGGGTCCGACATCTATTCGCTGTGGGGACACAGTGCGATCCGCGTGGTGGATCCCTCCGCCACGCTGCTGGGCGGACTCCGACCGGGGAATCCTCGCGGCGGGGCGGACGTCTCGTTCAACTACGGCACGTTCGATTTCAACACGGACTTTTTCGTCGCCCGGTTCCTCCACGGTAGTCTCGACTACCAGCTTTCGCTGCACGACTACCGTGCCGCCATCAACCATTACCGGGCTGAAGGGCGGCCGGTCGTCGAACAGACGCTCGATCTCACCCGCGAACAAACGGAGCGGCTCGTTCGCTTTCTTACGATCAACCTGCAGCCTGAAAACCGCGGCTATCGCTATCACTTTCTCTTCGACAACTGCAGCACGCGTATTCGGGACGCCCTGGAAGCGGCCCTGGGGGACGCGCTGAGCTTCGACGGCGTGCCGGATCCCGACATGACGTTCCGCCACCTCATCGACCCGTACCAGCGGGCCGTACCCTTTCTGGACGCGGGCATCGATCTGCTGCTCGGAGCGCCCGTCGACCGGCGGGCGCTGCCGTATGAGACGATGTTCTTACCCGACTACCTCCTGGCCGCGTTCGATCGCGCCGCGATCGAGGTCGACGGCGCGCGCCGCCCGCTCGTCACCCGGACCGATACGCTGCTGTGGATCGACGGGTACGACCGGTCTCCAGGCTCCGTACCCTGGGCGAGCATCCTCGCGTGGAGCGTCTTCGCTGCCGGACTCATAGCCACCTTTCGCGCTCGCCGCAGGCAACCCGTCGCCGGCCTCGTGCGTAGCGTGGACGTCCCCCTTCTGGTGGTCACCGGACTGGCCGGTGTGCTGATTGCCTACCTCTGGTTCATCTCCCACCACGACGTGACCGAAGGGAACTGGCACCTTCTCTGGGCCTGGCCAACCCACCTCCTTGCCGGTGCGGCGCTCCTCGTCCGAGGCGCCCGCGTCCCACGCTGGCTGCCGCCCTACCTGATACTGTCCGGCATCGCCGCGGCCGTGGTCGTCGCCGGCCTTCCGTTCTGGCCGCAGGCGTTCCATCCGGCCCTGGTCCCCGTCATCCTGCTGCTGGCACTTCGCGGCGGAGCCGTACTCCACGCCCATCGGTCGCGCCGGGGATCGTCCTCCTGAGCGCGCTATCGCTTGCATCGCCGACCTCGTCGCCGAAGCTACGACAACGACGTATAAACGTGCGCATACCATGCACACCTCGTGCATGTGTTGCGCCGCGCCCCTATAAAGATCACGCCCGCCGGACCGATTTCCTCCTCCGCGAGCCTTTTGGCCTGGATCTTGCGATACGTTATCACACGACATCCAGCCAACTGGATAAAACGTACACGACACATATTAAGCGAGCCGGGTGCGCACCGGCGAATCCCGCCCAAGCGCACGTGGAACGCACCATAGAAAACCGCATTATCTGGCACCAACCGCAGTAATGATTATGAAACCCATCGATCGCATTTTCCGTCGAGTGTCCATCACTCCCCTCATCGCCCTGTTCGTGGCAGCCTCTCTTGGTCTCGCGGCCTGCGACGGCGTCATCGGTCCACAGAATGATGGCAAGGCGCAACTGAGCGTGCGGATGATCGACGCTCCGTTTCCATTTGACCTGGTAGCATCCACAAATGTAACGATCACGCGCGTCGAGGTGGTCGGCGAGGAGTCCGGCCCCATTACGATCTCAGAGGACGAGACTACCTACAATCTCCTCGACCTCCGCGACGGCGTATCCGCGCTGCTGGGTGACGTGGAGCTCGATCCGGATACGTACTCGGCCGTGCATCTGTATGTACAGGACGCCTCGATCGAACTGAACGACGGCACGACGTTCGACCTCAAGGTCCCGAGCAACCGGATCAAGGTGCTCACGAATTCGATGACCCTCGCCGATGGCGATGACGTTACCCTTACGATAGACTTCGACGTAAGCAGGTCGTTCGTCGTCCAGGGCAACGTCAACACGCCGGCAGGCATCAAGGGCTTTCTCTTCAAGCCGGTCGTGGTACCTGCGAAAGTCGAGCGCCGCAACCAGGATAGCGACGATATGGAAATCGAGGCCGTGATCGAAGAGGTCACCGACGAGTACGTCGTCATCGGCGGCATCCAGTACTGGTTCACCGACGAGACGGAATTCGACGACGTGGCGAAGGCGTCCCTCGAAGCAGGCATGCTCGTCGAGATCGAGTTCGTCGAAGGCGAAGACGGCACGTTCTTCATCACCAAAATCGAGCTTGAAGAAGCCGATGAGGACGAGGATGAGGACGATACCGACGACGAAGAGGACGA
>JBBDTI010000091.1:62886-66938 GCA_040904565.1 Rhodothermales bacterium
GACGACGCCTAATCCGATCCGCGCCTGATCCGAGCCGTGCCTGATGCAGGGTACGCCTGATGCAGGACGCACGCCATCCCGACCGAACGAGAAAGCCCCGTTACGTCACACCGACGTGCCGGGGTTTTCTCGTTTGCCGTCGTCCGTCTTCGCCGCGGCCGTCTCACGCGCACGCAGCCGATGCTTCTGCTGATCGATGAGTACGGCACCGATAATGATCGTACCGATGACGATCTCCTGCACGTAGTTCGGCAGGCCGAGCATGTTACTTCCATTGCGGAGGACAGCCATGATCAGCGCGCCGACGATCGAGCCGACCGCGCTTCCCTCACCGCCGTTGAGCGACCCGCCTCCGATTACGACGGCGGCGATGATGTCGAGCTCCAGGCCGACGGCGGACGTCGGGTCGCCCACCGTCAGGTACGCGTACTGCATCACCGCGGCGACACCCGTCAGTATCCCCCCGAGCGTATAGATGACGATCTTCATCCGGTCGACCTTGATGCCGCACAGGCGCGCCGTCTGCTCGTTGGACCCGATCGCAAACATGTACCGGCCGAGCACCGTGTATTTCAGCAGGATGACGGAGAGGATCAGAAGGACGAGGCAGAGCCAGACGCCGGGGCCGACGAGCAGCCACCCCTGCTGGGGATCCACGAGCATGAGATCCGTCAGCCAGTTCGACGGCGTCGGAACGGTCTGCTCCCGACCTATCCACTTCGCAACGCCGCGGACGATCTGCATCGATCCCAGCGTTACGATGAACGGCACGATGTTGAATTTCGTGATGATGACGCCGTTGAAGACGCCGACGAATCCGCAGGCCAGGACGCCGGCAGCGAACGCGATAAGCGGCCAGAAGAGGCCGAGGTCTCCGCCGGACAGGTTCAGCACGACGGCCACAACCACGGTGCCGAGCGCGATCTGTGAGCCGACGCTGAGATCGATGCCCTTCGAAATGATGATGTAGGTGCTGCCCAGGGCCGCGATCCCGATGATCACGCTCTGGGTGAGTATCGTCTTCAGATTGTAGAACGACGTGAAGGCCGAGGGTGCCAGCGCCGCAAAGAGCACGAAGACGAAGACGAGCCCGATGAAGGGCCCGAACTCGGACAGCACCTTTCTGTAATCCCAGTTCGTCATGAGGTCTCGCCCTGCAAGCCGGATGTGGCAAATCGCATAATTGCGTGTTCCGTCCATTCCTCGATGGGCCGGACGGGCGAGAGCCGGCCCTTAAACATCACGCCCAGCGAATCGCACATACCCAGCAGCTCGGGCAGGTACGAGCTGATCATTACGATGGCCTTGCCGCGTGCAGCCAGGCGGTGAATGAGCCGATAGATCTCGGCCTTGCTGCCGATATCGATGCCGCGCGTCGGCTCGTCGAGAAAAAGCACGTCGTTGTCCTGGTGCAGAAGGCGAGCCAGACAAACCTTCTGCTGGTTGCCGCCCGAAAGCTCATCGGCACGTTGTTCGACGGAGCTCGCGCGGATATTGAGTGCATCGACCCACTTCCCGCCGTCCCGCCGCTCGCGTCGAAGGCGGAGAAGCCCCCGGCGGCTGTAGCGGCCCAGGTCCGACAGCGTCAGATTGGTGAGAAGAGAGAGATTCAGCGCCAGCCCCTCCTCATTTCGGTTCTCGCTGAGAAGATCCATGCCGTGTTTCAGCGCCGTTTTCGGGTCGATGTAGGCGGCGCGCAGGGTCTCGTAGCCGCGAATTGATACGCGCCCCTCCCCGGCCTCCTCGAGGCCGAAGAGCGCACGCACCGTTTCGGATCGCCCCGCGCCAACCAGACCGGCAATCCCCAGAATCTCGCCGCGATGGAGCGTAAACGATACGTTCTCGGGGTAGTGGACGGCACCGCTAAGCCCTTCCACCGTCAGAACGGGCTCCCCGATATCGTTTTCGTGGGACGGAAAGAGGTCATCGACCGAACGGCCGACCATATCCTCGATAATCCGACTGACCGTCGTCTCGGCAACGCGACCCGTCGAGATCATCTCCCCGTCGCGAATGACGGTGTAGCGGTCGCATATCTCCTGGACTTCCTCCAGGAAGTGGCTGATGTAGATGACGGCGACGCCTTGCGCCTTCATGCGCTCGATCGCGTCGAACAGCGCACGCGTGTCGGCGGCCGCCAGCGAGCTGGTCGGCTCGTCCATCACGACCACGCGCGACTTCAGGAGAAGCGCCCGTCCGATCTCGACGAGCTGCTGCTTGCCGATGCTGAGGGTGTGGACCGGCGTGTCCGGCCGAATACCCTCCTGGCCCAGGTCGGCGAGGATCTGCCGCACTTCGTCGGTGCGCGGGTCGATCCATCCGAAGCTCGCGTTTTCCGCGCCGAGCGTAATGTTCTCCTCGACGGTGAGATGCGGAGCCAGTGCAAGCTCCTGGTAGATCATGCTGATGCCGGCCGACCGGCCGTCCAGGGGCGACTGCGGTACGTAGGGCTCGTCGGCAAGCTCCATGCGACCGGCGTCTGGCCGATGCACGCCACTCAGCACCTTCATGAGCGTACTCTTGCCCGCGCCATTCTCGCCGACAAGACCGTGTACTTCGCCGGAATAAACGTCCATGCTCACGCCTTGCAGCGCGCGGACGGGCCCGAAGGCCTTGTGGATGTCGCGCAGACGAAGGATTGGCGTCGGCATCGATCGAAACAGCCCGGTGGGCACTTAATTGGCTAGCCAGCGATCGAGGTCCGGGTGCAGCAGCTCCTGAATGTCGGGATCGTCGATGTTCTCACGCGTCACGAGCACCGACCGCGTATCGACGCGGTCCTCGACCGCTTCACCGCGGACGGCCGCGACGGCGGCTGCCACGCCTTCGTAGCCCATCGCGAAGGGATCCTGCACGACGAGTCCGTCGAGCGTCCCCTCACGAAGAGCCGAAAGGAGCGTCTCGTTGACGTCGAATCCGACCATCTCGATCTCCCCGGCCCGACCGGACGTCTGAAGTGCGCGGAGCATACCCTGCGTCGAGGATTCGTTCGGCGTCCAGATCCCGTCGATCTCGGAAAAGCGATTCAGGATATTCTGGGACACCTGCAGGGCGCGCTCCATCGTGGCCCCCGCGTACATATTGCTGACGAGCAGCTCGGCTTCCGGAGCATATTCTTCGAGAGCCGAAAGAAAGCCTTCCTCACGGTTCGTCGTGCTCGCGGAGCCCTCCTGATACCGCAGCATCACGACGTTCCCCTCACCGCCGATGAGTTCGGCCAGGTAGCGGCCGCCCATACGGCCGCCCTCGTAGTTGTTCGTCGCGATGAAGCTGGTCTGAGCCTCCGAATCGAGTCCCGAATCGATGATGATGACCGGGATGCCCCGGCGGACGGCCGCCTCGACAGGTCCAACCATGCTCCGCGCGTCGAGCGGCGCAAGCACGATGGCATCCACCCCTCGACTGATGAAGTTCTGGACGACCTGGATCTGCATCTGACGGTCGTCCTCTTTCTGCGGTCCCTGCCAGATCACCTCTACGTCGAATTCGGACGCCGCCTTCTCGGCCCCGGCGTGGATGGACTTCCAGAACTCGTGGGTCGTCCCCTTCGGAATGACCGCGATTTCGAGTGTTTCCTCGGACGGCTGCGCATCCGACGCATCGCCGCTGCCGGACGACGGACCACAGCCGGCGACGACGAGCGCGATGGAAAGGAGAACGACTGGAACGGTCAAACGCATATGCGGTGGGAGGGCTGATAATTTTTCGTTAGGTTCGACAAGATACGTGAAAGCGTACTCCCACGAAATATGCCCGACGCGGTGCATCCGCCAACGGACATGCGGATGATTTAACGTCAATTCCCAGGTCTGCGAGCGGGAACCGATCCGGATCAAACGTGCATCACGCCCCCACTCGATTCACTGTTTCAGATGACTTTCCCTACCCGAGCCGCACTACGCATCACGCTGATTTACGGCGTGGCGGGGGATCGTGGATCCTGTTCTCGGACCACCTCCTCGGACCGGTATTCGATCAAGCCCCGTTGGGGATCAGTTCGACGTGGTGGCAGTCGGTTAAGGGGCTCTTTTTCGTAGGCGTCACGTCGGCGC
>JBBDTI010000091.1:67038-72217 GCA_040904565.1 Rhodothermales bacterium
AAATTCTCGGGATGAAGCAGAAACGCGATATCGTCGACAAGGACCTGCGCGATATCCTGTCCGAGGGTGCGGAGGAGGTCGCAGCCCGTGTTCCCTCAGCCGACGCCCCGTACGCCGCTCACAGCCATCCTCGGATGAGCCGGCTCACTCGGTCCCTTCCACGATGCGGTAGATCTTCCCGTCGAACGCGAGCACGTAGAACTCCTCCCGCTGATCGACGCCGAAGGAAGCAATCGCCAGCGCGGTATCCATGAGCTCCTCCGCCTCGGCCTCCGCGCCGTCGTACGTAAGCGCCCATATGCGCCCGGAAACGTAATCCGCCACCACGTAGCGCCCCTCCAGCTCGGGTACCTCCGTTCCGCGGTACACGAATCCGCCGGTTATCGAGCTGCCCTCGCCGTGCGAATATTCCCAGACGGGCATCTCCAGTCCGTCTCGATCGCATCCCTCCGAGGGCTCGAAGCAGTGGAGGCCTTCCATGACGTTCCATCCATAATTGCCGCCGCGTTCGACCACGTTCACTTCCTCGTAGGCATTCTGGCCGACGTCCGCCGCCCAGAGCCGTCCCGTCGGCCCGTCGAAGCTGAAGCGCCACACGTTCCGAAGCCCGTACGCGTAGATCTCCTCCCGAAAGCCATCCTCATTTCCGGCAAAGGGATTATCCGGGGGGATGGCGTAGGCCGCGCCTTCGGCATCTGTCGCCTCGACGTCGATTCTCAGCAGCGCTCCCAGCAGCGTCGATCGGTCCTGCCCGTTTCCCCGCGGATCGCCGCCGCTGCCGCCGTCCCCCATCGAGATGTAGAGATAGCCATCCGGACCGAAGACGATCTGGCCGCCGTTATGATTACCGAAGGGCTGGGGAATCTCAAGGACCACCTCCTCACTCCCGGGTAGGGCGCGGTCGGGATTCCGCGGATCAACGCGGTACCGCGCGATGACGGTTCGACGCGGATCCGACGCCGTGTAATCCACAAAGAAGGTTCCATTCTGCGCGTAGTCGGGATGGAACGCCAGGCCGAGCAGGCC
This sequence comes from Rhodothermales bacterium, assembly GCA_040904565.1. Classification (GTDB taxonomy): domain Bacteria; phylum Bacteroidota; class Rhodothermia; order Rhodothermales; family VXPQ01; genus JBBDTI01. Next base: position 68,065 of record JBBDTI010000091.1, read on the forward strand.
CTCTTCGTTCCCCGCATCGCGAACGCGCTCGCGGATGTCGAGAAAGACGGCGTGCTCACCGACCTCCGGATCGTTATCGAACACGCGGATCACGCCGGCCTGCTCGACGACGAACAGCCTGTTCGACCCATCGTCCGCCGTCTGAAAATCAACCGGCCGCGTAAACGACAGCGCGGGGAAGGCGTCCACGAGCCGCAGCGCGCCGTCCTCCGTCTCGAGCCCGTTCTGGGTGCATGCCGACGCGCTTATGAGGAGCAGGACGAACAGTACCGGAGTGATACATCGATCGGCGATGGGCATAGCGTCTTATTGAATGGATGAAGCGGACGTCTTCGCTTTCACGGGCGAAACCGCCTCGGAGTTCGCTGAGTCGCGTGGCCGGCCGGGCCCGTTCACTCGGCGTGCAGCTCCGACTCCAGCCGCTCCAGCTCCTTCGTACCGATCCCCAGCTCGACCTCCAGCTCCTCGAGGGACTTGCCCATCGTCTCGGGCATGATCTTCCAGGCGAAGAAGAGCTGGAGCACCATCATCAAGCTAAAGAACGCGAACGCGAACGCGCCGGAGGCTTCCGCCACGACGGGAAACGTCCACGAAACGGCGGCGGCCATAAACCAGTGCGTAAAGCTGCCGAGCGACTGCCCTTTAGAGCGTACGCGATTCGGGAAGATTTCCGAGAGATACACCCAGATGACGGCGCCCTGCGAGAAGGCAAAAAACGCGATAAAGCCCAGGAGTCCGACCAGCACCATCGTTCCCATATCGCCGCCGGCGTAGAACGCCCACGCGACGAGCCCCAGGCAGGCGGCCGTACCGACGGATCCGATGAGCATGAGGGGACGGCGGCCGAAACGGTCGATGATGAAGAGCGCAAAGACGGTAAAGAGCAGATTCGTGCCGCCGACCGCGACGGCCTGCAGCAGCGCCGAATCGGCGCCCGCGCCCGCCTGCTGAAAGATGCGCGGCGCGTAGTACATGAGTGCGTTGATGCCCGAGAGCTGATTGAACATCGCGATGCCGAACGCCAGCATGATGGGGTAGGCGTACCGCTTCTGGAAGAGGTCGGCCTCTTTCTTACCCTCCTCTTCCTTGAGCGACGCGATAATCTCCGCCAGGGCGCGGTCGACGTCCGGGTCGCCGAGCTGCTCGAGCACTTCGCGGGCGTCCTTCGTGCGGCCCTGCTTGACCAGCCAGCGCGGGCTGTAGGGAATAAAGAAGAGCAGAATGAAGAACAGCGCCGCCGGCAGAGCTTCCACGCCGAACATCCAGCGCCAGGCGACGAACCCCTCGATGAGCTGCGCCACGACGTAGTTCGAGAAGAAGGCCAGCAAAATGCCCGTGACGATATTGAGCTGGTTGACGGCCACGAGGCGGCCCCGCATAGCCGCCGGTGCGATCTCGGCGATGTACATCGGCGCGGCCACCGACGAGCCGCCTACCGCGAGTCCGCCCAGGAACCGAAAGAGCAGGAACGGGATCCACGTCTGCGCCATCGCGCTGCCCAGGGCCGAGACGAAATAGAAGACGGCGAGCACGAGCAGCACGCGCCGCCGGCCGAATTTGTCCGCCGGACCGCCTACGGCAAACGCCCCGACGATCGTTCCGATGAGTGCCACCGCGACCGTGAAGCCCAGCCAGAACTCGTCCAGGTCGAATACCTGTTCGAGGGCCTCGGTCGTACCTGAGATGACGGCCGTGTCGAAACCGAAGAGCAGCCCCCCGAGGGCGGCCACGATCGTGCTTAGATAAACGGTGCGGCGAGAGGGCATGGTGCGCTAGCGAGTCAGAGTGCGTCGTCGGGCGAGGGATCGACGAGAATATGGAAACGAGCCGAGCCGATTGCAAGTCGAACCGCATCCGCTTAGGAGGCCGCGGCCTGATCTGACGTCCACGTTCCGGAGCTCATTCGAACGAGATCGTCCGCCCGGTCCGGGCGGATTCCCGCGCGGCGTCGAGTATGCGGACGACCGTGACGTTGTTCTCGAGCGACCACAGGGACGTGTCCGACACGACTTCGTCGCCGCGAACGACGGCGGCCAGGTAGCTGAACGGATCGGCATGCGGCGCCGGACGATCGCCGAAGGTGCGGACCTTTTCCTCCCGTTCTCCGGGGCGGCGAAGGCGAAGTTCGTGGCCGTTGGGAGCCGCGACGTACCCCGTGCGGCCGTAGACGTGCATGTCCTTCCGATTGAAAGGCCAGTTCCACGACGCCTGGATGACGGCCTGCGCCCGCGGATACTGCAGCACGATCGTCGCCTCGTCATCCACCCGCTCGTAGATGTCCGGCTTGTTCGTATGCGTGACGGCCGTCACCGACAGCGGCGCCTCGCCGTCCATCAGCCACGTGGCCAGGTTGGCGCCGTAACAGCCGAAATCGATCAGCGCGCCTCCACCATTCTCGACGGGATCGGTCAGCCATTCCAGAAACTCGTCGCTCACGCCGATCTCTGCCGGACCGCGGTGGCCGTCGCGAATGACCATTTTGCGGATCTCACCCACGTCGCCGGCCTGAACGACCTCTTTCGCCGCATGCACGCTCGCATACCACGTCGTCTCGTAATTGGTGATCAGGTGGATGTCGTGCGTCTCGGCCAGGTCACGCATCCGCTCGGCATCCTCCATGCGAAACGCCAGCGGTTTCTCCACCATGACGTGCACGCCGCGGGGGGCCGCCGCTTCGACGACTTCGAGATGTTCACGGATGGATCCGAAGGCAGACACCGCCTCGGGCTGCACGGCGTCGAGCATCTCACCGAGGTCGCTGTAGAAGAGATCCGCATCGAGCCCGTGACGATCCATGTATTTCTGCCGGATCTCGGGATCCGGCTCGTAGATCGCGACGAGGTCGACGTCCGTCTTCTCGGGCCGGTTGAAGATCCAGTTGACGTGGCCGTGCGTCAGGCGCGCGATCGCCATCTGGAGCGGTTCGGCGTCCTGTGCCGTCGCTCGCGGAACGACGGGGGCGACCGCGAGGGAGGCGAAAACGAGGAGGAAAATTACAATGGGCTTTAGGGTGCTCTGCATGGCGGTCTTCATGGCGGTCTGCATGGCAGTCTTCATGGCGCGGGATGGGGCGGAATGGGGCGGTGCACCGTAACGCCGGCGCGGTGAGGGACCGTCCGGACCCTCATAATACAAAACGGATGCTCGTCCGGTAGTGCACCGCGCCGCCGGCTCGCATGCTGCCCCCTTTAACTACGCGCGGGCTCAGAACCACTGAAGACCCATTCGCTCACAGCTGCTGGAAATCCTCGCCCGTCAGACGTTCGCTGAGGCTCCACAGCCGCTGCCGGGCATCGGCGTCGTAGGCCTGTCCGGCAGCGCGGGTCGGCGTGCGGCCGTTGAAATACGCGCCGGTCGTGGCGGCCGGCTCCGAGTCCGCGATCAGGTGCTCCACGGCATCCGCCCCTTTCTGCACGGAATTTGCGGGCGTGAGGCCGGCCTCGTGCACCATGTTCGTGTCCATATACGTCGCCGGGTGGAGCGCGTTGACCGTGATGGACGTGTCCGCCAATCGCTCGGCAAGCTCGACGGTGAACAGGATCTGCGCCAGCTTGCTCTGGCTGTAGGCGCGATGCCCGGAATAATCCGCCTCCAGCATCACGTCCTCGAAATCGATGGCCTGCTGCGCGGCCGACGCCACGTTGACGATGCGCGCCGACGGCGGGTGGCGGAGGAGCGGCAGCAGGCGACTCGTGAGCAGAAAACCGGACAGATAGTTTACCTGAAACCGCAGCTCGTATCCGTCGCGGCTCGTTTCCCGTCCGCTTCCCGGAGCACCGAATCCGATACCGGCGTTGTTGACCAGCACGTCGATCCGGTCGTGATCCGCCGCGATCGCGTCGGCCATCGCCCGGATCTCGTCAAGCGCCGCGAAATCCGCATTGACGTACGACAGCGCATCGCTGCCGGTCGCCGCGCGCAGCTCCTCCAGCACGCGCCGGCCCTTCTCGGGATCTCTACCGTGGAGGATGACCCCCGCCCCCTCCTCGGCGAGGTCGCGGGCGACAAGCTTACCCAGACCGTCCGTTGCTCCGGTGATGACGATTCGCTTCGTACTAAGGTCCATCATGTATACGTACATCCTGCTCGCGTACAGCGTTCGGCGGAAGCGCACCTCCGCGCGGTGTGTCATACAACACGCTATACGTGCGCC
>JBBDTI010000092.1:0-71950 GCA_040904565.1 Rhodothermales bacterium
TCTCGCTCGCGCCATTTCGCGATTAGGTCCGGAAGCTTCTTCGGGAAAAGAAGAAGCTCCTGTTTACGAGCGGCATTCCAAAGTTGGAGGTCAAACGCGCCGAACGTCACGCTTTCGCCCAATGACTCCTGCCACAGGAGGGCCGCCGCAAGCTGAACGGCGTCGTACCCACGGAGTCCGAAATCCCACGCGAGCGTATCCGCACGTTCTATCAGCGCCCCCGACACTTCAATTTTTGCGAAGTCGGACCACTCGGTTCGTACGGCTCGAAGGGCCTCGCCGGCGGTCTCTCGCTCCACGGCTCCAGTCCGGACGCCTTTCGCCAGGGCGGCAGCCACTTCGACGCGGCTCACCGAGACGGTAGCGACGTACGCCGCTTCGGAAACGCCATCATTGACTTCCGCTGAACCGGGTTCACGGATGTATCGCTTCACTAGCGCGCTGGCATCCAGGTACAGGTTCACCGCCTGTCCTCGAGAAGTAGGTCGGAAACCGTTTTGTCGTTCGCCAAAACGTCACCGACCGGTTCGCGAGGTTGAAGACGATTTCCGCTCCAGGAAATGATTCCCGCCTGCTGAAGAGCCTGCATTCTCACTTCTGTAGGCTCACCGATCGGGACCATCCGTGCTACCGGTGTACCTCGATCTGTGATCGTGATGGCTTCCCCGGATTGAACGCGTCGCAAAAACCTGCTCAGATGGGTCTTGAGCTCTCTTATTCCGGCTTCAGCTTTCTTCATTAGTAGAATAGTCTCATTGTGATGAAAGTAGTCACATTTGTACACCGGTACTTTCGTGGGGTTCTCAGCGGCCATGATTCCAGGCGGGTCGCGAAGGGGGATCGATCAACCCACCCAGGATGGCGGCGGCTAGATGGAGCGCACGAGGGACGGGGCTGGCGGGGCCAGGACCGTTCATCCCAATCCTATTCACGCATTGGTCCGGCGGCGCGGGCCAACTCTGCGCCGGCGCTTGTTGCACGCATCGCCAGTTCCGGGTTTTTGCTTCGGGATTCTTGGGCTACGCGTTGCGCATCGTGGCGTTAAACGTAGTGTCTGCACCAAGATCTGCGGTGGCCTGCCGGGCGCGTGTCGTGGCGTTAGTGGGGGTCTGGAGCGTACGTAGTCGGGCGCCGGGCACGTCCAAGGACGGTAGTCTGGGGCGCAGATGCCCTGGCAAGTAGGCGCTTCAGTCGCGGGAGTACAGACGTGTCCGCCGGCCCTTTGGGTGTTGCCTTCGCGGCACCGTGACGCGTGGGTTAGGTGCATTCGATTTCGAATGAGGCCTGGGCGGTGGACGGGGAGGCGCGACGGGCGGAGGGCGTGAAGTGAGCCCCACCCCGTCGAGGTAGGTGCGAATCGCAGGCGGGTGCGTGAGCGCGGCGATGACTTTCAGCGTGTCGCCGCAGTCCGGACAGACCGTGACGTCGACGCGGAAGACGCGTGCCAGGAGGCGTGCCCAGGTGAGCCGGTAAGCGGGATCGGGTTTGGGCTGATTGAGTGTTAGTGCGAGTGTGAGTATTTGCTGACGATTTGCTACCAATTACACATATCATTGAGGTCGCTAGACTGCGCGTATTCTCGACTGTGGCTAGTCCCTGCTAGTCATAGCACACATATATCTACTCCCACGGCATGGGCTATTCATGCCGCAAACTCTTGGCCGGATCGGCCAGAGCGGCTTTTACGGACTGGTAGCTTACCGTTGCCACGGCGATAAGGAACGCAATCATCCCTACGAGAAGAAAGATGCCGGGGCCGATCTCGATCCGGTAGGCGAAGTCCTCCAGCCAGCGGTTCATGAAAAAATAGGCCACCGGGGCGGCCACCACGAAGGCAATGCCGACGAGCGTGAGGAAGTCTTTCGAGAGCAACCCGACGATGTTGGAGACCGTTGCCCCGAGCACCTTGCGGATGCCGATCTCCTTGGTGCGCCGCTGCGCCGTGAAGGCTGCCAGGACGAACAGTCCCATGCAGGCGATGAGGATGGCCAGGACGGCGAACGTTGTGAAGATTCGACTCAACTGCTGCTCGGTACGGTACATCGCGTCGAATCGGTCGTCCAGGAATTCGTACTCGAACGCTTCGTCGGGCGCCACGCGTGCGAACGCTCGCTCCAGGTGATCGAGGGCGCCTCGAATGCGATCGGGCGCCAGCTTGGCAACCAACACGTAGGGGGCGGACCAGTTATCGTCCGGGCGAAGCTGCAGCACGATGGGGTCGATCGCATTGTGTAGCGAGGCGATGTGAAAATTCTCGACCACCCCGACGACCTCGCCGTCCGGCACGTCGTCACGGGCCGGGAACCTGAAGGGTTTACCGACGGCCTCCTCGGGCGACCATCCGAGCGCTCTCGCGGCGGATTCGTTCAGCACGTAGCCTCGTGTGAGGTCGGCCGGAAACGAATGTGAGAAGCCGCGTCCTGCCGCGATCTGGATGTCCAGCGTTTCGATAAAATCCACATCGACGACCGCCGGCTTTAGAGACACGATTTCTCGTTCCGTACGGGCCTCCGGTGAAATGTCGCCGGGAACGTTGCTGATCGTAATCCCAAACGTGCTGGGCAGCCCATCCGCCACGGAGGCGCGGAGTACGCCCGCGTCACCCAGCGCCAGCTGCTTGAACGATTCGCGGCCAGGTTCGGCGAAGCTGCCGGGCAGACTCACCACCACGACCTGGTCACCGTCGAATCCGAGGTCCTTGTTCTGGATGTAGTCGAGCTGCGTGTAGATAATGGCCGTCCCGAAGATGAGGACGACCGAGATCGTGAACTGGCACAAGACCAGTCCCTTGCGGAGCAAGCCCCCGCTGCTCGATGTAGCCGTCATGCCGGCCCCGCGCAGCACCGCCGTCGGCCGAAAGCGAGACAGCACGAAGGCCGGATAGGCGCCGGCAGCCATCGCGACGAGTACTACGAAGGCGCCGAGCAGAGCCAGGGCAAAGGCGACGTTGCCGATGCCCAGCACCAGATTCTTTTCGAATAAGCGGTTGAAGGCCGGCAGTGCGACGGCCGTCAGGAGCAACGCCGCCGCCAGGGCGGCAAGGCTCAGCAGCATGGACTCGCCCAGAAATTGCCGGACCAGCTGTCCGTACCGGGCGCCCAACGCCTTACGCATTCCCACCTCGCGGGCTCGCTGCGTAGCCAGGACCGTCGCCAGGTTCACGTAGTTGACGGCTGCAATGAGGAGAACGAAGAAAGCCACCGATCCGAAGATGTACAGATACCTGTACTGCCCCTTGAATCCTTCCGCCACGCCGTATACCCCGGATAGGTACACCGACGCCAGCGGGTATGCCTTGAACGTGGGCGGATCCCTCTCGCTTTCCGTGCGACGGAAGTGCTGCGCGAGCGCGCCTGCGAGCTTTTCGTCCAAAACGTCCGCGTCCATCGGCCGCGTCGTGAGGGCATACGTACGGTACATGAACGAGCCCCATGCATCCTCCCGAATCACGTCTTCCCCCATCAGTGCCAGCGGCGCTGCGACGTCGAACCGGATCGTCGAGTTCGCCGGGACGTCAGCCACGACGGCGCCCACCGTAAGGATGCGCTCATCGCCGAAGCGCGGAATCCGGAGCGTCCGCCCGATGGGGTTCTCTTCGCCGAAAAACGTGCGCGCCGTCGATTCCGTCAGGACGATGCCGTCCGGCCTACTCAGTGCCGAAGCGGCGTCGCCCGCCACGGCCGAAAACGAAAACATCCGGAAGAACGACGGCTCGGTCAATATCACGACCTCTTCGCCGCGGCGCTGCTCTTCGCCGCGAAGAACGTCCATTTCGAAACCGCCCCATGTCCGTACCGCATGCTCGACCTCGGGAAGGGTCGCCTCCATGGCCCCTGCCAGCGGGTAGGGCGTGGAAAGGCCGAACCCCCCGAAGGCGCTTTCATGCGAGAACGTAACGAGCCGATCCACGTGCTCATGAAAGCGGTCGAAAGAGAGCTCGTCCTTCACGTACAGCCCGATGAGCAAACAGCAGGCCATCCCAACTGCCAGCCCCGCGACGTTGATGAACGTATAGCCGGGCTGCCGCTTGAGACGACGAATCGCCAGGGTGAGATAGTTCTTCAGCATGACGCCCCTAAGACTAGGATAGTATTATGCCCATAGCGTTAGAAGGTCCTCGCGAGAATCATGCCTTCGATTTTACCTGCGCGGAATGGCATCGAGCATCGCGATCTCGTGCGATCAGTTGTTCATTCACGGACGTCAGTGTCCGATAGCGAACTTGCGGATGAATCCGGTCGCCTCCTCGATCTCGCGCAGCACGATCGCGCCGGCATCCGAGGTGATGTGCCCGCCCGTACACTCATCTGTCAGGAGAAATGCGGGCTAATCCCCTAGCAAGATCGGCCCCATCGGCGTTTCCGGCGCCGGCTCGATCTCCGGATAGGCTTCGATGATGCGCACGCACGCATTCCACCGTAGCACGGGGTCGTCGTTGCCGGACGGACTCAGCTCGTCCGCGGCGGCGTAGGTGTCCATCGCGCGGCGCAGGAAGTCGTACGCGATGTGGCCGGACCGGGGATTCGCTCGCCGTACGTGCTCCTTTGCCTGCCGCTCGTAGATGATGCCCTGGTAGTAAAGGCGTTCGAATTCGCCGTCGATCCGATCCAGGAGCGACTGCGCCCGGCGTACGTGCTCTCCAAGATGCCGATCGAACTGATCCGTCAGCGAGAGAATCAGCATCGGGAGGGCCTTCTGATTCTCCGGCTCCAGCGCTAGCACGTCCAGACAGATGCTCTCGGCCTCCATGGGCTCGTTGAGCAGGCGATACCGCATGGCTTTGTCGAGAGCGGCGGGAATGGATTCCGCGGTGATCTTTTTCAGCTCGAACATCGTCTCGTCCTCGTCCAGTTGCGACGTCTCTTGCGCATTACGTGCCCGTCAGTCAGGCCGGCCCTTCCTGAACAGTCGCATGACCGGGTCGTAGTACCGGTCGACCACGCGCTCCTTCAGCGGGATGATGGCGTTGTCCGTGAGGTTGATGCCCTCCGGACAAACGTCCGTGCAGCACTTCGTGATGTTGCACATGCCCGATCCGTACTCTTCCTTCACGGCCGGTATGCGATCCACCGTATCGAGGGGATGCATCTCGAGTCCGGCCAGGCGAATCATGAATCGAGGCCCCACGAACTCATTTTTCTTGTCATGGTCGCGCAGGACGTGGCATGCGTTCTGGCAGAGAAAGCACTCGATACACTTACGAAACTCCTGAACGCGCTCTACATCCTCCTTACGCATCCGATACGTGCCGTCTTCGTCGCGAGCCCGCGGCTTGAAGGGCGCAATGCGCCGGGCCTGCTCGTAGTTCCAGGAGACGTCACAGACCAGGTCCTTGATGACCGGAAAGGCCTTGATGGGACGCACGGAAATCACCTCGTCGGGCGAATAGTCGTCGAGACGCGTCATGCACGCCAGCTTCGGCTTGCCGTTGACCTCCACGCTGCACGATCCGCATTTGCCCGCCTTGCAGTTCCAGCGCACGGCGAGATCGTTCGCCGACTCGGCTTGAATCTGGTGGAGGGCGTCGAGCACGACCATGCCCGGCTCGACGTCCGTCGCGTAACTGACTAACTCGCCGCCGGAGCGATCCCCGCGCCATATGTTCAGCGTACGTTCAACCATGCGATTCCTCCAGCGCCTCGATAGATGCGAATGCGATTGCGGCGAGATCCGCTGGAGGCTCACCGCGTTCCTCGACGCGGATCTCCATGCCGTCCTCTCCTTTCGAAATGATGATGTTGCGCCCGCCCCACGCTTCGCGCTCGCCTTCGAAGTCGAGCCTCGTGTGTGCCCCCCGGCTCTCTTCCCGCATCAGGGCGGCTCGCGCCACGGCTTCGGAGGTCACGAGCAGAGGCCCGAGATCGAGGGCTTGATGCCATCCCGGGTTGTACTGGCTCGCGCCGGCGGCCTTGACGGAGCGCAATCTTTCCCTTAGCGCCTCGAGACGCACCAGTCCGGCCTCCAGCTTCTCCCGGGTGCGAATGATGCCGACGTACTCCTGCATGAGCTGCTGCAGATCCTCCTGGATCAGATAGGGGTTCTCGCCGGATTCGCGATTCAGTATGTCGATGGCGCCCTGGACGGTCGTGCGGACCTGCTCCTCGTCGAGGGGCGGCGTCTCCTCCACCGCTTCCGCGCGGTCGGCCGCCGCGGACCCTCCGAGCTGGCCGAATACCAGCAGGTCCGAGAGTGAATTGCCGCCCAGGCGATTCGCCCCGTGGAGGCCGGCCGCGCATTCTCCGCACGCATAGAGCCCGGGGACACTCGTCTCCTGCGTCTCCGGATCCACCCGAATGCCCCCCATGAAATAGTGTAGCGTCGGGCCCACCTCCATGGGCTCGGCCGTGATGTCTACCCCGGCCAGCTCCTTGAACTGGTGGTACATCGACGGCAGCTTGCGGCGGATGAAGTCGGCCTCTCGGCGAGAGGCGATATCCAGGAACACGCCACCGTGCGGCGAGCCGCGGCCCTCGGCCACCTCGTTGAGGATGGCGCGGGCGACCACGTCGCGCGTCAACAGCTCGGGCGGTCGTCGGGCCCCTTCCTCGCCGCGCAGCCAGCGATCCGCCTCGTCCTCATTCGCGGCCGTCTCCTCGGCGAACCGATCGGGGATGTAGCGGAACATGAACCGTTCCCCATCAGCGTTCAGAAGCAACCCGCCGTCGCCGCGGACGCTTTCGGTCACGAGGATGCCCCGGACGGACGGCGGCCAGACCATCCCCGTCGGATGAAACTGGGTGAACTCGAGATCCATCAGCTCGGCGCCCGCGTCGTAGGCCATCGCGACCCCGTCTCCCGTGTACTCCCAGGAGTTGGAGGTCACCGACCACGCCCGTCCGCCGCCGCCGGTCGCGAGGATGACGGCCCGGGCGCGGAAGACGATGAACCGGCCGGAGTCCCTCCAGAGAGCGACGGCACCCGACGCCCGTTCGCCGGTCTTGAGTAGCGAGATCGCTTTGCATTCCATGTAGAAGGAGATCGAACCGTGCGTGGCGTGGTCCTGCAGCGTGCGGATCATTTCCAGGCCGGTACGGTCTCCGACATGAGCGAGGCGGGGATAGCGGTGGCCCCCGAAATTGCGCTGGCTGATGAGCCCGTCCGACGTGCGGTCGAAGACGGCGCCCCATTCCTCGAGCTCGTGCACGCGGTCCGGCGCCCGCTTCGCATGCAGCTCGGCCATCCTCCACTGGTTCAGAAACTTACCGCCACGCATGGTATCGCGGAAGTGGATCTTCCAGTTGTCGCGGGGGTCGACGTTGCCGAGTGCGGCGGCGCATCCGCCTTCGGCCATGACCGTGTGCGCCTTTCCCAGCAGCGACTTGCTGAGCACCCCCGTGCTGAGGCCGCGATTGGAGCATTCGATGGCCGCCCGGAGTCCCGCGCCGCCCGCCCCAATCACGAGCACGTCGTGCGTGACGGTCTGGATGTCGCTGATGTCGGTCTGCGTCATCGTGCGTTATGGCCCCCACGTATTTATGTCCGTCCAGATCCCCATCGACACCATGCGTACGTAGAAGTCGCTGAAGGCGACCCAGAAAAGGCTCAGCCAGGCCCAGAGGCCGTGCCGTTGGTTGAGCCGGGTGACCCGCTTCCAGAGACCGTGCCGGGCGCTCGCCGCGCGGGTGCACGAGTAGCAGTCGAGACGCCCCCCTATGAGATGTCGGAGCGAATGGCAGCCGAACGTGTAGCCGGCGAGAAGGACGACGTTGACGAGAAGCACGAGACTGCCTATCCCGATGCCAAGGGTCCCGTCCCGAAAGAAGGCGTTTCCGGCGTCATAGGCGAGAATGACGATGTAGACGAGGGCCGGGTAGAGCGCATAGCGGTGAAGATTTTGAAAGAGGAGCCACTTCGTCTCGCCTCGGTAGTCCTTTCGAGGTAGCGCTCCGACGGTGCACGCCGGCGGCGTCCACGCGAAGCCGCGGTAGTACGCCTTACGATAGTAGTAGCAGGTGAGCCGAAATATGCCGGGGAAAAAAAGGATAAGGATGGCCGGCGACGCCGGTATCCACCCGGGCCACCAGTCCGGCCAGGAGCCGAACCACGCGTGTTCCAGCGGGGCGTGGCCTGACGCACCGAGCTCCGTGAATAGAACCGGAGAGTAAAACGGCGAGAGATACGAACCGTGCCAGTAGTGGGCGCCCTGAAGGGCGGCCCATGTCGCGTAGACGATGAATGCGGAGAGACCGACCAGCACGGCGACGGGCGCGATCCACCAGCGGTCGGTCCGCGCGGTGGCGGCGAAACCGGACGACGTTCGGACATCAATCGTCTCAGCCATGCGGTTGGCGTGCAATTGGGGTCGGGGCCGAACCGTGCGAAGGCGTCCCACAGCACCATTCGCTTAGAGTCGGTCGTTCCCAGTATATTCACAGAATATTTGATTTTCAAACGGGCGGTGGACGAGATGGGGCAACCGGGCGGTAGGCGACGGCCTCGATCATTCCTGCCGACGTCCATTCCCGGTGGGATTCGTCAAAGGGGTACGAGGCAACCCGTCCATGAATTCCGTGGCAGACCGCTCTTCGGTCGCGGCACCGGTTATCTGATGTGTTCCGAGCGGGAGCATTTCACGAAGCCGGCTCCAGGACAGATTCTGATTGCGCTGATCGACGGAGTCGGAGCAGAACGGAATGTACGTACCCGGCCCGCCGCCGGAATTGCCGGTTGTTCGCCAGGAGATCCCGCGAACGCTCAATGGGATTATGGCGCACCCGCCGGGAGCGAGCTAAACTAAAACGGGCGGCGCGATGTGCGATGCACCGGCCGCCCTCGCCCCCACGATCGGTTTGACCCAACCATGACGGCTTATAATATGTACTTTCACGCCGTACGGAAAGGTCCGAGGGTCCGTTCGTGCACAGCGTCCTCACCGTGCACATGACCGTGCACATGACCGTGCATTTGCCCGTCTCCGTATACTATCGTGTCCGTTTGAGCACGGAATGGAAACTATTCGACCATTACACTCAACGAAGGTACCCCCATGCGTTCCACGATCTCGCTACGTAGGGTCGCCATCCTGTTGGTCGTGACGTCGATCGCCGGACTCGGCCCGAACCCGGCGGCCGCACAGCCCTGCGTGGACGACGACCGCTATCGCCAGTTCGATTTCTGGATCGGTTCGTGGGAGGTCTTCAATCCGGACGACCAGCGGGTCGGAACGAACGCCATCACCATGGATGAAGAGGGCTGCGTTTTGATAGAACGATGGACCGGAGCGCAGGGGTCGACGGGGACGAGCATCAATTACTTCGATCCATCCACCGCGACGTGGAAGCAGCGCTGGGCGGCGTCCGCCGGCTACCTCGTCGAGCTCGACGGCGGACTCGACGGCGAGGCGATGCTTCTGGAAGGCCACCTCATTCAGCCGGACGGCAGCCGGCAGCCGATGCGCGGGCGATGGGCGCAGCTGGACGACGGCCGCGTCCGGCAGCATTTCGAGGTCCGCGACAGCACGAAAACGTGGTCGACGTGGTTCGACGGGTATTACGTGCGGATGGGCGCGGACTGAATCCAATTACCCGCCCGGTCATCCCTTCTCGAATTCGTCGGTATCCTCTTCGACGTAGTCCTTCTCGTAGTCGCCCTCGTAGGACTCCCCATATTCCCGCTCGTCCTCGTAGCGATGCTCGCGCTCGTGCTCGCGGTACTCTTCGAACTCCTGTTCGGGTTCCTTGTCCAGTTCCCGTTCGACGTCTTTTGCTTCGTCAGGCTTCTTTTTCATCTCGGGCCTCCCCGTATTTTTTTCGGCGAATGATATCGAACATACTACAATTCATCTCGCTGCGGACGGCACCGCGCCGCCAGACAGTTCCAGCCAGACAGTGCCATTTAAACAGTGCCATTTAAACAGTGCCAAGTTCGCGAACGCCACTCCGTCATGACAGCAGGAGGTCCCGACGGCCGACCTGGTCAAGCCCCTGAACGTGATGTGGGGGAATCCCGGGACGAAGCACCCCGAACCGCCACGTAGGTGGCGCGTAATACAGACGTTTTCGTATTAAATTAATCCCACCCCCCCTAGAACTCCCCCAGGAACTTCCCCCATGCTACTTTCCAGCGCGTGCGAGTACGGACTGCGCACCGCCGTGTACGTGGCCTCGCTCGAAGAGGACGGCCACGTGCCCATCCGGAGAATCAGCGAGGCGCTTGAGATATCGGCGCCGTTCCTTACGAAGATCCTCCAGCAGCTGACGGAGAACGGTCACATGACCTCGCTCCGCGGACCGAAGGGAGGCGTCGCGTTCGCCCGCCCGCCGTCCCAGATTACGATTGCAGACGTGGTGACGTCGATCGATGGGGACGGTCTCTTCACGGAATGCGTCCTTGGGCTCCCGGGATGCGGGAATGCGGCACCCTGTCCCCTGCACGATAGGTGGGGGGCGGAGCGAGATCGAATCGCCGCGCTGTTCTCGTCGTTGACGCTGGCGGATCTGGCGGCGGACGTAAACCGCTCGGACGAGCCGCTGCGTCTGGCTCCCACCGCGATCGAGCTGTGACGATTCATCGTGCTACCGTCCCACCGCCAGACGACATCCCGCCAGACGACATCCTGCCAGACGACATCATACCATGAAACTTCGACTTAGTGGCGACTCCATCAGACTGCGCCTCTCGCCGTCGGACCTCGCGAAATTCGAAAAGGTCGGCCACGTAGACGAATCGGTCCCTCTCCGCGGAGGACCGCTCCATTTTACCCTTCAGGCCGCGAAAGAGGTCGACGACCTCGATGCCGTCCTCGAGGGTACGTCGCTCCGGGTACGACTTCCGGCCGCCTGGGTCCCCGCCTGGATCGCGTCAGATCGGGTCGGCTTCGAAGCATCGATCCCGCTCGAGCGCGGCGGCACGCTTAACATTCTGGTGGAGAAAGATTTCCGCTGCCTGCACAAGGAGTCTACCGTGTCCGACGCCTTTCCGCATCCCGACGCGTAGCGCGCCCGGTCTTTCGATGGCTGGTGACAATCTCGCCTTTTGCTTAAGATGTCAATACTAGCCCGCGGCACGGCAGCCGGCGCCGCATTCTCGAGCGCGGCGGGGTTTCCCCCAATGGAAGGTTACCGGTCTATGACCCTTACGAAAGAGACCCGCAAGGCAGCCGCCTGGGGGATCGGGATGACGGGCGCCCTGGGCACGCTGATCGTCGCCGGATCGCGCAATCTCGACCATTTCGACGCTGCGCTCGTAGCCTATACGTTGGCCGTCCTGTTCGCCACGTTCGGGTTGACGTACCGATACGCCATGTGGCTGCAGCGTCCACCGACGGCCGTCTACTGGCGTCGCGGCTGGCAGGCGTTCTTCCAGCGCGGCTTCCGCCTGCGGAACGTCGTTCAGTGGTTCAAGCGGTTCGGCTTGGACGTGCTGGGGAATCGATTCATTTTTCGCCGCGACCGGCTGCGGGGCACGGCACATCTGCTCATCATGTGGGGCTGCTTCCTGGCCGTCGTCATCACGTTTCCGCTCGTTTTTGGGTGGCTGTATTTCGTGCCGATGGAAGGCAACGTAGAATGGTACCAGGTTGCCATTTTTGGCTTCCCCACCTTTGCCTTTCCGACGGATTCGGCCGTTGCGTTTTTTATGTTTCACGGGCTCGTCTGGGCCTCCTTTCTCGTGATAGGGGGCGTGATGATCGCCATGCGGCGCCGCATGCGAGACGACGAGGCCGCCACGCTGCAGCGCTACGCGGAAGACTTCATGCCGCTCATTCTACTGTTTGCCGTAAGCCTGACCGGCCTGATGCTTACGGCCAGCTACACCTGGATGCAGGGGTACGCCTACAGCTTCATCGCCATTCTACACGCCTTTACGGTCATCGGCACCTTCCTGTGGCTCCCTTTCGGGAAGTTCTTCCACATCTTCCAGCGGCCGGCTCAGCTGGGGGTCGGATTTTACAAGGACGTCGGACGCTCCGGTCCCCTCGCGCGATGCCGGCGGTGCGGCGCGGAGTTCACGTCGCAGATGCACGTGGAGGATCTGATCGACGTGGAGCGGAAGCTCGGCTACCGGTATGACATCGATGATGCGGACGTAGAACACTACCAGTGGATCTGTCCGCCGTGCCGGCGGACGGCCGTAGCGATGGCGCAGGGGCGACTCTGGGAGAACCGCCGCGGCGGTGAGCGCCTCTCGACGGCACGGACGGGGCCGCTCCCGACGCCCCGATTTGCCAATCCGGGGCAGGGAGAAGGTCCCCTCGGCGAGGAAGACGCAGCCAATTTCCATCCATAAGCGAACCCCCCATGCTCGACACGCCTCCTCTCGAGGCCGAGACCATCGAAGTCTTCGGACCACACCTCGCCTACGTCCGCGGCCGGCATACCGACACGAGCGTCGAACCGGACCGTCAGGTCAAAACGCACTGCTGCTTTTGCGGACAGCAGTGCGGCATTCAACTCAAGGTGAAGGACGAACAGGTGATCGGGTTCGAGCCCTGGTACGATTTCCCGTTCAACAAGGGGAAGCTCTGTCCAAAGGGCATCAAGCGCTACCTCCAGAACGAACATCCGGACCGCCTGCTCCACGCCTACGAACGCGATGAAAATGCCCGGAGCGGCTTCCGCTCCATGTCCTACGACGACGCGATCCGGCGAACGGCCGACGAGATCGAACGCATTCAGTCTACCTACGGGCCCGACGCCTTCGCCGTACTGAGCGGCGCGAGCCTGACGACGGAGAAGACCTACCTGATGGGCAAGTTCGCCCACATGTGCCTGAAGACGTCGAACATCGACTACAACGGCCGGCTGTGCATGGTCAGCGCGGCCGCCGGCAACAAGAAGGCGTTCGGTATCGATCGCGCGGCCAACCCGTGGAGCGACATTCTCGGTGCGGAGGTCATCTGGATTAGCGGAGCAAACGTGGCCGAGTGCGCCCCCATCACGACGGATTACGTGTGGGAGGCCCGCGAGCGCGGTGCTCGCGTCATCGTCGTCGACCCGCGGCTGACCCCGATCGCCCGCACGTGCGACCTCTTCCTTCCGATCCGACCCGGTTACGACACGGCGCTCTTCAATGGGATTCTGCACCTCATGATCGAAAACGACTGGATCGATCGTGACTTCATCCGGAACCATACGGTCGGTTTCGACGCCGTCGCGGAAAGCGTGCGGCCGTGGACCCCTCGACGCACGGCCCGGGAGACCGGCATCGCCGAACGGCTGATTCGACAGGCTGCGGAGTGGTGGGGGCAGGCCGAAACCAGCTTCTTGATGCACGCGCGCGGCATAGAGCATCACAGCCACGGGGTCCAGAACGTGATGGGCGCCATCAATATCGTGCTCGCTTCGGGACGCATCGGCCGCGAGCACTGCGGCTACGGTACGATCACCGGACAGGGCAACGGGCAGGGCGGCCGCGAGCACGGCCAGAAATGCGATCAGCTGCCGGGGGGACGCGACCTCGGCAACCCGGAGCACCGGGACTATGTCGCGTCGGTATGGGGCATGGACGCGGACGAGCTGCCGCAGCCCGGAGCCGACGCCTACGAGATTTTCCGGCTCATCGACCGCGGCGAGATCAAGGGCCTCTTCAGCATCTGCTTCAATCCCCTGGTGTCGCTGCCGGACAACAACTTCGTCCGGCGGATGCTCGAGAAGCTGGAGTTCTTCGTCTCGGTCGACTTCTTTCTGAGCGAGACGGCGCGCTATGCCGACATCGTGCTGCCCGGTTCACTCCACGAGGAAGATGAAGGCACCGTGACGCAGCTGGAAGGACGCGTCATCAAGATCAATAAGGCCGTCGAATGCCCCGGTGACGCACGCGAGGACTGGCGTATCATCCAGGACGTCGCGCAGGCGCTCGGACGAGAGCGCGGCCTGACGTTCGAAAGCCCGCGCGCGATCTGGGAAGAGCTCCGCGTCGCTTCGAAGGGCTACATTAACGACTACTCCGGCATCACCTACGAGCGCGTAGAGGACAACTACGGCGTCTTCTGGCCGTGTCCGGATGACGTGCCTGAGGGCGTAACCCCGCCTGGACCGCAGGGCACGCCCCGCCTCTTCGAACCGGGATCGTGGAATCCGATCGCAAAGGGCAACGGCCCCTTCTACTTCCCCGACGGCAAGGCGCGGTTTAACGTAACACCCCATCAAGGTCCATCCGAGGAGGTCGATCAGGACTATCCCGTCGTGCTCACGACCGGCCGCGTCGTGAGCCAGTTCCTGTCCGGCAACCAGACGCGCCGCATCGGCCCGCTCGTCGATCATTACCCGGAGCCACGTATCGAAATGCATCCGCGGCTCGCCGAGTCACTCGGCATCGAGGACGGCGACTGGGCGACGGCATCGTCGCGTCGCGGTACGTGCACGCTGCGCGCTTCCGTCGTCCGCACGATCCGCCCGGATACCGTCTTCATCCCCTATCACTGGGGCGGCGCGAAGAGCGCCAATCAGCTGACCATCTCCACGCAGGACCCGATCTCCAAGATTCCAGAATACAAGGTCTGCGCGGTACGCGTCGAGAAAGCGGACGGTCCCCCCGAATACGCCGACGTCCTCGAACCGCAGCAGTAATTTCCATGCCAGATCTCACCCACGTGCAAGATCAAGCGGCGATTCCCGATTCGTCGAGACCGGCGTCAATAGCGTCTCGCCGTTTGGCAAGGGTCGTTCAAGCCGAGTGTATCTACGCCGCGCAGGAAGCCTACGAAGACGCAAAGATCAGGGGCCTGTGCGATTCGGGCGCCTGGGAATGTGCATTAGGGGCTCTTCGCACGCTCGACGTGGATTCAATTTCTGACTCCGCTCTCCGCTCACCTGCTTCATAGCCCGCCGCCCATCGTGCCCGTACCCGATCGCTACGAGTTCTTCCTCGATCCCGGCCGCTGCATCGGCTGTCAGGCCTGCGTTCAGGCCTGCACGGAATGCGACACGCACAAGGGACAGTCCATGATTCAGCTGGACGTCGTGGATCGCGCGCGTTCTCCCCAGACCGTGCCCGTCGTCTGCATGCACTGCGATTCGCCCACGTGCGCGGAGGTGTGTCCGGCCGACGCCATCAAGCGAACGGAGGATGGTGTCGTTCAGACGGCGCGAAAGCCGCGGTGCGTAGCATGCAACAATTGCGTGCTCGCCTGCCCGTTCGGCGTCCCGAAGATGAACACCGGAATGAATCTCATGATGAAGTGCGACATGTGCTACGACCGCACGTCGGTCGGACTCAAGCCCATGTGCGCGTCCGTCTGCCCGAGCGGGGCGCTATACTTCGGAACGCGAGAGGAGATGCAGGCCAACCGGCCGGCGGCGCGGCCGGTCAACACGTTTCAGTTCGGCGGGCAGACCATCACGACGAAAGTGAATATGATGGTCCCCCGTGACGCGGTCGATGTCGTCGAAATGGTCGCCGGCTTGAACGAACCCACCATCGGCCATGAAGTGGCCGACGATATCTTCATGGACAACATGTACGACGGAGGCACACCCGACGCATGAGCGAGCATTCCAGCCGGAATACGGAAACACCTGACGGCCGGCCGCCGGCCGCCCAGCCCAAATGGCGGCGCGACTTCCCGATCGACTGGCCCGAGGACGAATACGTCTCGCGAAGAGATCTCGTCAAGTTCATCGTCCTGACCAGCCTCGCCTTCACCACAGGCCAGTTCTGGCTCGTGGGTAAGGACCGACTCGGCCGTGCCGACGATCCGGAAGCCATGCCGATCGCGGACGTCGACGAACTCGCACTGGGCGAACACAAGGTCTTCGAATATCCCGACGGGAGCTCTCCCCGCCTGCTCATTCGAACCGGCGAGTCGACCTTCGTCGCCTACGATCAGCAGTGCACGCATCTCCTGTGCCCGGTCGTCCCGGCCGTGGAGGACGGCGCCCTGCACTGCCCGTGCCACAACGGTTGGTTCGATCTCGCCACGGGGCGTCCTGCGGGCGGACCGCCGCGTCGCCCGCTGCCGCGCGTCACGCTCGAAGTCCGCGGCGGCGTCGTATATGCCACCGGAATCGAGCTTCGCACGACATGAACGACGCGCACGACATCCGTACGTCCATCGAGGAGAAATCCGCGCGACGGTCCACGCCCCAGCGGATGACCATCGTGAATGGGATCCTCGCCATCGTGGTCCTGATCGTGATCCTCCAGCTCTGGCTTCTCACAGCCACGATGAACGCCTATCTCGGCGGCGACTCCGCGATCTTGCTGCCGGCGGCGCTGGCCAGTCTCGCGTGCCTGGGGCTCAACGTTGGGTTGCTGTGGTACCTTTACAGGCTGGATCGGTAGGATCGCTGCGATCGACGCCTAGTTGATCCGGACGGGGACGGCCGCAAATCCGCTCGCCGGATATTCCGCCGGCACGGGACGGGCGTCCGGATGGAGACATATTTCGGACGTCTCATCGAGAAGTTCCTCGAGCACTACACGGAGCTCCATGCGCGCGAGGGGGGCACCCGGACACACGTGTATCCCCGCTCCATAGAGCAGGTTGTCGTCGGGATCGCGGTCGAAGCGGAACGCATTCGGCTCGTCGAATCGACGTCCGTCCCGATGGGCTGCGAGCCACATAATCGTAATGCGCTCCCCGGCCTCCAGTACCTGTCCGGCCAGATTAACGGGGCGCGTCGTGATGCGCCGATTGGCCACGAGCGGGCCGTGGAGGCGAAGGATTTCGTCGATGGCTGCCAAAAGAAGGCCGGGGTCGCGGCGGAGCTTTGCCTGAAGGTCTTCGTGCTCGGCCAGATAGTGAACGAGAATGCCGACCGAGGCGGAAATCGTCCCGATCTCTCCAACGGTCCAGTTCCGCAGTATACTGGCGATCTCTTCGTTGCTCAGGCGCCGGCTGCCGATCTTTTCCTGCATGAGCTCCGCGGTCACGTCTTCTTCCGGCCGAACTCCGTCTTCGAGCCGAGTTTCGATCATGTCGTCCACGAGGGCCTCAAATTCGCGGGCGATCTCAGACGACGCGCGTCGATCGCGGTCACGCGTGGCATCGTGATTCTTTTCCGCCCAGCGAATCAACGGCTCATGCAGGCTGTCCGGCCAGCCGAGAAACGCACACTGCACGCGTCCGGCGAACGGCTTCGCGAAGTCCTCCATCACGTCGACGCGCGAGCCACTCGACAGCAGGCTTTCCAGCAGCTCCTCGGCGATCGTGCGGACGACCGGTTCGAACGCATCCATTCGATCGGCCGCGAAGTATTTTTCGATGATGCGCCTGTACGGCGTGTGTTCGGGCGGATCCATGCCGTTCGGAACGGAGAAGTGCTGCGAGACGGCATTGGAGAACGTCTCGTGGTCTTCCAATACCCGCACGACGTCGTCGTGTCGAAAGATCGACCACTTCATGGAGTCGCTGTACGCGATCGGACACCGTTCCCGCATTTCGTCGTAGGCGCCGCGCTGATCGCGTCGGACGTCATCGGATGTCGGATCCCAGTCTGGTTGTGCGTCCTCACTCATCGTACTTCTTATCGTCTCATCTTACTTCGTCCGAGACTCGTCGCCGCGGCTGCGGCCGTTCTTCTCCGATTTTGTCGCGGCTCAATCGCTGCATCCGTCCAGGATTTCCTGCACTGCTCAATCGCTGCATCCGTCCAGGATTTCCTGCACTGCTCTGTCGGGCGATCCTGCAGAAACGGTGCGGTTGATACCGCATTCTTTCGGGGCGTCGGTCTCCCACCACCAGCGGCCGTCTCGGACGCCCGTGCGGTCGTCCGTCGGTCGCGAGCAGGGCGAACATCCGATACTGGTGTAGCCTTGCTCGTAAAGAGGATGCGCGGGGATTCCGCGGACCTCCAGATAGTGCTGCACCTCGTCCCGTGACCAGTCGGCCAGCGGGTTCAGCTTGACCATCCCTCCACGCTCGCGATCAAGCTCTACCTTCTTTACGTCCCTTCGCGTCGGTCCCTCGTCACGTCGTAATCCCGTCATCCACGCATCGACATCCCGGAGTGCACGGGTCAGCGGCCGCACCTTTCGAACTCTGCAACAGAGAAGTCGATTCGAGACGGATGCATAGAAGAGATTGGGGCCCTTGCGACCAACCATCTCCTCTACCTCGCACCGGTCGGGAAAGAGGATACGCCAGCTCGCACGCGGGAACAGATCGCGGATACGGTCCAGAAACGTGAGCGTAGCCTCGGGAAGCCGCCCGGTGTCCACGGTGAATACATTGATGTGAGGAGCGATCTGGTAGGCCATATCGAGGATAGCCAGAGAGTTCCGCTGAAGGGACGTCACCAGCGCAATCCGTTTCCCGAATGTCTCGATTCCCCACCGAACGATCTCCTGTGGAGACCGGGCTTCCATGTCGCCAACTGCATCGATCATATCGGACGCGTCCATCACGTCAGCACGTCTCGTTCGAAGTGCCCGTTACATCTCCCCATCTGCATCCATTGCTGCATTCGTCCTGTCTATCATGCCTCAAGACACACACAATCGTTCCCGCGCCTCGATAGCGCGCACGGCCTCCTCCGGGATCAATCACCATGAACACTTTGAATACATCATAGTATGAAATCCTTAACTGAATTGATCCTTGGGAAAGCCGTCCCTACGACGGCGGAAAGACGGGCCTCATCGAACGCCGGTCACGTTGCGGTACCCATCCGACGGAGTGACTGGCAAATGCGGGCGTACACCTCATGCTCCCGGCACCGAATACATCCCATACATCTCTCTACATGAACGTATCGAAACGCTTCCGATGGGAAGCCGCTCATCGTCTTCCCTGGCACGAAGGCGACTGCCGGCATCTGCACGGCCATTCCTATACGATGTTTGTCCAGCTCGAGGGCCCGCCTGACGAGCGGGGCATGGTCATGGACTTCAAAGAACTCAAGCGCGTGGTGAAGCCGCTGATCGACGGCTGGGACCACGCCACACTCGTCGCAGAAGAGGATGCCGACCTGCTCGGCGCCGTCTCCCGGCTTGATTCCAAGCATTTCGTTCTCCCGTATGACTCCACGTGTGAGAATCTCTGTCGTTTTGCGGCGGACTACGTGCGATCCGAAGGGGCGGACGTTTTACGCCGGCACGGAATAACGACGATAACGGTCAGGGTGCAGGAGACGACGACCAGCTTCGCCGAGACGGTTGTCGATTCAGGAACGTAGGCCGGCCCTCCGTCGGGACGGTCGGGGCCGTGCGATCTGGGGAGCGGCGTGGGGATAAGTCCTACACGACGTCGCAGACATTCCCGTCGCGGCCGAGGCGCATCGATGCCTACCTTTGTCGTTGGATGGAAGGCAACCCCTCACATAACGCGGATGGCCGTCCGAAAGGGACCGATCGCCTTTCCACCACGAACGATCGGCGTCGCTACGTCGTCGGCGGATTGATCGCGGCCGCCATCGTCGCTACGTTCGCGACGGATCTCTTCGTGCCGCTAGGCATCGCGGCCGGCGTTCCCTACATTGCACCCGTGCTCGCGGCTGCTTGGCTGCCCGGGCGCAGGTACGTCTTTCCGGTCGCCGCGACGTGCACGGCACTCGTGGTCGCGGGTTTTTTTCTGTCTCCATCCGGCGCGCCCGAATGGGCCGTCGTGCCGAATCGCGTGCTGGCGATCGCAGCCGTGTGGACCGTGGCATTGGTGGTGGACCAGCGGAAGCGCATAGAGGACGCGCTCCTCGAAAGTCAGGCAAGAACCCGCGCGATACTCGACAGCTCGGCCGACGGCATCCTTACGCTGGACTCCGACGGACGTATCGCTTCAGTGAATCGCGCCGCAGAGGGAATCTTCGGCTTCACGGCCGAGGAACTCCGCGGTCGTCCGTTCAGCACGGTGCAGGCCCAGGAGCCCTCGATTGACCTAAACCCCGACACCCTGCTCTCGAGACTGGTTTCCGACAGATCCGCGCCTGCAGAGCTTCAGGGTAAACGGGCGGACGGAACGAGCTTCCCCCTCGAAATCGTTGCCGCGCCGCTGGATCTCGAATCCCGCCGGAGGTACGTGATCACGGTTCGTGACATCACCGATCGGCGGCATATCGAACAGCACCTGCTGCGCGCCAACGAAGAACAGCGGCAGTCCGTGGGTTACGACCTGCACGAAAAGCTCGGTCAGTCGCTCACGGGGCTGAATCTAATATGCCGCGACCTGGCACGACGCCTCGAGCGCCAGAGGGAACCCGACGCGCAGGACGCCGCCGAACTGGCGTCGCTGCTGAAGGATACGGACGCTCTGGCGCTGCATCTTTTCGAAACGCTCGTACCCGTCCGCGTGGATAGCGGGCTGCCCCAGGCGGCACGAAACTTCGCGGAACACGTCGGTCGGCTGCACGACGTGCCGTGCCGCGTCGAGGATTTCGGGGTGGAGATAGAGGACGTACTCGAGTCGGCCGAGCTCTTTCGCATCCTCGAGACGGCCGTCTCCTGGACGCTCCGGAATTGTGACGTGGACGACGTCGCCGTGCGACTCGGAGGCGCCGATTCCCCGAATGGGCTGGAGATCGTCCTGCTCGGCGAATGCCCGCCGGTGGGCGACGACTGGCAAACGCTTCTAAATGGGCTCGACTATCGCGCACGCCTTATCGGGCGGCGCCTGAACGTGGACGTCGGCGCGGATGGCGTCTCCATTCGCTGCGTCGATCCAAGAGCACCTCTCGTCGAGTCGGTCAAAAGTTCACCACGGTCATGACGTAGCCCCAGAGGAACGTGTCGCGACTGCGCTTCTCCCTCTCTATCTCTGCTGGAGCAAACAGCGCGCCGCCCAGCGAGATCGACGTCGCATCGTCGAAGGCAACGGCGACCGTCGCATCCACCTCCGTTCCAAAGGTGCGTGCCGTGCCGCTGGACAGAGCCACCGGTTTGTCCGATCTAAAATGGTGCACGTCCACGTGGAGGCGGATCTTCGACCGCGGCGCCACCGACGTGCCCAGGTGATAATCCCGCAATCCTCCTCCGTACGTGTCCGCGGGAAGGCTCACGAAGAGGTCCATCAACCCGTAATATTTGTGGTTCGTCGCATAGAGCGTGTGAAACACGCGGCGCGTACCGGAACCCGGATGGTCGTCCCCGCTGAGGAGATCCACGCCGGCGGACACGACGGGATCGAGGGGCCCGTAGGCCAGGCGAGCGTCAATCCGAAATGCCGCCATATACGCCGAGACACGCTCCCCGTCCGCGCGCCCGCCCTGGTACGCGAGTTCGAGCCGCGGATCGAAGGCCCCGAAACGACCCGTCAGCTCCGCTCCGGTCGTATATCGGCTCAGCAGATCGGACGGCGTCGCGCGCTCCCACAGCGCAAACACGTTCGTCGTTAGTCCGTCGATCCAACGTCCTTCCAGCCACGTCCCCATGAAGCGAACGTCGCCTTCACCGGCCTCACGCAGCTCCTCCCTGATCTGTAAATGAAACGCGTCGACGTCGACGTCCGCTTCGCTCCACCGCAGACGCACGCCGTCGAAGCTTCGACCGACGTTGTGCCATCCGACGGCTCCGACGAGGCGCTCCGATCCGTATACCGTTTCGAACCGGCCGGCCTGGATGTCGAGTGGTCGTCCGAAGACACGCTTGAGCGTCACGAATCCCTGGTGCAGATCGAACGCATTCGCCGATCCATCCAACGTACTCGCTTCCTCGCCCATCACGCGGCTGTCCTGCACCTGTAGAAACACCTCCGTCCGCGCGGTCGGGAAAGCGCGAAAGCCCAGACGCGACCGCAGAAGCTGAAAGGCGACGGCATCCCTCCCGGGCGCGTTGTTTCGAGCATCCACCTCCAACCGATGCCGGAGCTGTCCTTCGAGATGATGGGCTTCATCCTGCTCTCCCTGAGCGAAGGAGATCGAAGCCGTCAACACAGCGAGTGCGGACAGACCTATCACGTTTCGCAGAGCGATGGCCCGAACATTCCGTCTCAGCATTTCACTTTTGCTCGTTTGCGCGCGTAATAGTACCAGTTGAGGCCCAGGCAGATCACGTAGTACACCGTAAACCCGTAGAGCGCGTACTCGGCGTGGCCGGCCGCGATCTGCTCGCCGAAAACGCGGGGAATGATGAAAGCACCGTAGGCGGCCACGGCGGAGGTCCAGCCCAGCACGGGTCCCGCCTTCGAGGCTTCGAATATGTACGGCACGCTCCGGAACGTTGACCCGTTGCCGATACCCGTCGTGATGAAGAGTATCAGGAAAAGGACGAGGAACGGCACGAAATACGTTTCAGGTGACTCCGCGGCGTCCGCCCGAACCACGAAGTACGCTGCGCCGAGAGCCGCCGCGATCATGGTGACGGTGGTCCAGTGGGTGACGCGGGCACCGCTGTTGACGCGGTCGGACAGCCATCCTCCGACCGGACGGACCACCGAACCGACGAGCGGTCCGAGCCAGGCGTAGGCGAATGGATTCGGGGCGCCTGGATTGATGCTGCCGTCCGGCAAGGTGCCGAACACATCCTGAATCAGCTTCGGAAAGGCCGCCGAATACCCGATGAACGATCCGAAGGTCATCGTGTAGATGACCGTCATGATCCAGCAGTGCTTGCTCGAGAAGATCCCGTACTGGGCGCTGAGATTCGCACGGAGTTCGCTGGGAGACAGATACTTCATCAGTACGACGGTCAGCACGATCGTGACGGGCAGCACGATCCACATATTGACGTCCAGGCCCAGCAGCAGATACAGCCCGACGGCGGCGGCACCGAGTCCGATGCCGAGCAGAAAGAGAATCTTCCCGATCGCGGCAAACGTCCGGTGAGCCTGCGGCGAGACGGCCTGGATGTTGTTCATCCCGAACCATGCCGCCGCCGAGAACACGACGAGCAGCGGCACCCACGTAAATCCGGCATTCTGAATGTACACGACGGCTGATTCCAGGCTGGCGGAAGCCCCGGGCAGCGGTATGCCACCGCCGCCCAGCGCGCCGAAGACGGCGAAGCCCATCGTGAAAGGAATAAGCACCTGCATCACGCTCACCCCCAGATTTCCGATGCCGGCGTTCAGGCCGAGCGCGAGGCCCTGCATGCGTTTCGGGAAGAACAGGCTGATGTTCGACATCGACGAAGCGAAATTGCCTCCTCCGAAACCTGAAAGCGCTGCCAGCAGCGCGAAGGTCAGATAGGACGTATCGGGGTTCATCAACGCGACGCCCGTCCCCATAGTAGGAATCAGGAGCAGCGCGGTCGTCGTGAAGACGACGTTGCGTCCCCCGCCGACGGCGATCAGAAAGGAATTGGGGATGCGCATCGTCGCGCCCGTCAGTCCGGCGATGGCGGGTAGCGAATAGAGCAGTGCCGTGTTGCGTCCGGGATCCGGGTCGAACTGAAAGCCGAGCGTCTCCATCTGCACGATGATAATGCTCCACATCAGCCAGACGGCGAAGGCCAGCAGCAGGCAGGGAATGGAGATCCACAGATTCCGGTTGGCGATGCGCTTCCCGCCAGACGCCCAAAATTCGGGGTCCTCGACGTTCCATTCGGACAGTGTGCTCATGACGATCCCATGCCTTCCAGTTTAGATCAAGAGACGGCTTGCTTTCAGCGCTCGATATGTCGTGCCAGGTGCTCGGACTCTTCACGCATCATGTTCGAAACGGTGCGGTGCAGCCAGACCAGGCAGGCGAGCGAGAGGACGAAGATGAACATCCACGAGCTGGTCCAGAGCCCGGTCCCGTCCAGCAGGTATCCGAAGACGATCGGACAGAAGAAACCTCCCAGTCCGCCCAGCACGCCCACCATCCCGCCGACTACCCCGACCTGTTCGGGGAAATAGTCCGGGATATACTTGTAGACCGCCGCTTTGCCGATGCCCCATACGATGCCGATCAGAATGACGAGGGACACGAAGATCCACACGTTGGCCTGAAAGTAGATGCGCGTCACGCCCCTCGCCAGCAGCTGCTTTCTGGCAACCTGATCCCCCGGCTCGACGGCCGCCTCCTGCCAGATCTCCTTCTTCGGCAGGATGAGCGTCTGATCGTCTACCTCGTCCAGCCTCCCCGTGCGCGGCAGCAGCGTATACGAGTCGCCGTTCACGACGATGGACGTATCGGTGACGGACGTCACCGTCCCGTCTGTCTGCGACATGACGCCTGGACCCGGTGAGGTAATCTCCATCTTGGGGACGGACAGCAGAAGGCTGATGACGACGGAGGCCCCCAGCACGCCGAACATGACACGCCGCGCGCCCCACCTGTCCGACATCCAGCCACCGGCGGCACGTATGACGCCGGACGGAAAGCTGAAGAGCGCAGCCAGGAAACCCGCCGTGACGAGCGGCAGATAATAGCCGCTCACGAAGTAGGGCACGAGCCACTGCGAAAACGCTACGAAGCACCCGAAAACGAGGAAGTAATAGAGACCGAATCTCCACACGCGCACCTGTGTGAGAGGAGCCAGAAGACCCCGGAGAGACAGTCCGCTCGCCTCCGGCTTCCGATTTTCGGTAAATACGAAGAACAGGAGGGCCGTGGCGAGGAGCACCGCGGCATACAGTCGTGGCAGGTGCCGCCACGCCTCGAGATTCGCACCGTCCGCCGTAAGCCAGTTCAGCAGGCTCGGCGCCGCGAGCGTGGTCAGGGCGGCTCCGGCGTTTCCGGCACCGAAGATGCCCAGCGCCGTCCCCTGCCATTCCTTCGGATACCAGACCGAGGTGAAGGCGATACCGACGGCGAAGCTGGCCCCGGTCAGGCCGAAGCCCAGGCTGGCCAGAGCGAAACCGACGAACGTCTGCGCGTACGATAGCAGAAACATCGGCACGGCGCTCAGAAGCAAAAGTACCGTGTAGACCGGCCTCCCACCGTACCGATCGGTCAGCATGCCCGCGGGCAGGCGAAACAGCGAACCGGCCAGGACCGGCAACCCAATCAACCAGCCGATCTCGACGGGGCCCCAGTCGAACAGCTGGTTCTGCACGAGAAACGTGACGAGCACGCCGTTCAGCATCCAGGCCGCAAAGCAGATCGTAAACGCGGCCGTGTTGAAAAAAAGTATACGGTGCGAAGTAGGCGAAACGTCTTCCTTCATATCGAACGGAGCGGGTTCATGGCCCTGGACGTTGAAACGGTTCCTGCGTTGAGTTTAAACAATCGTCATGTCGAATATGAACGCGTCTGCGTCGACTCGCTAGGCACTCGGCGTTCCACTGTGTTGCAGCTCCGCTGCATGCAACGCGTCGAGCTCGCTCTCGTCGAAGTGCTTCTGGACGAGCGGGAATACGACATTGTCTTCCCGGTAGATGTGCAGGCGAAGGTGCTCGACCAGCGCCAGGCCCTGCTCCACCGCCGCATCGAACGTGATGGCGCGGGACGCCGGCTCGGGAAGCCGGCCGCCGAGTCCAAACAGGTTGAACGAAACGGCGGCGATCTGCAGCAGCTCTGTGTGGTCGGACTCCAGCACGTCGACGCTCGTCGTCGCCGGCTCCATGCGGCTATGCGCCCCTTCGGCCAGCAGCCGCTCGCGTAGCTCGTCGAAGAGCTGCTTCTCCTCGCGCCGGTTGTGCGGGACCACGTGTTCGTCGAAGAAGCGGAAGAACCGCGCCAGCTCCCGGCTCGCCTCCTCCCCGACACCATGCTCCTTGATGCCCGTCAGTACGGCCTCGAACCGCTCGAGCTCCTCGACGACGCGCTCGTGCTCGTCGACGAACCCCTGCAGGAGGGGATGGAGCACTTCATATGGGAGGGCGTCCTCACTGGGGATCGCAAACGTTTCCGTGAGATCCATCGGCGAGAAGGCCTGACGCGTCGCCCGATCTTCGTCCTGCCGATCGACCGGATTGCCCTTTCGGGCCTTGTTCAATGCACTCATGGTAACGTCACCGTTTGATGTTTCGGTCTTGCAAGCGTGCGGTTCACGGCGTCAGTTGTTTCGGGGCGGCGTCGGACCCCAACCCGACCGCGGATCTCGGATATTCTTCCGGTTCCAGTACCAGATGACGCGCTGATACGGCCTCCACAGATAGTGAAGGGGCACCACCAGGAGATGCACCAGGCGCGTGAAAGGGATGAGACCGAAAATGGCGAAGGCGACCGCGATGTGCAGCTTGACGACCATCGGCATGGCGGCCACCGCCGAGGTGTCCGGCTGCAGCACGAAGAGGGATTGCAGATACGGAGTGAGGACGGCCGCGAACCAGGATGATCCCCACCGAAAGCCCAGCGCCGTCCACAACCCCAGTACAACCTCCAGGAGAAGGAGCGCGAGTATCGCAACGTCCATCACGCTCGTGACCACGCGAATTCTTGGACTCGACAGCCGCCGATAAGCCAGCACGCCAAGTCCCCATAGCACGGCGAGCCCGAACGCGAACGCGCTGATCTCCAGCACGAGCAACCGGAGGGGATGGCTGTTCCAGGCCAGCACCGAAGAGGGTATGAGAAAGGCGATCAGGTGTCCGAAGAAAAGGAACAGCAGTCCGTAGTGGAACGGCACCGAACCCCAGAAGAGCTTCCGCCGCTCCAGAAACTCAGACGACAGCGAGGAATAGCTGAAGCGCGAGCTGCGGTACCGCCATATGGTTCCAGCCAGGAAGATGGCGAGAGCCGCGTACGGCAGTCCGATAAGTAGAAAGTTGTTCAGCGCGTTCATGATTCACTCCACGACCGGTTTCGGCGTGCGTATTTGTGGCGTATTTACACTGGTGCGGCGCTAGCTATGGCCCGCCGGACAGCCCCTCCACGTGCTGCCGCGGCCCGGGTCGCGCCGTTCCGCAAAGTGCCGCGGATGAGGAGCTGTTTCCCCCGATGCGTGAGCGCGATTCGACGTGCGTCGATCCGCCGCTCATGCCAGCTCCATCTCCGCGGCGATATTTTTCAGGAATGCCTTCGAGGCATCGGGGAGGTCGTCCACTTCGACGTCAAAGTCGTGCGTGAGTACGAGCAGTACGGCCGTGA
Source organism: Rhodothermales bacterium (assembly GCA_040904565.1). Taxonomy (GTDB): domain Bacteria; phylum Bacteroidota; class Rhodothermia; order Rhodothermales; family VXPQ01; genus JBBDTI01. Next base: position 26,766 of record JBBDTI010000092.1, read on the forward strand.
GCGGGTGCCGGTAGAGCGTTCCGTATTCCTCCGACCGCTCTATTTTCGTCCGGTGATGCTTCACGTACACCTTCTCCTTCCGCTCGATGACGTCCGGCTCGAACTCGCCGACGATCTTCACGAGAGCGGGCACGAGGATGTGCTCCACGAGATCGTCGCGCACCTCGTCGTCGGCCAGCTGCGGCAGCAGCCGCAGCACGTTCGGCAGATGATCCGCCAGCTCGCCGCCGCAGTCGTTGCCGGCTTCGCGATGCTCCCGGTTCAGGTTCACGAGCAGGCTGCCGCGCTTGTAATCGTCTCCGAAGAGCACGTAGCCCACGTCCAGCGTGGTGAGCGCCTGGACCTCGAACGAGCGCGTAAAAAGCTCTTCCGCTTCCTGCCGCGACATCCTCCGCGCGCCATCGATGAACGGCGTCAGACGGTCGGCCGCTTCCGGATACGCGTCTTCCAGGATGCCCTGGATGCGTTCCAGGTGATCCGGGAAGCCCTCGTCCGGGTACACGAACAGCGCCGCCAGTGCTTCGTAGTGTCGATACTCCATTACATTCCTCGAACGGGTTGTTCACGAAAACCGAAGCCGACGGAGCCCTTCACGTCGCCGGTGTTTTCCATCATTTCTATGGCCTGCTCGCGGTGGGCCGGTGGGATCACGAACCGCTGATCGAAGGTGGGCAGCGCCGTGAGCGTATAGATGGCATCCGCCGTTTCGGCGTCGAGTCCGACATCGTCCAGCACCTTCCGTACCCGGGCCGGGTCCATGTCGCCCACGGTCACGGCGCGGCGATGGATGCGGACCGCCATTTGCTTCTTGAGCACCTGCGTCACGCGATCCTCGTCACCCGCGCTGAACATGTTGGCCATATAGCGGATCGGGAAGCGCGCCTGGTCGACCGTGCCCCACAGCTCGGCCGTGCTCGTATCGTAGAGCCAGTCGTCCTCCCACCGCTTTCCGGATGGATGCATCTGGTCTTTCTGCTCGGCGCCTTGCGCCTCGCTGACCGAAGCCATAACCGGAAGCAACGGCGGGACGTAGAACAGCATGGGCAGCGTCCGAAACTCCGGATGAAGCGGCAGAGCCAGATCCCATTCCTTGACGAACCGGTAGACGGGCGAGGCCTGGGCCGCCTTGATCGTCGAATCGGCGACGCCGTTTTTCTTGGCCGCCTCGATGACGGCGGGGTCATTCGGATCGAGCAGTATCTCCATCTGCTTCTCGACGAGTTCGTGCTCCTCCGCCGACGCCGCTTCGTGAATGCGGTCGGCATCGTAGAGCATGACGCCCAGATAGCGGATGCGGCCGACGCACGAATGCATGCAGGCCGGGGCGTGGCCCGCCTCGATGCGCGGATAGCAGAGAATGCACTTCTCCGATTTGCCCGTGTGCCAGTTGTAATAGGCCTTCTTGTACGGACAGGCCGTCACGCACATGCGCCACGCGCGGCAGACCTCCTGATTGATGAGTACGATGCCGTCCTCTCCCCGCTTGTAGATGGCGCCGGACGGACACGACGCCACGCAGGATGGGTTGAGGCAGTGATTGCAGATGCGCGGCAGGTAGAAGAACGCCATCTGCTCGAGCTGGAACATCGCCTCCTGCTCGGCAGGCGTCAGGCCTTCCAGGTTCGGATCGTTTCGGGCGAAATCCGGCGTACCGCTCAGATCGTCGTCCCAGTTCGGCCCCATTTTGATATCGATGGGCTTGCCGGTGATCAGCGAGACCGGCCGGGCCGTCGGCTGGTCGTCCCCTTCCGGAGATTCGATCAGATCGAGATACTTGTAGGTAAACGGTTCGTAATAATCGTCGATGACCGGCAGGTGCGGGTTGTGAAAGATGTTTACCAGGCCCTTGAACTTGCCGGCGCCCCGCAGCTTGATGTCACCGTTCTCCTTGACCCATCCCCCCTTGTACGTGTCCTGATCCTCCCACTTCGTCGGATACCCCGTGCCGGGTTTCGTCTCCACGTTATTCCACCACATGTACTCCGCGCCCTTCCGGTCCGTCCAGATGTTCTTGCAGGCGATGGAGCACGTATGGCATCCGATGCATTTATCCAGGTGGAAGAGCATCGCAAACTGTGCCCTGACGTCCATATTCGTACCTCGCGTAATTCTGTCTATCGCTAACGGATCCGGTTAAAACACCACTTCGGTCATCTTCTTCACCACGACGTGCGTGTCCCGATTCGGCGCCGTCGGTCCCCAGTAATTGAAGTGGTAGGAAAAATGGCCGTAGCCGCCGGCCAGCAGATTGGGTTTCAGGTGGATGCGGGTGAAGCTGTTGTGCCCGCCCGCCCGCTTGTTACCGCGCACCTGCGACTTCGGCACGGTCACGGTGCGCTCGGGCACGTGGTAGACGATGCACACGCCGCGCGGTATGCGGGAGCTCACGACGGCTCTCGTGCAGAACACGCCGTGATCGTTATAGACCTCCACCCAGTCGTTGTCCGCGATGCCGAGCTCTTCGGCGTCGACTTCGCTGAGCCAGCACGGCTCGCAGCCGCGCGACAGCGTGAGCATACGGAGGTTGTCCATATAGGTGGAGTGGATGTGCCACTTGCCATGCGGCGTCAGGCAGTTCAGCACCCTCGCCTCGCCCGACTTCAAGGTCTCGCGGAGGTCTCCGTACACTTCCGGCCGCGGCGAGGGCTTGTAGGTAGGCAGATGCTCGCCGAAGGCGATGTAGAGCTCGTGGTCCTGATAGAAGTGCTGGCGCCCCGTCAGCGTCCGCCACGGTACCAGGCGTTCGACGTTGTACGTGAACGCCGAATAGGCGCGGCCGTCATGCATGAGACCCGACCAGACCGGGGAGGAATTGTAGCGCTGCGGCTGCGCCTGCAGCTTGGCGAAGTCCATCCGCACGTCGCGGCTGCCCTCACCGAGATCCTTGAGAATCAGCCCCGTTCGGTTCTCGGCATCCTCGTAGGCGCGGACCGTCAGCTTGCCGTTCGTCAGTGACGAAAGGTGCAGCACGGCGTTGGCCGCGGCTTTGTCTTCCCGCAGTGACGGATACGTCTTGCCTTCCCACTGCTCGACGGGAAACGCGGGTGACTCGATCATTTCGTCGTAGACGTCGGCACACTCGTAGTGATTGCCGTGCGCGCCCAGGCCGGACGACCGGATGCGGTCGCCCAGCGAACAGAACTTGTCGTAGATCTTCGTATAGTCGCGCCTGACCAGCGCGAGCTTGTGCATCGTCTTGCCCGGGATCGGATCGCACTCGTCCAGATACCAGTCCTTGACGGTCGGCTGCGCGATCTCGTCGGACGAATCGTGCGAGAGCGGTACGGTCACGACGTCCGTCTGCGGCTCCGCGAAGTGTTCCTTCGCGACGTCGCTCGTCACGCGCGCGATCTCCTTGAAGATCTCCCAGTCCGACTTCGACTCCCAGACGGGCGCGATGGCGGCCGAGAGGGGGTGAATGAACGAGTGCAGGTCGGTGCTGTTGAGGTCGTCCTTCTCGTACCAGGACGCGGCCGGCAGCACGATGTCCGAATAGAGCGCCGAGGAATCCATCCTGAAGTTGAGATCCACGACGAGGTCCATTTTCCCCGTCGGCGCGACGTCGTGCCATTTGACCTCCTCCGTAGGCTCGTCGGCGATGTCCTCGCCGATGGCGTTCGAGTGCGTTCCGAGGTAGTGCTTCAGGAGGTACTCGTGCCCCTTCATGCTGGCGAGGATGGCGTTTCCGCGCCAGATGTACCATACGCGGGGGTGGTTCTCCTCCGCCTCGGGGTCGCCGACGGCGTATTCGATCTCCCGCGACTGCAGCTTCTTGACGATCCGATCGCGAATGTCTTCGTCGCTGGTGATGCCCATCTCTTCCAGCTCTCGGCAGACGTCGAGCGGATTGCGGTTGAACTGCGGGTAGTAGGGCATCCAGCCCATCCGAACCGACTTGTAGATCAGATCGGCGTGGTGCCCGCGCGTCCACTCGTTGTCGGGCGTGGTATTGTACTTCGAAAAGTATCCGTCGTAGCGGTACTGGCACGTGTTGATGTAGTGCCAGATGGGCGCCTGCTGCAGGCGCGGGGGGGCCTGCCAGTCTTTCGCGAACGCAATGGAACCCCACGAATCCGACGGGGCGAGCTTTTCCTGCCCGACGTAATGGTTCAACCCGCCCCCGTTGCGACCGACGCAGCCGCAGAGCATGAGCGCGTTGATTCCCGCGCGGTAGATGAGATTGTTGTGGTACCAGTGGTTGATGCCGGCACCGATGATGATCATGCACTTGCCCTCGGTGGTCCGTGCCGTGTCGGCCCATTCGCGCGCGAACTGCACGACCGTCCTGGCGTCGACCCCCGTGAAGATTTCCTGCCAGGCCGGGGTGTAGGCGATGTCCTTCTCGTCGTAGGAGGTGGCGTAGTCCCCCTGAAGCCCCCGATCGACGCCGTACCGGGCCATGATGAGGTCGTAGACCGTCGTCACCGGAACGCGGCCGTCCTCCGTTTCCACGTAGCGGACGGGCACGCCGCGCCTGCTCTCGACGTCGAGCCCGAAGTCCGTGAATTCGACCTCCAGCACGTCGTCGCCATCCTCTAGAAGCGTCAGCACCGGATCGTAGGGACGCCCGTCGACGGCGTCCTCCATCTTCATATTCCAGTTACCCTTCTCCTCGTCCCACCGGTGCCCCGCGCTGCCCTTCGGCATGACCAATTCGCCGGTCTCTGCGTCGATGTTGAGGAATTTCCAGTCGCCGTTGGACGCATCGGCGTACTTCTCGACCCGGTTGGCGCGGAGCAGCCGGCCCGGAACGTATCCGTCGCCCTCGCTCTCGAGCTCGACCAGGTAGGGGCAGTCCGAATACCGCTTCACGTAGTCGATGAAGTACGGCGTCTGCTTCTCGTGGTGGAACTCCTTGAGAATGACGTGCGAGACGGCCATCCAGAACGCGCCGTCGCTGCCGGCGTGTACGGGCACCCACTGATCGGCATACTTCGACACCTGGCTGAAGTCGGGCGAGAACACGACGGCCTTCGTGCCATTGTGGCGCGACTCGGCGAAGAAGTGGCAGTCCGGCGTGCGCGTCATGTTCAGGTTCGAGCCCATCACGGCGACGAACTTCGAATTGAACCAGTCGGCGCTCTCGCAGACGTCCGTCTGTTCGCCCCACGTCTCGGGAGATGCGTTGGGGAGATCGCAGTACCAATCGTAGAAGCTCAGGTTGACGCCTCCGAAGAGCTGCAGGAAGCGGGCGCCCGAGGCGTAGCTGAGCATCGACATGGCCGGTATGGGCGAGAACCCGATGACCCGGTCCGGACCGTATTTTTTTGCCGTGTGGATGTTGGCCGCGGCCATGATCTCCAGCACCTCGTCCCACGTCGCCCGCCGAAAGCCTCCCTTGCCCCTGGCCTTCTGATAGCTCGCGCGAAGGTCGGGATTGTCCTGGATGTTCTCCCATGCCTTCAGCGCATCGTGCGTGCGCTTCTTCTCCGCCCGGTAGGCGTCAAGCAGGGCGCCGCGCACGAGGGGATACTTGATCCGAAGCGGACTGTAGAGATACCACGAAAAGGAGATGCCGCGCTGGCATCCGCGAGGTTCGTACGGCGGGAGCGTACCTTCCAGCATCGGGTAGTCGGTCTGCTGCGTCTCCCATACCACGATCCCGTCCTTTACGTGGATCTGCCAGGAGCAGCCGCCCGTGCAGTTCACGCCGTGCGTGCTGCGCACGATGCGGTCGTGCTGGAACCGGTTGCGGTAGAACTGCTCCCACTGGCGGGTCTGCGGCGAGATGATGTCTTGTATCCAGCTCATGGAACGTCGAAGGATCTAATGGGAAGAAATCTGGCGCGCGTAGATGGCGTGATTCGTCTCCTTACGGGCGCGGCGGTACCAGGCGGCGCCCGCGAATATCAGGAGGCCGAGGAACCCCCCGAATCCGGCCATAAACAGAAGCCGAGAATACGCGTGACCGGGACGCACGTCCACTTCCTGATCGGCCGCGCGTAGAAACGCGACGAGGTCCGCGGTCTCCTCTTCCGTCGGTGCCTCCCCCATAGCCGTCGCCATAACCGGAAACGGGGGGTTCGCGATGATGCCGCGAAGTCCGTTCTCGGAAAGCCGGGAGTAGGCCATCGTCAGGTCGACGGACAGCGCGCCGCCGGTCAAAGCGCCGCCTACGTCGACCGTATGGCACGTGCTGCAGGTCGGCCCGCCGTCCGCGAAGCGCGTGCGGCCCACGAACAGCTCGCGTCCGCGGCGCACGGCCTCGGCCGAATCGGCGGCCGTACGTTCTTGCGACGTGGGCGAAACGGACGCCTCCTCCTCGGCGGGCGCCTGAACCGGATCGGCGTCCCCGCCTCCGCTCTCCATGCGAATGTAGTCGAGTATCCGGCGAACCTGATCGGCCGAATACGGCTGGTCGGGCATGGGCATTTCGGCAAACTCCTCGAAGAGCTGGACGGCCACCGGATCGCCGGCGGCGATCATGTCCTGCGAGGACCGGATGAATGAGATCAGCCAGTCCTCCTCCCGCCGCTCCGTGACTCCCTCCAGGTCGGGCCCGACAAGGCGCCCGCCGCCGATCGTATGGCAGGCCGCGCAGCTTTGCTGGTAGAGGTCTTCACCTGTGTTCTGGGCACCGGCAGGTACGGCTGCCAGCGCCGGCAACAGGGTCAGAAGCAGGCCTATCACCAGATACGTTGGCGTCTCCCGCCGATCGTCCGCCTGTACGCGGACGGTCGCACCGGTATCGCCTCCCTTGAGGTTCAGTATGTACTCTAGGCGTCGATTCATCTGAGTGAGATCATCTGAGTGAGTCCCTCCGTCTTCCCCATCCGTCATGCCGCCTCGCCGGCGGACCTACCCCGCGATAGCGTGACGCCTGCGGCGCGAAGGCGCATCGCAATCGCGTCGATCGTCGTGTTTTCATACACGTCGCGCACCATGTCCTGCACGCACGCCCAGTCCTCGTGAAGCGGGCACGTCCCGCCGGGCTCGCAGTCCGGCAACCCGATGAGGCAGTGGTACAGCGGTTCGTGTTCATCGAGGGCCCTCACAATATCAACCAGCGCAATCTCGCCGGGCGACCTGGCGAGCGCCACGCCGCCACCGCGCCCCCGGTGCGAGAGCAGGACGTCGTGCTGAACCAGCTGCTGAACGACCTTCGCGAGGAAGTACTTCGGTATGTCCAGTTCATCGCTTATTACGTGAACGGGGACGAAATCGTCCTCCTTCACCTGGGTTAGATATAACACCGTTCGGATCCCGTACCTGCAGCCAGCCGACAGCATCATCTCATCTCCGGTTCGTGGTGCCCGCCCCGGCTCGCTATGAACATTAAGCACTCCGGGCATTTCCGATGGTGAATTATATTTTAAGACTCTTTTATCTTGTTTGCAAGGAAACTTCTCCCCATCTACAGGTTGCATGTATGGGCAGCCTGTTCGATGCGAGGTGGCCGACATGTTCAAACGAACGATACGAAGCCGATGCCCGAGCAAACGATCGTCCCCGAATTCGACGCCGACCTGATCCGACGCTACCGGCGGTCCTTGCCTCGATATACGAGCTATCCCACCGCGCCGCACTTCAGCGAGGACGTGGGAGCCACGGAGTATGTCGACGAAGTCGACCGTACGAATCGCGAGGGAGACGGCGGACCGATCTCGCTGTACGTCCACCTTCCCTTCTGCCGCTCGCTCTGCTACTACTGCGGCTGCCACATGATGGTGAGGAGCCGGCCGGAAACGGTCGAGGGGTACCTGGCACGTCTGGAACGCGAGATCGACCTCCTCGCTGCACGCGTCCACGGCGACCGCGAGGTCGTGCAGCTGCACTGGGGTGGCGGTACGCCGACGTATCTTACTCCAGCCCAGATCGAACGGCTGGGCGGACATTTGCGCCGGCGCTTTCGGATTGCAGATGATGCGGAAGTCAGCCTGGAAGCAGATCCGCGCGGCCTTACGACCGAACATCTGGAGGCTGCCCGGAGCGTGGGATTCAATCGTCTCAGCCTGGGCGTACAGGACCTCGATCCGGATGTCCAGTCGGCCATTCACCGCGTGCAGCCCGAATCGATCGTGCGCGACGCCCTGGAGGGAGCGCGGTCGAGCGGATTCTCGAGCGTGAACCTGGACCTCGTCTACGGTCTCCCCCATCAATCCGTCAACCGCTTTCGCCACACGCTCGACGCCGTTCTCGATATGGCACCGGAGCGGATCGCCCTGTTCAGCTACGCCCACGTTCCTTCCGTCAAGAAGCATCAGCGCCTGATTTCGGAGGATGCCTTGCCGGAACCGGAGGAGAAAATGCGCATCTTCGCGTCCGCCGTCGAAACGCTGACGGATCCGGGGGCTGCAGGCGGCGGCTACCGGTTCATCGGACTCGACCACTTCGCGCGGCCAAAGGACGAGCTGGCGCGCGCCCAGGACGACGGCACGCTCTACCGCAATTTCCAGGGCTATTCCACGCGCGCCGGCGCGGACGTATACGCGTTCGGCATCTCGGGCATCCACCAGCTCCGCCGCCTGTACGCACAGAACGTGAAAGGCCTGGCGGAGTACCGCGAGCGGGTCGACTCGAAACGGCATCCGGTCTATCGCGGCTACCTCCTCTCCGACGACGACGAGATCCGCCGCCAGGCTATCATGGAGCTGATGTGCAACCTCCGTCTCGACAAGCCGGTCATGGAAAAACACTTCGGGATCGACTTCGACGCCTATTTTTCCGACACGCTGGAGCGACTGCGGCCGCTCGCGGACGACGGGCTCATCGAGCTCCTGCCCTCAATCCTTCGCGTCCTCCCCCCGGGCCGCTTCCTCCTTCGAAATATCGCCGCCGCCTTCGACGCGTACCTGGCCAGGGACGCTGCCGGTACCACCGCTCGGCCAACCTATTCACAGACCGTCTGACCCCTTCGTTCGGAGGATCCCGCGAGCCCGACGAGAAGCATGCGGGACGAAACCGTCCCGACCAAGAGCACGCCCGCAATCCATCTTTCCGGTAAATTAATGAAGCATATTTAAGAGTACTTAGTACCGTTACTATGTGATACGGACTCCCTTCTCCGCTTCCTTCCGTTAACTATGTCTGAATCTTCCAGCCGTTTTCCACGATCCGCCCGCATCATACAGGGAGGGATGGGCATCGCCGTATCGAGCTGGCGCCTGGCCCGCGCCGTCGCGACCGCCGGTGAAATCGGCGTCATATCGGGAACGGGCATCGACACGGTGGTCGTCCGCGAGTTGCAGGACGGCGACCCGAACGACCGGCTCCGGGTGCTGGCGGACTACCCCGACCGGGAGATCGTCCGTCATCTCAGGGACCGCTTCTACGTCGAGGGTGGGCGTTCGGCGGATCAGCCCTACCGGCTGCTTCCCATGCACCGCTTCAACCCGACCCTCAAGTCTCAGCGCATCATGAGCGCCGCCACCTTTAGTGAGGTTCGGCTCGCCAAGGAAGGCCACGATGGCTATGTCGGTATGAACCTGCTCTGCGAGCTGAAACGCTATACGCTGCCCGCGCTCTACGGCGCCATGCTCGCCGGGGTCGATGCCGTCATGATAGGGGCCGGCATCCCCATGGAGGAAGCCCGGCAGCTTCCACTTCTCGCCGCAGGCAAGCCGGCTCGCCTCCGCCTGGAAGTCGACACGTCGCAGGCTGAGGCAGACGTCGGACCGTTTCATTACGAGCTGGATCCGGCTGATCTGGTGGAGGAGATACGGCCGCTGCGGCAGCCCGATTTCTTTCCCATCATCTCGTCGGACGTGCTCGCACGCGTGCTCGACGCCAAGCTCCCCGACGGCCTCGTCACGGCGTGGATCATCGAAGGTCCCGTAGCCGGGGGCCATAACGCGCCGCCGCGGAATAAAAGCCGCGACCAGGACGGCAATCCGATTTACGACGAGCGCGACGTGCCGGACCTTGACCGGGTGGCCGCGCTCGGCTATCCCTATTTTCTGGCCGGAGGCTACGGAACGCCGGAAAAGCTCTGCGAAGCGCTGGACCGGGGCGCAGCCGGGGTCCAGATCGGCTCTCTCTTCTCGCTGGCCGACGAGTCCGGCTACCCGGCCGCCCACAAACGCCGCCTGATCCGCCAGATCCATGGAGGACGGGTCGCCGTACGCACCGACGGCCGCATCTCGCCGACCGGCTTCCCTTTCAAGGTGCTGGAAGTGGAAGGCACGAACGGCGTGCCGGAGGTCTACGAGCAGCGTCAACGCCACTGCGACCTCGGCTATCTGCAGGAAGCCTACCTCGACGCGAAGGGGCGCCTTCTTACCCGTTGCCCGTCGGAACCGGTGGAGGATTACGTGCGCAAGGGCGGGCGGCGCGAGGAGACCGAAAAGCGTGGCTGCCTCTGCAATGGGCTCATGGCCAATATCGGCCTGGCGCAGGTTCAGAAATGGGGCGAGGAGCGCCCCCTCTTTACGGGCGGCGACGAGTTGACGTCCCTGCCGCTGGGATCGGTTGAGCAGCCGGGCTACAGCGCCAGGGACGTCATCCACTATCTCAGAAACAAGCATGCCGTGACCGCGACGGTCGTGAAGCAGTGAATCTCCCGCGGGCGAATCCTCCGGTTTCGCCATGAATTCGGCGTACGAATCAACACGCCGTAGTACTGGCCTCCCCTCGCGATGGCACAAGCTGCGGCACGCCCTGCGGCACATACCCCGGCAGACGTGGATCGGCGGCGGCATCGCCCTTCTGCTCTGGTGGGTCTTCATGCGGTACACCCGCTGGCCCGCGGTGCAGGGAAAGTCCGAGATTCTCACCGTGCTCGCGTCCGGTGCACCGAACACGTTCACCGAGCTGGTATCCCGTACGGGATGGCCGTACTGGCTCTCATGGATCCCCACGGGGATCAATATGAACGACAACAACGCCATCGGAATGGCCTTCGCCTTCCTGATAGGCGGCGCGGTGGCGAGTCTCGTCCTACCGCAGCAGCTGATCCACCGCATCCTGCTCTCGCGCGGCACCCGCGGTGCCGCCTTCGGTGGACTCCTCGGCGCACCGCTTATGATGTGCAGTGCCTGCTCGGTACCGGTCGCCATCGGTTGGAAGCGTAAGGGAGCCAATCTCGAAACCACGTTGGGCGTGGTAACGGGCGCCGCCCTGCTCAACGTCATGGGACTCTTCACCATTCTGGTACTCTTTCCCGGCCCCCTAGCCTGGAGCCGCGTAGCCGGCTCGCTGCTCATGGTCCTGGTCGCGACACCCCTCACCGCACGCCTATCCCGGCGACTCCTTGACGGCAGAAATCCGATTACGCCGGATCGGGAGGTCCTTCCCGGCCCGGCGGAACGCGCCGGTGAACGCGACGTCTTCTGCGACACCGCATCCACCGGGAACGGCCCACCCGGCTGGCGCATCGCCTTCGTCGAGGCGGTCCAGCGCTGGTGGTGGGCCAGCGTGGAAATCGCTTACCGCCTCTTCCTTCCCATGACGGCCGCCGTCTTTCTGGCGGCCTTCATTCGACTCTTCCTTCCGCCCGAAGTCGTCGGAATGCACCTCGGCGGCGGATGGTTGGCCCTTACGCTGGTGGCTCTTTTCGGTACGCTGATCGCCATTCCGACGATGTTCGAGATTCCGCTCACGATCGGCTTTCTCTTCCTCGGCATCGGACTGGGTCCCGCCGCAGCACTTCTCTTCACGGCTCCGTCCGTCAGTCTCGTGTCCTATTTTATGCTGCGCAAGGACGTCGGACTCGCGCCGCCCCTCCTCCTGATGTGTGCCACATTCATCCTCGGTACGGCGATCGGCCTGTCCGTGGAAACGGTAGTGGGATACTTTGGCTGACGCCGCGCTCCATACCGACCTGCCACCGCGTGCGAAGGTGTTCGGAATCGCGTTTCTGCTCTTCCAGCTGCTGTTCGCGGCCAACAACTTCGGCCCGCAGCGCATCCCCGTCCTGAACTGGGTGTTCGACGGACCGATCCTCGCGCCCGAGATCCCCTCGTCGTCCGTCGGCGACGGCACGTTTCGCCTCGAGGATGTCACCGCACGGACCGGACTTGACGCGTTTCGGCGCGCGCCCTTCCATCCGTCATCTCCCAATTACGTGGAAGTGATGGGAGGGGGTCTAGCCGTGGGTGACGTCGACGGTGACGGACGCGACGACGTCTTCGTAACGGGCATGATATCGTTTTCGGACGAACCGTCGACGCCGTCTACGCTCTTCCGCAACGTCGACGGCGCCCGATTCGAGGACATCACGGCGGTGGCCGGACTCGACGAGCTGCGCGGATATCCGCAGGGCGCACTGTTCTTCGACTACGATAACGACGGCGACCAGGACCTGTTCGTGGCCGCATACGACGGCGGTCAGCTATTTCGAAACGACGGCGCGGCCTTCACCGACGTAACGGACCCGGCCGGAGTGGGGCTCGACGGTCGCTGCGGCCCCTTCCCGTGCTTTGCGACCACGGCCGCCGCCGCCGACTATGACCGGGACGGACACCTGGATCTGATCGTGGTCAACAACGTCGATTTCGATCTGACCGACCCGTCTCTCCGCGGCGAACGGTATCTGTTTCCCGCCTTTTTCGATCCCCAGCCCGTATTTCTATTCCGCAATCTGGGAGACGGAACGTTTGAGGATGCTACCGCTGCGAGCGGTCTGGAGGCGCGAGGCGGTAAAGGGCTCTCCGCCGTTTGGCTCGACGTAAACAACGACTTGTGGCCCGATCTCTACATCGCGAACGATCTCACGCGCAACACGCTGCAGCTGAACCAGGGCGACGGTACGTTCGTCGAATTCGGCGCCGGTGCGGTGCTTGACGAGATCAAGAGCAGCATGGGCCTCGCCGCGGCGGATTACGACCACGACGGATACGTGGACATCGCGGTAACGAATCTCGAGGGTTCCAGCATCTCATTCTTCCGCAATCTGGGAGACCTGCGATTCCGCTACCAGACGGGGCCCGCTGGTCTCGGTGAGAGCGTGCACGTCTCGGGCTGGGGCATTCAGTTTGTCGACCTGGACCTGGACGGGCACCCCGACCTTGCCGTCAGCGGCGGGCCAATCTGGAAGGGAGACGATGAGGAAGCCCGAAACCTCATTTTCCGCAACCTGGGCGAAGGCCGCTTTGCGGACGTCACGGCGTCGACCGGCGCACCGACACCCGACGCCGCCTCTCGCGGTCTCGCCGTGCTGGACGCGGATGGATCCGGACGACCCGATCTGCTCTTCTCGAACGCCGACGGTGGCTCTCCCGTGCTTCTCGCAAACCGACCCGTCGTTGAAAACGACCTGCTCTACGTCCGTCTGGAAGGCACCGCGTCGAACCGCGACGGCGTGGGAGCTCGCGTCGCGTTGGAACGCGACGACGGCCACCGCCAGGTGCAGGAGGTGCGGGCCGGGGGATCGTATCAGAGATCGAGCACGAAGGGGCTCTTTTTCGGGCTTAAAGATGCGGCGCCGACGCGACTTATCGTGCACTGGCCGTCGGGTGCCGTCGACTCCCTGCACGCGCTACCCTCGAACACCCGCATCCTCGTTCGAGAAGGTCACGATTCCGCGTTTCCGCTCTGATGCATCGACCTGAAAGACGGGCTTTCATCCGTGGCCGTGCCGGCCTGGTCATCCTGCTGCTACTCACCGGCGCCTGTAACACGAACGAGCGCCCGCCCATGTTCGTCGAAGCTACCGACGAGGCGGGCGTCGATTTCGAGTACACGTTCGGGGATGAGTCGTACGAAAATATTATGGAGAGCAGCGGCGGCGGCGTCACGGTGTTCGATCTGGACGGCGACGGCCACATGGATCTCTACCTATTGAACGGCGCATACCTCGAAGGCATTAGCGATTCTGCAGGACGCCGCTACTCCGGCGCCACTAACCGTGTCTATCACAATCGAGGCGACGGGACGTTCGAGGACGCCACGGAACGGACGGGACTCGCGGACACGAACTGGAGCATGGCCGCGGTGGCCGTCGATTACGACGCGGACGGCGACAAGGATCTTTACGTCCTGAACTACGGCCCCAACGTCTTTTTCGAAAACAACGGTGACGGTACGTTCACCGACGTGACGGATCGCATAGGACTCGGCGGTCCCGACGCACTGCACGGGTTTCCCGCCTGGAGCGTCGACGCCGCGTTCTGGGACGTGGACGGCGATGGGCTCATGGACGTGGTGACGTGCAACTTCCTGGCGTTTGACCCAGCGATCGTCGATCCGGTCGACTCTACGCGCATGCCCCATCCGGGCCAGTATCGGGGCCAGGCGAGCCTCCTCTACCTGCAGGAGCCGGGAAACACGTTCAGCGAAGCCACGGCCGCGGCCGGACTATTCCGGCCCGATTCCAAGTGTATGGGGATGACGGTCTTCGACGCCGACCAGGACGGGCACCTGGATCTGTTTCAGGCGAACGATCATCAGGCCAATTTTCTCTTTCTCAGCATGGGTGACGGCACGTTTCTCGAGCGCGCCGCACCCGCCGGCGTCGCCCTCAACGACGAAGGCCTTCCGACGGGGTCGATGGACGGCACCCTGGGCGACGTGGACGGGGACGGACTCGTTGACGTGCTGGTAACTGACCTGCGTCACGGCAGCCTGTACCGAAACAAGGGAGGCGGACTCTTTGAAGACGTAACCCGATCGAGCGGCCTCGCGCGCGCATTCGACGGCAAAGGAGCGTGGGGAGCTCTGCTCTTCGATTACGACAACGACGGGGATCTCGACGTCTTCTCTGCCAACGGAGCTGCCGAGACGCTGTCGCCGCAGCGTCCGCTTCTCCTGGAAAACGACGGCGGGGGCCTCTTCTCTGACGTGAGTGTGCACCGGGGGAGCTACTTTTCAGAAGAGCACTCCGGCAGAGGTGCCGCGAGCATCGACTTCGACAACGACGGTGACCTCGATCTCATCATTTCGCACGTCGGCCGACCCAGCCGCGCCGTCCTCCTCCGAAACGACGGAGGCAACCGAAATCACTGGATCGGGCTGATGCTGGTCCCGCGCGGCGGCCTGGCCGCCGGCGTCGGAGCACGCGTCGTCATCGAAGCCGGCGGCGAGCGACAGGCGCTGGTCAACCAGCCGGCTACAAGCTATCTATCCTTCAATGATCCGCGTCTACACGTCGGCCTCGGTAGGCACGACCGGATCGACCGGCTCGAAGTCCACTGGGTTGGTGGCGGTCTCGACATCTACGAAGACGTCCCGATCGACCGCTATCTGCAGGTCGTGCAAGGCGGCCCCATTCAGACTCGCTAATGCCAGCCGGTGCCGCGCAGACGAGCCGTCCGGGATCCCCATGAGTACGTCGTACTGGACGCCACCGGGCTCCGATCGCAATCGAAGAACGTGCAACGCGTCATCCTTTCGGCCGGGATCCCTCCGCCGCGGGTACCTTCCGCCCAGCCGGAGCGCCGTCCACCCGGGGGGTCTGGGAATCGGGCAGGCCCGTCTCTATGGGCAGATCGGGGTGGTTGCTCCATTCGTACCACCCTCCGTCGAATACGGAGATGCGGGGCCATCCCATCAGGTACGCATTCACGAAGGCCTCGCTGGCACGCCAGCCCGTTCCACAGTAGAAGGCGATGTGTTTTCCGGGAACGATACCGCCCTCCCGCCAAGCGCGTTCGATCTCGTCGTAAGAGCGCGTCGTATAGTCGAAATTCCGATAGTTCTCCATATGATAGGCGTCGCTGCCGCAGTTGCCGAAGACGGCGCCCGGAATACGACCCTTTGCTTCGATGTAATGGTAGCCGCTGCGCTCGCCGATGAATTCCTCCCAGCTGCGGACACTGACGAGCTCTCCGTCGTCCACCGAAAGCAGACGTCGAGCCTCCTCGAGGTCGATCATGTATTCCGGACGACCGGGCAATGTCCCGCCGAAGTCGTCGACCGGCTGCGTCAGCGCGGGCTCTTTCGAAACGGGATAGCCCGCCTCCTCCCACGTGTTCATCCCCCCATTAAGGATCTTCACATCCTCGACCCCCGCATAAAGCATCACGGCCGCGCAGCGCATCGCCGCGAGTTGCCCCGCATTTTGGGCAGGGTGATCCATGTCATACGTTGGATGCGAAAAACGGCCGTAGAGAACGACGGTCGTATTCCGACTGATTCCGAGGCGGCAGAGGCAATCCAGCAGCTCGTCCGGGGACCGGCGATTCCATGTCGAGGGATGTTCCACCCAGTTCGTATTCAGAGCGACGGCTCCCGGAATGTGTCCAGCCTCATAGTCCGCCTCGAAGTCGAAATGCGCGTGACAGAGGACGTACGAGTCCCCGCGGCAACCGGGCGGTTTCCCTCCTTCGATGAGCTGACGGACCCATTCGGGGGGCACGAGCTGCTCGAACCGATCGAGCCGCCCCAACGGCCGGGCGGGATCCGCCGCCCATTCCTTCGTGAACCCCTCGTAGACGTGCACGCGGTCGAACCCGAGGCGCTGGAGCTTCTCGCCCATCTCACGCGCGTCCTCCGAAGTATGCCCATACACCGTTAGAGGCAGGTCTCGATCGAGCTGCTTGTCCTTGACGGCGTCGATCCAGTCGATGAATCGCGTCCACGACAGGGGGAGACTGATCGCTCCAGGAGCATGCCCACCCCTCGGCTCTCCGCGAAGGGCCCACCCATTGTACGCAGAGACGGGGCGTACATCGAGAACCTGGTGCGAGGCACACGCAACGGCCTGCGCGAAAGACGAAGTGGAAACCGAAGTCATTGTAGAAGGCATGCGCGCCGGGTCCGACTGCTCATCGATAGGAGAGAACTTCTTTCTGAAGCAGCCTTCGGCTGCGGCGCGGCGCATCCAGAAACCAGAGTCCTACCACCAGGAGCAGCAGGCCTCGTCCCAGGGCATCCACCCATCCGGCCGCGGGACCCATCCCCCAGGTGGCCTCCGTCGCTGCAATAATGGCGGGAACGGTAAACCAGTAGTAGAGTCCGGCCGCTGCGGCCGCCGCCACTCGAATACCGTTGCGCGCGCTAAACCGAAACACGAATTGACCGCCCACGAATAGGGCAAAAGAAGCTGCTGCGAGAAGCACGACGTGTAGATAAATGGATCCGATGCCCGCGTCCGGCGACACCGTGAAGTACCCGAGAACGAACCCGGGAAACGCAGCGACGAACGCTCCGATGGGCGATGCAAACAGTCGAGCCTTCCGTCGCGAATCTCCCGTACTGCCGTCGACCGCCTCTCCGACGCGGCTCATGACGGCGAAGGCCCCGTCCCGATCGAAGCACGGATCGGTGCACCCCACACACGAGGCGCAGTGGGCATGCTGGGGCTCCAGCACGGGCGCCTGGCCGTAAAGACGCTCCACCGGCCCGACCGGGCAGTAGGTCGAACACCATCCACTCTTTCCTGCGTACAGCGCTCCGCCGATCAGCGCTGCAATCAGTACGATCACGACGAAGAGAGCCAGGGCTCCACCGTACTCATTGAATACCGGATGACGGGCCGGCACGATGACAAACAGACCTGCTGCCGCCACCGCCGGTGCCCACCACTGGGATCGATTTGAGAGCCGGCGCCGGCCCCCTCTTCCGAACGCCCGGGGAAGCTGATGCACCACGGCAATCGGACAGAGGCTTCGCCATACTTGCGGTGCGATCAGTAGAAGCGCCGGAACGACCGGAATGAGAACGGACCAGGTAATGAAGAGACCCCACTCCGGTCGCACCACCAGCAGCGCGACGACGGCCAGGGCGCTCATCACGGAAACCGCCTGCGCGAGCCTCCAAACACCGGAAATCTCGCGAGAAGTGTTCATATGTCGTCATTAAAACAGAAGACTATTATGTCTTCTAAAGGTAGCGCGGTCATCTGTAATTTTCAAGCGCCCATTGCCACGATCACTCACCAGGGGCGTGCCCGGCCGGGGATACGCTAGTACCGGTCTTGCCCGGCGTGAGGAGCTCCGGGGCCTCCGCCGAAATGGCCGGATTCATATTCTTTACGTCAGTCACTGCTCGAATCGACGTACTGCTTGAGAGCGACGGCATTGTTATGCGCGCGGTCTTTCGCCGCATAGACCAGCGTAAGCGTCCCCGCTTCGGCTGCCTTATGCAGGGGCGCGAGCGTGTCCTCTTTTTCATGTAACTCGGCGTGATAGCGCCGGCGAAACTCGTCCCATTTCTCCGGATCGTGATCGAACCAGGTGCGAAGTTCGTCGCTCGGAGCAACCTCCTTCGCCCAATCATCCAGCTGCGCTTCATCCTTACGCACGCCGCGCGGCCAAAGGCGATCGACGAGTACCCGGGTGCCGTCGTCGGGCGAGGGGTCGTCATAGGCGCGTTTGCACTGTATCATGGCAGGGTCAAAAACTGGACTGTGCAAGAGGACGATCCTTATCAAGCATCAGGCTTACGACCGATCTCCCCCGGACGTCGCATCGAATGCAAGCGCACCCCGCTGCTTTGACCTCTTACGCGTCGTCTCAGGGAATATGTGATCCGTCATGGTTTAGCCTGATTGTGATTGATTTTCATCATTAGAGCCGCGCAGCAAATCGGCACGCCTCAGCCGATGAACGGTGGTCGTCGGCGCGGGTCGCTGGTATTCCATCACGTCAGGAAGTCCTTTTAACTAGAAACGAATGAATCGGCTTAGGCGGCGGCAGCTCGGTGAGCGTGGCGTCGGGGCGCGGTGCACGGCCGTGCCACGCCAGGAGTGCCGCGAAGGCCTGCCGGATCGACTCGAGGCTGTGCTTCAGCGCTCCGTGATAATCGGGATCGGAAGGGGCCAGAACGCGCGCGCAACTCTCGAGGTGCCGGCTCGACGTCTGCAGCGCCTGGCGACACGCCGCTTCACCCGCTCGTGTTATCTTCGGCGGAACTAGCAAGGCGGCGCAGGGCGTGCTCATCGTGGGGAAAGTCAGGTGAGTATCCATCGTGCTGGGGAATCTGCTAAGACGGCAGGATGTTATCGAATCTGTGGAGTCAGGAGTCTTCTGTCTTCAATATCGGTCTGGGGATGCCGACATCCATGAGGGCGACTACCGTTTTGCCGGATCTTCGAGGGCGTCGAGCACGCGGCACGAATCGGACGAGCCGTGGTGCTCGCACGCGTCAGCCAGTTCCATCAGCTTCGCCTGGATACGTTTCAGGTCACGGATCTTTGCCTCGATCTCATCGATCTTCTCGGATGTCTTATGGCGCACTTCGCTCCCGGCCCCGGGCTCGACCCGCAGGTCCAGCAGTTCGCCGATCTCTTCAAGCGTGAAACCCAGAGCCTGGGCCCGCTTGATGAAGCGGAGGTGGGAGACATGCTCGGTGCCGTACTGCCGGTATCTGGCGGACATGCGCGGCGGCTCAGGAAGAAGCCCGCGCTTCTCGTAGTAGCGCACCGTGTGGATATTAACGTCCGCGTGCTCGGCGACCTGGCTGGTGGTAAGGCTGTCCATGGCGTCGTGCATCGGATGATTTCCTTCTCGCGGATGAATGTTTACGGCCTAGACCATACTCAAGAGTTTCGGGCCTGTAAGATTTTTCACACTGCCTTTACGAAACACTGTGGGAACGGCGAAATGCGGGCCGTGGAAGGCGACCCCATTCCGACCCGCCGACGCCGGTCCCGCTCAGACGAGACCCAGCGCGAGCATGGCTCGTGCGACGGTGAGAAAACCCGCTATGTTGGCTCCATTGACGTAATCGCCCGGCGTGCCGAACTCGTCGGCCGTCTCATAGCAGGACTCGTGGATGTTACGCATGATGGCCGCGAGACGGTCTTCCGTATATTCGAACGTCCATCGGTCCCGGCTGGCATTTTGCTGCATTTCGAGGGCCGACGTCGCGACGCCACCCGCGTTGGCTGCCTTGCCCGGCCCGAACGCAATGCCCGCCTCGCGAAAGGCGCGGATGCCCGACGGCGTCGTGGGCATATTCGCTCCTTCTGCCACCAGCGAGCAGCCGTTTTCGATCAGCAGTTCGGCGTCCCGGCCGTTGAGTTCGTTCTGCGTGGCACAGGGCAATGCAACGTCACAGGAGGTCTCCCAGATATTGCCGCCCCCGACGTAGCGCACCCCTTCTCGCCGTTCGGCGTAGGTTTTGATACGGGCTCGCTCCACTTCCTTGACCTGCTTCAATAGATCCAGGTCGATGCCCTCCTCATCGTACACGTATCCGCTCGAGTCCGAGCAGGCCACGACTCTTCCTCCCAGAGCCTCCACTTTTTCGATGGCGTAAATCGCCACGTTGCCCGACCCTGACACCACGCAGGTCCGACCGTCAAGCGATTCGCCCCGTATCTTCAGCATCTCTTCCGTAAAAAAGGCGAGCCCATAGCCGGTCGCTTCCTTGCGAACCATCGAACCACCCCAATCGAGGCCCTTACCCGTTAGGACGGCGGACTCATAGCGATTCGTGATACGTTTGTACTGGCCGAAGAGGTAGCCGAGCTCCCGGGCACCGACCCCGATGTCCCCGGCGGGAACGTCCGTATACTCGCCCAGGTGACGGTAGAGCTCCGTCATGTAACTCTGACAGAAGCGCATGATCTCTTCGTCCGATCGGCCTTTCGGGTCGAAATCGGCTCCGCCCTTTCCTCCGCCGATAGGCATCCCCGTCAGCGCATTCTTGAATACCTGCTCGAAGCCCAGAAATTTGACGATACCCAGATAGACGGAATCGTGGAAGCGCAGACCGCCTTTATACGGTCCGATCGTGCTGTTGAATTCGACGCGGAATCCGCGGTTGATGTGAATTTCCCCCTGGTCGTCCTGCCAGGGCACGCGGAAGATAATCTGCCGCTCCGGTTCGCAGAGCCGCTCGATGATTTTGTGGTCCCGAAGCTCCGGATATTTGACCAGAACCGGACCGAGCGAGCCCAGCACCTCGAGGATCGCCTGATGAAATTCAGCTTCGCCCGGATTGCGGCCGACGACCGCCTGGTATATGGGCTCTAATTCTTCGCCGATATGCGAGATCATGGCAGACTCCTTTCTTCTAGGTACTACGGTCTAGGTACTGCAATATTGGTACTACGGTCTTGGTACGATGGTAGGCGCGGCAGCATCAGATCGAGGTCTCTATCCGTCCGGCTGGATCGCCGTCGAATGAATGGCGTCCATCTCTGGATGCGGCCCACTCCCCCGCGGCGGGCCGGCGGCCTCCGTTCGTCGATTCGCCGACACCACGGAATAGATGGTGACGAGCAGAAAAAGAACGATCGCAAGGGCATTCACCAGGCCACCCCAGCGCCTCAACAGCGGCACCCCGGCCACGTCACCTGCCGTTCGCGCGACCAGGGAGACGTGGAGGAGAGCGAGGTGAACGTAGTAGGATGGACGGTAGGCCACCGGAACGCCCAGAACGGACGGAAAGATGATCGGCGCGTGGCCGAAGATCATGCTGAAGACGAATCCCACGAAGACGGCGTGCAGGACGGCATCGTAGAGCATACCCGCGCTGGAGATCCCATAGAGGGCCAGCAGGCTACCGCCCGCGATCAACCAGACGTAACCCGAGATAAGGCAGACGGCGATGAATCGCGTCAGGCCATTCCCCCGCACGGTCCGCCGGGCGACGTCGTAGCGGAGCAACCACGCGGCCAGCAGGACGAGCGCCGCGCCGATGACACGCACGCCGACTTCCGGAGCCATTGAGGTCGCGACGAGGCCGGCGGCCAGTGCGCCTACGATACCGAGAAAGACCCGCTGTACCTGCGGTGCGTGCATAAGCATCCGGCTGAGCTCGAGCCGTTCGCCGGCGATCGTGAGCACGAGAAACCCCATCCACCACCATACGACCGTAGATACGGGCGTCCCGGCCAGCCAGAGCACGTTGCCTGAGAACCAGGAAAGAGCCCCTGCCGCCATCACGATGGCGAACGGCTGCGCCTGCATCCGCAGGACGGAAGCGAAGATGAACAGCAGTATTCCACTGCCGGCCGTTATGAGCATCGGTCCCTCCCAGCTGCCTACACCCGCGATGAGCAGCACGCCGCCCAGCCCCGTCAGCAGCGGCGCGGCATACGACCACGCTCGTCCGAGGGCTACGGCCCTTTCCAGTCCGATAACCGTGCCCAGAAATCCGCATACCATGAGCGGGCCGTGGAGCGTCGCCATCTGCGGCGCGTACGGCGGCCACCCGATGCGTATGAGTCCACCCCACAGTCCCGCCAGGAGGGACAGCATGCCCAGAGCCATGAGCGGGTAACGCAGCCTGGGGATATCGAGAAGGTCTTCCATGGTCGTCAATATTCGAGGAAACGGCTATCCGCGAACGAGGAGTACGGCGAGCGCGAGAATCGCGAGGGAAAGGAGAAGCATCACGCGTCCGATGTAGCTCGCCGTTCGACGAAGTCGTTCGGCGCGCGGCGTGTGGGGATGCTCGTCGAGCACGCGGGCGGCGAGGGGCCCGAGGTAGAAATCATGCAGTGCGCTGCCCCCAAGCACGAGGGTAACCAGCCCCACCTTCCAGGCGAGGAGTCGGCCCCACACCCCCTGCCACAGCGATCCGTCCAGCGCATCGGCCCAGGTGAAGCCGCGGAAACCGAGGTTGGCGATGCCGGTTGCGACGAGCAGGCCGAGCACGATCCACCCGATCCAACGAAACCGAAGGCCGGTGCGGTACAACATGGCCGTTCGAACGCGGTCGAACGATCGGTCGCGGAGGACGGGCACGAGCACGGCACCCAGGAACGCCATGCCGCCGATCCACACGATCGCACCGAGCAGATGGATCCAGACGGACAACAGATACCACGTGCGCATGATGCGAATCTTCCGTTACGCTCCGTTTCTCACCAAGAATCTCATCAAGAAGACTCCAGATCCCAGGTGAGAATGTCCTCTTCCGAACGCTCGCGCTGCTCCCACTCTTCCGCATCCGGAAGCGGATCCTTCTTTTCCGTGATGTTGAAACCCTGTTCCTTCCACTGCCGTGCCAGGTACTCATTCCACTCCGCATAGTGCGCCCACTGCTCCGGCAGCTCGTCGTCCGCGTAAATGGCTTCGGTCGGACACACCGGGACGCAGGCATTGCAGTCGATGCACTCGTCCGGATCGATCGCGAGGAAGTTCGGCCCCTCGTAAAAGCAGTCGACGGGGCACACCTCCACGCAATCCGTGTGCTTGCAGTTAATGCAGGGCTCAGCTACTACGTACGGCATCCTGTTACCTCATCTTCTAGTCGATCGTCTACTCCTTCCGCCGGTTGCTCCTTAGATGGCCTCATACCGTCACCCGTGGCCGAATCGACGCAGGCGCGCGTCCGGATCGATCATCCGGGGAGACCAGGGTGGATCCCACACCAGTTCGGTCACTCCTCGCCGAAGTCCGGGCACGTCCTGCAGCACGCGTCCTACCTCCTGCCGTATGTAGCTGCTCATCGGACACGCCGGCGTCGTCATGGTGAGTCGAACCGTAACACTGCGATCGTCCAGGATCAGATCGTAAAGCATTCCCAGATCGACGATGTTCATGCCGACCTCCGGATCGATCACCTCGTACAATCGTGCGGCGACGTCACGGCGCGTCGGCGGCGGAACGTCCTCACCCGTGCTTGGTGATGTGGACGCGCCACGTTTCGGGTCCTTCCTCGAGGTACTGAAAGGTGAAAAGTTCATCGCCATGCTCGGCTTTTAGCGTATAGTACATGCACGTCGGATCGTGGTCGACGAGAAGCTCCATGGTATCACCCTCAGGAAGCTCCGTATAGGTACCATGATCGTGTCGAGTCGGTGTTTCGGAGCGACGTCTCGGACGTCGACCCGACATGCGGTCTCAGCGTTCGTCGTCATGCGTTTCGCACATCCTAACCGGTTACTTTTCGTTCCTCGGCCTTCTCCGAGGTCGTGCCGCAATGCCGGCCTCGTGCCTCGAGAAGCCAGTGCGCCCACCCGTCTGTCCTTCCCCGATGGCCAGTTCCAGTCCCTCGAATGCCCGTCGCCGTACGGCCGTCGCCAGGGTGCCGAAGTCGGCATCGGGAAGCGCGTCGCTGCTCAACAGAAGCCTCATGTGGAGGTCCGCGTGATCCGAACCCGCCACAACTCCGGCCCCTTCTCGAGGTAGTCCCACTCGACCTGACCCGGCCTCTCAAAGCTGAACTGATGTTTCAGCGGAACGGGGTCGTGATCGTTGACGAGAACGAACGAATCGCCGGCCTCCAGCCCGTCAAACGTTGTAAAAATTGCCGGATGCTTCTCGCGCGGCGGAATGGGCCGCACGTCGAACACTTTTTCATCCTGTTGCTTTATGTCAGCCATGGCGCTTATAGGGTCTGGTTTGGATTTCACTGCACACCCATCATAAGGATGGGCAAGCTGTTTTACAATGTTAAACCGGTTTTATCCGCTAATATTGTATTAAAGGCGCCGGCATCGTATGTTTTGAGGGCATGCCAACTAGACATCATCACACCCTAGACATTATCAAACATAATCGCGCCGTGATCAAGGTCGACTACTTTGCATCCGATTCGAAACGCGAGTTACTGCTCCTCCTCAAGCGAAGCGGAGCGGTGTCGCTCGACGATGCGGAAGAGGCCACTGGCCTCGCGCGCACGACGCTGCGGGAGCACTTCAGCCAACTGGAGCGTGACGGGCTCGTCGCTCGGACGACGCATCGCGATGGACCCGGCCGGCCCAGCCTCCGCTTCCAGTTGACGCCTGAGGGGCAGGCGCTATTTCCATCCCGCGATGGTGCACTGCTTCGCCGGCTCCTTTCGTATCTCGACGAACATGGTGCCCAGGATCTCCTGCGCACGTTTTTCGAAGAATTCTGGAACGAACGACTTCGCGAGTTCCGGCACCGGCTCAGCGTCGCAACCGGTGACGAGGCCTCCCGCTCCGTCCGCGTCCTGGATGAATTTCTCAGCGAGCAGGGATTCATGCCCGAGATCGAAGTAGGCGACGACGGCATCACGATTCGAGAATGCAACTGCCCGTTTCCCGAGGCGGTCCGGCATACGCGGCTCCCCTGCCAGCTCGAAGCTCAATTTTTCGAGCGGATCTTCAGCGAGGAGATCGGCCGGGTCTCGTACATTCCGGACGGCAGCCCCGCCTGCACCTATCAATTTCCGGAAGCACGGGAAACGCCCTGCTGAGCGTCTGTCCACCGGGTATCGAGCACCTCGCGCCGCGCCTCTTAACAAAGGAGAACATCCGTGCATTGTATTTAAGCTAAGCATGTCTTAATATATATAATCCTATCACCCCTGTCCCCGAAATCGTCCATCAGTGCCTGCACGGACATGCGTCAGCGATTCTCCTCAGCGTCCCGAGAAAGCGAATGGCGGCGCAAGTCGCTGCACGTCGTCGCGGCCTTGCTGGTTTTCGAAACCCTCACCGGACTCGCCATCTGGCTGCTGCCGTTCAGCGTCTCTAACCAGGTGACGGTTCTCGTTCACACGATCGTAGGCGTCGTCTTTCTCGTTCCCTATGGCTGGTATCAGCTTCGCCACTGGCTCGTCTACCGCTCCCGGCCGCTGAACCACGTCAAGCTGACCGGCTACCTCGGAATGGCTGCGACGTCCGTCGCCCTGGTGAGCGGAGGCGTCCTCACGGCGCAGGCCCTCTTCGGCACGCGTATCTCTTACGTGTGGGACACCGTGCACCTGGTCTCGACCTTCGCCGTCGTGGCCTCGGCGCTACCGCACGTCCTGCTCATCGTCTATCGTGACGTGCGGGCCAGGGCCGTAGAGGCCATGAAGGCGGTCGTCGCGGCAGAGCGCACGTTCGCGATCAACGTCACCTACCTTACCGTGCTGCTCTTCGGGGTGATCGCCCTGGGCGTCTACGCCTACCAGCCCGTCCAGCTGCAGACCGAACTGCCCGACGATTACAACTACCTCTACGGCGCGGAGCGTCCGTTCGCTCCCAGCCTGGCAACGACCGGCACCGGGGAGGCCATCGACGCACGGGCCCTCGGCAATTCGGCTTCGTGCGGACGATCGGGCTGCCACGTCGAAATCGTCGAGGAGTGGGAAGTCAGCGCTCACCGCTGGGCCGCCTCCGATCCCGCCTTTCGGGCCATTCAGACCGTCATGGGCGAGCAGAACGGTCCCGAATCCACACGATACTGCGGGGGCTGTCACGACCCGATCTCGCTCTTCTCCGGCAGCAAGAATCTCTTTCGTGAGGAGCTCACTAATCCGCTCGGACTGGACGAGGGCGTATCGTGCGTGGCCTGCCACGCCATCACGGAGACCGACGTGCAGGGGAACGCAAACTATACGATCGCGCCGCCCGAACGGTACATCTTCGAGCTCCACGATCGAGAAGAACTGAAGCTCGTGTCGGATTTTCTCATCCGAGCCTATCCGGAACAGCACGTCGAGAGCCTGCAGCATCGCCGGTTTAAGAGCCCGGAATTCTGTGCGGCCTGTCACAAACAGTTCATCGACGAGGAGATCAACAAGGTCGGCTGGGTGCAGCTGCAGAACCAGTACGACAACTGGCGGAAGAGCCGCTGGAACCAACCCGACGAGCCGACGAAAACCATTGAGTGCCGGGAATGCCACATGCCCCTCGTAGACTCGTTCGATCCTGCAAGCGGCGACCCCCTCGACTACAACCGGACGACGGACGACGGCAAACACCGCAGCCACCGCTTTCTCGGCGCCAACCAATTCATCCCGACCCATCTCGAGCTCGAAGGAGCCGAGGAACAGGTTCGCCTGACGCATGAGTGGATGAAGGGCAACATCGACATTCCGGAGATCGCGGACAAATGGCGAAGCGGCCCGGTGGCACCTGTGGAGATTCATGCACCCGACGTGGTTGCACCCGGTGACGACGTGACGCTGGAAGTCACGATCACGAACAATAAAGCCGGGCACGACTTCCCGACGGGTCCATCCGACATGATCCAGGCGTGGGTGCACGTCGTGGTCACCGACCAGGACGGCCACGAAATCTTCGTCTCCGGAGACATCGACGATCGCGACTTCATCGAACCGGGCGCCTTCATGTTCAAAGCTGAGCCGGTCGATCAATACGGCAAACTCATCGATCGGCACAATCTGTGGGACATGGTGGGGGTCCGGTACCGGCGGTCCCTCTTCCCCGGATTCTCAGACAAGACCGAGCTTACGTTCGGATGCCCGGCATCCGTATCGCAACCCGGCGGCGAGGCACTGAGTCGGCAGCGAGTATCCTTCGACGCACCCGACCACCGCGTGACGTCGCTCCACGTCGAGGCCACCCTCATGTACCGCAAGATCAATCAGTTCTTACTCAATTACATGTTTGGAGAGGAGTCGGGGCTGACGGCCCCGATTACGAAGATGTCGACCGACACGGCAACCATTCGGGTCGCCGATGTGGAGCTGGCTGCCGTCGAGTAATTGCCGGCGCTGACACGGTCCCTCCGCTCTCCATTACAGCTCGTCCCTCGGATCCCTGATGAAACTGTCTCGCAGAAATCGACAGACGTTGCTGGCCGCCGTGCTGAGCGCCGCATTCGTCGCCATCGCGGCCATCGGGATCCTTGTCGCTTCCAGGCCCGAGTCCACCTACCGCCCCGGCGAACAGGCAGACGGTGTGACGTCCAGCCTCGACCGCGCCGTACCGGACGCATACGACCCGGTCACGTTTACCGACGTCTCGAACGAAGCGGGCATCGACTTCCGGCACTTCCACGGCCAGCGCTCCTCTCAGCTTCCCGAAGACATGGGGTCGGGTGCGGCCTGGGGCGACTACAACAGCGACGGATGGCCGGACCTTTTCGTTGCCAACCTGGCGGGGCCGATTACTATGTCGGACGAAGATGTTCGGGACTCTCCCTCCCATTCACGGCTGTACCGCAACAACGGCGACGGCACGTTTACGGACGTAAGCGTCGAAACGGGCGTCGACTACCGCGGCTGGGCGAACGGTGCCGCCTGGGGCGACATCGACAACGACGGCTACGTCGACCTCGTGATTGCCGCCTACGGAGAGCTCGTCCTGTACCAAAACCAGGGAGACGGCACGTTCAGCGAACGGGCCTCTGAAATGGGACTCGATGGCTTCGACGGTTTCTGGGTCGGGGCGTCCTGGGCCGACTACGATCGCGACGGGTTACTGGATCTCTACGTGACGGGCTACGTGCAGTACGAACAGCCCGAACGCCAAACGGTCTCCCGCCAGTACGACACCGAAAACCCTTCCAGCATCAATCCGTCCTCATTCAAGCCCGAACGCAACCTGCTGTTTCGCAATGTGAATGGCTCCGGCTTCGAGGAAGTCGGCCTCAAAGCCGGCGTCTCGAACCCGGAAGGACGGAGCCTTTCGGCCTCGTGGGTCGATTTCGACGAGGATGGATGGCCCGACCTGTACGTTGCCAACGACGTATCGGACAACGCCCTGTACCTAAATCAGGGCAACGGCACGTTCCGCGACGCGAGCCATCCCGCGTGGGTGGCAGATTATCGCGGCGCGATGGGTATCGCCGTCGGCGACTGGGACGGGGATACGGACATGGACATGGTCGTCACACACTGGATCGCTCAGGAGAATGCTCTCTACAACAGCCGGCTCGCCCAGGATAGGGCTGAAGGACGGGCGGCCGGACTCCGTTTCGTAGACGAGGCCGATGCATACGGACTCGGGCAGATCTCGCTCGACCATATCGGCTGGGGTACGTCGTTCGTCGATTTCGACAACGATGGGCGCATCGATCTCTACGTGGTCAACGGAAGCACGCTTCAGGAGCAAGACGACGCGACGAAGCTTGGCAAGATGGAAAGCCGGCTCTTCTGGAATGGAGGCCCTGATGAGGGTTTCTACGACGTCTCGTCCGTCAGCGGCGACTACTTCAGCGAACGGCAGGTCGGACGCGGGGCGGCCTACGCCGATTACGACGGCGACGGTGACGTGGACCTCTTCATCGTCAATCACGGCGGACGCGGCGTCCTGCTTCGAAACGATCTCGACGGGCTCCGGAATTGGCTCACCGTCCGCCTCGAGGGCCGTCAGAGCAACCGAATGGGCCTCGGGGCGAGGGTTCGCGTCGTCACCGGCGGCCAGGTGCAGGTCCGGCAGATCGGTTCGCAGTCCACCTACGCCTCCCAGAACGAACCGATCGCCCATTTTGGGCTGGACGACAGCGAGCACGTGGACACGCTCGAGGTCATATGGCCGAGCGGCCTACGACAGGTCGAGACCGACGTGCCGACCGGCCGCCGCATTCACCTCGTCGAAGGGGAGCCGTCGCTATGAATCGAATCCATTTCATCTTTGGCGGCGTGCTCCTGCTGCTATTCGCAGCTATCGCCGGCTACCGGTTGCTGACGGGTGGGAACGCGCACGATGCAGCGATCTCACCGCAAAGCTCTACGCATATCTCTGCGCAACGTACTGAAGATGACGAGCGGAGCGTTCGATTCTGGCAGCTGCATCGCCAAGCCGGAGCGGAACGAATTGCCGGCAACTACGAGCGGGCGATTCGACTCTACAAGGCGGCTCTGGAGTTGGACCCGCGGCACGAAGATGCCCTGTATTATCTGAGCAATGTCTACCTGGAACTCGGACGCCTGGCAGACGCCGAGCGAACACTCCAACGGCTGACCGAAGCGTATCCCGCGAATGCCCGGGGACGCCTCCGGCGCGGCGAGCTTTACCTCTGCTATGCGGACGAATCGGTCTTCGACCCCGAGCGGGCCGCAGCCGAGTTCACCCGGGCCATCCGCCTGAATCAGGAAGAAACCGGCCCCATGCTCCGGCGCGCCCAGGCTGCACTCGTTCTCGGTCACCTTCACGACGCCCGCCGGTGGTTCACCGCCGTCGTCGCCACAAACGAATCCAGCATCGAAGCGCATTACCTGCTCGGGTATGTTTCATGGGAGGCCTCAGACCAAGACGCCGCCGATGCACGCTACCGAGAGGCCTTTCGCCTGCTTCACCTTGAGGACGGCAGAGACGATCCGGTCGTCGGAGAGGGGGATCGCGAGAATGGAACCAACATTCGTCCCGGTGAGCAGCAAACGTGTCCCGCCATGGAGAACCTGCTCGATGCCGTACTTACGCAGCCCGTCGATGCGAACGCGTCGGATGCAGCCGAAACGGCCTACGCCATCGTCGATTGTCAGGTCGGCCGGCTCCGGAGCCGCATGACGGCCGGCAGCGTGACATCGTCGGACGGCGAGGCGTCGGACGTAAAGTCGTGCACGACCCGATCGGTGGACGCTGAGTATTCACGTTCGAATGAGAGATAATCTTGCCTTGTCCACTCGAGCACGCTGTATAAACGTACTGGTATACACGAACGATACGGCATGCTGCTGAGATGAATCAAGAGCAGACAACCTGGGAACCGGGCCCGACAGAACGATCGGATCAGAGGGATATCAGGTGCCGCTTTCCATATTCCATGTGGGCCGCCATGTTTTCCGCCGCCTGATCGCCTTTTCCCTCGGCGATTGCGTCCAGGATTGCTTCGTGCTCCTCCGTACTGGACGCCATGCGGCTCGGATCCTCATCCATCACCCTATGAATAATACGATTCAGCTTGTCGTACTGCCGCTCCATCACGCGCACGATTTCCTGATTGCGAGCGAATTTGCACAGCAGCACGTGAAATCCGGCGTCCCGCACGACGTAGGCGGCGACGTCCGAGGCTGCAGCCACCGCGCGCTGGGCCTCGATCTCTTCCCGAAGACTGGCTTCCTGCTCGACCGTCAAACGCCCCGACAACCGGCGTGCGACGAACGACTCGAGCGCGATGCGCATATCATAATGATCGATGATCTCCTCGAACGACAGGGATCGCACGACGATGCCCTGCTGGGGCGAAACCGATAAGAATCCCTCCGCCTCGAGACGCCCGATGGCCGCCCTGACCGGCGTTTTGCTCATCTCCAACGTATCGGCCAGCCAGCGCTCGGCCAGAAAAGTGCCCGGAGCGAAACGGCCATCGAGTATTCCCTGCTTTATTTCCTCGTATGCTTTGTCCTTGAGCAGCACACGCCGCCTGTTCTCGCTCGAGGCGATCTGCTCCGAAGTGTCGTCCGGCATGGTATTACTTGATGCGACTGGAATCCAGCCCGATGTTAACGCGGACTGGCCGGAATTGCCAGTGGCCGCGCAAGATTGGAAGACTTGACGGTCCGCGCGCCGCGTGAGATGACATCGGTAAACTCTTCGAACGACGGCGGTTTCACGATGAAGCTGTTCGCCCGCCAGCGGTAGCCGTCCTCCACATCCCTCTCGGGCTGCACGGAACCACATCAACGGTACCCTGCCGCCTGCAGCCCAAAGAGCTCCGCGTAGCGGCCGTCGTGCGCAAGCAGCTCTTCGTGCGATCCGTCTTCGATCAGCCGGCCCTCCTCCAGTACCAGAATCCTGTCGGCCATGCGTACCGTCGAAAACCGATGCGAGATCAGCACGGCCGTCTTGCTGTCCGTCAGGTCCGTAAACCGTTGAAAGACTTCGTACTCCGCCCTCGCGTCGAGGGCCGCGGTCGGCTCGTCGAGAATCAGCAGCTCCGCGTCTCGCATGTAGGCTCGACCGAGGGCCATTTTCTGCCACTCTCCGCCTGAGAGGTCGACACCCTCGGAAAATCGGCGACCTACCATCTGATCGTACCCGCCGGGAAGGCGATCGATGACCTCGCTGGCCAGGCTCCGTTCCGCCGCCCTCTCGATACGCGGACGGTCTGATCGGGCCTCGATCCGACCCACGGCCAGGTTGTCGGATGCCGACATGTAGTAATGGACGAAATCCTGAAAGATGACACCGACGTGACGGCGCAGCTCGTCGACGTCGTACTCCCGCAGGTCGTGGCCGTCCAGCAGAATGCGCCCTTCGTTCGGATCGTAGAGGCGGGCCAGGAGCTTGACGAGCGTCGTCTTCCCCGCCCCATTCTCACCGACGAGCGCCAGCTTTTCTCCGGCTCGAAGATCGAACGTGAGATGGCGCAGAACCCACCGTTCGGTACCGGGATAGCGAAAACCGACATCTTCAAACCGAAAGCCTTCTCGAATCGGTCGCGGAAACGACCTCGCCGGCTCAGGCGCCGTAATGTCGGGTTCGATGTCGAAAAAGGTGAAGAGGTCCTTCAAATACAGCGCCCGCTCCGCGATGGTCGAGAACCGCGAGAGAATGCCTTCGAGCAGACTGCGCAGCCGGCTGAACGAGCCCGCCAGAAACGTCAGATCCCCGATAGAAAACTCCCCGGCCACCGTCCGCCATATGATGACGGCATACGCGGCGTAATATCCGCCGCTCCCCAACGTGGCTAGGGCGCTTCCCCAGAAGGCACGGCGCGTCGCCAGTCCGCGGTTCGCCTCATAGAGCTCGTCCGCCAGCTCGCGGTATCGATCTGCAAGGAATCCCGATAGGCCGAATATCTTCACCTCCTTCGCCGTTTCGTCCGACGCCCCGACGTACCGCAGGTAGTCCAGCTCCCGCCGCTCCGGCGTCCACGAATACATGAGCGAATAGCTCAGCGTATTGAAGTGGGCCTCACCCAGGAATGCGGGTACGAGAGCGAGCACGAGGAGCAGAATCAGCCACGGCGCCATCGCGATCAGTCCGACCGCCAGCGTAGCGATCGTCACGGCGTCCTGCATCTGTCCGAGCACCTGGCTCAGAAGCACGATGCGTCCCGTCGTCTGTCGCCGCGCCCGCTCGAGCCGGTCGTAGAAATCCGGGTCCTCGAAATGCGCGAGGTCCAGGCGCGCCGCGTGGCGCATCAATCGGACCGACGTCTCGTTCGTAAACAGATCGCTCAGCAGGCTCTCCAGCAGCGCGACCGCCCGGCCCAGCATGTCCGACAGAACGGCCAGCCCCATCTCGATGGCCACGAGCGTCCACAAGTGCGTCAGGTCCCCGCCGCCGGCATTCACCAGGCGAACGACCTCGTCGATGATGAGCTTGCCCACCCACAGCAGCGATACGGGCAGACCGGCGCGAGCAAGCCGCAGGCAGACGTTGCCGAGCGTCATGGCCGGACTCACCTCCCAGACCATCTTTAGCATCGGCGGGAGGTTTTTCAGGGCGGCGAATCGTTCCTTTACCGAGAGCTCCGCCTCATTGCTGCGCCGCGAACGGCGGTCGTCTCTATTTCGCAGCACCCGCGAAAAATATCCCATTCGTCAGCCGTCGTTCGTCCTTTTTCCGTCCAACCCGACGCCCGTCCTTCTACGCGCGCCGCAGCGGCCCTCCACCAATTTCTCGCAATCATTGGCTACGTTACCTTTGTCCCGCATCACGAACGACGCCATCCATGCCTCGATCCTTCCCTCCTCACCTTTTCATCATTTTCGGCGCGAGTGGCGATCTGACGACCCGCAAACTGGTGCCCGCCCTCCATCATCTCATGCAACGCAGCGACGATCTCAGCCGCTGCCACATTCTCGGTGTGGCACGTTCCGATCTGTCCGACCAGAGGTTTCGGGATGACGTGCGCCGGGCACTGGTCGAACGTGAACTGGACGGTGAAGCCGTCAACGCCTGGTGCGATCAGAACGTCTACTATCAGTCCGTCGGCGGATCCGACGGGGATTACGATGCCCTGAAAAGGCGTATCGGCGAGCTAGAGGAGGAAGGCGATCTTCCCGGCCACCGCGTCTTCTATCTCGCGCTTCCTCCCACCGCATTTCCGGGTACGATCGAGGCGATAGGCGAATCCGAACTGCACGAAAGCGACGGGTGGACGCGCCTCGTGATCGAGAAACCGTTCGGACACGATCTCGACTCCGCCCTCGAGCTCAACGCGCTCGTCCATCGCTACTTCGACGAGTCGCAGGTCTTTCGGATCGACCACTACCTCGGCAAGGAAACGGTGCAAAATCTTCTCGTTTTTCGCTTTGCCAACGCGCTCTTCGAAAGCGCCTGGCACCGCGGCCAGATCCGACGAGTCGACATTCAGGTGCACGAGCAGGTCGGCGTCGAGACGCGCGCCGGCTATTACGATCAGTCGGGCGCGCTGCGCGACATGATCCAGAATCACCTGACGCAGCTGCTGTCGCTCGTCGCGGTGGAAGCTCCCTCCCGGTTCGACGCCGACGCCATCCGGCAGGAAAAAATCAAGGTGCTCGAATCGGTCATTCCCATCCGGCGCGAGGACGTCGTACTCGGACAGTACACGGCGGGTAGGGTGGACGGACAACCCGTTCCTTCCTACCGCGACGAAGAGGGGGTCTCGCCCTCGTCCGACACGGAGACGTTCGTGCGCCTCCAGCTAGAAATCGCGAGCTGGCGATGGCGCGGCGTGCCGTTCGTCCTCGAGACAGGCAAACGCATGCCCGAGAAACGGACGCGCATCCTGATCCACTTTCATCCGGCGCCCGTGTCGATCTTCCGCCCCTTCGAGGACACGTGCGACATCCGGCCGAACGTCCTCGAAATCACGCTCCAGCCCGACGAAGGCTTCGAGCTTCATTTCGAAGTCAAGAAACCGCGCATGCCCCTGCGGCTCGCCACGCAGACGCTTCATTTTCAGTACGACGAGGTCTTCGGGGACCTGCCCGAGGCCTACGAAACGCTCCTGGGCGACGTGCTGGAGGGCGACCAGACGCTCTTCGTCCACGCCGATGAGGTGGTAAACTCATGGAAGCTCTACACGCCCATACTGGAGGCCGATCTGCCCGTCCACCCCTACGAACCGGGCTCCGACGGCCCCCGCCCCTAGAAAACGCCATCCAACCCAACATGCGACGCGAACTGAAGACGCTGAAGGACCTCGAGGCCGTGAGCCGGGCGGCGGCCACGGTAATCGAAGAAGCAATCGAAGAAGAAGCACGGCGGCGCGCGCCCTTCTCGCTCGTCCTCCCGGGCGGTTCCACGCCCCGCCGCCTCTTCGAACTGCTCGGGACGGACTGGCGCGACCGGCTTCCGTGGGATCGCATCCACGTGTTCTGGACGGACGAACGCTTCGTCGCGCCCTCCCACGCGGACAGTAACTACGGGCTCGCAAAGCGCCTCTTTCTCGATCGCGTACCCATTCCTCCGGAGCACGTGCACCGGGTACCCACCGAGCGCACCGACCTTCAGTCCGCGGCGACGGCGTACGACGAAGAGATACGGAGCTACTTCGCTGATGCCGGCAGGGAGGGCTTCGACGTCGTGCTGCTGGGGGTTGGAGCGGACGGACATACGGCGTCCCTCTTCCCGGGTGCTCCGGCGACGCCGGACGCGTGGGCGGTGCCGGTGATCGGACCGGCGTATCGACCACCGCGCGAGCGCGTGACGCTCACCTACCGGGCGCTCTCCGTTTCACGAACTGTCCTGTTCCTCGTATCGGGAACGGAAAAGAAAGACGCGCTGACGCGTACGTTCGACGGGCCGGACGAGGACATCCCGGCGGGCCGGATCCTGGGCACCGATCGTACGCTTTTTCTGGTGGATGCGGCCGCTTCGCCGGAGACGAACGCCGGCGGCCGGTAGTCCGACCGCCCGCTACGCCGTCGCTTCCGCGGCGCGGCGCATCTGGGACTTCTTGCGGTCGTTCGGATCCAGGTCACGCTTCCGAAGGCGGATGGCCTTCGGCGTGACCTCGATCAACTCATCTTCGCGGATAAATTCGATCGACTCTTCGAGCGACATTCTGCGAGGCGGATTTACCTTTTCGAACGAGTCGGCCGACGCGGCACGCATGTTCGTCAGCTTTTTCTCCTTGGTGATGTTCACGTCCAGGTCCGCATCCCGGCTGTTCTCGCCGACGATCATGCCCTCGTAGACCTCGTCGCCGGGGCCCGCGAACAGCTCGCCGCGCTCCTGCAGGCTCACGATGGCGTAGGCCGTCGCCCGTCCGCGACGATCCGCCACGAGAGCCCCCGTACCGCGATGGGAGATGACGCCGGCCCACGGGCGGTACCCGTCGAAGAGGTGCGTCAGGATGCCCGTGCCTTTCGTGTCGGTCAGAAATTCGGTCCGATAACCGATCAGCCCGCGCGCGGGAAGTTCGAATTCCAGGCGCACGCGTCCGGAGCCGTGGTTGACCATCTTCGTCATCTGGCCCTTCCGCGTCCCCATCTTCTCGATCACCACCCCCATGAAGTCCTCCTGCACGTCGATCAGCGCACGCTCGTAGGGTTCGTGGGTCTTGCCGTTCACTTCCTTCGTGATGACCTGCGGCATCCCCACGGCAAATTCGAAACCCTCGCGCCGCATCTGCTCGATGAGGATGGCCATCTGCAATTCGCCGCGCCCGTACACGAGATAGCGGTCGGCTGAATCGGTCTCCTCCAGACGCATGGAGAGGTTCGACTGCATCTCCTTCGTCAGTCGATCTCTCAGGTTGCGGGAGGTCACGTACTGTCCGTCCCGGCCGCAAAAGGGGGAGTCGTTGATTCGGAATTCCATGGACAGTGTCGGCTCGTCCACGTGCAGCGGCGTGAGCGGCTGCGGATTCTCCGCATCGGCGAGACTCTCGCCCAGGCCGATCCCCGCCACGCCGGCGACGGCGATGATGTCCCCCGCCCGTACGGCATCCGTCTCCACGCGCTGCAACCCCTCGTACTCGAACAGCGCCGTTACCTGCGCCCGCTCTCTCGAGCCGTCGCGGTGACATATCGAGACGTGCTGCTTGTTGCGAAGCGTGCCCTGCATGACGCGGCCGACAGCCACGGGACCCAGGTAGTTGTCCGGCTGCACGTTCGTGACGAGCACCTGCAGGGGCCCGTCGGCATCACCTTTCGGCGCCGGCACCGTCTCCACGATCGCCTCAAAGAGCGGCGTCAGATCGGTCAGCTCGGCCTCCAGGTCCGTCTTGCACTTCCCATCCACGGCCACGGCATACAGCACCGGGAACTCGATCTGTTCGTCCGTCGCGTCGAGATCGATAAAGAGATCGTAGATTTCGTCGAGGACTTCGAGCGGACGCGCATCCTGACGGTCGATCTTGTTTACGACGACGATCGGAGGCAGTCCGAGCTGCAGGGCCTTCGACAGCACGAAACGGGTCTGCGGCAGCGGGCCTTCCGCCGCGTCGACCAGCAGCATGATGCCGTCGACCATGCGCAGAATGCGCTCGACCTCACCGCCGAAGTCGGCGTGGCCGGGCGTATCGAGAATGTTGATCTTCGTCCCGTCGTAGAAGATGGCCGTGTTCTTGGCCATGATGGTGATGCCCTTCTCCCGCTCGAGATCCATCGAGTCCATCACCCGCTCGGCGATGTCCTCGTTGTCGCGGAACGTACCGCTCTGCCAGAGCATGGCGTCGACCAGCGTGGTCTTCCCATGATCGACGTGGGCGACGATGGCGATATTGCGAATCTGATTGCTCACGGTACCGGGGCTATCGAGATAGAAGATGGGATGACGCCGAGAGATCGGCGCCGTAGTGGCTCGGTGGCCTCAATCCCTCGCCGCACCGTCTTGTTCCAGTACCGCGCGCCGGGCTGGACGACGGACGACGAATCTGCCGAAACTCCACGAGCGGCGGCCGCGCGGCAGTCGCGGCGCATCGGCAACGGCGGCGCATCGGCAGATCGACGCGACCGGAATCTATCTCAGCGCCGGCGGTACACTTCCACGTGCCACATCCAGCCACGATCGCTCCAGCACCGCTCGAATCCTGCCGCGCGTACCAGGCCGCGCACGAGGCCCTCTTCGTGGAGGTAGAACCGGTAGGGACTTCCCCGCAGGGAAGAGATCAGATTGGCAACCCTCCGCACGCCGCGCATAGGCCCGCCCGGACGTGGATACACGAGGCCGTAATACCTGCGACATTTCTCCGTCGACCGCCCTACGAGGGCTTCCACGTCGTCGTAGCAGCAGATGACCCGGTCGAGCGTGACCACGTCCGCCGCACCAACCTCGTCCGCCAGCTCGACGAAATCACCGGCCCTGAACGTAACCCGGTCGACGTAGCCTCCCTCCTCGGCACGCCTTCGCGCCGCCTCCAGGTAGGCCGGCGCCGCATCGACGACCTCGATCCGGTCCACGCCGTGCCGGGCCATCGCTTCCTGTATCGCCCCCAATCCGCCTCCTACGTCGAGCGCGCTCGCTGCCGGTTCATCCAGCACGCGCAGCGCCTCGATCAAACGCCGCGTCGTCTTCGGCGGCCCCAGCAGGCGGTGCTTCCATCGTTCGAGCCGTACGAACCGGCTGTCGAACAGCTGTTCGACGCCGCAGCATTGCGGCCTGGATTGTGGCCCGCTTTGTGGCCTGCCCTGTGCACATCCCATCGCCGATCAATCCGGTACGTTATTTCGCAACTCTTCCAACCAGACTTCCGCCTCCGAGTCGCTCGGCGCACGCCAGTCTCCGCGCGGCGAGAGGGATCCCCCCGATCCCACCTTCGGACTGTTAGGCACCGCCGTGCGCTTGAACTGGCTGATCTTGAAGAAGCGCCAGAGAAAGACCTCCAGCCAGTGCTTGATCTCAGTCAGGGTGTACTCGTTCCTTCGCGCGGGTGAGAGCGACTTCGGCCATCGACCGCGCGAGGCGTCGCCCCAGGCATGTTCGCTCAGAAACGCCACCTTGCTCGGTCGAAAGCCGTATCGGGTGATCTGGTAGATGTTGAAGTCCTGCAGTTCGTAAGGACCGATAATCTCTTCCGTCAGCTGATGGGGCTCGGTCGACTCGCCGTCCGTATGCGGGACCAACTCCGGAGATATTTCGGTGTCGAGTATCGACTGGAGCACCTCCAGCGTGGCCGGTTCGAACTCCTCAGCGTGGATCACCCACCGGATGAGATGCTGAATGAGGGTCTTCGGTACGGACGCATTCACGTTGTAGTGCGACATCTGGTCGCCGACGCCGTACGTGGTCCATCCCAGCGCCAGCTCGCTGAGGTCGCCGGTCCCCAGCACGAGCCCGCCGCGCAGGTTCGCCAGGCGGAACAGATGCGACGTCCGCTCACCCGCCTGCACGTTCTCGAACGTCACGTCGAAGTCGACCTTTCCTTCGGCGAAAGGATGGCCGATGTCTTCGAACATCTGCATGCTGGATGGGCGGATGTCGATCTCACCGGCCGTGACGCCGAGCGCCTCCATGAGCGCGTGCGCGTTCTCGCGCGTCCGGTCACTCGTTGCAAACCCCGGCATCGTGTAGGCCAGGATGTTGTCACGCGACAGCTCCAGCCGATCCATCGTCCGCGCCGCGACGATGAGGGCCTGCGTCGAGTCGAGTCCGCCCGAGACCCCGACGACGATGCGGTCGATGGAGGCGGCCTTCATCCGCTTCATGAGACCGTGGACCTGGATGTTGTAGGCCTCGTAGCACCGCTCGTCCAGCTTTCCCGGCTCGCTCGGTACGTACGGAAACCGTTCCACCTCACGGATGAGCGGTAAAGTGCCCTCCGGTACGTCGAACTCGAACGGAATGCGCCGCAGCGCCCGTACGCGCTCGCGATGGTCGCCGGCGGCGTCGTTAAAACTGGTCAGACGCATGCGGTTCTGGACGAGCAGATCCAGATCCACATCCGCCATGGCCACCTGCTCGTCCCCCGAAAACCGCTCCGTTTCGGCGAGCAGCACGTCGTTCTCGTAGATCATCGCGTGGCCGTCCCACGCGAGGTCGGTGGTGGACTCGCCCGGCCCGGCGGCCGTATACAGATAGGCGGCCACGCATTTGCCCGACTGCGAGGCGCACAGGTCGTGACGGTACTCATCCTTGCCGATCGTGATGTTGCTGGCCGACAGGTTCGACAGAACCGTAGCCCCGCCCAGGGCGGCGTACGTGCTCGGAGGTATCGGAACCCATACGTCCTCGCAAATCTCGACGTGAAGCGCGAACCCCTTTACCGTATCCGTCTCGAAAATGAGATCGTTGCCGAAGGGCACCTTCCGGCCCAGAAACGACACCTCGTCGGAGATCGCATCGCGGGCTCGGACGAACTGCCGCTTTTCGTAGAACTCGCGGTAGTTGGGCAGGTAGCTCTTCGGAACGATGCCCAGCACGTCCCCCCGGTAGATGACCAGCGCACAGTTGAAGAGCCGAGCGTCGAAGCGCAGGGGGGCACCGACCAGCAGCACGGGAGTCAGATCGCGGCTCGCCTCGACGACGCGCGCGGCCGCCTCACGCACCCCGTCCAGCAGCGCGTCCTGGTGGAAGAGATCGTCGTTGGAGTAGGCGGACAATCCCAGCTCGGGAAACAGGGCGACGGCGGCCTTCTCGTCGGAGGCCCGCTCTGCCAGTGCTATCGTCCGGCCCGCGTTGTAGGCGGGATCCGCGACGCGCAGATGAGGCACGCATACGGCCGCACGAATGAACCCGTGTGAATAGATCGAATGAAAGGGACGGCCCATACAAGTCTGGCGTCAGTTCAATACGGCGATACGTGAATGATAAGTGATGAAGATAAGCGATGGGCGACACTGATCCGGCGCGGGGGAATTACTGGGGAATGCCCGCTCGGAACCGCATTACCCGTGCGTAGGAGCAAAACCCGCGACCTACGCCCGCTCCAGCCCCTGCCAAACGCCCAGCAGGTAGGTCGCGCCCAGCGCGCGGTCGTACAGGCCGTAGCCCGCCCGTCCCTCTTCACCCCAGATCATCCGGCCGTGGTCCGGCCTCATGGGTCCCGTGAAACCTTCCTCTCTCAGCGCCTCGAGCACGGCGGGCAGATTTACGTCACCATCGGGATGCGTACTCTCGTGAAAGGTGCGTTCTCCCACGGTCTTCACGTTCCGGGCGTGAACGAAGTGGATGCGCCCCGAAAGCGCATGTACGGCCTCGGGAAGGCGGCGTGCCTCATGGGGATTAGCCCCCAGAGAACCCGTACACAACGTGACGCCGTTGGCAGCGCTGTCGACGAGCTCCGTCACGCGCTCCATCGCCCGGATGCTCGTGATGATCCGGGGGAAATCGCCCACCGGCCACGGGGGATCGTCCGGGTGGATGGCCAGGCGGACGCCGGCTCGCTCGGCCGCCGGAATCACGCCTTCGAGGAAATACGCCAGGTTGGACCACAGCTCGTCGTCCGACAACCCGGCGTAGG
Source organism: Rhodothermales bacterium (assembly GCA_040904565.1). Lineage (GTDB taxonomy): Bacteria > Bacteroidota > Rhodothermia > Rhodothermales > VXPQ01 > JBBDTI01. Next base: position 67,466 of record JBBDTI010000092.1, read on the forward strand.
CAGACCGCAAGGCGGACAATTCCTCGCCCGAGTAGGCGGTGGCCCAGCCGGGCAGATCTCCCGTGCCTCCGGAGAAATCGATGGCCGCCATGGCCTCCACGTCGAACCGCAGCGCCGTCGATCCGTCCGGCATGGGAGACGCCAGATCGGTCCGCAACCAGTCGAATACCGGCATGAAGTTGTAACACACCACCGGGACGCCTTCGGCGCCGACGGCCTCGACGCTCCTCGCGTACCGCGCGATGAGCTCGTCCCGCTTCGGCCGTCCCAGCTTGATGTCTTCGTGCACGGGGATGGACTCGATGACGTCGAGCGAGAGGCCGGCCGTCTCGACGGTCTCGCGGAGGGACCGTACTTCCTCGCGCGGCCACTCTTCGCCGGGCGCGCGATGATGCAGCGCGCTGACGATCCCGGTCATCCCGGGAATCTGCCGAATATGAGCCAGCGGGACCGGATCGTCCGGCCCGTACCAACGAAAAGTCAGATACATGGTGTGTTACCGTGGGTTGTCAGGTGATTCGATCTACTTCGCCGGCTCCCCTACGTTTCGGGGATTCGAAGCGTTCGGGGGTTCAAAGCGATCGGGCATCCGAAGCGTGAGTCGATGCAGCACGCCGTATACGACGTGCTGTGGTCGACTCGCAAACGCGACCGTCCAACGTATACCGTCCAACTTACAATGCATATCGACAATCGTTTGGCGACGCAAAAAGCAGCCGCCGGCCCTACGGCGTACGGTCGAACCGCCGAACCTGCCGGAGCGCCCGCGGGAGCAGCAGAGCGATAATCAGCGCGCTCACCGGCGTGATCAGCAGGGCGTATCGCAGTCCGAATGCCGAACCGAGCACTCCCGCGACGAAGGGCAGCACGCTTCCTCCAGTGAGCGCCATGACAAACAGCACGCTGAAGGTCGTGCCCGAAAGCTTCGGATACAGGTCTCCCGCGAACCCCAGCGTCACGGGAAAGGCGGCGGACAACCCCGCGCCCGTTAGAAAGATGCCGGCGTAGGCGACCGGCACGGACGACGCCTGAATGACGACGAGCGCGCCGACGACCGCCAGTCCCGTGCACGCATAGAGCACCTGCGACGGCGCGGCCGTATCGAGCAGCCGGGCCAGAATCACCCGCGCCACGGTCATCCCCATCCAGAACAGGGATAGACCGTATGCCGACGTCCCCGCCGGCGCCGCCAGCTCCTCCTGGAAGAAGGTGGTCGTCCATCCTCCCGTCGTAATTTCTATGCCGCTCTGGAGGAACAGCATCGCACCGAAAAGCAATACGGCCGGATCCTGGAGCAGCCGCCTGCCGCGGGACATCGGGAAGCCCCGGGGCTGCTTGGGGGCGGGAAAGCGGATGGCGGCGAAGTACCCCAGCGCGATCAGCACGGGGATCGACACCGCTGCCGTTAACGCCGTATACGAATAGTCGTCCAGCAGAAATCCCATCACGAGCGGAATGCCGAAAGCGCCGATACCGAAGAAGATGCCCAGCACGCTTAGATCCGCGCTCCGGCGGCGCCGGCTGATGTCCGACACGAGCGCATTCGTGGCCCCGTTGATGACGCCGCCACCGAACCCCGTAATCGCCACGGCCAGGAGCAAAAGCTCGTAGTCCGGAGCCAGCGCCATCGCCACCAGGCCCGCCGCGATGAGAGCGGAAGAGCCCAGCATCAGTCCTTTGAATCCGTAGCGATCCGCTACCGGACCGAAGGCGAGCGAGCCGACCAGGATCCCGATGCTGAGTACCGTGAGGGACGAACCCGCGACGGTCTTTCCCACGGCGAATCGACCCAGGAAGGACGGCAGAATGGTCCCGAGTACGGTGATCACGATGCCGAACACGAAGTTACCCAGGCACGCGGCAGCAAATACGTACCTTCGGTTATATTCGGGATGCATAAACGAAAATCAGAATCAGATCGAGATGGATCAACAAGAGAGGAATCATGCGGCGGTCGGTGAAACGACTGAGGAGGACCCATGAGAAACGCCTCCGTTACCCGGTGTGCGTGGGTCGGTGACAGTCCCCTCGAACGCAGCTACCACGACGAGGAATGGGGCGTTCCCGTCCACGACGATCGGGGCCTGTTCGAATTTCTTACGCTGGAGGGTGCCCAGGCTGGACTCAGCTGGGTGACCGTGCTGCGCAAGCGCGAAAAATACCGATCCGCGTTCGCCGGCTTCGATCCCGCACGCGTGGCACGCTTTGGGCCGGACGATGTGGACGCGCTTGTACAGGATCCCGGCATCGTCCGCCACCGTGGCAAGATCGAATCCACCGTCAGCAATGCCCGCGCATTGCTCGAGGTACAGGCTGAATTCGGCAGCTTCAACCTGTACGTATGGGACTTCGTCGACGGCACGCCGATCCGGAACCACTGGGAACGCCTCGAAGACGTCCCCGCCCGCACCCCGACGTCCGAACGGCTCAGCCGGGACCTCAAACGACGCGGCTTCCGCTTTGTCGGGCCCACGATCTGCTATGCCTTCATGCAGGCCGTCGGCGTGGTCGACGATCACACGGTCGACTGCTTTCGTCACGGCAACGTCGATACGTAACCTGTCCTCCTCACCCCGCGTCCCGGTCCGGTACCAGGGCGACGACGAGGAGTGACGCGATCTGGGCGATGAAAAGACGGAGGTGGACGCTGCTCACGTCCGTCGTAAGATAGGCCAGGAAGAACTCGTCGGCGACGAGAAACGCGGCCCAGAGTCCGATCCCCAGGGCGAAGGCGGTTTCGACGAGCCGCCCGGACGGGCCATCCCACGCCGCAAATCCCGCAAAAGCCCTCCAGAACATAAATGCCGCCGCTCCAGCCCAGACGACCACCCCGGTGAACAGTAGCGTGACGACCCAGGCCGGCGTACCGTAAATACCTGTCACTTCAAGCATGAAGCCGTAATTGGCCGACGCGAAAATGAAATCCGGTGACAACGCCCCCATCGCCGTGAGTCCGTCCGCCACATCGGTCACAAAGACCAGGGAGAAGAACAGCGCCCAGAACAGAAGGATGATTCGTTTAATTAGCACGACCCCGCGAGACATGATGTCGACGTTGGCTCATTCCCAATATGATAATCCCGATAGGCCGTCCGCAGCACCCTACTCGGACAGCTCATCCAGCTCGACGGTCGCCACGACGGGCAGGTGATCGGAAGCGCGCCGCGCCATCGGCGTATCGTGCGCGTCGAGCGACGTTACCCGCGCACCGCGTGCGTAGACGCGGTCGAGGGCGAGAACGGGCCTAGCTGCTGGGAAGCTTGCCGGCCAGTTCAGATTGTGATGCATGCTGCGAAACTCCTCGTTCAGCGTACGGGTTGCCGGACACCGGCGCCAGGCGTTCATGTCGCCCAGGAGAATGGACGGCCCCGCGAAGTCGTCATTATCGAGCAGCGACTGCACCTGCCGCTGGCGCGTCCGATCGACCAGGGCCAGGTGCGTCGAGGCGATGGCAACCGAATACTCACCGCTGTCGAATACCGCTACGGCGGCCGAGCGGCGCTCGAGCCTACTGACGCTAAGATCGATCGTGAATACGGAGTCCATCGGCCACGTCGAAAGGATGGCATTGCCGAGCTCGCCGAAGCGATGAACGCGGGTGGATACGAAGGTCAGGTGCAGCCCCAGATCGTCGGCAATCTCGAGAAGCGGATCCGCGGTGTCGAAGGGACGGAGCACCTCCTGAAGCGCGATCACGTCTACGTCCAGCTCGGCCAGGACGGCCGCCGCGAGATCGGGATTCCAGCGACGCCCCCCGCTCAGTCCAGTCCACCGGTGGATGTTGTACGTGGCTACACGAAACTCTCGCCGCGGGCCCGCAACCGTCAACGGCGTTTCCGGCGGACGCACCATCGCCACATAAGGCACCTCCTGCCGGAGAGCTGCCTTGCGCTCGGCATGATCACCCTGCTCTAAACGCGACACGCTAGAAATACCTGAGCTCAACGCCATGCAGCGATCACCTGGTGAACCATGCTGGAAGTGGAAACGTGCTCGCCGGCCGTAGCGGGTAAGGGCCGTCGTCGTGCGTCCATCTCAGCGCCATCTCAGAGTGAGATCACGTCGTCGACTTCCGCGGCAGCGCTGTATACGGCGATTACCTCATCGCTGGAGTGCATATGCATCCGAGCCGTTACGCTGACATAATTGCCTTTTCGTGACTCACGGACCCGGACGGGGTGCCGCCCGAACACGCTTTTCAGATCATCTAAGTTGGTCCTTGGGACGATAAACTTGAACAGGTATTCGCCGGGGAAGTCTATCTGGTCCTCTAGCAGCTCCTGAAAGCTCTCCCACCAGTCACTTCCGGCCTTCGATAACTCCCGCATATTTGCGCTATAACACCTTTTCGTCTGATACAGGTTCATTGATACGATGTCCTGCCCCGATCGTTCTTCATCGAAGAAAAATGCTTCCTCGTCGCAGATCGTCGCGCGGACTGGTTTCGGGCATCTCGCCGGGCATCTCGTCGGGCATCTCGCCGGG
>JBBDTI010000093.1:0-15053 GCA_040904565.1 Rhodothermales bacterium
GAGCTTGCATTTCAAAGAGCATGCTACGAACCCAATCACGAATCGGCAGCGAACCATGATCAGAACGGTCAATCTCTCAAAAGTATACCGTACCGACGAGGTTGAGACCTCGGCGCTCAACAACGTCAACCTTGAGATTCAGGCCGGTGAATTCGTCTCGATCATGGGCCCGTCGGGCTGCGGAAAATCGACGCTGCTCAACATTCTCGGACTGCTCGACAACCCTAGCAGCGGTGAATACCATTTTATGGGCCAGGAAGTCTCCGGACGTTCCGAGCGGCAGCGGGCAAATCTTCGCAAGGGTTCTATCGGTTTCGTCTTCCAGAGCTTCAACCTGATCGACGAGCTGACGGTCTTCGAAAACGTAGAGCTGCCGCTGCTCTACATCGGCGTTTCGACCAAGGAACGCCGCCGACTTGCCGACGCCACGCTGGAACGCGTGGGCATCATGCACCGGCGCAATCACTTCCCCCAGCAGCTTTCCGGAGGCCAGCAGCAGCGGGTCGCCATCGCTCGTGCCGTCGTCGCCGATCCCAAGCTAATCCTGGCCGACGAGCCGACCGGAAACCTCGATTCTCAGCACGGCGAGGAGGTCATGTCGCTTCTGACGGAAATGAACGAAGCGGGGACCACCATCATCATGGTGACACACTCCCCGGCCGATGCCGAATACAGCCAGCGCATCGTCCACCTGTTCGACGGTCACGTGGTCACGGAAAACTTCATGGAGCGGAAATACCTGACCCAGCCGGGCTAATCGACTGCGGCGCCGCTGAGCGCGCGGCCGTCATTCAGCCGGACGCATGTCCAATTACTCTGTATCTACGATGAAAAGACACGTCTGTCATTGCGTCCTCATTCTTGTATGAGTGTCGCAATACCGGCTGCCTATGTACAGACCGTCACGATAGATCTGAACGAGGAGCGCCAGACGATTGTCGCGAATGGCATAAATCTGGAAGGCTCCGATCGACCGCGCGGAGCCGCCTGTCACGGCCGCGACAGCGAACGGCTTGCATTTCGTCACCGAGAAATCGAAATAGGAGTCTGCGTACCAGCATCCGCGTTCCGAGACCGCCCATCAGGAAGTGTACACCATGAGCCGACACTCGAAATTCCCATGCCGCCCCAGCAGGCTCGCTCGCCTGCCGGGCCGGGCTGCTGTTTCGGGCTGAAGAAACGCCGCAGGGGATGCGCGGCATCTACGTGTCGCTCGCCGAAGACGATCTGGCCGCCTATCTCGTCACGCTCGGTCCGGATGGCCGGATAGACGATCGCGAGCGAATCTCTCCCGCGGACCGAAACGTGTGGAGCCAGACCGAGGATATCGCACCGCCGCCGGGTGTGGACGTGCCGACGTTCGCTCCGCCGCCGGGCGATTACCTGCCGGGCGAATGGAATACGGTCGACGTCATGGTCTACGAATCGACCGTGTCGGGCATGTCCGGCTTCGAACGGAGCGAGGGCCACCGGGGCGTCGGTGGCGGACTTCAACGGGGACGGCTTTATGGATGTCGGGGCCGGATCCCTTTACTGGCTCGGGCCGGAGTTTTCGGTCTCCCGGGAATTCTATCCGTTCGAGTCGTACAATCCGACGAAGACGTATCCGGTCCCCTAGATGTATAACCTGGCCCACGACTTCACGGGCGACGGGCGGGCGGATTATCTGAGTATCGCCGGTACGGCGGGCAGCGGCGTCGGCACGCTGTACGTCAACCCCGGCGAGGAGGCGCGGCGATGGAACGACTACGAGGTGCTCCCCTCCGTCGGTAACGAGGTCACCGTCATGCACGACGTGGACGGCGACGGGGAGCCGGAGATCGTCCACGCCTACCAGGCGCGGTACCTCGCGTATTCGGAGCCGGATCCGGAGGATCCCACGCAGACGTGGAGTACTACGATTATCTCGGAGGCCGGCCCGTGGGGAGCGAACCAGCGGCACGGCCTGGGCGCCGGCGACATCAGCGGTGACGGGCGGGCGGACGTCGTGACGGTCTACGGCTGGTGGGAACAGCCCGATCCCGACGGCGGCGAGGAGCTGTGGACGTATCATCCGCGGGCCTTCGGACGACAGCCGGCGATGGCCGGCGTGCTCGGCGGCGCCGAGATGGGGGTGTGCGACGTGAACGGTGACGGACTCGCCGACGTCGTGACGTCGCTCGAGGCGCACGGCTTCGGACTCTCCTGGTTCGAGCAGGTGTGCGACGCGGAGGGCCGCATCTCGTTCGTGGAGCATAAGATCATGGACGGCTTCGGCGACGACAACGCCGGCGGCGTTACCTTCACCCAGCTGCACGGCGCGGCGTTCGCCGACGTGGACGGCGACGGGGTGATGGACCTGATTACGGGGAAGAGTTTCCAGCATCATTTCGGCTATGCCGATCCGGATGCATGGGGTCCGCCGGTGGTATACTGGAACCGCACGGTCCGCAATCCCGCTGCGCCGGGCGGGGCCGAGTTCGTGCCGGAGCTGATCCACGACCGGGCGGGCGTCGGCTCGAAGGTCGAGGTGGCGGACGTCGATGGGAGCGGCACACTCGACGTGGTCATTTCGGCGCACAACGGGACGTACGTGCTCCTGAACCACACGCCGCAGCGAAGGCCCGTTCGGCCGCAGGAAGTCCGTAACGGTCTCTGACATCGGACGAATAGATCTGCTCCGCATTCAGGGCCAGCACGCGAAGCACGTCCTGTTGATGGGCTGAAATCTCATTCCAGAGACTCCGTATCAGCGGATCCTCGTTCCTGACCACCTCATCCAGCGCATCGGCTACGTCTTCCGTACAAACCGGACGCTCGAGGGCCAGTCCTCGGTAATACATCTGCCGCGCGACCTGAACGATGTCCTGCGTTCGGGGTCCCGCCTGGCGAATGAGCGCCCGTCCGACGTTGTTCTCCACGTCGAGACCCAGGCCCAGTCGCCGTTCGAGCCATTCTGAGAAGTGCTCCTCGTAACGACCGCGCCTCCTCGGCAGCAGTGCGGATGGCCGAACTCTTGCCCATTCGCCTGGGGCCGTAGATGAGAAGCTTCGACGGCTCGCGCATCGCCGTTCGAATCCGTTCGGCTTCATGCTCGTGGGTCGTGAAGAACTCGCCCCGCACGTGCTCGCCAATTCTGAATGGATTTGTCTTCGGCATGGATGCGGTGGTTTCGCTCGAGAACGTTTCGCTTATAAGCGAAACGCTTGGAGGTGAATAAAGCAACTGGGATAGGAAGAGGGCTTACCGTATTTCTAGACTCGAGATTGGACATACGTTCGCGGTCTCGTTCGGGCGAGGTCGAATCTCATCCGCACGAGCGAATCAAGCTCTCACCCCTGCGGGTCATCGCAGGGGCGGAACGTGCCCTCCGGGACTGAGCCTCCACGTCGCAAAGGCCGCGATTGACTAAACGCTCCAGACGGCGTAGCATGTTCTTCCTGCCTCCTTCCATTTGCGACGGATTCCGATGCATGCTAGTGCCGCAACCACGCCCTCGAAAACGCCTGTGCACCTCTGGATCATCGGCGGAATATCGCTCCTCTGGAACGCGTTCGGAGCGTTCGACTACCTGATGACGCAGCTCGAATTCGAGCCGTACATGAGTTCCTTCACGTCCGAGCAATTGGAGTACTTCTATTCGATGCCCGCCTGGGTAGATGCCGGCTGGGCGCTGGGCGTATGGGGAAGTGTTATCGGCTCCATCGGGCTCCTCCTCCGGCGGTCGTGGGCGGTGTGGGCCTTCGCGATCTCGGTGTTCGGCATGATCGTCACCAGCATCTATTCGTTCGTCCTGTCGGACGGCCTGATGATCATGGGCGTGGACGCCGCGTATTTTTCGGCCATTATTTGGGTCGTGGCGCTGGCACTCCTGTACTACGCGATCCGGATGACGGGCCGCGGCGTGCTGCGGTAACCTAGGCCTGAACCTTTTCAACCGACCATGCGACGATCATCCTTTGTGATTCTTCTCGGTGGCCTGGTCCTTCTTTCCATCCTCGGAGAGCCCGTGGAGGCGGTGGGCCAGGACCAGCGCGGCGCGCAGCAGCAGTGGGATGGAGCGAACGCGGACCCGTGCTTCGACGCGCCGTCGTACGTCATATATCGGGCGCCGAGCGCTGTGGAGGCGGATGGCCGGCTCGACGAAATCGTCTGGGCGGCGGCGCCCTGGACTTCCGACTTCGTCGAGATGAGCGGGCAGGGGCCGTCTTCCCCTCAATTCGGGACGCGTGCCAAGATGGTGTGGAACGATGAGGCGCTATATGTAGCGGCCCGGCTCGAGGAGCCGCATGTATGGGCGACGCTTACGGAGCGAGACGCCAGGATCTATCTGGACAACGCGTTCGAAGTGTTTATCGACCCGAATGGGGACACGCACCATTACTACGAGCTGGAGGTCAATGCGCTGGGGACGTTGTGGGATCTGATGCTCGTCAAACCGTATCGGGACGGCGGACCGTTGCTCAGCGCGTGGGACATTCGCGGCCTCGAGGTCGGGGTGCGCGTGGACGGGACGCTGAACGATCCGACGGATACCGATGAAGGGTGGATCGTCGAACTGGCCCTGCCGTGGTCCGTCCTGGCGGAGGCCGCACCCGAGGCGCGACCGCCCCATGCCGGCGAACAGTGGCGGCTAAATTTTTCTCGGTCGCACTGGTCGCTAGCCGTCGTTGAGGACGAGTATCGAAAGGATCCGGACACGCCCGCGGACTGGTCGGTGTGGTCGCCCCAGGGAGAAATCGACATCCACAAGCCCGAGTGTTGGGGGTTCGTCCAGTTCGCAGAGACCTCCGTCGGCGATGGGACGGTCGCGTTCGTCGAGGATCCGAACGAGCAGATAAAGTGGGCGCTGCGCACGCTCTATTACCGGCAGCGGGATTTCTTCGAGGAACGCGGCGAATACGCCGACGACCTGGACGATCTCGACGCCGGCGACATCGCCGTGGAAGGCGGGACCGTCGAGCCCCTGCTGCGGACCACGCAAAGCACGTATGAAATAACGAGTCCGGGCGTAAACGGAGCGACCGTCCACATCCGGCACGACGGGAAGGTGTGGACGACGGCTGAATAAATCGACCGGTAGGGCATCTCGAACACTATCCCGTCCGCATCAGCACGTCCGGACGTTATAGTCGAGGTGCCGCGCGTCTATATGTGGAGCCGGGATCGGCCTACGCTCCAGCCCCCGCCGGATCGGGCCGCCACGATTGGAGCTCTTTCATGTAGTTGGCCCGCTCGAACGCGGTCGGCTCGGTGACGTGCTGCTGGCTCATGCTGCCCTGCATCTGGCGGACGGACTCGTAGCCGTGCTCCTCCATCCACATTTCGAGCGCGTGGACGATCTCCGTCAGCCGACCGATGCCGTTCGCGAGCAGCTCTGACGCCGTCATGGTCACGCTGGCGCCGGCCATGAGCCCTTTGAGCACGTCCTCGTGGGTGTGGACACCGCTCGTAATCGCGAAGTCGACGTCCACCCGCCCGTACAGCATGGCGACCCACCGGAGTGGAAGCCGCATCTCGGACGAGCGGCTGAGGATCAGGTGCGGTGCGACCTCGAGCGCCTCCAGGTCGAAATCGGGCTGGTAGAATCGGTTGAACAGGACGAGACCGTTCGCGCCGTACTCGGCCATGCGCTTCGCTACGTTGGCCATCGACGTGAAATACGGTCCAAGCTTCACCGCCAGCGGAATGGAGATACTCTCGCGGACGGTCCGGACGACGCTCAGATAGCGCTCTTCGACCTGTGCCCCGGTCAGGGATGGATCGGTGGGGATGTAGTAGATATTCAGCTCCAGGGCGTCCGCGCCGGCTTCCTCGATGTGACGGGCGTAGCGCGTCCAGCCGCCCGGCGATATGCCGTTCAGGCTGCCGATGACGGGTATGTCAACGGAGTCCTTCGCCCGGGTGATCTTGTTGAGATAATCCTCCGGGCCCACGCGGTAAGAGCCCGGGTCGGGGAAGTACGAGAGGGCTTCCGCGAAGCTCTCGCTTCCGTAGTCGAGAAAGTGATCGAGCCGGTGGCCCTCACCGGTGATCTGCTCCTCGAAGAGCGAATGCATTACGATCGCCGCCGCCCCGGCATCCTCCAATCGGCGAATCGTGTCGAGCTGCTCGGAGAGCGGCGACGCCGAAGGGACGAGCGGGTTTGCGAAGTCGAGTCCGAGATACGTGGTCGAGAGATCCATCATCTTTCTGTCTTGTCTGTCGTTCGGCCCTGCAGTTCAGTATCCGGGCGGCAACGTCGGCCCTTTCTCCGACTTCTCGGAGGAAGCGGCCCCGGGTGCCTTTTTCGGCTTGTCGGCCGTGGGTGGTGTCGGACCGCCGGGTTTCGGCGGCATTTTCGGTCCCGCGTCGCCCCCGCTCGCGCCGTCGCCGCCCCCATCGAGCGGTCGCGCCATCTCCTCGTACTTCTTCCACCGCGCCTCGACGTGCTCCTGGGCGCGCGCCATGAAGTCCGCGGCAGCCTCGGGATCGAGTTGCTCGAGCATGCGGTAGCGGTTTTCGTTGTAGGCGTATTCCTTGAAGCGCACCTTCGGGGGCTTCGAGTCGAGCTGGAGCGGGTTCTTCCCCTGATCCGCCCGGCGGGGATCGAACCGGTACAGCGGCCAGTACCCGCTGCGCACGGCGAGGTCGGACTGCTCCATTCCCTTCGCCATGTCGATGCCGTGCGCGATGCACTGGCTGTAGGCGATGATCATGGAGGGGCCGTCGTAGGACTCGGCTTCCCGAAAGGCCTTGATCGCCTGGTTGTCGTCGGCCCCCATCGCGATCTGGGCAACGTAGACGTACCCGTAGCTCATTGCGAGCAGGCCGAGGTCTTTCTTCGGCGTTTTCTTGCCGCCCGCGGCGAACTTCGCTACGGCGCCGAGGGCCGTTGCCTTCGACGCCTGTCCACCCGTATTCGAATACACCTCCGTATCGAGGACGAGCACGTTCACGTTGCGCCCCCCCGCGAGGACGTGGTCGAGCCCGCCATAGCCGATGTCGTAGGCCCAGCCGTCGCCGCCGACGATCCAGACGCTCTTCTCGACGAGCAGGTCGGCGAGCCCTGCGAGGTCCCGAACGGCGGGGGTACCGGCCGGGTCGTCGACCACGCCATCGACCGTGCCATCGTCCACCTCACCGGACAGCGCATCGCTCGGTCTTTCGATCCCCCCGAGGATCTCCTTCAACCGGTCGACCCGCTCCCGCTGCGCCTCGATGCCCGCGGCGGTGGACTGGTCGGCTTCCAGGAGTCCCGATGCCAGTTCGTCTCCGATCGTCTCGCGGAGCCGTTCGACCAGCTCGCGGGCGTAGGCCGCCTGCTTGTCGACGGCCAGCCGCATGCCGAGACCGAACTCCGCATTGTCCTCGAACAGGGAGTTGTTCCATGCCGGCCCGCGGCCGTGCTTGTTTTTCGTCCACGGCGTGGTCGGGAGATTGCCACCGTAGATCGACGAGCAGCCCGTCGCGTTCGCGACGATGGCCCGGTCGCCGAACAGCCGGGTCATGAGACTCAGATACGGCGTCTCGCCGCAGCCCGCGCACGCGCCCGAGAACTCGAACAACGGTTCGAGGAGCTGTACGTCTTTCGTCTTCGTAAACTTGAGCGGGCTGCCGTTCTCGGACGTATCCGGGAGCTCGAGGAAGTAGTCCCAGTGAACCCGCCCCTGCTCTCGGAGCGGAAGCTGGGGCTCCATGTTGATGGCCTTGCGGTCCACGCGGCTCTTGTCCTTGACGGGGCACACTTCGACGCACAGCCGGCACGCCGTGCAGTCCTCGACGGCCACCTGCAGCGTGTACTTGTCCCCTTCCTTCTCGCGCCACTGCGCGTCCGCGGTGAGAAATCCGTCCGGCGCGTCGACCAGGTGGTCTTCTCCGACGAGCTTCGCGCGGATGACGGCGTGTGGGCACACCATCACGCACTTTCCGCACTGGATACAGATGTCGGGATCCCAGACCGGGACCTCGAGCGCCAGATTTCGTTTTTCGTAGCGCGTCGTGCCGCTGGGATAGGTACCGTCCACCGGCAGGGTGCTCACGGGCAGCAGATCGCCCCGTCCGGCGATGATCTCTCCGGTCACGTTCCGCACGAAGGCGGGCGCGTCGTCCGGCATAGATAGGGCCGGCGCGGTACCGTTCGCGGCGCCACCCGTCGCGCCGTCGCCGTTTGCTGAGGGCGCGCCGTTTGCGCCGTTTGCTGAGGGTGCGCCTGCCCCTTCTGTCGCGTCGGCCGGCCGTTCGGGCCCGTCCATGCGCGGCACCTCCACCTGATGGAGCCGCTCGAGCGTGGCGTCGACGGCCGCGAAGTTACGGCGGACGACCGCTTCCCCCCGCTTCCCATACGAGGTGCGGATTGCTTCCTTGATCTTCTCGATCGCCTCTTCCTTCGGAAGAACGCCGCTGAGCGCGAAGAAGCACGTCTGCATGATCGTGTTGATGCGCGCGCCGAGTTCGACCTCGCGCGCCACCTCATAGGCGTCGATCGCGTAGACCGTAAGCTTTCTCTCGACGATCTGACGACGGACGCGCTCGGGGACGTGCTCCCACATCTCGTCGACCGGATGTGGACAGTTGAGCAACAGCGTTGCCCCTTCGGCAGCTGGCTCGAGCGTGTCGTAGCGCTCGAGGAAGCCGAACTGATGCACGGCGACGAATCCGGCCTTCCGGATCAGATACGTGCTGCGGATGGGCCTCGGACCGAACCGGAGGTGCGAGATCGTGCGGGCCCCTGCCTTCCGCGAGTCGTATACGAAATAGCCCTGGGCGTATCGGTCGGTCTCCTCGCCGATGATCTTGATCGAATTCTTGTTGGCGCCGACCGTGCCGTCGGAGCCGAGGCCCCAGAACACGGCCCGCGTGACGTCGTCGGGCTCGATGTCGAACGCCGGATCCCAGTCCAGACTCGTGTGGGTGACGTCGTCGTAGATGCCCACGGTGAAGTGGTTCTTCGGACGCGGCGTGTTCATCTCGTCGAAGATCCCTTTGATCATCGCGGGGGTGAACTCCTTGGAGGAGAGCCCGTAACGGCCGCCGATTACCCGGGGTGGGCGTGCATCGACGGGCCGCGGATCGCCGTTCTCGCTCTCTTCCGCGCCCGCATCCGCCTGCCCGTCGGCGTCGTACGACGAAAATCTTTCTCCGATCGCCGTCATGACGTCCTGATACAGTGGCTCGCCCGCCGAGCCCGGTTCTTTCGTCCGATCCAGTACGGCGAGCACGCGCGTCGTCTCCGGTAGCGCGTCGAGGAAATGCCGGGACGAGAAGGGCCGGAAGAGCCGCACCTTGACGGCACCCACCTTCTCACCCCGGTCGGCCAGATAGGTCACCGTTTCCTCCGCGGTTTCGCAGCCGGAGCCCTGCAGGACGAGGACGCGCTCGGCGTCGGGGGCGCCGACGTAATCGAACAGGCCGTATCGCCGTCCCGTGCGTTCGGCAAACCGGTTCATGATCCTCTCGACGATCTCGGGGGTCTCGTCGTAGAACGGATTGACGCTTTCGCGGGCCTGAAAGAACACGTCCGGATTCTGTGCCGTGCCTCGAATGAACGGCCGGTCCGGCGACATCGCCCGCATGCGGTGCGCGCGGATCGCCCTCTCGTCGAGCATAGATAGGATGTCCTGGTCGGACACGCGCTCGATCTTCTGAATCTCGTGCGACGTGCGAAATCCGTCCATGATGTGTAGGAAGGGGACGCGCGTCTCGAGGGTGGCGGCCTGCGCGATGAGCGCGAAGTCCATCACCTCCTGCACCGATCCGGAGAACAGCATAGCCCAGCCGGTAGCCCGCGCCGCCATCACGTCGCTGTGATCCCCGAAGATGGACAGCGCCTGTGCGGCGACGGACCGCGCCGCGATGTGAAAGACCGTCGGAGTCAGTTCCCCGGCGATCTTGTACATGTTCGGGATCATCAGGAGCAGTCCCTGGCTGGCCGTAAAGGTCGTCGTCAGAGATCCTGCCTGCAGCGCGCCGTGGACCGCCCCCGCGGCGCCGCCTTCGGCCTGCATCTCGACGACCTCCGGCACCGATCCCCATACGTTCTTGCGTGCGAGCGTACTCCAGAGGTCGGCGTGCTCGCCCATCGGCGAGGCCGGCGTGATCGGGTAGATGGCGATGACTTCGTTCGTGCGGTGGGCGACGAGGGCGGCTGCCTCGTTGCCGTCGACGGTGATCGTGGCGCGTTCGCTGGAGATGTCCGGCATGGCAAGTCCCTGTTGTCAGGTAGAGCATCGATGCGGCGGTTCGCTCTACCTTTCAACTTAGGCGGTCGTACGCGGGCCGGATGTGCGCGGACGGATCCTCTACGTGTAGGGGAAAAGCCTAGGGTTGCGGCGGTGGGAGCGGGTTCGTCTCGCAACGCGCTGCCGTCATACCAGGTGCTTCGTCGCGATCCAGCTGCTCGTCACTGCGGCGCGCTCTACCTTACTGCGGCGCGCTCTACCTACAATCCGAAATTGCGGAACGTGTAGGTGAGATTCAGCAGGACGTACCGGCCGAGGACCTGCATGTTGCTGTCTTCGATGTAGGACTCGGTGATCGTTCGGCGAATGCCCGTCTCCTGGTTGAAGATATCGCCCACGACGAGCTTGGCCTCGGCGGCGTTCTGGCGCAGGAATTTGTAGCCGAGCCCGGCGTTCATGATGAACGTGGTGGGATAGAGCGCCTCGTCGAGTCCGACGTAATCGTTGAACGTCAGGCTCGTCTCGAGCACCAGGCGTCCGAGCGGGAGCCACGTAAATCGTACGCCCGCGTCGTGGCGGTAGTAGTTTTCGTCGAGCCGCTCGTAGAACGAGTTGCTCGCCACCGTGTAGGCGCCGCCGTAGGACAGCGTGAAGTCGAGCTGTTCGCTGATGTTGCTGGCGACCGTGACGCCCCCATTCGTGCTATACTGCGTTGACAGGTTTGCCTGCCCGTTAATCAGGCCCGGCGTCCGCGCATAGGAGACGCCGCCCCGCAGGTTCAGGTTGCTCTCCAGCAGTGGGAAGGGCAATCCGACGCCCACGAAGGACCGCGCGTTGATGCTCGCGTCGGACAGGTTCACCGGCTGAGAGAACTGCGCGCCCTGCTGCAGGAGCACGCCCTGGAACAGCACCGTGTCGCGCGCCGCGAGCAGCGACGCGGTACCGATAGGGTTGCGCTGGTAGTCGACGCTCATGAATCCGAACGTCATGCGGCCGGCCTGCCAGTTGCCCCGGCGACCCCGCAGGCTGACGGTGTGCGTGTAGCTGGGCTCGAGATCTCGATTGCCGGCCTGCAGAAAGAGCGGGTTCGTGTTGTCGACCACGTCCTGCAGCTGGCTCACCGAGGGCGTATTCGTACGGGTCCGATACCGCAGCTCCACATCCCCCTGCTCACCAAAATCGTACTCGATCTCGGCCTCGGGGAGAACGCTGAAGAACGACCGGTCGAGCTCGAAGGCGACGGGATAGGTCTGGTCGCCCAGCAGTCGTTCGTTTTGAGCCTCGACGCCGAGCTGCAGCTCGAAGCGCTCGCCGAAGTTGTGCTGCATCGAGGCGCCGCCGCGCTGGCGAACGGCGTCGTTGTCGAACAGGCTCGAAAAGGTCGGATCCAGGATCACGTAGCGGCCCGTCTGCAGGTCCAGCACGTACGCCGAGCGGTCCGACACGTTCTTGCCGTAGGACGGCTCGTAGCTCAGCCGAAGCTGGCTGTTCTCGTCCAGCGACTCCGTGACGTCGAGGCTCAGCGAGACGGAGCGACCGGCCGCCTTGCTGTCGATCTCCTGGTCGTAGGTCGTGTTCTCCTGCTCGTCGCTCTCGTCGTAGAACTCCGTGACGGAGAACTGCTCCGTGTCCCCCCAGCGGTCGTTCATGCCCACGTCGAGCTGGGCCGAGAGGGTGCGCCCGGGCGTGGCGAACCGGTGGCGGTACAGAATTTCGGTGGACGACGTGTAGCCGACGTTGCTCGACGCGTACGCGCTGAGCGCCTCGTTGAGCAGCGTGCCCCCGGTCAGCATGTTCGCGCCGTTCTGCGTGGTCCGTGCCGCATTATCCTGGAAGCTGAGGTTGGGGCGAATGAGCAGCGAGTTGTTTTCGTCGAACGTGTATTCGAGGCGTCCACTGAGCCGGTGGTTGTAATTGGTGCTCGAGGACTGCGTCGTCTCGTTGTAGAACTGCGTCTGCTCGTCCGGCAGGAAGAGCTGGCGGTCCGTGAACGCGTCGTTCGCATTCTCCATGCGGTTGAAGAAGTAGCTGGCGCTCATCCGCAGACTGGAGCCGATATTGTCGCTATAATTGAGTCCGACCGAAGTGGTCGTATTCAACCCGCCCTGTTGCCCGACGAGAAAGTCGCGCGGATTGAACCCTCCGCCGCCTCCGCGCCCACCGCCGCCACCGCCGCGAAAGACGGCCCCGCCTCCCCCGCCACCGGGACCGCCTCCTACGAAGCGGCGATTGCCGCCGCCCGTGATGCCGAGCAGGTCCTCGAACGCGAAGTTCTGCTGGTTGACGTTGTTCGCCAGCGCGATGACGGAGATCCGGCGATCGCCGTCGAAGATGTTGGTGTTGCCGCCGGTGATGTAGCGGTTGCTCTCGCCATACCCCCCGTAGGCCTTTCCGAACTGGCCGTTGCTCATCCCGGTGCGCGTGACGATGTTGATCGTGCGCTCCGTATTGCCGTCACTGAATCCGGTGAACTGGGCCTGGTCGCTCTCGCGGTCGAAGATTTCGATGTTCTGGATGACGTCGGCCGGCAGGTTGCGGAGTGCCACAGCCGGATCGTCACCGAAAAACTCGCGGCCGTCGACCGTGACGCGCTGGACCTGTTCGCCCTGCGCCTCGACGGTGCCGTCCTGTCCGAGGACGACGCCGGGCATCTTCCCGATCAGGTCTTCGGCGGAGGCATCCGGATTCACCCGGTAGGCGTCGGCGTTAAAGACGGCCGTATCGCCCCGCATCCGAAAACGCTCCTGAACGTCCTGCACCACGACCTCGTCGAGGTCCGTGACCGACGCTTCGAGCCGGATGGAGCCGACGTCGTTCGGTGTTTCGCCGGCGGCGACGTCCTGGACGTGCGGGACGAAGCCGACGAAGGAAAGCCTGAGACGATAGGTCCCTTCCCGCGGAGCTCGAACGGCAAACCGGCCCCCGGGCCCGGACGTGCCGGCGGCCACCATGACCGAGTCGGCCGCGTCGAGGAGCACGACCGTGACGCCCGGCAGCGCTGAGCCGTCCTCGGCGTCTACGACCGCGCCCGTGACGGAAAGGGCCCTCTGCTGCTGGGCAGCCGCCGGAAGTGAGAGCGCTACCAGCAGGATGAGGAGGAGGGAGGTGTACCGTTTCATGGATCGTTCTTGCAAGCTGAGTGCAGGAAGGAGTGCCTTCCGTTTCGGAAGCCGCGGTGCGTGCGGACACAGAGGCCGAGCCCGAAATGGGAAGGGCGTCCAGGTGTGCACGGTGGCGCGGTAACCAGCGTCTCATGAGGGATAACGACGTTTCTGATAACAAGATGCGCGCCATGTTTCAGCCTGCACTACTACGACATGATTTGCATTCGGGAAGCACGGGCGTGCACGAGGCGCCGTTTTTCGACGATGCGGCTTCTCTTAAAAACAAAAGCGGTGACGTCCCTGAGAGGACGCCACCGCTTTCAAACGTAACTACTGACTGTTTGCTGCGAGCCGGCCGTTACTTCATCAGCACCATGCGTCGGACCGACCTGAAGGAGCCTGCCTCCAGGACGTAGACGTAGACGCCGTTGCTCAGCTCGGCCGCGTCGAAGCGCACCTCGTGGCGGCCCGCCGCGAGGCTTCCGTCGACGAGCACGTCAATCTCCTGACCCATCATGTTGTAGACGCGCAGCACGATCGCACTCGCCTCAGGAAGCGCGAAGGTGATCGTGGTCGTCGGGTTGAACGGGTTGGGATAGTTCTGCTCGAGGGCAAACTCCGCCGGCAGCTCGGCCGCCTTCGCGGCGAGTTCGCTGGAAGCAACCGCGTCGGGCGCCGTGCCCTCCAGTGCGAGGGCCGGCTTCTCGGCCTCGGTCGTCGCGTCACCGCTTGCCGCCACCTTCGCCACGGTGCGCGCCGCAGGCGCGCACGAGGCCGGGGCATCGATCGTGAAGATCGGCGCGTCGGCCACGGCCGGCGTGTCCTGGTCGTGCGGCACGTGCACCTCGAAGGAGGCCGCCGCGGTGAGATCCACGCCGTCGGCCGCCGCCACGTTTACCGTGTAGACGCGGCCGTTGCCGCCGCCGAGCCGCTCGGCTCGGAGGTCGACCGTCTGGCAGTCCAGGATCACGATGTCGTTAACCGTGTTGCCGTCACCGCCGCCGCGCGGGCCCTTGCCCTTGCCGTTCTTCTTGCCGGCGGTCTCGTCGGGCTCGTCGCTCGAGACCGACGCGATCGACCCCGTGCCCAGATCCCCCGAGCACTGATCCGTCACGCTCACCACGCCGGAGAGGCTGATGGTGTGGTACTTGTGGTTCGGCGCCCACAGGCTCAGCGGTCCGCCGGAGATCGCGATAGACGGCGCGATCGTATCCTCGATCGTGACCGTGACCTCGTCCGTGTCCGTGGCCCCGTTGCCGTCATCGACGGTCAGCGTGATTACGTGCGTGCCGACCGGCAGCAGCACCGACGCGGTGGCGCCGGTGGCCAGGACGTTGCCGTCGGCGTCGGTCCACGTGTACGTGAGCGCATCCCCGTCGACATCGGAGGAGCCGCTGCCGTCGAGGGCGGCGGACGTACCGGCCGGACCCGCGCATTCGAGTGTGGCGTCACCTACGGCCACCGCCACCGGCGCCTGGTTGGCCTGCACGACGGTTCCATTCAGATTGACTCTGGCCTCGTGAAGATTGTTGCCGGTGGGACAGTCATCCATCTGCGTGATGACGACGCGGTTGATCTCGCCGGATACGATCAGGTCGGCGAGGTCGGACGTACCGGCTCCGCCCAGAAATACGTAGCTTCCGGCGACAACCGTACCGCTGGGATACGCGGAATTGTAGATCGATATCCGCGCGCCGTCGTCGATGCCGTTAAAGGTGATGGCGAAGGCATCGACCGTCACATTGGCGGGCACGTCCACAAACGTCTGGAAATACGTGAAGTCGACCTGCACCCAGCACTGGGTCAGGAT
>JBBDTI010000094.1:0-70229 GCA_040904565.1 Rhodothermales bacterium
AAGACCTTGGCCTTGAGACCTTCGCGAAGGGCACGGCGCGCTATAAGCAGGTCCGGTCGATCACGAAGACTAATTTCGGAACGCGCGAGTGGACACGCGGCGTGGAGGACCCGGAGGGCGTCTTCGCCGAGTTGGACGTGCTCTACGACTACCTGCGGCTTTCCGATGAGGCCTCATCGCAGAAGGGGCTACTTAAGGACGCGACGGCGGATCTCTACCGCGCCGTGAAGGCGAATTATTCGGCGTTATCGGTGGAGGAGATCAAGACGCTGGTGGTAGAAGACAAGTGGCTCGCCACGGTGGAGGACGCCGTCCGGTCTGAGGTGGAGCGCATCACCGGGCAGCTCGCCGGGCGCGTGCAGGAGCTGGAGGAGCGCTATGCCGAACCGCTGCCGGATATTGAGGATGAGGTAGGTATGCTCGCAAGACGTGTGGATAAGCATCTGAAGACGATGGGCGTGTTATGAAGGCTAGGTCGAAGAGAAACGAGTTGTCTGGACTCGCTGCCGATTGGCCTGTCGTTGAGTTAAGCGAGCTCCTTGTTAATTCGGCAACGTACGGCATCGTCAAAGCAGGAAACTTTCAGCGGTCCGGCGTGCCCATGGTGCGTGGAGGCGACATCAAGGGTGGCCGGATTAATTTCAACCTGCCGTTCGTTTCCGAACGCAAAAGCGAAGAATATGACAGAACGCTCTTGGAAGCGGATGACGTACTGATTGCCCTGGTCGGATATCCTGGGGAATCTGCTGTTGTACGGGAGTGGTTAGTTGGGGGGAATATATCACGGGCCGTCGGCCTATTGCGTCCGCGCGATTGCCTTAACTCGGAGTATCTTGCGTATTATCTGAATTCGCCATTGGGGCGACAGGAGTTCCTCAGACCCGGGGCCGGGTCGGCACAGATCGTTGTCAATCTGAAAGATCTCAATCGGCTATCCGTCCCACATCCACCACTCCCCGAACAGCGCGCCATCGCCGCCGCACTTTCGGACGTGGACGCGCTGATTGCCAAGCTCGATGCGCTGATCGCCAAGAAGCGGGCCATCAAGACGGCCGCGATGCAGCGGCTGCTCACCGGCGAGCAGCGCCTGCCGGGCTTTAGTGGGGCGTGGGAGACGAGGCGGGTGTCGGAATTTGGTGATGTGATCACCGGCGGAACGCCGCCGACCGGGATTGGACGGTTCTGGGGCGGTGATAATCTATGGGTAACACCTTCGGACATAGGCGCGAAGAAAGACATTCGCGTGACAGCGCGTACCCTCACTAGCGAAGGCCTCAACGTCTTGCGGATGCTACCTCGGGGAGCGGTACTAATTACTTGTATAGCGAGCCTCGGGAAGAACGCGGTACTTCCGGCTACGGGAGCGTGTAACCAGCAGATCAATGCTATCATTCCGAATGGACGTCACGATTCCGACTTCCTGTACTACCTTTTCGAGAATAACAAAGACGTTCTCCTCGCAAGTGCGGGAAAGACGGCTACGCACATCGTCTCGAAGTCGCGCTTCTCAGATCTGGCCTTTCTTGTTCCATCTATCTCAGAGCAAGAGGCCATCGCCGAAACCCTTTCCGATATGGACGCCGAAATCGATGCTCTGAAGGCCCGCCGCGACAAGACGCAGGCAATCAAGCAGGGCATGATGCAGGAGCTACTCACCGGCAAGACTCGCCTCGTATGAGTACCGTCGGCCAGCCTGAACGACCCACTCAGAATCGTGTCATCGGTCTCATTCGTGACCGGGACGGGCTCGGCTACGGCTACCTCGGTAACTTGAAGGACCGGGCGGACAATCGGAACGTCGAATCGGACCTCCTCAGAAAGTGGCTGCGGGCCCGCAGGTTCAGCGAGAGGCTCATCGGCCGCGCGCTACATAAGCTCGGCCAGGCGGCGGCGCTGGGATCCGGCACGAGCCTCTACGACGCCAATAAGGACGTCTACGAGCTCCTCCGCTACGGCATCAAGGTTAAGGAAGGAGCCGGCGAGCAGGCTCAGACCGTGCACCTAATCGACTGGCACGACCCGGAAGCCAACGACTTTTATGTAGCAGAGGAGGTCACCGTCCGTGGTGAAAACGACAAGCGCCCGGACGTCGTTATTTACGTCAACGGCATCGCCCTTGCCGTTCTGGAGCTGAAGCGCTCCATCGTTTCGGTGGCTGAGGGGATCCGCCAGAACCTCGACAATCAGAAGAAGGAGTTCATCCAGCCGTTCTTCACTACGATGCAGCTCGTGATGGCGGGCAACGATACGGAGGGGCTGCGCTATGGGACGATCGAGACGCCGGAGAAATATTACCTCACCTGGAAGGAAGAATCCCCGGACTGGACGCCGGGGGATCCGCCGTCAGAGAAATATCTCCCGATCGGAAATTGCGACGGCGCGGTAGGCGCGCTTGACTGCTCGCTGCTGCGTCTTCTACGTAAGGACCGCTTCTTGGAGATCATCCACGATTTCCTCGTTTTCGATGCCGGCACGAAGAAGCTGTGCCGCCACAACCAGTACTTCGGCGTTCAGGCGGCCAAGGAGGCCGTTCGCCGCAGAGAGGGCGGCATCATCTGGCATACGCAGGGATCCGGAAAGAGCCTCGTCATGGTGTGGCTCGCCAAATGGATCCGCGAGCATGTGAGCGGCGCGCGCGTGCTCATCGTCACCGATCGGACCGAGCTCGACGACCAGATCGAGAGCGTTTTCAAGGGCGTCAACGAAGACATCTACCGCACAACCAGCGGCGCGGATCTCGTGCGCCGGCTGAACAACACCAACCCGTGGCTCATGTGCTCACTCGTGCATAAGTTCGGCCGCGGCGAGTCTGAGGCGATGGACAAGTACGTCGAGGACGTGCGGAAGAGCTTGCCGGCCGATTTCGAGGCCAAGGGCGAACTATTCGTGTTCGTCGACGAGGCGCATCGCACGCAGTCGGGCAAGCTGCACCAAGCGATGAAGACGATTCTGTCGGAGGCGACCTTTATCGGCTTTACCGGCACGCCGCTGCTGAAGGCGGACAAGCAGCGCACGATCGAAATCTTCGGCCCCTACATCCACACATATAAATTCGATGAGGCCGTCCGCGACGAGGTCGTGCTCGACCTGCGCTACGAAGCGCGCGACATCGACCAGGACCTCACCTCCCCGGAGAAGGTCGACCGGTGGTTCGAGGCGAAAACGCGCGGACTCACGGACGTGGCCAAGAGCCGCCTAAAGGCGAGGTGGGGCACCCTAAGGGAAGTGCACAGTTCCCAGCCGCGGCTCAAGAAGATTGCCGACGACATCCTGCTCGACATGAGCATTAAGCCTCGCCTTGCGGAGGGCCGGGGTAACGCCATGCTCGTATGTAGCAGCATTTATCAGGCCTGCCGGCTCTATCAGATCTTTGTTCAGACCGATCTCGAGGGACGGTGTGCAATTATCACAAGCTACAAGCCGTCACCCGGAGACATCAAAGGGGAGGAGACCGGTGAAGGACTGACCGAGAAGCTGACTCAGTACAAGATCTACCGCAAGATGCTCGCCGACTACTTCGATGAGCCGGAAGATACGGCCATGAACCGCGTCGAGGAATTCGAGCAGCAGATCAAGAAGAAGTTTGTGGAGCAGCCCGGGCAGATGAAGCTCCTCATCGTCGTCGACAAGCTTCTAACCGGCTTCGATGCGCCGCCGGCCACCTACCTCTACATTGATAAGACGATGCGCGATCACGGCCTCTTCCAGGCGATCTGCCGCGTCAACCGGCTGCATGGGGAGGATAAGGAATACGGCTATATCGTTGATTACAAGGACCTCTTCAAATCGCTCGAAGGGGCCATCAACGATTATACCGGCGGCGCCCTCGACGGCTACGACAGAGAGGACGTCCAGGGACTTCTCAAAGACCGGCTGCATGAGACTCGGAGTGACCTGGAGGCCGCTCTGGAAGCCGTAACGGCACTCTGCGAGCCGGTCGAGCCGCCCAGGGACACGCCGCAGTACATGGACTACTTCTGCGCCGAGGATACCTCCGACCGGGAGGCCGTGAAGGAGAATGCGCCGAAGCGCGCGGCCCTCTACAAGCACGTCGGGAAGCTCGTGAGGTCTTACGCCAACCTGGCAAACGAAATGCAGGAGGCCGGATACAGTCCCCGCGAAGCCGTAGCCATCCGCGACGAGGTGGCGCACTATGAGAACGTGCGCCGGGAGGTAAAGCTCACAAGCGGCGACGCGCCGGACTTAAAGGCCCTCGAGCCGTCCATGCGGCACCTGCTCGACACATATATCCGCGCGGAGGAAAGTGAGGTCGTATCCGAGTTTGAGGACATACCCCTCATCGAGGCCATCGTAGAGCGAGGGCTCGGCGCCGCAACCGAGGCGCTGCCGGAGGGCATCCGGAAGGATAAGGAGTCCGTGGCGGAGACGATCGAGAATAACGTTCGGACGACGATCGTGGACCGCCAGGACGTCAACCCGAAATACTACGAGAAGATGTCGCGCCTGCTCGACACGCTTATTCAGCAGCGCAAGGCGCAAGCGATAAGCTACAAGGCCTACTTGAAGAAAATCGAGGAGTTGTCCCGTCAGGTGATGCGACCTGAGGAGACCACGAGTTACCCGCCGCGTATCAACAGTCCGTCCAGGCGCGCGTTGTACGACAACCTGGACGAGCAGGAGGACCTGGCCGTCGACCTGGATAAGACGCTGCGGGAAACGAAAAAGGACGGCTGGCGCGGCAGCCACTTTAAAGAGCGCGAAGTGCGCAACGTAATCCGTGAGCAGCTGGCCGAATACGGCATCGAGACCCGAACCGAGGAGATCTTCGATTTAGTCAAGAACCAGAATGACTACTGAAGAGCGTCCGCCGGTCGTCGCCGAAGCCGTGCTCGAAGTCAGTGGCATCGAGGTCGAGGTCGTCCGCAAAGATATCAAAAACGTTCACCTCAGTGTTTACCCGCCCTCGGGGCGCGTGCGGATTGCCGTCCCCGTTCACGTCGACGATGAGGCCGTCCGCCTCGCCGTAATCGACCGGCTCGACTGGATCCGCCGCCAACAGCGCGAATTGGCCGAGCAGCCCCGCCAATCTCGGCGCGAGATGGTTACCGGCGAGAGCCACTACGTTTGGGGACACCGCTACCTCCTTAATGTGATTCGACATCAGGGCCCGAACATTGTCCGTCTTCGCAAGCCCACGACGCTGGAAATGTTTGTGCGGCCCGAAGCCGGTGCGGAACGCCGCAGAGACGTGCTGGCCGAATGGTATCGGGAGCAGCTGAAAGAGCGCATCCCGCAACTCGTCACCGAGTGGGAGCCGGTGCTTGGCGTGGAGGTGGCCGAATGGGGCGTCAAGCAGATGAAAACCAAGTGGGGCAGCTGCACGCCCGACGACCGGCGCATCTGGCTCAATCTGGAGCTGGCGAAGAAACCGCCTGAGTGTCTGGAATATATCGTCGTGCACGAGATGGTACACCTATTGGAGCGGCACCACAACGACCGCTTTCGGGCGCTCATGGATCGATTCATGCCGAAGTGGCGACTACACCGGGATACGCTCAACGCCGCTCCTCTATCGCATGAGGATTGGGGGTACTAGGGATGAATGATCCAATCAATTAACGCGAACCCGAACAGCAAGAGGTTGTGCTCATAATCGGACTGGCTTCTGAGTAGCATAGGTCAAAGTTGCAAAGCTCCTATTGCGCGACGAGCAATGACTGGCGTCCATCCATTTTAACTTGATGCTTCTTGTTAAACGCTTCCGCAAAAGAGCGCCTGCATGACACGCTGGAGCGAACATATAGAGATGGGTCTGCCGAGGAATAGATACGCGTATACATTGCTATCATGAACGATTGCGATATGGTGCCCCTGAGCGCCAAACCATAATGCGTTACTGTTGCTGCGCTCTAAGAGATTGGCGGTACAAGAAGTTACGAAACCGGGTCAGCAAGCCGCAGCGAACTTGAATCCAGGGAAGCTATCCACAAATTTGCCTGGCCCGACCAGGCAATGCCGAAGCTGGCGAGTAGTGTCTGATGAAGCTACAGAACGGAGATCATATTGAAGCCACGTATTCGATGATCTCATGCGCTCCATCGTGATTGGGAGGACCGGCAAGGATAAACAAAGATGTCCTGTATAATTGTTACTGAGGTGCGGCTTCAAGGTCGAACACGAGCACGATCAACGAGGAAGCGACTTAATTGATGAGCAATGGAGACGCGAGCAACGAGGATACGAGGTCAGTAGAAGCTTCGGACGTTGAGGCAGTGGCCGATCACGGAGATAATGGAGGTACTTGGTTGCCGGTCAAAATGGACGTAGCGTTGAAGACGCTGATCACATCGATAAACAACCGGTGCCTAGTCTTTTTTTGCGGTGCCGGACTTTCGATGGACCCGCCGAGTTCACTTCCGTCTGCCTATGCCCTCGTCCAGAAGCTGGAGGAGAAGTACCAGCGCTTGCATGGAGAGTCGCTAGTCGGTACGGTCGGCAACAAGATAGAGGAGATCGCGAAGTGGGCGTTGGACAATGCACCAGAGTTCCAAAACTTCTTCCTGCCTACTATCAACTCCGAAGATTTCTTCAAGGCGTCCAATCCCGGTCACGAAACCGTTGCCGATTTCTTAATCGCTCGGATTGCAGAAGCGGCACTTAGTACGAATGTCGATTATCTGGTTGAACATGCCGCCAAGAAGCTGGGCAAAGGCCGGTTTCGTGGAGTTGTGAGACGAAGTCACTTTAATAGAAATCCGGACCACAGTCCCTTGTTGAAGGTGCACGGATGCTTCGACCATGAAGAACAGCACACCGTGTGGTGCGAACAACAGTTGAATGAGGCACCCATCAGAGGGCGAGTCGAGCGCTTTCAGACTTGGATGCAGGAGCATCTTCCGGGGAAGGACCTCCTCGTAATCGGATACTGGACCGACTGGCCTCACCTCAATGAAACTCTGAACAGAAGTATACAGGATCATTATCCGCGATCCGTAACTCTCGTAGATCCGAGTAGCCCGGAGGAACTCAAGGAAAAAGCGGAAGGACTCTGGGAATGGGTCGATCAGAGCAACGATGTTAACTTTCAGCACGTCCGGGCCTGCGGCAACGAGTTCATGGAGCGCCTGCGCCAAGAGTTCTCCGCTTGGTTCTTCCGGGAGTTGCTACACGAGGTGAGGGATGAAGGGCGGGTTCTGGAGTATTATGGGGTCGCCTCGACGGAGCAAGTGAAGCTTCCTCCGCTAGACCACATGGCGATGAAGGACATCTACGATCTGCGCCGAGACTTCCAGGGAGTCCCAACGGGAAAGCCAGTGACCGACCGAGATCCGACGGGAGCAGCGTACGAGCGCGTAGGGGCTTTGCACCAGTTGTTGATGGAGGGGGCGGCAACTATGGAGGGGCGGCTATACAAATTGGGTGGAGCTGCCCTGCGACTCGTCAACAGTCAAGGCCGAGAGGTCGAACGCGTGAAAGACGAATTTGCACGGGCTGGGGACACGCCGCGCGGCGTGACGGCTCACGTCTGCGTCGGCTCTCGCGGCTCGCTTCCCGGTCGCCAGAATCTCGTGCGCGAGCCTACGGACGACGATGTCGTTCGGACTGGGCAGGCCCAGGTTTGGTGGACGGACGACGATCTAGTCCGCTACCTTCAGAACGAGACGGACTTACTCAACACGACCGAAGACGAATAATGGATCCACTAACGGCAGCACAAACGGAGCTCTCAAAGGTCGGCTATGAGACCTGGCAGGAGCCGGACGAAACCGACCGGGTCTACTTCGAGGATCGAAGCGTCTTCGGAATGGTCACAACTTACGCGTCCGTCCGAGATCTTATCGACGGGTATGAGGATCGGCAGAACCGATTCTTGCGGACCAATGAGAACGCACTTCGGTCGGCCAGCAACCAGGAGAAGGTGTGGAACGCCTACACGGTTCACCTCGCGGTTGGCGACTTCTCGGAGGCTGACCGTGAACATGCTGAGCAGGAAAACAAGCTCTTCCGTATCGAAGAAAACTTTCGAGGGACACGGAAGATTGCCCGTGCCAACGTGACTGACGTCGAGGGTGTCGTCGCCGCACTCCTTCCGCTTCTCCCTATCCAGAGAAAACCGAAGTTGGCGGCAGAGGATTACCGAAAGCAACTCGAAGAGGAACTCCGCGAAGAGTTCGACGAAGCCTTCTTGAGCGTTCTCGACGAGAACGCGTTGCCCGTCGACATCGTGAACGACTTACTCCAGGACAGACCGGCCCAGGACCAATGAGACTATCACGCATCGAGATTTCTGGCTTCCGGGGCGTTCGAGACGCCATTGACCTCCGTCTGCCTTCCGGCTTCACGGTCATTTCCGGGCGCAACGGCTCGGGGAAGAGCACCTTCTGCGACGCGATCGAGTACGTCTTCACTGGAGATATACGAAGAGAGTCGGACTACTCCGAAAATCAGGAGGGCTACGCTGACTACATCCGGTGGCAAGGCGAGGGAGCGCCGTCCGACGGCACATTTGTCCGGCTCTACGTCCGGGATGACGATAGACGCGAGATCGTTCTAGAGCGTGAGTTTGAGAAGCCTCTCGTGGTGCGCCGGAGCGTTGGTGGAGACGGGGCACCGGACAATGAATTCGAAAGTGCAAGTGCAGAAGAGGAAGTTGTTTCTTGGCTGTGTGATCCCGGGCAGGCTCCTGACAGTCCTCTCCGCCGCTTGTGCGAGACCTCGATCATTCGCGACGAGCGTATTACCGACCTTAGCGTGGAAGCTGGTGAAAGAGACCGGTACAAGTTCGTGCGGCGAGCTCTGGGTATGGACGTGTTTGCCGATTCCATGGAGCGCACCAAGAAAGTATGCGATAAACTAAAAGAGAAGGTCCGCGATCTGGAGCCGCGGTTGGAGAGGCATGAGATTGAGGTCAACAGGCTCCAGTCGGAAATTGACGCGGCTCGTGACGAAGCCGAAGACATCGAAAGCGTTGAGATATCGGTTGCGTTTGTAAAGGACCAACTTGCTAAAGCGGATCGACTGGACGCTGACGAGGAAATCAGCACGACCGAACTCGCTACACGGGCGCGAAAGCTGGTTATCGATCTCCGTGAACAGGCCAATGAACTTGCTCACGCGCTGAGCGACTTCAACGAGCTGCGTAACCGTATCGAGCGCTATCGGGAAGGGGGCGAGACCGCGCAGCGGCTGAAAAAGCTGTCGGGTGAGATCGAGGAATTACAAAGCCGAATTAAGCAGGTGGAAGCCCGCAAGAAGGCCCTGGAAGCCGAGCTGGAAGCTTTTCAGAAGCGACAGCCGGACTCAGCGAATTTGGCCGAGCTTCACCGTCTTGGGGAAGAGATCGGGCTGACGGAAGTTGGCGAATGCCCGCTCTGTGGAGAGTCGCCCACGCCTGAGGAGTTTGAGGCCAGCCTACGACGACTCCGGAGTACCGTGGATGACATCATCGATCGGATCGACAACCTGAACGGCCAAATCGATCAGCAAACAGAACAGCTCAACCCACTCCGTAGCCAGAAGGAAGAGCTTGTGAAGGAACGGGACGAGGTTCGCGATCAGCGAGCGACTCTCATCTCGCAACTGAACGCCGTCCGAGAACGCGCTGACGATGTGCTTGAAGACCGAAAGGAGGATGCTGGACAGGTAGACGAAAAACCTGCCACGGACAACCAGAACGCTCAGCAAGAGGTCCCTGACCTAGATTCCGGCAAGCTAGAACGCGAAATTAACGAACGCAGGCGACTGCGGACCCAACTGGACGAAAAAGTGTCCGATGTCGAGGCGTCGCTGGCGCTTAAGAAAATTGAGAACCTCCAGGCTAGGCTCGACGAGGAACGACAGAAACGAGAGGAGACCCAGGAAGAGCTCAGGTACACGCGTGAGAGACACGAGCAGGCCGACAAGGTTCGGCAGCGCGTCAAGAGCGAAGCGGGACAGGTGCACAAGGACCGAATTCGCAAGCTGGCACCTCTCCTCACAGAACTATATTCGCGGCTACGACCGCACGTCGACTGGATGAACCTGGAGACGAAAGTTCGGGGAAATATCCAGCTGTATCTCCGGTTCGACGTAGATGGCAAAAACCCGAGTCTCTTCTTTAGCAGTGGCCAGCGGCGGGCCGTGGGACTGGCATTTCTCCTCGCGGTCCATCTAGGCTGCACGTGGAGCCGGTTTAATACGCTCATTCTCGACGATCCCGTTCAGCACATCGACGACTTCCGAGCGCTCCAACTGACCGAGCTATTGTCTGCAATTCGACGATCCGGCCGTCAAATAATCGTGACCATAGAGGACGAAGCCCTCGCGCGCCTTCTGCGCCGCCGCTTGCGCAGTAGCGATGCCGAGGAAGGCCAGCACGTCCAGATGGTGTACGACGCCAGGAGCGGTGCCCGGATCAGTAAGCAAACCGTGATCGGATCGATGCCGGAGCGAGTACTTGCAGGCGTGGGCTAATTAGTCGATTCCTCGTGCGTATGACAAGTCAGACAGCCTATGTGGCAACTGTAGGCGCCGCATGCTCTCGGCCTCGATAATGAAAGACACGCTGGCCTTAGTCAAGAAGACCTACACCGCGGAGATCGGCCCGAACGAGATCCCGATGGGCCACGTTTCAGCGTTCGAACTTTTCAGCCATGGCGAGACCGACGCCCTCCCTCGGTTCCAGAAGTCGATCATGAAGGAATTGCTAGTCGGAAATGCCCGCGTCCTTTCGTAGCTGCTTCAAGCCGTCCGCGCCTAGCTCAGCCGCGAACTCTCTGATTTTTGAATTCGCGTGCTGATACGTGATCGGCTCGCCGTCGGCCTTTAGGAGCGCCTTGCTGCTCTTTTTCCACATAAGCTGTTCGAGATGATTATAAATTGCACTTCTGTTGGGCAAGCCTTTACGTTCCCCATTTCGGTGCCAACATTTACGTTTCGTCGACAGTAGGTGCAGTACAGCCGCCCTAAAGTCGTCTTCCCGCATTGTCGCCGGACGACCGCGGTCTTCATCCACTACGTCCTTCGCATCATCAAGCGACATTTCTTTGATTTGTCCGTAGACCTCGAACTCGAACAATATTTTTTCGAGCGATCTCACGGACCTGGCAATCCACCCAAACGTGCGGGCAAGTGCGTGTGCACTGCTCTCTTCTTCCGAAATACGCGCATCGATGCTCCTCAAGGCGTCGCCGATTGTGGCATCGGCAAAAAGAGGTACATAAAGCGAATCGAATCCAGCTTTACCGGGAATGATGTAGTCGCGGTTGTAATCAGATCCAGCCTCGGGTGGTAGCCCGAGCAGAGACCGCGTCTCTACGCAATCTGGCATGGCCTCTCCCATCCTGGCGTTCTCACCCAACTTATCCCTCAATCTCGCGATATGATCTCTAAGCCGGCGTAATTCGTGGAGTCGCGACTTTCTCGTCTGCGTAGCTTCGGTGCTTGTCAGGGCGTAAGCGTCGTCGATCTCCTCGGCGACTGCGTCAAGATGTATCCGGAGCCTTTTCCGTAGCTGCAACAGGCTTTCGTAGTCATCCGGTAAGGCTCTTACATAGCGGTTATAGCTATCCTGAAAAATCTTGTATAGCTGCTCCCACGCATCTTCCTCGATATCCGCAGCCTCAGCATCGTCGCAGAGCCAGAACCAATCTCCTAAACAGTGCGATGGCAGGTCATCGTCGACGACGACCGTCGTATATCGGCTGATGATTCTGGCGAATTTGCTAGCCTTCATCGCTCCACATATCCTGGCTTAGGCGGTTTACGGCCTCCCGATCGAAGGACGAAAGGTATCGCTCGGTGATATTAAGGTTCGAGTGCCCGAGCGCCTTGCTAATCGCATAAAGATTTCCTGACTTCCGGCGCGCCAGGTCGGCAAACGAGTGCCGGGCGACGTGAAAGGAGACATCGTCCGGGTTAGTGATCTCCGCCGTAGCTGCCGCGATCTTGATGTTTTTATTGGCGACGGCGTTACGGCTGGATATGCGCCGGCGAAGCCGAATTGGGTCGCTGTCGTCCCCTTTCTGCAAGAACGGGAATAGAAAGGTACCGTCGCCACGGGACTTCCATTTGTCCAGAATCGCTAGCGCTTCCGCTGGGAGCGGAAACTCGACTCGCTGGCCCGTCTTCATCATCTGGTACCGCAGCGTGCCATCCGTCACGTCCGCCCGCCGGAGCTGGCAAATATCGCCGAACCGCACGCCCGCACCATATACGGCGAAGATGAAAGCATCTCGGGCGAGATCGACTTCGTCGTCGAGAGCAGTAAGATCGACATTCCTGAGCGCGTCGAGCTCCTGCTTCCTGAGCCGACGCCTGTCCGGTGCCACCCGCTTGGGCAGTTCGTACGTCAGGAACGGGTCGTTGGCGACATCAAACACGCCGTCTTTGATGGCCTGCCGAACGACGCGGCGTAGACGGGCTAACTCTTTTCGGATCGTGTTCGGATTGTTCTTCCGCTTCTCCCTACAATGCCGTTCAAATCGGGCTAGAAGGGTGCCATCGAGCTCGGACCAATCGATGGCCTCACCCGCAACGGCTTGAAGCTTACCAAGGGTAACTTTGTACTTCTTGTGCTCCCAGTACTTGCCCTGCGCGTCCAGTTTCTCAATAAACTCCTCGAAAAACGTTGTTAGGCTGCCCGTCTGTCCTTCAACTTTGGCCATAACTTCAGCTGCGGAATCCGCCCGTATGGCCGCCGCCTGGGCGTCGAGGCGCATCTCGGCTAAATCGTCGTTAAAGGAGCGGTAAAGCTCGTGCGAGCCCCGGACTTCCTGCTTGCGCTCATTCCAATACTTCGGCTCGATCCAGACGCCGGTTGACTTAAACCTCGTCTTCCGATTGGCGGTCACGCGCAGCCAAACGGGCACTTTCCCGTCTTTGCGCTTCTTACTCTTTCGAAGGACGAGCTTTACACTGGCGCCCATACGGCGAACATCGGTTGGGGAATCGTTGCGGGTACAACATAGGTATAACAATTTTTGATACGTACCGCAACGGCAACCCCCTTCAGGATCCACTTTTCTGTCTGGTACTCGAGTACGCGGCACCTAGTGTAACTCGCGCTTACAACCGATTACAGACGTTGCAATCCAGTACCGCCCACTATCATTTTCCTCGAGACCTTGGATTTTAGTGGCTTGATTCTGTTTAGGTACAACAAAAGCCCACTTGGCGCGCAACGCTCGGTGATTATTGACATGGAAGATGCTCAGTGATCGACTCCTGCCGGGATCACCTCAGAAAGCCCGATTGCGTCGAGTAGTCGGGCTTTTTCTTTGCCCTAGGTAAAGGCTGGGTTAAAGGTTTTTCCGAATCTCGGAAAGCCTCCAGAGTCGTCCTGCACGGACGGCGGTACTTTTTCGAATTAGTTCGGAGACTACGATGTATAGTCAATGTAACACCGAGTTGCCGCGGGATGTCCACGATGGGGCAAGCGTGCGGCCGGAAGTATCATATCCGACGGCGTTCAGAACCCATCTGCAGCGATCGGTGCGCCGAAGGCTACGCGGGCCGAAACCGACGCTCAGGTCATCGGCATGTGGCTGAACGGCAAGAGCGCCAATACCGTCGAAGCGTACACACGTGACGTCAGCCGTTTCCTACGCCACACAGGCCGCTCGCTGAGCGATGTTCGGTTGGAGGATATCCAAGACTACGCCGCCAGTCTGGAGGGCTTAGCGGCCGACACACGAGCCAGAAAGCTCGCTGCGGTCAAATCGCTCGGCACGTTCGCCCACGAAATCGGATATTCCCGGTTCAATGCCCGGCGGGCGGTGAAGCTGCCGAACTCGAAGAACGAGCTCGCCGAACAAATCCCTACGGAGTCGTAGGTTCAAAACATCGTCGCGTGCGAGACGAATGACCCCAACAGGGGGCTCCTGCGGCTCCTCTACGAAGCAGGCCTGCGCGTCTCCGAGATCTGCGGGCTCCGCTCGCGCGAAGCGCAGAAACGCGACGATGCAGGTCAGATCACCGTCCACGGAAAGAGCGAGAAGACCCGGCATGTGCTGCTGTCGGCCGAAAGGTGGCGCGAACTCGTACAGCTGCGCGACGGTATGGGCGACGACGATCCTGTCTTCGAGAGCCGGAAGGGCGGTTGCCTGTCCCGCGTGCAGGTATGGAATATTGTGCGGAAGGGCGCCAGCCGCGCCGACATCGAACGGAACATCTCGCCGCATTGGATGCGTCACGCACATGCCTCGCACGCGCTCGACCGCGGCGCTCCCGTTCATCTGATTAAGGATACGCTCGGGCACGCCACGCTCGCGACGACGTCGCAGTATTCCATGCGAGGCCGGGGGATTCGAGTGCACGTTACCTTTCCGTTTAGGATCCCACCTGTATCAGTAACACGATCATAGTTCTTTAAGCCGAGTAGAGAGGTCCCGCGGCGCGACAAACACGAACGAGCGACCGCTCCTGCCTTGATGCAGCAGTTGCCTTTCGACGAGGTCAAGCAGATCTGTCCGGGAAGTCTGGTAAGCTACCCGGTGACTCGTCTGGTGTGAACGAATGGTATACCGCATTCCTGGATGTTTCAATGCATGGCTTAGCAGAGCAAGCTGGCGATGATTAAGATCCGACGACTGACGAAGTAGCTCGGCCGTCTCGCGAATCTCTGCGATCTTCCGGACCAAATACGCCCGTAGCTCATCGATCGCCCTGCAAATTACGCTTAGTTGTGAAAGGATGAAGTAGGTAAGATCGTTCTCGTCTGTTTCCGTATAGAGAAACGACCGCCCATACCTTGCGGGCGCCTTTTTAAGAATCGTCGAGATGGAGATGAACTCGAAGAGCCAGAAATCTTGCCTAAGCATCAGCCAGTAAAAAAGGGCTCGCGCTGTCCGGCCGTTACCGTCGACAAAGGGATGGTCGTAAGCAAGCCAGAAGTGCAAAATGGTCGCCTTCAAGACCGGATGCAGAAATACGCCGGTCTGGGCTTCGTTGGCGAAGTCGCACATGCCGGCCATTCGCTCCGGGATCTCACTGGCTGGCGGTGGGGCATGCAGAAGCACGTTGTTCGTGTTATCGTAAACACCAATACCGTCACCTTCGCGTCGGAAGTAGTCGTCAGGTGTAGGCAACGTGCCGTCGGTGATCGTGCGATGTATGTGGACTACGAGCGCCGGAGAAAGCTCTTCGTCCTTTAGCTCTCCGATCAGCTCCATCGCACGATAATTATTCAAAATCATTCGCTCACTCTTGTTCAGGGGTCGGCGCCCTGTCCGAATCATCTCCTTGGCGTCCTCTCTCGTTGAGACAGCGCCCTCAAGCTGACTGGATGTGATCGCTTCTTCAATTAGTGAGTTTTGAACGTACCGATCTCGGGTCTGCGGATTTGTTACGGGCTCGGGCAGAGAAATCTGCCCGCTTGCCTCTCGGTCGATCCGATGCAACATTTCAAGCGCCGGATCCGGGAGTGTATAATGGAAGTTTTGCCCCGACTTAGCCCTGAGCGGTACGTCTCGTCTAATTGACGATCGGGCCATTTTGATCGCCAACCAATACTCTTCCGAACTCAGGCCATCTGGCGGGGGCACACGTCTATGCGTATCCCAATGCCTATATTTACCGCCAGGCGCGGGACCGATTTTCCGAGAGAACAGATCGCCGTAGAACTCCGGCCCTCGGGATTTCATGACCCTTTGCAGGAGTTCGCCGGTCGCCGGCGGCCTTTTTGGAATCCTCATCCCTTTCCGTCGAAGCTCGAACTACTAATCAACTACTAATTACCTGCAAGTTAGTAATTCCGCGGAGCAAATGGAAGGGAATTATAGTTGACGTTGTCCAGTAGAGAGGTGAATGTCTCGACTTCCTTGTTGGCAATCCTAACGCGGAGACGTGTCCGCGAACGCCTGCGACGGCGAGCTATTCGGTTCGTTGAGGACCACTGGTATTTGATAGAGGCCCTCGTTTCAGAACTTCTCGAACACAAGCGATTGACAGCAAATCATGCATCACTATTCGCGAATGCTATGATAGCCGAGAGCCAGGGAGACCACGAAGATGCCGGACAGAGCCGGCGGGCGCTGCAGTAGCAGGTTTATGAACGGATGAAGTGAATTGGTAATCCATGCCTATTTCGAAGGGGTCAGTCCGACAAAACTTGTTGTCTCATGCAGGAGCGACTGACCAGCCGATTCGACGTTGCTGTGAGCGAAAACGGCGAGATCATAGTCGAGGGCAGGCACCGTACAGAGCTCGTCATCCTAATCCGGTCAGGATCATGGAATAAGCACACGAGCTCCTATATAAGCGAGAGGGCATTCTTCGTCATGGAGGGGTCCATGTTCTCGACATCATCCTCGACGAGCCTCGCATCGCACGTCGTCCGCCCGAAAGCCCCTCACGCCCGACGCTCCCCCACCACCGACATCCCCTGCTCGAAGACGACGTCGACCGGAATGTCGGCGGTGTTAACGCGGTCGAGGTCGGCCTGCAGCGTCGCGTCCATCTCGCCGTACTGCTTCAGGAAAGCGTCCACCGAAGCGTAGTTGCCGTCGCCCTGAAGAACGAGGATCGCCTCACTCAGGGACGTGATGGCTGCCTGCATGGCTTCGGCGTCGACCCGATATACGCCGGTGGACGACCGCACGAACGCGCCCCGCTCCTTGAAGTAGTTGAATCGGAGCAGATTCGCCCGCCCGTGCGCGCTCGCCGCGCCGAAGCGTATCGACCGAAACATGCCCGCCAGAAACGTCACGAAATGGTCCATCAGCTCCCCGTCGATCTCCCCTCGCCCGTGCAGCGCGGCGACCATATAGAGCCCCAGAATGTCGGCCTTGCCCTCCTCGACGGCCGTATAGTGGTCCCGCAGCGCCTCACGCACGGTCCCCCGACCAGTCAGCGTCGTCTTGATCCCCAGCCCATGCGCGACCTCGTGAAACAACGTGTTGCTGAAGAAGGCGTCGAAGGTTACGTGGGATCGCTGATCGCCGGCGATCAAGATCCTTGCGATAGGCATCAGAATCTCCTCGAACTTCGCTCGCATCGCATTCTTGAGCTGCAGCCTCCGCGCGCCCTTTTCGAGCTGCACTTCTTCATCGTTCGGCAGGTTGATGGCAATGGTCTTTGCGCCGGCATTCGCATCACCGGCGTAATAGACCACATCGTAGACGCCGAGATCGGAACCGGTACCGGGTGTCTCTCGCTTATATCGCTCGTCGACCGGAAGCCCTTGCTGAAGTATGGGCAGCATGTCCACATATCGAGCCAGGCGATCGCTCCACTCCCGGTCCTTGACGAGCACAAAGGCCTCGTAGGCCGCCTTGTATCCGAAGAGCCGATCTTCGTACGTCTCGATGGGCCCGATAACCACGTCGATGACGTTCTGCTCCATGTCCATCCACGCCCGATCGCTGGGCCGATAGTCGTCCGTCTCGAGCGCCCCGGCCCGCAGCTCGAGGTAGTGCTTCATGCCCGGATCCCGGGAGAGCCTGGCCGCGCGGCGAAGGCGCTCCGCGGCCGATCTAACGTGGCTGAGAAAGAATTCGTGGTATGGGACGGCCAGAAGGCGGCCGGCGGCGTCTCGCCGAACCATCGTGTAGAGGCTTCTCAGGTCTTCGTTCGAGGCAGCCGCCGCCTCGAATTCATCCGGCGTCATGTCGGCCGGATAGAAATTGGCACCTCGCGGTTTCGCTCCGATACCCTCGAGGAACGGTTCGTTGCCTGAAAGGCGGTCCCACGGACCGTAGTTGATCTCGGCATATCGACGAAGGCCAGGATCGGAAATGGAGGCCAGGAGCGCCGAGCGGTCACCATATGCCTGGATCCAGTATATGGCATCCATCTCTCGGGCCGCCTCGACAAGATGACGGATCATCTCCCGCTGCTCGTCATCCAGTGCGCCAAGATCCGCTTCGAGCCGAACCTGCCTGTACCGTTTCAGCAGCGCTGCGGGGCGGTCAATCGGCGTCACGATCGGATGCCTGATGGGCCTCCTCTTCATCCGGCGCCGCCTGTGCTGCCATCTGCGCCTGCTTCGACGCATGGAGATCCTGCTCGCGCACGTCGTCGATAAACATCGCCAGCAGCTCAGGTTCTTCGCGGGCCAGATCCTGCACCAGCGGGACGAACTGCTTGGCTCGTTCGCGTTCCATCTTCGACCGGTCTCGCATGCGGTTTTCCAGGATGACGGTGAGCCGCTCGGAGATGCGGTTGCTCACGTCTTCGGCCGTCGGCAGCGGGCGCTTCTCCACGGAGATGCCGTACCGGGAGGCGGCACGGATCAAATCCGTCTCATCCTCGAAAGTGGCCAGCACGATCGCGACGCCGATCTTTCCAGCACGCGCGGTGCGCCCGGATCGGTGCACGAGATATTCCGGATCCTGCGGAACGTCGTACATAAAGACGTGGCTCAGATCGGAGATGTCTATACCGCGCGCCGCGACGTCGGTCGCGATAAGGAAGCGCGTCTCCCCGGAATGCGCCCGGTCGAGGGCCTCCTCCCGGGCCTTCTGCGAGAGGTCGCCCGAGATGGCATCGGCACTGTAGCCGTAGTTCTGCAAGAACTTCGTCAGATACTCGACCTCGCGCTTCGTGTTGACGAACACGATAGCGGCGTCCGGATTTTCGAGCTCGAACAGGCGGGCGAGCACGCGGTCCTTCTCCATCGGGTCCGTCACGTAGTACCGATATTCGAGCGTCTCGACGCTTTCCTGGCCGGCACTGAGCGAGATGAACTGCGGATCGGTCAAGAAATCGCGGCTGAGCGTCCGCACCTTTGGCGGGATCGTCGCACTGAACATATAGGTATGCCGGTCGTCGGGCAGATACCGGCGCAACTCCTTCATGTCGGGATAGAATCCCATCGAAAGCATTTCATCCGCTTCGTCGAAGATGAGAAACTTGAGTCGATCGAGATCCGCGTTGCCCTTGCTCAGGTGGTCAAGGATACGTCCAGGCGTCCCGATGACCACGTGTGCGCCGCCCTTCAGTCCCTCTATCTGCGGTCCGTAGGCCACACCGCCGTACACAAGCACGGAGCGCATCTCATTCGTCTCGGGCGTGGCGAGCTTCATCCGCTCGAACTCACTGTTGATCTGCTTGGCGAGCTCGCGCGTGGGCGTCATGATCAGCGCCTGGGTTTCGTCGCGCGACGAATCCAGGAGCTCGAAGAGCGGAAGCAGAAACGCGCCCGTCTTTCCCGATCCGGTACGCGACTGTACGACGAGGTCCTTTCGATCCAGCATATAGGGGATCACCTTCTGCTGGACCGGCATGAGCGTATCCCAACCGGCCGCACTCAGCGCGGCCTGCACGGAATCGGGGAGGTCCTCCTGTAATACGGCTGGACGCTGCGCTTCCTCGTCGCGCATGGCTTCAACGTCTTGCTCCTGCCTGCGCTCCCGCTGAGCGCGGCGCGTAAGATCGATGACCTCGGTATAGCGAGACGACTGCTTTTCGTCGCTTGACATGTGGCGTAGGGTAAGAGTTGTGGTGTTGTGAAGGAGGCACTCATACGTCGATGCGAATCGAACAGGTCCCTCTGTCGCGGTTCGACGCGGACCTGCTCGCAGAGAGGGCTACATCGCGAGCCCGCCGTCCACGTGCAGGACGTGCCCCGTAACATAATCCGCCGCCGGCGACGACAGAAAATGGACGGCGTTTGCGATGTCCTGGGGGCTTGCCGCCCGTTTCAACACGACGGCGTCAAGCATGGCTTCGCGTGCCGCCTCTCCCAGGGATGCCGTCATGTCGGTCTCCACGTATCCGGGCGCTACGACGTTGACCGTGACGCCCCGGGATCCGAGCTCCTTTGCAAGACTCTTGGAAAACCCTATGATCCCGGCTTTGGAGGCCGCGTAGTTCGTCTGTCCGGCATTGCCGATGACGCCCACGACGGAGGACAGATTGACGATCTTCCCGCCCCGCTGCTTCATCATGGGACGATAGGCCGCCTTGCAGAAGTTGAAGACGCTCTTCAGGTTCGTGTTGATGACGGCGTCCCAGTCTCCTTCATTCATGCGGATCATGAGCCCGTCCCGCGTGATGCCGGCATTGTTGACCAGGATGTCGAGCGAGCCCCACGCATCCAGCACGCCTTCCACCGCCTCGTCGGCGGACGCCATCTCTGCGGCATCACCCTGAAACAGCATGCATTCGGAGCCGCCGCCCTCCAACTCGTCACGCAACGCCTCCGCATCCTCCGTCGAAGATCGGTACGTGACGGCCACGCGGGCTCCTGCCCCTGCCAGCGTCTGTGCTATGCAGCGTCCGATACCGCGCGAACCGCCGGTGACGAGCGCGTTCTTACCTTTCAGGTCGAATGACATATCGCAACTTGATCGTGGTGACTGACAAAAACGAGTGGGGGATCAGGTCTCCGATTCGAGGAGAGCGGCTACATCGTCGGCGCCCTCGGCCGAGACCGTGTCGACATCGCGTCCCAGCGTACGCCGAACGAGACCGCTGAGCACCCGTCCAGCCCCAACCTCGACGAACCGGCCGGCACCGGCTTCCTGCATGGCACGGAGAGAATGGGACCACCGCACCGGTGCGGTGAGCTGGTCGACGAGCCGGCGCCGAATCTCATCAGGGTCCCGGCTCGGTTCGCCGGTTACGTTCAGATAGACGGGGCATTCCGGACGCTGAATCTCGACCTTTTCGAGCGCCTCCTGGAGCCCTTCCCGTGCGTAGTCCATCAACGGAGAATGAAAGGCCCCGCTTACGGGGAGCGGTACCACACGGCGAGCGCCTCGGTCTCCAGCTGCTGACATCGCCCGCTCGACGGCATCGACGTCGCCCGAGATGACGACCTGCCCGGGTGCATTGAAATTGGCTGCTTCCACCACCGAGACCGTCCCCTTCGTGGCTTCGGCGCAGACCTGAACGACCTCGTCGTCGTCCATCCCCAGCACGGCTGCCATGGTACCCGGACGCGCGTCCCCGGCCCCAGCCATAAGCTGACCCCTCCTGCGCACGAGCCGGAGCCCGTCCTCAAAGGAGAGAGCACCTGCTGCTGCCAGTGCGCTGTACTCGCCCAGACTGTGGCCGGCGACCATGGAAGGGCGCGGTGCCCGGCGGCGAAGCACCGCCATCACCGCCATACTGTGGACGTAGAGTGCCGGCTGCGTTACGTCCGTCTGCTTCAGCGCTTCCTCGGCGTCGGGACGGTCCTCTGCCGTTCCGAACATGATAGCCGAGAGAGGAACGTCCAGCACCCGGTCCGCCTCGTCGATGACGCGGCGAGCCCCGTCGAACCGCTCGTACAGGTCCCGCGCCATCCCAACGTACTGGCTCCCCTGACCGGGGAACAGAAAGGCCGTTTGACTCATGGTTGATAGGTCACCGTTAGATCCGATTCGACGTGTGGGTTACGACTCGGCCGCCGCCGTCATGAGATCTTCCTCCACCACGTCAGCCCCGTCATAGGCCCAGCGGACGTAGCTGGCGCCCCACGTGAAGCCGCCGCCAAAGGCGGCCAGGACGAGATTGTCTCCGCGACGCAGCTGTCCTTCCCAGTCGGCAAGGCACAGCGGGATCGTAGCCGCCGTCGTATTTCCGTACCGTTCGATATTCATCATGATCTTGTCGGAGCCGATTCCCATGCGGCGCGCCGTGGCATCGACGATGCGTTGGTTTGCCTGATGGGGAACGAGGTAGTGGACGTCGTCCCCCGTCAGGTCGTTGCGGCGCATGATTTCGACGGCGGCGTCCGCCATGCCCTCAACGGCATACTTGAACACAGACCGCCCTTCCTGCTGGAGATAATGCATGTGCCGATCGATCGTCTCATAGGAGGGCGGATGCAGGCTGCCGCCCGCCGGCATGTGCAGCAGTCTGCCGTGGTTGCCGTCGACGCGTTGATAGTAATCGATCAGTCCGCAATCATCCGAATCGGGCTCAAGAAGGACCGCGGCTGCCCCGTCGCCAAACAGAATGCAGGTCGTCCGATCCTCAAAGTTGGTGATACTGCTCATCTTGTCGGCGCCGATCACGAGCACCTTTTCGTGTCGACCGCTCTCGATCATCTGCGCGCCGGTAGACAGTCCGAACAAAAACCCGCTGCACGCCGCGGAGAGGTCGAATCCCCATGCATTGGACGCGCCGATCTCCGCCTGAACGAGGCAAGCCGTCGACGGAAACAGCATGTCGGGCGTG
Source organism: Rhodothermales bacterium (assembly GCA_040904565.1). Classification (GTDB taxonomy): domain Bacteria; phylum Bacteroidota; class Rhodothermia; order Rhodothermales; family VXPQ01; genus JBBDTI01. The sequence goes on from JBBDTI010000094.1 coordinate 22,045, forward strand.
ACGGTGGCTACAATGATCGCGTCGATTTCCCCCGGATCGAGGTTTCGTTTCTCCAGAATCAGCTTGACCGCTTCGGTCGCCATGAATGACGTCGCCTTATCGGGGTCATCCAGGATGCGGCGTTCGCGAATGCCGGTACGCGAGCGAATCCACTCGTCGTTCGTATCCACCATCCGCTCCAGATCTTCGTTCGTAAGGCGACCTTCGGGCAAGAAATGCCCGACAGACGAGATTGCCGCACGTGTCATGGAGTCGCTCCTCGTTCGTTAAATCAGCAAAAGGATGCCGGAATACGATCGATCGCCCGCATACCTGCTTGCGCGCCGTCACGGGCACAGCGGATGGGGACGCGCATACGCGTCAGGTGCCGATGGCATCCGCGATGGCACCGACGACGCCTTCTCGCGCTTCCTCGGCTGCCGTCAGAATCATTCGTTCGAAGGCGCGGGCCGTCGATCCGCCGTGACCGATGATTACGTTGCCATTTACGCCGAGCAGGGGCGCACCGCCGTATTCCTCGTAGTTGAAGCGCTTTCTAACGGCGGACAGGACCGCGGCGACCGCCTTCTGGTTCTCGTCGGACAGTTTCTGCCGGGCCATTTCTTCCGCGATCATGTGCGGGAACGCGGAAGCTACACTTTCGCCGAATTTGAGAAGGATGTTGCCGACGAACCCATCGCATACGACGACGTCGGCGGCGTGATGCAGGAGGTCGCGACCCTCCACGTTACCCCGAAAATTCAGATGGGCTTCCGCGGAGAGCAGGTCGAAGGCCGACTTGACCAGATCGTTCCCCTTACCGGGCTCCTCACCGACGTTCAACAGCGCAACGACCGGATCTTCGCGCTTCATGACCGTCTTCGCATAGATGGACCCCATCTTCGCGAACTGAACGAGATGTTCGGGACGGCAGTCTACGTTCGTACCCACGTCGAGCACGATGCTGTAGCTCTCCGTCGTAGGGAAAAACCCGATGACGGATGGACGCGCTACGCCTTCAAGCCGGCCGAGAATGAATAGAGATGCCGCCATGACGGCTCCCGTGTTGCCGGCGCTTATGAATCCGTGCGCCTTTCCGCTCTTGTGCGCACCGAGTCCTACGTGGATCGACGAACCCTGCTTCGCCTTTACAGCCGCAGCAGGCGCTTCTCCCATGCCGATCACTTCAAGCGCATCAACGACGTGAAGTGCGAGTCCATCCGCTCCATCGACCTGCGCGAGTGCCGCACGGACCTCCGCCTTTCGGCCGACGAGAAGAATTTCGAGATCGCCATTAGCGGCTCGAAGCGCACGTGCTGCACCGTCAACGACGACCGATGGGGCATCGTCGCCCCCCATCGCATCAATCGCTATTCGAATGGACATGTCGGATGGTTGTCAGAAATTCAGCCGTCGTTCACACGCATTCCGCCACACGTTTATCTGTGGGCGCTTGTGCCTCGAGACCTTCGTCCGCGTAGGACACCGAAAACGTCGATGCGCCCGCTGCGCGAGGCGCAGCGACGAGTCATAGCAGCGCTATGGCGAGGAGCTGCAACGATGCGCAGCGGGATGCAGCGGCGTTTGAATGTACGCAGATTAAGGTCACGAGGCACTAGATGACATCTTTGGGCTCGATCACCTGGCGACCTCGGTAATGGCCGCAGCTTGGACAGGCGTGGTGCATCAGCTTAGCCGTTCCGCAATTCGGACACTCCATCATGGGCCGAGCTTTCAGACTGCTGTAATATTTGGCACGACGCTGGCGCGTGCGAGCTTTAGAATGTTTCCTTTTCGGATTGGCCATAGCTAGCTATCTACTTTTCTCGAGGGTGATGCCGGCGCGCACGCCGACTCATTCTACTACACAATCAGTCTTGTTTCGCTCCGGGCTTCAATTCCTTAAGCGCCGCCCAACGAGGGTCGATCTCATCTTCGTCAGCCGGAGCACCGAACTCCGTCGGTATCTCCTCGTCCTCGGCTCCGGGCGCAACGGTGCGAACGGGAACCGCGAGTAATATGGTATCACGCACGACTTCTGTTACGTCTATTTCCGTATCGGCCGGGTCAAGCTCCCGTACCTCATCGTACGCATCATCGTCCTGCACAAGAAACTCAGGCGGCGCAAAGAGCAGATGATACGTCCCGCCAATATCCTTATCGAACATGCGGAGCGTGCGGTCGCATTCGAGCGTAGCCGTAGCGCGCACCTCGAGCGATACGAGAATCCGTCGTTCCGCTACGTCGAGCCGGGCATCTACCTTGACGTCCGCAAATGTCTCAGGACCGAGATCGACAGCCTCTACGTCAGGCTCGAACGCCAGTGCGTGCACTCCCGGTTCGAGCGCCCCGATGTCAATCGAAAACATATCAGCATTTCAGGTCTTGCACCGTTTGGCAGGCGGCCCGCCACATACTCCTTCTGGTGCCCTATAGCACGTTCCGTGCAATCACGCTCTCTGCGCAGGCGCAACCGCCGCCTTACACTACGCCGATTAATCTCAGCGCGTGAACCAACTAAGATATGCACCGGGGCGTTCCGGAACAATTCAGGTCCGCTCGTGAGATTCCCCGAAAAGACCGTGAAGACGGCCCATAATGTCACAAGCCTCCCCGGATTCCGGGAACGGAGCTCCGAGCCGCGGACGCAGGCGAACGCCCCAGCGCCGTTGAGCACCAGCCCGAGAATGCACCGGATGCTCTATGAAATCGGACGCGTCCACCTTGCCTTTCCAGGCCCAATTGGTTACCATAATTTTGTCAGCGTCCCCAAAGATCTTGGCGCCAGATCAACTCTCCTTTTCGCTCGTCGAAAGGACCCGGGCATCCACATGGAGAGTGGCATCCGTACCGACACGGTCATCACCTAGATGCCTTTCTAGCGACCTACCACCAGGTCCGCGCCAACTTTGCAGGGCGCCTCGGGGCGCGTGGACAACATGTTAATAACCCGGCCCGGAATGTCTGCTTGTTCATGTGCCGCACCCGGTAGCGTGCGGCTTCTGACTGGCGGCTCTGTCTTCGCATGTGGCAAACCACTGTATATTTGTGGTTTAGAGGAAATTATCCTGGCGCTTCTCGCGATACGATCCGTGGGCGCCCGCATGACAGGTTAGCGCGACGTTTGGCGTCTGGGCACATGGGCATGTGAATAACCGGTGCATATCGCTGCGCGCCTGTCGCAGCGTTTGTCGTCCGGTTCGCTTGAAAGCTAATTGGTGATGATCTTGTGCGAGTCAACCTCCTGACTGCGGCGGTCGGCTCCATAACCCAGCTGCGGTCCCTTCCGCCGCAACGTTCGAACAACCTTTTATATGGATACATCGCCTGACGACGTTTGGAACGCGTGTCTCGAAATCATACGGGATAACGTTACGCGCCAGAGCTTCAAAACGTGGTTCGAGCCGCTGAGAGCTGTCAGTCTGACAAGCGACGACGGCATTCAGAAGCTTACGGTCCAGCTTCCCAGCCGATTCTACTATGAGTGGCTTGAGGAGCACTACCACAGCCTCCTTCGCAAGACCGTCGTAAAGGTTCTTGGGGCCGACGCTCGCCTTTTTTACGACATTGTCATTGAGCGCGACGACGTTCAGCGGGGTTATGAAGGGGCCTCCATGCACCTGCCTGCCCGTCCGGAGGATGAACCCTCGTCCGACGCGGAGCGATCTTCGCCGCCCTTTCCGACGACACGATATGCGGAGCCGGACGAGCGCTCCTCACCACGGCCTCCGCTTGACGCCTCGACCCCGGATGGTGGGCTCAATCCGTTCGTCGTACCGGGTGTGCGAACGACTCGGATCGAAAGCCAGCTGAACGGATCGTACACGTTCGACCGCTTCATCGAAGGGGACTGCAATCGACTCGCACGCAGTGCCTCTTGGGCCATCGCACAACAGCCTGGAGCGACGAGCTTTAACCCGTTCCTCATCTATGGTGGCGTTGGCCTGGGAAAGACGCACCTCATTCAGGCCATCGGCAACTACGTTCGTCAGCAGGGCAACAAGTCCGTTTTATACGTTTCGAGTGAGCGCTTTACGTCCGACTTCGTTCAGTCCATTCAGCACAATCGCGTCAACGATTTCAGTACGTTTTACCGCAACATCGACCTGCTCGTCATCGACGACGTGCAGTTTTTCAGCGGAAAGGAGAAGACGCAGGAAGAGTTCTTCCACGTATTCAACGCCCTGCACCAGGCAGGGAAGCAGATCGTGCTGTCGGGCGACCGGCCGCCACGTGAAATCGAAGGTATCGAGGAGCGGCTTCTCTCTCGATTTCAGTGGGGACTCACAGCCGACCTGCAGCAACCGGAGCTCGAGACGCGTATTGCGATACTTAACCGCAAGGCGGAAGACGACGGCATCGATCTTTCGCACGAGATTATCGAGTTTATCGCGCACAACGTTAAGAGCAATATCCGTGAGCTGGAAGGTGCCCTTATTCGCCTTCTCGCCCACGCGACGCTGCACAAGCGAGAGATCGATCTTCCTCTGGCGAAGGACGTGCTTCGTGACCTGATCAAGGAGACGCGAATCAATCTGACCATTGAGGAAATTCAGCGCGTCACGTGCGAATACTTTGACATCTCGGAAGACCTGGTCCGTGCTAAGACGCGCAAGCGAGAGATCGTCCAGGCGCGTCAGATTGCCATGTATTTCAGCAAGCAGATGACGCAGCATTCACTCAAGACGATCGGCCTGCACTTCGGTGGACGGGACCACTCGACCGTGATCCACTCCTGCCAGAGCGTCGAAAATCAGCTCGAAACCGATCCCAAATTCGGTGAGATGCTCGATGAGATCCGGCACAAGATCGAACTTCGTAGCCGGTGAGCCGGGGTCCGTTGCGTTCGGCTTTTCGGACCTCTGTTTGCTATCTTGTCGGATCCATCGATCGGGCGACGACTAACCTGTACTCACAATGCTTTTCCAAACGCTAGCCTCATGAAGTTCACTGCCTCCAGTGCCGACCTACTTAAAGCACTGACGACCGTCGGGGGAGCCGTCCCTTCTAAAAGCACCCTTCCGATTCTGGAGTGCATTCTCTTCGAGCAACTGGATGATACGGGTCTTCGCCTTAGTGCGACGGATCTGGAGATTTCCATCGTTCAGCGCATCAACGTTCAGTTCGAGAGCAACGGCACGGGGGACGGTCAGCGCATCGCTGTACCCGCCAAGCGATTGCTCGATACGCTGCGTGCTCTGCCTGACGTACCCATTCATTTTGAGGCCGACGACGAATTCCACGTCGTGCTCCAGACCGACATGGGTGAATACAAGATGATCGGTCACGATGGAGCGGATTATCCCGCGCTGCCCGACCTGGATCCCGACCACCGGATCGAGACCGAGGGTGCCCTGCTCAAGCGGGCAATCGAAAAAACGAGTTTTGCCGTCAGTAAGGACGCACTTCGGCCGGCCATGATGGGCATCTACTTCCAGATCGGACCGGACGAAGGCCGTGCCGTGGCTACCGACGGCCACCGGCTGGTAAAACTCCGGCTAGAAGGAATGACGTCCGAGGAGCCGGTCAACTTCATCGTGCCGGAGAAAGCCATGTCGCTCGCTGGTAAGATCGTCTCGGACGACGTGTGCACGATACAGGTCGACGAGGGCTATGTGGGCTTCGATTTCGGCAACTCGCGCATTCTTGCCAGGCTCATAGACGAAGCGTATCCGAACTACGAAGCCGTCATCCCCGGCGAAAACGATAAGCGGATGGTCGTATCAAGAGATGCCATGCTGGCAGCCGCCAAGCGTGTCGGACTCTACTCATCAAGCATGACGAACCAGATACGCCTGTCCCTCGAAGCGGAGACGGTGGAGATATCCGCTGAGGATATCGAGCGCTCTAGCGAGGCACACGAGACCGTTCGGTGTGAATACGACAGCGAGCCCATGGTGATTGGCTTCAATTCGGTCTATCTCAACGAGGTACTCGGACACATCGACGACGACGAAGCGGTTTTCGAGTTCAGTTCACCCAATCGTGCCGGCGTCGTCACTCCGGAAACGCAGCAGGACGGCGAGCACATCCTGATGCTCATCATGCCCGTCATGCTCAATACGTATGCGTAGGCTCCTGTTTGACCGCAGGCGCAGGCTTACGGTCGCACGGGAGTGAGTAATGAAGGCGACGGATCCCCGTACCGGCAGCCTGTATTCCCGGTACGGCGTCGAAGGGGTGCCTTACGATTGCATCATTCGTCGTCAAGCGCCTCGATGGACGCCAGGAGGCGCTCGGACGCGTCGCTATGCCGCCCGTACTTCACGGATATCTGGTCCAGGGCATTGCGCGCGGCCTCGATATTGCCCCTCGCAAGCTCCGTCTTTGCAAGAAGGAACGAGGCTTCACCTGCGAGAAACGTCTCTTCGGGTTCCAGTTCGAGAACGCGGCGCAGCAGCGCGGCAGCGCGGTCGAGACGGTCCTCGTCGAAGTGGGGGAAAAGCCCGAGAAACGACGTTTCGGCCGCACGCAAAACATCTATTGCCTCCAGATAGGCCTCTACCGGATCTGATACGACCGTCTCCTCTGCAGCGCCTCGCACGGCATCAAACCCCTCCAACACCAGCTCGTCACGGTCGAATTCGGCCAGCCGTTCCGTCTCGGGACGCAAGATGCGCCCCCCAACGAAGAGTAGAGCGTAGGCCGTGATGGCGACGAACGCAATGCGAGCGAGGCGCGTCCCCCTCGCGCTTCGTCCACCAGTTACCGCTTCACGGGTACCCGCACGATTTCCGGACAACCCTCTATCCCTGTTCCCGGGCCGACGCGGCTTTTCGGCCCCGGGGTCTATGCCCCCGACGTCTCCAGCGTGTCCACCTCGAAGTCGGTCGAACTGCGCCTCGATGTCCGCATCCGTTTCGAGCTCCCTTCGACGGGACTTGAATCGGTCGTATCGTGATCGCAGCGCCTCATCGGCGCCGATGCGGTCTTTGACCTTCCGCATGGCTTCAGCCAGCGGCTCCGGCATGCGCCCAATATCGACATCATCCATTACAGCAAGGAAAGCAAGCACGTCGTCGCTCGGCGGGTCCGCTAGAATACGTTTGCCCGCCCGAAGCGCACGGTCCACGCGGCGCACCTCCTCTAGGACGGGCCGTAGATGGGGATGCCGTTCGACATACTCCGCCACCTGGCGACGTTCATCACCCGAGAGTTCCGGATAGAACCCGATCTTATCTTCCATTTTCCTCGCCGAACTCTCAGCGAGCCCGGCAGCATCAGTTACATGTGCTGCGTGCGTGTACTGCTTTCTCGTGCTGCGTGCGCGTGCCTGTAGTATCGGTTCGCGTGCCTGCGCGCATTTCGGCGATCCGGACAGGTTCCGCGATAGTACAACGCGGGCGATCGTACTACCTAGACACATTCGGGGGCGATTCATAACCTCCGCGCCCCCTATTTCGCGCTCCCTATATAGAGTCTACGTAGCATCTCCAGCTTCCGTCTCCTCCGCGCCCGGCCGAGTCGAACACGCGCTTACAGCCGGTTCCTGACCCGTTTCATTCAAAGTACGCTAGCAGATCATCATCGTCGCGCAAGCGCTGAATCGCCTTATAGACGTACGCCCGGATGCGCGGCAGCGGGTGGCCCGTCCGGTCGGATATTTCGCGATAGGAGAGACCATCCAGAAAGCGTAGGCGCACGCATGTTTGCAGATACGCCGGCAATCGGTCGATAGCACGGAGGAGCGCCTGATGCGCCAGGCCGACGTCGTTATAGGTTGCCGGCATTTCACCGACAAGTAACGGCGACGCCCGATCATCGAGCGACACGGAATGACGGCGATCTCGAAGGTAGTTCCGAAACGTATTCTTGCAGACGACGCTGACCCAGCTTGCGTATCGCGAAGGAAACCTGACCTTCGATTGGGACCGTTCCACCTTTCGAAACGTCTTGTCGATCAGTTCGTCGAGGTCGGCAGCCCCATAGGAGGTTTCCTGAACGAACTTCACCAGAAAGTACCTCCGTATAAAGCAGTAGGTCCACAGTTGCACGACATCACGATCGTCCGGTTCGTGAAGGTTACGCCAGCGTGTATACGTCTCGTTTGCTGACGCAATGTCATCGACATGGAACGGTAGACTCGACGCGAGAGCGTCCAGCGACTCGAAAGCGGAGTGAGACATGATGGAACCGTCAACGCGGGTGGTGAGATGCAGGTGAAGCGGAACGTCCGCCTGGGTGACACCTACGCGATGGTTCTAGTCCGTCAAGATTACTGGAAGATTCCGCAGTTCAAAAACAAGTGGAGCGTTCAGGCGTGTGACATCAGCCTCGACGAGCGGACTCCATCGAAAACCAATTGACTTCGCTGTCAGAACGCTGTACTTTGTTAGGCTCGCTAAGCAGTCTCGTCGCGATGAATCGACCGACTGCCATCTGCGGAAACGCAGTGTCGACGTAACGGCGTTGTTTGCGATATTCCCTGCAGGTTGTCCTGCGTCGGTTAATCCTGCGCGCTTCTTCAAGATACGACAAAGATAGAGACTTTCATTCATGGACGCGAATAGCTTCAAGACATACTCGGCGAAGCCCAGCGAGATCGAGCGCGAGTGGTACATCGTCGACGCCGAGGATCAGGTCGTCGGCCGGCTTGCCTCGCAAGTTGCGTCGATATTGCGCGGCAAGCACAAGCCCCAGTTCACGCCTCACGTCGACACGGGGGATTTCGTGATCGTCGTGAATGCGGAGAAGATTCGCTTCACGGGCAATAAGGAAACGAAGAAGGAATACTTCCGGTACACGGGCTACCCCGGCGGGGAGCGCCTCACGACGCCGGAAGAGATGCGTGAGCGGAAGCCGGATTTCATCGTTCGCAACGCCGTGAAGGGAATGATGCCGAAAGGGCCGTTGGGACGAGAGATGACCAAGAAGCTCAAGGTCTACGTCGGCCCCGATCATCCGCACGAGGCGCAGCAGCCGAAAGAACTCACCGTTTCATAAACAGCGTAACGACGTTCACCTCTTATATGGCAGGACCCACTCAGTACAACGGCGTAGGCCGTCGCAAAACTTCCACCGCGCGCGTCTACCTTCGTGCAGGCGACGGTAACGTGACGATCAATCACCGTGCCTCCGATGATTATTTCCCGCTCGACTGGCGCCGCAAGACGATCTCGCAGCCTTTCGAGGTCACGGACACCATCGGCAAGTTCGACGTGCTGGTTAACGCCAGCGGCGGCGGACTGACGGGCCAGGTCGAGGCTATCCGCCTGGGCATCGCCCGAGCGCTGGTTCAATTCGACGAGGAATTGAAAAAGCCGCTGCGCGCTGCCGGTTACCTTACCCGGGACGACCGTATGGTCGAACGCAAGAAGTACGGTCAGCCCAAGGCGAGGAAGCAGTTCCAGTTCTCAAAACGCTAGACATAAATCACACATACTGCCCGACGTGCAATGGGTTGGCCGGCTCGACCGGTTTCGTTGCGCGGTGGACGGCGGTAGCGGCTCAAACCCAAACCATCCAACTAGATAATGAGTGATGCAGAAACGGCTGCGGCCACCGAGACCGGTGAGACCACGCAGCAGAACATTGAAATCGGACAGCAGTCCGGTCACCGCGCTTCCATCGAGCAGCTCCTGAAGGCGGGCACGCATTTCGGACACCTCACGTCCCGCTGGAATCCAAGGATGAAGGAATTCATCTTCATGGAGCGCAACAACATCCACATTATCGACCTGATGCAGACGCAGGTCATGCTGGATGCCGCGGCAGACGCCGCCGGCCGATTTGCGAAGATGGGCAAGCGGATTCTCTTTGCCGGCACGAAGAAGCAGGCCAAGGACATCGTCCGTAAGTATGCGGAAGAATGCGACTCGTCGTACGTCGTGGAGCGCTGGCTGGGTGGCACGCTGACGAACTTCCAGACGATTCGCCGAAGCATTCGCCGGATGGAAGACCTCGCCAAGTTCGAAGAGGACGAGGCGTTCCTGGAGCTCAAGAAGAAGGAACGTCTGATGCACGCTCGCGAGCGGGAGAAGCTCGAAAAGGTACTGAGCGGCATCGCCGCCATGCCTCGCCTGCCCGGCGCGCTCTTCGTGGTCGACATCAACCGCGAGCACATCGCCGTCAACGAGGCGCGCAAGCTCGATATTCCCGTCATTGCCATGGTGGATACGAACTGCGATCCGAGCCTGATCGATTATCCCATTCCAGCCAACGACGACGCGCTCAAATCCATCGAGCTCGTCACGTCCGTGATTGCCAATGCCGTAAACGAAGGCAAGCGCGCGAAGGAAGTGCAGGAGGCCAACGAAGAGGCCAAGAAACAGAAGGAATCCAAGTAACGCACTCCCCCGTTTCGGATTTCCTTCGTACGCCGCGACGGCCACACAGCAAGAACGCTTAACGACAGAATACAATCGACTATGTCTATTTCCGCTAAGGACGTCAAACGGCTCCGGGACATGACCGGTGTCGGCATGATGGACTGCAAGAAGGCGCTTGAGGAGTCGAAAGGCGACTTCGACGCCGCCGTGGAGCTACTCCGCAAGAAGGGCCAGAAGGTGGCCGCCAAGCGAGCTGACCGTGAGGCGAACGAGGGGCTTGTCGTAGCCGCTCTCTCCTCCGATCAGTCCAAAGGCGCCATCGCAGAAATCAATTGTGAGACGGATTTCGTCGCGCGCAACGATGATTTCGAAGCGTTCGCGAACCGGATCGTCGAGCTCATACTGGACGAAGAGCCGTCGAACCTCGATACCCTGAATGTCCTCAATCTGAAAGACGGGCAGACGGTCGAGCAAGCCGTCGTGGAAATTACCGGTAAGATCGGCGAGAAGATCGACGTGCGCCGCTTCGAAGTGCTGAAGAGCGAGGGTGGACGGATCGTGTCCTACATTCATCCCGGATCCAGGCTCGGCGTACTCGTCGACATACACGGCAACGGACAGGTCAAGGAGGCGGGTACGGACGTCGCCATGCAGGTGGCTGCCATGAATCCCGTCGCGACGACCACGGACGACGTGCCCGACGAGCTTAAGGAAAAGGAGCTCGACATCGCCCGTGAGGCGGCAAAGAACGAGGGTAAGCCGGAGCATATCATCGATCGCATCGCCGAAGGCAAGCTGGACCGGTACTTCAAGGACAACGTGCTCGTCGAGCAGCCTTTCGTGAAGGACTCTTCGATGACCGTGAGGGAGATGCTGAACGACGCCGGCGTAAACATCCGCCGCTTCGTCCGCTACGGCCTCGGCGAGTAGATGACCCGCATACGTGGATTACGGGGCACACCGGCATTCCCGGTGCTGCCCCTTTTTATTGTGCACCGTTTCCCGTAGGCATGCGAGAACATGCCTCACGGACCGAGATTGAATTCATCGAACCGGCGCAGTAGCTTCCCATACGATTTTTCGAGCGATCCTGAATGACCATGTCGACCGACGCCCCTCTGAGCGCTCCCGACCGCGTATTGCTAAAACTCAGTGGTGAAGCACTTCTCGGTGCGCAGACCTACGGCATCGATCAAGACGTTCTCGGATCCTATGCGAGGGAGATTTCTACGATCGTCGAGGACGGCGTGCAGATAGCCATCGTCATCGGCGGGGGCAATATTTTTCGGGGCGTGAGCAGCGCCGGGGCGGGGATGACCCGTGCCCACGCGGACTACATGGGCATGCTCGCGACCATGATCAATGCCATGGCACTCCAGGACGCCCTCGAACAGATCGGCCTGCAGACCCGGCTTCAGTCGAGTATCAAGATGGAGGAGATTGCCGAACCGTTCATCCGCCGCCGCGCGATCCGACACCTCGAAAAGGGACGTGTCGTCATTTTCGGCGCCGGTACCGGCAATCCCTACTTTACGACGGATACGGCAGCCGCCCTGCGGGCGCTCGAGATTGAAGCGGACGTGCTCTTGAAAGGTACGCGAGTGGACGGCATCTTCACGGCGGACCCCGAAAAAGACCCCACCGCACACCTCTACGAGGAAATTAACGGGAGCGAGGCGATAAAGAGCGACCTCCGGGTGATGGATATGACGGCCTTTACGCTGTGCAAGGAATCCGGCCTCCCCATCATCGTATTCAACATGAACGAGCGAGGAAACCTCAAGCGCATCGTACGCGGCGAGCGCGTCGGTACGCTCGTTCGCTGGAGTGAAGAATCAACGGCCGTATAACCGCAGGCTAAACGGATCAGTAAGTGTTTTCTCTGACACGGTACCGTCATGGTTGATCAGCACATCAAAGAGCTGCTCGAAGAAGCCGAGCAGCACATGGAGAAAAGCATGGACTGGCTCCGACAGGAGCTGAACAGCATTCGGGCCGGTCGCGCGACCCCATCGATGATCGAGAACGTCCGGGTCGAATACTACGGTTCACAGACGCCGCTCAACCAGATCGCGAGCATCAGTGCACCGCAGCCGGACCTGCTGATCGTGCAGCCCTGGGACCGCTCGGCGCTCGAAGCGGTCGAGAAAGGCATCATGGCGGCCAACATGGGGCTCAATCCCTCCAACGATGGAGCGTTCATCCGCATCCCCGTCCCGCCGCTCTCCGAAGAACGCCGCAGGGAGCTCGTCAAGACGGCGAAGGGTCGAGGCGAAGAGGCCAAGATCGGCATTCGCAACATCCGTCGCGACGTCAAGGATACCATGAAGAAGGTGGCGGAAGAAAAACACATCTCCGAAGACATGGAATATGAAGGGGAAGAGCGTCTCCAGGAGATCACGGACAAATACACGGATGCCGTGGACCGGTTCATCAATCGAAAGGAAGAGGAGATCATGGAGGTCTAGTGTTCGCTCGACGCGTCACATCCTCGCGTTAGAGCAAAATTCTAGAACCAAGTAGAGACCTTCCGGTACAGATAAACGCTCAATTTTTCACGGAGAGGTGCCCGAGCGGTCGAAGGGGCTCGCCTGGAAAGCGAGTGTACCGTTCACGCGGTACCGTGGGTTCGAATCCCACCCTCTCCGCCATACCTTAAAGACGGTACGACGCGGCGATCGCCGGCGCACCGGTCGGCGTTCGTCCCTTCGGCGAAGGTTACCATCCACGACGCAACGAGGCACCGAATGATCGACAGCATGACGGGTTTCGGCCGCGGAGGGGCGTCCGTGAAAAACGCGTCCGCCACGGTCGAGCTGCGCTCCGTAAACAATCGCTACTGCGAGGTGTCCGTGCGTCTGCCCCGAAATCTGAGCGACCGCGAGTCGGACGTGCAGGCACGCATCAAGCAGCACTTTTCGAGGGGACGTATCAGCGCCCAAATTCAGGTCGAAACGACGTCGGACGACGTGCTTTCCATCCAGGTCGATCGCGAGAGTGTTCGCGCTTACATGAACCTGCTCGAGACGGTGCGGGAGGTGGCCGGCATTACGTCACCGGTGCGGCTCGAACACCTCCTGAATTATTCCGATGTCTTCGAGGCCGCGCCGCCGCCCGAGGATGAAGCGGAAAGAATGTGGGAGGCCGTCGAGAATGCGCTCACCGACGCGATGGACGCGCTGCGGACCATGCGGCGCCAGGAAGGCAGTGCTCTTCTTGCCGACCTCGAACAGCGGATCGAAGCCATCGGCCGTCATCTTAGACGCGTGGAGGAGCGCGCGCCCGCCCGCGTCGAGGAGGCGCGGGAACGATTGCGGGAGCGGCTGCGCGACGTGATGGAGGACGAACGCATCGATCGCGACCGACTCGAGATGGAGATGGCGCTCGTGGCAGACCGCGTGGACATCACCGAGGAATGTGTGCGGCTGCGCTCGCACCTCGAAATGTTTCGACAGGCATTGAATAGTGAACACGCCGAAGGGCGGAAGCTTAATTTCATCTCGCAGGAGATCAATCGCGAGATCAACACGATCGGCGCGAAGGCCAACGACGCGGACATTTCCCACCTCGCGGTCGAAATGAAGGACGAGCTGGAAAAGGTGCGCGAACAGGTTCAGAACGTGGAATGACCCGGCCTCGTCCCCGCATCGTAGTTCTAACCGCCCCGAGCGGGTCCGGTAAGACGACGATTGCCAACCGGGTCATGGAGGCCATCCCCGAGCTACGGTTCTCGGTGTCCGCGACCACGCGAGAGCGGCGGCCGCATGAAAGAGACGGCGTCCACTACCATTTCGTCTCCCAGGATGCCTTCGAGCGCCTGATCGAGGAAGGTGAAATGCTCGAATACGAGGAAGTCTACCCGGGGCGATACTACGGCACGCTGCGATCCGAGCTCGATCGCTCTACCGATGAGCGGCCCGTCCTGCTCGATATCGACGTTCGCGGCGCGTTCAACGTCAAGAAGCGGTATGGAGACGACGCACTGATTCTTTTCATCCGGCCTCCCTCCGAAGAAGAGCTCGAACGGCGCCTGCGCGAAAGGGCGACGGAAGACGAAGGCACCATCCGCGTCCGCCTGAACCGCGCTCGCGACGAGCTGGCTTATGTCGACAGAGCGGATGCGGTCGTGGAGAATGACGACCTTGAGAAGGCCGTCGCGGAAACATTGCTCGTGATTCGCCAGTTTCTTACCTCCTGAAAAGGATATTACCACCCGGTTTTTCTGCAAACAGATATAGGGCTCGCGTCCATGGGAATTCGGACGATAAACGTCGATCAGCTGACGACGCAGTGTGATACTATTTATGAATCCGTCGTCGTGCTGTCGAAGCGCGCACGCCAGGTTGCGGCGAAGCAAAAAGCCGAACTGGACGACAAGCTCGCCTACTATGAAGGCTTTTCCTCCGACATGGAGAATCTCCGGATGCAGGAAGAACAGGCCCGCGTGTCCCTCGAATTTGAGACCCAGGCGAAGCCTCCGGAAGTCGCCATTCAGGATCTTTTGAACAACGAGATCTACTTTCGCAATCCGAACGAAGAAAACTGACGGAGCGGCCGCCGCGAGGCGACGTCTTTTATCTACAGGAAAATCCGGCTAGACCGGATTTTCTTATATATGGGCGGTACGCATCGCCTCGGGCGGACGCCCGCTCGTCTTTCGCGCAGGCGAGGACAGCAGGGCGGACCTCTACACCATCCAACGGAAACCATGACGGCGAACGACGGGCATCCCGATCTGGAAGGGCGTCACATCTTGCTCGGCGTCACAGGCGGTATCGCAGCCTATAAGTCCGTCGAGCTCGTCCGCCTCCTCAAAAAGGCCGGTGCCGACGTGCAGGTCCTCATGACACCCGACGCCGGACGCTTCATCACGCCCCTGACGCTCGGGACCGTGTCGGAGCGTCCCGTCCTCACCGAGATCTTCGTCGACGGCGATGAAGGATCGTGGACCCGGCATATTTCTCTCGGCAGATGGGCCGCCCTCTTCGTGATCGCGCCGGCGACGGCGCAAACCCTGGCGAAGCTGGCTCACGGATTCAGCGATAACATGCTAACAGCGACGGCCCTCGCCGCCCGATGTCCGCTCCTCATCTGTCCGGCCATGGACCACGACATGTTCGTGCATCCGGCTACGCAAAAAAACCTTGAGGTGCTGGCGGACCTCGGCTATACCGTGATGCCTCCGGCGTACGGCTCGCTGGCCAGCGGTCTCGTCGGGCAGGGGCGTCTCCCCGAGCCGGAGAGCATTCGCGACGCCGTCGTCGACATGCTCGGCGACCGGGCGCACGGGGAAAGCCTTGCCGGACAGCGGGTCCTCGTAACAGCCGGACCCACGCGCGAACACATCGATCCTGTTCGGTATATCAGCAACCCGTCCTCCGGCAAGATGGGCTTCGCCCTAGCCGCCGCCGCCGCCCGCCGAGGCGCCGACGTAACCCTCGTTACAGGCCCCACGCATCTGCCCACTCCGAGCGGCGTGACGCGCGTCGACGTAGAATCAGCCGAGCAGATGCACAGCTCCGTGATGGAGCATCGTGGGGCGGACATCATTATCATGGCGGCTGCCGTGGCTGACTATTCGCCCATCGATACGTCCACCCAAAAGATGAAAAAACACGACGGCGACGTGGCCCTGCAGCTTCGTCGTACGCCGGATATCCTTTCCGAGCTCGGCGCCCGGCGATCCGACGATCAGATCCTCGTCGGGTTTGCCATGGAGACGGACGACGGTCTCGCGCATGCGCGCGAGAAGCTCGACGAAAAGAACGTGGACTGGATTGTGCTGAACACGCTAACGGATGAGGGCGCCGGTTTCGGTGTGGATACAAACCGCGTCACCCTTATCAGCCGCCTCGGCGAAGAAGAGGAGCTTCCCCTCATGTCGAAGCGGCGTGTGGCGGAAGCGATTCTGGATCGCCTCCGGTTCGATGCGACGAAGCCAGCGGCCTGACACGCCGCTGTCACTGCCCATCCCTTATATAGTCTGGTGGGGTTGTCCACATCCTTCGTGGATAACCCTGTGCGCACTTCGTTGACAATCAGCGCCAATCCAGGCTTGAGACCCCGTCGGCCTGCCGCTAGTTTCTAACCTGGATTTTCGCCCTCCGCGCCGCATGCAAGCCCTCCTTTCCGAGCTGAAGACGATTCTAGAGCACGAACAGGCCTTGACCGGCCCGTTCGTTCAGCTGCCTGCGCCGCGCACATCGGAGATCCGCTCCGACGCAATGGATTCCGGCAAACCAGACGACGATCCCGACATGCCCACGAAAGATCTGTTCGGCAATCCCATTACTCGAGACAACAACGCCGCCTTATCTCCATACGAGCGGATTCACGCGCTCATTCCAGCGGATTCTCCGCTTGCTTCCATGGCTACGCTGGAAGAAGTGGAATCGTACGTCCGGGACACGGTCCTCATCCCGCTGGACGAAACCCGTCAGAACCCGGTGTTCGGCGTCGGAAACCCGAATGCGGACCTGCTCGTCGTCGGCGAGGCCCCGGGTGCTGACGAAGACGCTCAGGGGGAACCGTTCGTAGGTCGGGCCGGCCAGCTCCTTACCAAGATTCTTGCCGCGATCGACTTTTCGCGTGACGATGTATACATCGCGAACATCCTCAAGAGTCGCCCCCCGAATAACCGCAATCCCCTTGCCGCCGAGGTCGAAGCGCACGTTCCAATCCTCTACAAACAGATAGCCCTTATCCAGCCGAAGATTATACTGTGCGTCGGAAAGACATCCGGTACGACGCTGCTGGACGAACAGACGACACTAGGTGCCCTGCGCCAGAAATTTCACGACTTCCACGGACTTCCGCTTATGGTTACGTATCATCCGGCGGCCCTCTTGCGGAATCCCAACTGGAAGCGGCCGACCTGGGACGATGTCCAGATGCTTCGTGACCGCTACGACGAGCTTGTGGGGGTCCCGGCGTAGCTCCGGCGTCGTACGCCTCGCGTCGAGGCCCACGCTTTTTGAGAAGTAACGAACTATGTCAGATCAGGAAGAACCACATTCCTCGAACTCATCCGGGCCCAACGGCCGACCGCCCAGTCCGCCGCCCGATCGACGCGACGTGCATCAGCGGACAGGCCGCATGCCGCCGCACGCGACGGACGTCGAGCAATCGGTGCTGGGGGCCATGCTTCTGGAGCGCGAAGCCATTCCAAAGGCGATCGAGATCCTGACGGAGAAGTCGTTCTACAGCACGAAGCATCGCCGCATCTTCTCGGCTATCACGTCCCTGTTCGAGAAAAGCAATCCGGTCGACCTGATTACGCTCACCGAGGAAATGCGGCGCCGGGAAGAGCTCGACAGCATCGGTGGAGCCTACTATCTCACGGAGCTCACGACCGAGGTGGCGTCTGCCGCCAACGTGGAATACCACGCCCGCATCATTGCGGAGAAGTATCTCCTTCGTGAGATGATCGAAACGATGACCACGCTCGTCGGCGAGGCCTACGATCCCACCTCGGACGCCTTTGAGCTGCTCGACAAGGCCGAGTCGGAGATCTTCCAGATCTCGGACACACAGATGCGCCGTCCGGCCGCGTCGATGTCGGACGTCATCAAAACGACGCTGCAGCAACTCGAAGCCATTCACGGACAGGAGGGCGGCATCACGGGCGTGCCGAGCGGCTTCAACCGCCTCGACGAATACACGAGCGGCTGGCAGCGCTCCGACCTGATTATCGTCGCGGCGCGCCCGTCGATGGGAAAGACGGCCTTTGCGCTGACGTGTGCCCGCAACGCGGCCCTTCATCCACAGCACCCCGCCGGCGTCGCCATCTTCTCACTTGAGATGGGCGCCGAGCAGCTTGCCCAGCGGCTCTTGACGTCCGAGGCGCGCATCGACGCACAGGCGGCGCGGACGGGTCGAATGAAGGATCGCGACTGGCAGTCCCTCGCCCGTGCCGCCGGGCGCCTTTCGGCCGCTCCCATCTACATCGACGATACGCCCGGCCTCTCCGTCCTGGAGCTCCGTGCCAAATGCCGTAGGTTGAAGGCGGAGCACGACATCGGGCTCGTGGTCGTCGACTACCTGCAACTCATGCAGGGGGCGACGAACAACCGCCAGGCAAATCGCGAGCAGGAGATCGCTCACATCAGCCGGTCCCTGAAATCTCTGGCCAAAGAGCTCGACGTTCCCGTCGTCGCGCTGTCCCAGCTGAACCGCGCCGTCGAGAGCCGCGGTGGCGACAAGCGGCCGCAGCTATCCGATCTGCGCGAGAGCGGATCGATCGAACAGGACGCCGACGTGGTCTGCTTCATCTACCGCGCCGAGCGGTACGGAATCACGGTCGATGAGAATGGAAACTCGACGGAGGGCCTCGGGGAGATCATCATCGGAAAACAGCGGAACGGCCCGATCGGTGTCGTCCGACTGGCGTTCGTGGACCAGTACGCCCGGTTCGAGAATCTGACGACCTATTACCAGTCCCCGGGCGGAGGCGACGGGTTCTCTGCCCCACCACCGGGCGATGACGACGCTCCGTTCTAAATGACGTCCGCCGCACCGCCGTGAGTACGTTCGTGCGTGCCGGCGCAAGAGCAGCCCGCGGATCGCAGCGCGACTTAGAATCCCAGGCCGGTCGTATTCAGGCGAATGCGGGCGAGTAGCGGATCGGACGTCATATAAAGGGTCGAGCCATCATCGCCAAACGCGCAGTTCGCGATGCGCTCACCGGTGACGATCGTTCCCAGGTGATCGCCCTCCGGCGTCAGCACGACGACACCACCGGGGCCTGTCGCCCAGAGATTGCCGCCCATGTCGACGGCCATGCCGTCGAACGCTCCCTGTTTGCCCTGCTCGCGAAGCGGGGCGCCGTCGAAGAACACGCGGCCGTTGTCGATCGTGCCATCTCCGAGCACGTCGTAGGCCATGATGACGGGATTCTCGCCGCCCGAATTAGCCACATAGAGCGTCTGTTCGTCGGGCGAGAAGGCGATGCCGTTCGGAAACCCGAGCTCGTCGGTCAGCAGCGTAACGGTGCCCTCCTCATCCACCCGATAGACTCCGTTGAAGGCCAGCTCTTTCTCCGGGTTCTCGTTGAGTCCCTCGAGACCGTACGGCGGATCGGTGAAATAGATGTCGCCGCTGGAATGCACGACCAGATCGTTCGGGCTGTTGAACCGCATGCCGTCGTACTCGGCCGCGACGACTTCGCGCGTGAAGTTCTCCTCGTTCAACCGGCCGATCTGCCGGTTGCCGTGATCGGCCATCAGGAGCCGACCCTCGGCGTCCAGCATGAGTCCGTTCGTGCCCAGTTCCGCTCCGGCAGGGTCGCTCCACATATACCCGGCGGGGCGTAGATAGGGGGTGAGGCCGCTGTCTTCATCCCACCGGTAGATGGTATTGCGCGGGATATCCGAGAACAGCACGTACCCGCCGTCCGGAACCCAGACCGGGCCTTCCGACCACTCGAAGCCCTCCGCGAGCTTCTCGACGACGGCATCGGCAGGGATGAGTGCATCCAGCCGCTCGTCCAACCGCTCGATCGTGCCGATCTCCTCGTACTCCGTTTCCTGCTCAGGCTCATTGGGCGGCGGGGCACCGCAGCCAGCCGCACCGAGGAATGCGGCGGCGACCACTAACGTGACGACGACTGTGTGGGCGATGGAGACACGGATAGGAGAGGAACGCATGTTCATTACCATGTTGCTGACGTGATCGGTACCCTACGCTAGGAAGTAAGGTACGGCACAGGGGCTTCATCGTACAGGCTGCGGCCCCACGAGCGTGGTGACATAACAACGAGACGCCGCGCCCCGGGAGCGGCGCGCGAAAATATGGTCTATTATGGAGAATACGGACGGGCCGCGGGACCATGACGCCGCGCCATCCGTCACGTACGTAGTAAGTTGCATCCATCCATTGAAGAGTAGGAGGCACCCACGATGAGTGACCATGTCTACAAAACCGTCGAGCTCACCGGTTCGTCGCCGGACGGCATCGAAGAAGCCGTAGAGCGGGCCATCTCGAAGGCCGGCGAGACCGTGCGAAACATGCGGTGGTTCAAGGTGGTCTCGACCCGCGGCCATCTGGAGGACGGCAAGATCGCCCACTGGCAGGTAACCGTAAAGATTGGGTTTACGCTGGAATGAGCGGCATCTCGACTCCCTCTTCGAGCCCCCTTCGCCTGCTGCGCCGCGCCGCCTGCTTACTGGCCGTACTGTCCGTGAGTCATGGCGGATTCGCGCAGGAGGCCGAGACCCTTGAAGGAGTCCTACCCGACTCTATCGTGATCACGGCGTCGAGATACGCCGAGGACGTACGTCACACGGGCCGGCGCGTTGCGGTGTGGACGGCGAGCGACATTGAGCGCCTCCCGGTGACTTCGGTTGACGACTTGCTCAGAACGGTCGCCGGCGTCGACGTGCAGAGTCGTGGAGGGTTCGGCATACAGAGCGATCTCTCAATTCGTGGTTCGGGGTTCAATGGCGTCCTGCTGCTCCTCGACGGGGCGCCGATCAACGACCCCATGACGGGCCATTTCCTGGCGGACCTTCCCGTACCGCTCTCCGAAGTCGCGCGTGTCGAAGTGCTTCGCGGTCCGGCCGCCGCCGTATACGGTCCCGATGCCCTCGGCGGCGTGGTCCAGCTCTTTACGCATGCAGGACTTCGGAGCGGCGCCATCCAGCAGCGGCTCCGTCCGCAGCTTTCCGTTACGGGCGGCCAGCACGATCTCTACGGCGTGGACGCGTCGCTGGGAGGGTTCGCCGCGGGAATGCATGTATCCGCAGCGACGGCCTGGCAGGGAACGGATGGCGAATCCGTGGCCGGCGGTGCTGCCCGAAGCGATTTCCGGCGGCGCGTCCATACGGCCGCCGTCTCGACCCGCCGCGCGGGCGCCGACGTGTTCGCCCGCGTGGGCTGGGATGACCGTGAATTCGGCGCCTTTCATTTCTACACCCCCTTTCCCAGCGACACGGCGCGGGAGGAGACGTCTACGCTGTGGGGACAGGTTCGCGTTCGGGGGGCGGACTGGACGGCACAGGTTCACGCCAAGCAGCACTTCGACCGCTACGTCTACAATCCGGCCACGCCGGCCAACGAACACACCAGCCGCACGATCAACGCGTTCGCCGATCGCCGATGGCACGCGTCCGATGCGATGTCGGTATCCGTCGGCGCAGAAGGCGGCGTACGAGGCATCGACAGCAACAACCTTGGCGTACACCAGGACGCCTCGGCCGGCCTTTTCGCCGCGGCTACCTGGGGGAAAGGTGCACTGGACCTCCGTGGTGCCGGTCACGCCGACTACGATCCGGCGTACGGGCTCGAGGTTACGCCCCAGATCTATGGTGCCCTCGACGTCGGAACGGCCGTACTGCACGGCGGCGTGGCGCGCGCGGTGAGGGCCCCAAACTATATCGAGCGCTATTTCAACACGACGCTGGAGAGTCCGCGCGGCCGCAGTCTGGGGAACCCGGACCTGCAGCCCGAGCGTGCGTGGTCGGCGGAGGCAGGTGTGACGTGGGAGGCCCTTCAGGACGTCCGACTGCACCTGACCGGCTTCCGCCGCGTGACGCGCGACCTTATCGACTACGCCATGGCCTCACCATCGGACACCGTATTTCTGGCTCGGAATCTCCATCGCGTGGAAGCGCGGGGTGCCGAAGCCGAGATCGAAGCACGCGGCCGGATCGGGAACAGTATCGTCTCCTTTACGAGCTCGTACACGCTTCTAGATGCAGACCTGGGTGAGGTGAGCGAAGGTGTCTCCTTCAAATACGCGCTGACGCATGCGCGACACCTCGTACAGTCCACCTTCTCCGTCAATCACGGCAGGTGGGGTGCCGGCACGCGTGCGCTTTACAAGGATCCGATCGACGGCGACGCCTACTTCGTGGCCCATCTTCACGCCGGATACGTCGTTCCGCTTTCGAGGGGACGGCTCACCATATCCACCGAACTGCGCAACGTTTTCGACGTGGACTACGCAGACGTTTTCGACGCTCCCATGCCTGGACGGTGGTGGATGGCGGGACTTCGCTGGGCACCGTAGCAGAAACGGCGCCGTACAGAAACAAAAAAAGCTCGATCCTCCCCGCTGCAGGGCTGATCGAGCTCCATGTTCTGCTGGAGGTGACGGGCGGATTCGAACCGCCGTACAAGGTTTTGCAGACCTTTGCCTAACCCCTCGGCCACGTCACCTGATGCTGTACCGCCCCTTCTGAACGCCGTTCAGGCGTCCGAGGGCGATCCAAAATCCCTTCGGGGCTTCGTAGTACACATTATTCACTACCAGGTTCTGCCGCAAGATCCGCCGCAAAGCGCGATTCACGTGGACTTCCATCCGGCGTCGAGGCCGGATGCCGCGATCGTTCGGGCACGCCATCGCTCCCGCGTGAGCTCGGGCGGCGGGAAGCGTCCGTCACAAGGGCTTTTCGGTGCGTATTTAAGTTCCGTCGCATCCGAGCCGATACACCAGTCAGGAAATGCATCACGCCGCGGGAGCAGGTGCGTCCACGATAGTGGCAGGGAACGGCGCGCGCTCTGGCGTCCGACGCGATTGGACGCGCGCACCCGGTCGCGCGCCAGACCAACGTCATCTCGAACGGAAACCGTCCTATGGGAAAGGCAGCCTTACTAGCCATCGCGGCTCTCATCGTCACATCCTCATACTACACCCTGTCGACGCAGGACGGACAGGCCGGTGCGGCGGGGGCGACCGCACAGTATCAGCTTGAGGTACTCGCTCGCAACGCCGCCATGGCCGGCTACAGTCAGGCCCGTCAGGGTATTGCGGATGCAGGAACGTTCACTCCGTTTACATACGGCGGCGTGACGCTGGACGGCACGTACTCGGGCGGCCATTACGAAACCACCATTTCGTCCAACGGCGACGTGGCCACCATCGAATCCGTCGGTACGGTCGGCCGCGGGTCGGACGCAGCCCACTTCACGATCAACGCCGTCGTGGGCGCGAGAGCCTCCGCAGCCTCGAGCGTTCCCCCGTTTCTCGCGTATGCGCTCCTAACGAACGAAGATCTCCTCTTGAATGGCAATGTCGGAGGCTATGTGGACGAAGAGACGACCCTCAACGCCAATTTCCACACGAACGGGAATCTCCACGTCAACGGCAATGCAGCAGACGTCTCCGGCTTCGGCACGTACGTCGGCTCGGGAACGTCCAACCCCCCGCAGGCGCTCGCCAACACGTTTCAGCCGAACCACAATCCGGACGAGCTATCGACGGCCTACGCGGCGTCACCGATAGACATTCCGACGTTCGACGCGGATGCCTTTCTCGAGAACGTGGCCGTTGACGAGACGAGCCCCAGTACGGTGGTCCTTGCAGGCACGATCGACCCCGGCGGCACGCGCGAGAACCCGTACGTATGGCACGTGAAGGGCGATCTGGTGTCCACCGGCGGCGCCACCATTCACGGATACGTGCTTTTCGTAGTCGACGGCGACATCAATCTGTCCGGAAACCTGATTGCGGGCGCCGACTACGACGAAAGCAACGTGGCACTCTACGCCGGTGACGACGTCACCATCAACGGGAACGTCCAGATCCACGGCCAGATCTACGCGGGTGATGACGTCACGCTGAGCGGCACGCCCGACATCTACGGATCCATTGCCGCGCGATC
This sequence comes from Rhodothermales bacterium, assembly GCA_040904565.1. Lineage (GTDB taxonomy): Bacteria > Bacteroidota > Rhodothermia > Rhodothermales > VXPQ01 > JBBDTI01. Next base: position 45,893 of record JBBDTI010000094.1, read on the forward strand.
TTCCGTCACGCTCAACGGTACGCCGGGGATTCACTACCGGCCCGCGTCGCCGTCGCTGGCGACGATTTTTTCCGACACGTCCACCCTGCACCTCGTGTCCTACTACGAGCACTAGCGCAACAAAGAAGCCAGTCCGACGCCGTGCGCGCCAGGCTGGCTTTCCCGTTTCTTCCGAATGCCTTTCAGGATGAGCGCGCCCGGCAGGACTCGAACCTGCAGCCTGCGGATTAGAAGTCCGCTGCTCTATCCAGTTGAGCTACGGGCGCAGGACCAACTGCTTCCGTCGAGCCGGCGGGCGGCCTCCTTGTGTCGGGGCGGCCGGATTTGAACCGACGACCCTCTGCTCCCAAAGCAGATGCGCTACCGGACTGCGCTACGCCCCGATCTCCGATGACTCTCGGCCAAGGCGAGATGTGCGTCCACACGCCACTTGGCCTGCGCCGGGTTAGAGCGCCTGCTTTGCGGCATTAAGCTCGTCGCGAACGTCTTCGACGTCGACCATCTTCTCCTTAAAGCGATATTGGCCGTTCGGCTTTTTCTCCGCGGCAACGATCTTCGCCATTTGCTTGGTCGTCTGGCGCTGCTTTCGGACCTTGTCGCCGAATGTCTGTTTCTTTGCCATCGTTCTCTCCTCTCGTATTCTGTCGGGTCCGCCCCGCCAACGCAGCCGCCAGGCCCGTTGCGACGCACGCCGTGGGCTCGTCACCCACCCGGGCCGAACTACTTAATCTCGCGGTGTACGGTGTGCTTGCGCAGCTTGGGGTTGTACTTCTTGAGCTCCATGCGCTCCGTCGTGTTGCGCCGGTTCTTCGTCGTCGAATACCGCGACGTTCCCGGAGCTTCCGTGCATTCGAGCGTAACCTGTATACGGACGCCTTTTCCTTTTGCCATAACTTTTCTCCGCGTCTATGCTGCCGGCCTTAATGGATGCAAGATCTAAATGCGCACGCCCTGACGACGTGCCTCTTCGATCACAGCCTGAATGCCGTTCTTATTGATCGTCTTCAACGTCTTCGTCGACACCTTGAGTGTCACGTAGCGGTTTTCGGACGGAATGTAGAATTTCTTCTTCTGCAGGTTCAGGTTGAACCGACGCTTCACTCTGTTATTCGAGTGAGATACGTGATTACCCGTCTTTGGCCCGCGACCTGTCAGGTCGTCCTTCTTTGCCATGGTTCGAAGTCAATCTGTTTACGCCGTGCAGTGAGGCTGCGCACTAAGTCAGGCTCTCTTAAAAGAAAGTATTGGAAGAAAGAAAAAGCCGCCGAGGCGGCTCGCACATTCAATACAGCCTGTTAACATACGTCAACCGGGTTTTGCAACGCAAACCTCCGTACGTGGCTAGCCTGCGCTGGATCCGGAATTATCCGTAAAGGCGGTCCTTAAAGGAGACGCCGTACCAAATGTTTCTTTAAGAAGCGGTTGAGTCCTCGGCAGGATCCGGCCGTGAGAAGTCCCTACGATTCTCCCGGCTCGTCGTCGGTCGTAGTATGGCTGTTAACCCCCAGCGATGCAAGGTCCGGAGACGAGAAGAACTCAAACAGAGTATCCGATCGAAGCCCGAGCCGCAACGTTTCCAGAGGGATGATCTCTTCGGGGCCGATGTTGCCAAGGTTAACGTTCGTACCGAGATGCTGTATGAACCAGACCTGCTGCGGCTTCTTCGGCGCTTCAAAAATGAGACGGTCCCTGTCGATGAGGTCGACGATTTCTTCGACGAGGCCCGTTCGCACCTCGCCGTTGGGTCGATAGAGCCCGGCCGTTCCGCTTTCACGCGCCTCGCAGATTACTTTCCAGCTGCCCGCTTCCAGTTCGGCCTCAATCAGCCGCACCCATTTATAGGGTGGCATGATACGCTCCCTGTCCTTCGATCCGACCTCGCTCAGGACGCTGAAGTCCTCCGCAAAGGATCGGATGTAGGACAGTTTCTCCTCGTGCACGATGTGCAGCGTCCCGTCGGAGATCTCGACGTGCTCAAGGCGGAGCGATCGAAGCAGCTTTCGGTACGCGTCCAGCTGATCGCGCAAAAAAAACGCCTCGAACAGCGTTCCACCAAAATAAGCCGGTATGCCCGCACTTCGGTATACATCCAGCTTGCGTTCGAGCCCGGGCGTAATGGCGGCCGTACCCCAGCCCAGCTTGACGAGATCTACGTATTCTGCCGCCACATCCAGCACATCCTCGACCTGTCGCGGCGCGAGGCCCTTGTCCAGCAGCAGGGTCATGCCCGATTCACGCGGCTTTGCCGGGCGATCCGGGATTCCGATCATATCGAAACGTTCATGGATCATATCGAACGGGATGTCTGGTCGGTCGTTACGGCGTGCCAGCTGCAGGGGGAATCGCTGGATCCGTCCGGAATCTACGGAACGTCAGGCTATGATATCAAAACCGGGTCATGGGGACGTCATCCCTCCACATTCACGGCGGAGGCCGGTTCGATAGCTGCTGCCCGGGATGCGGGATACAGGGCTGCGGCTGAACACAGGGCCACGGCGACGACGCTGATCGCCACGACGTCCAGGACCTGAATCGAGATCGGATAGGCACTGATCATGAACGATTCGGCCCCGGCGAGCGGCACGAGTTCGTAGCGCTGCTGGAGCCATGCGAGCCCGAGGCCGGCCACCAGACCGAAGAACGTCCCGACACCGCCCACGAGCAAGCCTTCCAGCATAAAAATCCGGCGTATGTTCCGTCGCGAGACGCCCATCGCCTGCAGCACGCCCACGTCTCGCCGCTTCTCGATCACGATCATCGTCAAGGAACCGACGATGTTGAAGGCGGCCACGATGATAATGAGGACGAGAATGAAGGATGCGCCCCATTTCTCCAGGCGCATAACGTCGTAGAGCGATTTCTGCAGGTCGTACCAGGTCAGGACCTCGTAGTACTGCGGATCGAGCTGCGCCGAAAGGGTCCGCTTGACCTCGTCGGCCCGATCCAGATTTCCGAGCCGAAGCTCGACTCCGGAGACGACGTCTCCCATCCTGAGCAGACGTTGGGCTTCCTCGAGCGCGATAAACACGTGGCTCTCATCGTAGACATCCTGCAGCTCGAAAAGACCCCGGACCTCGAACCACATCAAGGGCGCGCCCCCGAACACGTTGGCCATCGTACGCTCGAGCGCCGGTGCAGAGAGAAGGGCAACGAGACTCGATGCCTCGGACTCTGCGGCGGGGGCGAGTGCGAACTGACGGGCGAGCGACATCCCCGCCACCACGCCGGGTCTTCCGTTGCGCCGGGCCAGGTCGAACGAACCGAAGCCGGTGCCTTCGACGACGTCGCTCACGCCGGCATACGCATCCGGGTCGACGCCACGTACGATGACGACCTTGTTCACGTCGGTGCCCCTCCTCGGTACGAGCAGCGCCTTGCCCTCCACATAGGCCGACGCATACCGTACGTCCGGCAGTTCGAGTGCCACCGCCATCAACGAATCCGCGTTGCGTATCCCCCCGTCTTCCACACTGACGATACGCACGTGGGGGTCCAGCGAGACGAGCAGGTCTCGCACGAAGTCGTAGAAACCATTCATCACGGACAGCACCACGATCAGGGCCGCTACACCGAGGGTGACGCCGGCCACCGATATCCCGGTGATGAACGATATGAGCGTGACGCGCCGACGACTAACGAGATACCGCCGGGCAATCAGAAAACGATAATCCACCCGCGTGACGATCTATAGCATGGGCTGCGGATTGGTAAAGATGCCGTCCGGTGCTTCGGTAGGAACCTCGACGTTGTTCGTGTACAGAACCGATCCGTTACGAGGCTTTTCCTCCGAGACGACGATCTCGCCGTTCGGCGTGTCGAGCGTCGTATACCCGGACCAGTTGATCGGCTGCGGCACGTGGTCGTCCGGGTGACCCTGCAGGTGATAGGCCCACGCATCTATGAGCCCCGTCTCCTTTTCCACATACACCCAGTACTGATCGCCCGGTGTCAAGCCTACCTCGCCGAAGGAAAGGTGGAGCACGTCGCGTTCCGCATTGGAGGAATCGGCTACGTACGTCCGATTGACACCCGCATCGAACAGCTTGACGGGCATCAAGAGCCAGTACGTGTCGTTGATAAAGCGCCGATAGGCCGTGTCGAGCCACTCGGACTCCTCCTCGCCCTCGAGCTCTTCGCCATCCAGGTATACGTCGCCCTCTCGCGTGTTAACGTTGAAGAGCGCCACGAACACCGAGTCTTCACCCGCCGGCATTTCAACGCGGTAATCTCCCGTGGTGCGGTCCCAGAAGTGACGAACGGGGTTGTCGGCCCCTCCAAAGTTGAAGCGCAGATACGGCAGCGCAGCCCAGGCCTCGGGACCGCCGTGCGCCTCAAACACGGTCATGGCGACGGAATCCGCCTTGGTCTGCAGCGGCGGCATCTCGACGGACGGCGAGCCGTCCGTATCGGTTGGGCGCTCCGAACATCCGACGAGAGCGGCGCTCGATAAAATTATGAGGCAGAGGGTTGCAAATTCAGGAAAGGTCATGTCAGATCCTCAAGGATGTGTTCGGGCCATCTCCGATAAACGCCACCCCGATGAGCGGCATGGGATAGGTGCATAATAGCAAAATGATAGAACAATCCGACTTCAGTGCGGGTTCGATTGAGACGTGCAAGTAACCGATTCCCTCTGCCATGCCGAGTTCCTCCGTCGTACAGCGGATCGTCGTATTGGCTCTCGCCGTCCTCCTGGCGAATTCGGCTGCGTCCGCCCAGTCGCGGGCGGACACGACCGCGGGCGACGGTGAAGGGGCGTATGGCTCGGGCCTCGGCGGGGCGATCCTTTTGACCAATTCCGGGTTCGGCCTGGGCGGCTATTATCACCGCGCCGTTTCCTCCAATACGTCGTTCATGGTGGAGGCGAGCCTGGGAGCAGGCAAGGATGAACGGGAGCTGAAGTTCTTTCGGTTTGGCAGCAGCTACATTCCAAACAAAGCGAATTATCTGTTGATGATGCCCGTTCAGATCGGAGTGGTTCACCGGTTGTTTCGCGACACGATCGAGGACAACTTCCGTCCGTACGTGCAGGTATCGGTCGGACCCACGTTTGGATGGGAATATCCCTATTTCGACGATCTGAATAGAAACGGGTCGTATGACGGTGGGGACGAGCGTATTTACGATTCGATAGGAGCTATTCCGAAAGGCGATATTCGGCTCGGCTACGGGGGAGCGCTCGCCATTGGCGCGCACTTCGGCTCGAGCAGGAACGTGGCGCAGGGCATCCGTATCGGATACGCGTTTACCCGGTTTCGGAATGGAATTCAGCTGCTGGAACCGCAGGTGCAGGATGCACAGCGGTTCTTCGGAACGCCTACGATCACGCTGACCTTCGGTAAGCTGCTCTAGCGAGCCGCTGAAGGACGGCGCGCTATACGTTGAAGCGGAACAGGATGACATCTCCGTCGGCGACCGTGTAGTCGCGCCCCTCGGCTCGAAGCACGCCTGCGTCCCGCGCCTTGGCCTCGGATCCGTGCTTGACGAAGTCCGCGTACTTGACCGTCTCGGCGCGGATGAATCCGCGCTCGAAGTCCGTGTGAATGACGCCCGCGGCTTGCGGCGCCTTCGTGCCCCGCTCTATCGTCCACGCCCGCGTTTCCTTCGGACCCGTCGTGAAGAACGTTACGAGTCCGAGCAGCTGGTAGGCCGCGTGGACCAGCCGTTCCAGTCCGGATGCATCCAACCCTACCTCGTCCAGGTATGCCTGCCTGTCGCCCTCTTCCAGTTCGGCGAGCTGCGCCTCCAGGTCGGCGCAGACCACCACGACCCCGGCCCCCTCCTCGTCCGCGATGCCACGCACGACATGTACGTAGGTGTTCCCGTCGGGCAGCTCTCCTTCGGCAACGTTCGCCGCATAGAGGACCGGCTTGGCCGACAGCAGGAACAGGGATTCGAGCCACGGTTCTTCTTCCGCTCGCACGGACAGGCTTCGAACCGGTTTACCATCGCCCAGATGATCCTGAACCCGCTCGTAAAAGGCCAGCTCGTCACGAATCCTGCGGTCGCCACCCTTAGCCTGCTTGGCCGTCTTTTCGATGCGTCGTTCGAGCGTGTCGAGGTCTTTCAGGAGGAGCTCCGTCTCTATGATCTCGATATCTCGGGCGGGATCGACGGATCCCGAAACGTGGACGATGTTTGGATCATCGAAGCATCGAACCACGTGAATGATCGCATCCACCTCCCGGATGTGCGCCAGGAACTGGTTCCCGAGGCCTTCGCCTTTCGAAGCCCCTTCGACGAGGCCGGCAATATCCACAAACTCGATAGCCGTCGGCGTCTCCTTGGCCGAGTTTGATAGGTCAGCGAGCCGGTGGAGCCGCTCGTCGGGTATGGGGACGATCCCGACATTCGGTTCGATCGTGCAGAAGGGATAGTTCTGCGATTCGGCTCCCGCTTCACTGAGAGCGTTAAACAACGTCGACTTCCCGACATTCGGCAATCCAACAATGCCGCAACGAAGCGCCATCTTGCATATCTTCTATGAGCGTACGACTTATCGACGATCATCCGCCAAGACGATCCTTGAAGCGAATCAGCCCGCTAATCGGACGACCCGCTAATTGTTCCTTTCTGGCAGGACTCACGCTTCTCCTGATCGGACTGGTGAGCGTGCCGTCTCGTGCCGTTGCCCAGGACGCCGGCGCGCCCCGGGTGCAGCTCGGCCTGGGCGTGCTCCCCGGCGTCGGTGCTCAGGCGGCCTACATTATGCCCCGAGGGTTCTACACGTTCGAGAGCGTGTTGCTGGTTGATGGAGCCCCCAGTTTCGCCGGTGGGGAAGGAAGCGTTCAGGTCGCCGGCGGCGTGGGAGGTGCCATACGCGTTCTGGGTATCCTTCGCACGCTCGGCAGCCCGGGTTACGTGGGACGCAACATCGATGTCGGTCTTCGGTTCGGCCCGAGTCTCTTTTTTACCGTCGGCGAGTCCAGCCGCGACGAGAATCCGTTCAGTCTTTTCCTGGAGCCCTTCGTGCGTGCGACCTCCGACTTCGGTGCCGATCGCATTTTCTTTGCCGAAATCGGTATTCAGCGACCCTTTCTACGGGGTGGCATCTGGATCGACCTGTAGCGCGTTATCCCTGATACGGTACGGAGATGAACTCGCGCTCAGGCAACCGCACCGCCGTCAGTTTTCCCATCCCCGGGTGCATGTGATACACGCATCCGGTATCGATCAGGATCAACTTTTCTTCGTTCACGGGCGCGTCGTGGGGCGTGTGCCCGCAAACGACCGGCTTTTCCCAGGCCACGTCGTTGGCTTGGAGGTGTGCTCTCTCCCAGAGGAAAATTTGCTCGTCACCCCGCTCGATATTTTCCTTAATCGTTAGTTGCGGTCTCAGACCGGCATGGACAAAAAAGAAGTCGTCCGCGTCGTAGTAAAGTCTCGTTGCTTCAAGAAAATCTACGTGCCGCTCGGGAATCTCGTACTCGCCGCTCACGGCCTTGTAGCTCTCTAGCGTCTCCAGGCCGCCGTTCATCTTCCACAGTTCAAATCCACCGCCGTCCAGATAATCCAGCATGAGCGCTTCGTGATTCCCGCGAAGATAGGTGCACCGGGTCCGTTCGGTCAGGTCGATCAGGCGATTGATCACACCGCTGGAGTTGGGCCCTCGATCGACGTAGTCTCCCACGAATACGAGATGGTCGTCGGGTGTCGGCCGCAGCTCATCAATGAGGGCATCCAGGGAGTGTGCACACCCGTGCACGTCTCCGATAGCGATTAGACCCATTCGATCATCCTGATACTGTAGCGTATACGCCTATGAGCTCGATCGATCCTGGATCGACTGCATCCCGACGAGGCCGCGACCCGACTTTTTGAGCTTTCCACCATCCTGAAGGTCTAGGAGCACGGCATCGAGTATACCGTTGACGAACTGCCCACTCTTGGGTGTGCTATAGCGTTTCGCCACCTCTATGGCCTCATTAATCGAAACTTTTGGAGGAATATCCTCAAACGTCAGCAGCTCCGCGATGGCCATGCGGAGGACGATATGATCGATGAGTGCGATGCGGGATAGGTCCCAGTTGTCGGTATGCCTCCCGATCATCTCGTCCAACTCCTCCGTGCGCCCAAGAGTACGGAGGAAAAGACTCTCTGCAAACTTTAGATTCTCGGCGTCGTCCTTAAGCCGCGGCCTGATGAGCGTATCTATGAAGTGCCGAACGTCTCCTCCCGCAATCTCTCGCGCATAGAGGGCCTGCATGACTCGTTCTCTTGCTTCCCTTCGATTACTCATAATGTCAAGCTACTGCTCAGGAACGGCTACGCGCGAACGGGCCGTCAATGCTGGTACGATGCGTGTCGGATGACGGTGAGGCCGGTTGGGCACGGTCGACCTCGCGCAAGGGCGACGATACACGCCGGAAAGCTACATATTCATGAACCCCGCTGAGGTTCTTCCGGCAACCCACTTTCATACGCTGTTCGCTCCAAATCGACGGACCCGACGCGCAAAGAGGTTACGTAGCCGGTAGGTAGCGTGTCTACCGAATGGGGCGATCCTGCCAGCCCCGTCCCCGGTCTTCGTACGTCGCCGTACGGAGAGATACTGCGTTTCAGCTCGCCTTCTTCCTCGATGCGTGTGCCCGTTCCTGTAGCCGGTTATCCTGCCGCCGCTGCGTCCATCGCCTTTGCCAGCGGCATCGTGGCCGCCTCGTGCGTGCCGTGGGATGCGGGAGCATGGCTGACGCGATTGGGTCTCGTAGCGGTGCTCCCAGGGGCCCTGTGGGGACTATCCCGTTCGATTCGCCCATTGAATCCAGACCCCGGCGTCATCACCCTCATTGCATTGATCGCAACGCTCTGTGCGGGGGCTATGCGATACACCACGTTTTATGCAATTCCTCAGAACCACGATGTGCTGGCGTTCGCCGCCGAGCGCGAGTCGGAATGGACGGGTTACGTCGCCGATCCGCCGACGATTTCACGGGGAAGCGTTCGCTTCACCCTACGATTGAAAGGGAACGATTCGTCCCTCGGCATCCTCGTATCGGGACGCTTGCCGCCCGGGACGCGCGTCAGTCAATGCGATGCCGTCCGCGTTCGCGGCCGCTCCGCTCGACTCCCACGCCCACGCAATCCCGGGGAATTCGACTATGGGTCGCACCTGGCACGGCAGCGCATCTACCTCCGGGTTTACCTTTCCGACGGCGGACTAACCCATATAGGCCGGCGGCGCAGCGGATTCATCTGTGCGGCGGAACCGATACGATCGATCGTACGCGCTCGCCTCGATCGATACGTGTCTGAAGAACGCCCCCGGGCCGTACTGCAGGCACTCATCCTCGGAGACAGACGCGGGATCGATAGCGGCATCCGCGGTCAGTTCGCGCGAATGGGCCTGCTTCATCTGCTGGCGGTATCCGGTCTGCACGTTATGGTCGTAGGGATGGTTTTCTACCGGGTCATCGGTCCATCTCTCAAGCGGATGGGGTTCAGCTGGCGATCAGCGAATCGGCTTCGAGCAACGTCCACGGCCCTCCTCCTCGTTGGATATATGTTGTTGACGGGATGTACGGCCTCAGTCGTTCGCGCCGTCGTCATGGCGCTACTCTTCTTGCTCTCGACCGTGCTCCAGCGACCTTCGCGGCCCATCAATACGCTGGGACTCGCCGTTATGCTTCTCCTCGTCGTCCGGCCCGCGCACCTCTATGAGGCAGGGTTTCAGCTCTCCGTCACTGCGGTTGCGGCTATACTGCTTATCACCCCACAGCTCCAGGTGTGGATACCTGTACCTTCTGGAAAAGTACTGCGACATGTCCACGGCGTGACGTCGGTCACCGTAGCGGCAACACTCGGCACGCTCCCCGTCGTGCTGTTTCACTTCGGCCAGGTTGGGCTGGCCGGACTCCTACTCAACATTCCGGGGATTCCACTGACGACGGCGGCTCTCGCAGCAGGGATCGCGGCGATCGTCTCCGGCGGTTCGATCGAGGCGGCCGGATTGAACATGGGCTCGTCCGCGACCCTGCTGGCACAAGCACTACTGTCTGTCGCCGAACTGGGAGATATCTACATGCCGTGGAGCGTCGTTCGTCTTCACATCGAAGATCCGACGATCACCGCGGCGATCGCCCTTATCGTCGTCGCCATTTCAGCTGGGTTCGCTCCAGCACATCGATGGAGATGCCTGCTGGCTGCACTAACCTTGTGGACGCTGCATCTGGGCACCGGGATCGTACGAGGCGACTACCGACCACACGTCGATCTCGTGTTTTTTGACGTGGGACAGGGGGATGCCATATTGCTCCGCTTTCCGGGTGGTAAGAACGTGCTGGTCGATGCCGGACCGCGATCCATCTTCACCGATGCGGGAGCTCGCGTCATTCTGCCGCAACTCACCTATCACGGTGTATCACGCCTGTCGAGCGTCGTCATTACGCATCCTGACAGCGATCATCTCGGCGGACTTCCAACGCTCCTGCGTTCCGTACCTGTGGATCGCGTGATACAATCGGATTACCAGCATACCTCCGCCCTATACCTCGAGACGGAGTCCATCGTCGACAGCCTCGGTGTACCTCGTCAGACGGTTCGTTCCGGCGATACGCTATCGTTCTCGCAGCAGGCCTACGTCCGCGTGCTGCATCCCCCAGCATCGTACGTAAAGGCAACACCGAACGAGCACTCGATCGTACTCGCGATTCGATTTGGAACCGTAACGGCACTGCTGATGGGAGACGTACCGGTCGAGGTGGAGTACGACCTTCTCCAACGCTACGGAGATCTTCTACGTAGCGACATTCTGAAGGTGGGTCATCATGGCTCGCGTACCAGCTCGTCGGCCGCATTCGTCGCGGGTGTGCATCCCCGGAAAGAAAGGGGAGAAGGAAAAATCCTTCCCTACGCGGTCATAAGCGTGGCGGAAAGCAATCGGTTTGGTCTGCCGGACGAAGACGTTATCGATCGACTCCGGCGCACGGACTATAGAATTGCCATGACGGCGGAGTCAGGTGCCATCTGGATTCGAACGGATGGAAGGAATGTGAAGCAGGTCGATTGGCGCAAATGAAAGGATTACGCACATCCTAACAGGCCCTAGTATAGTATCGGTATTATTTAAAAGAGTAGTAGTATGTTGTAGTAGGGGCTGTTGACATGTGGAGATGTCGTCTTTTCACATTACCGTTTAGCGAATGTGGAAAATAACGCCGCTCTATACCCATTCTCATTCACGACGATTGTTTGGAATACGGTCGAGGGATCTGAAGTAAGAGCGAATTATACACGTTAATCCACGCCTCGCTCTATATGGTCGGACGGCGTTGTTCACACGCGTAGGCCTGTGAACATCATCTTGATCGATGTTGGCAGCAGGGATACTTGTACACGCCAATCCACGGGGACGGCGGGTATTCACATGCGTGGGGATAACCTTGTGGCTTATCCACAGGGCGTGCACAGCGATTGCTCGATTGCGGTTGACCTGCCAGACGGGCGCGGCCGGTAGTTCACTCCGGCCGCGCGGCACGACATTGCCTCCTTCTTTCTAGGGGCGGCCGAGCCGGCTGAACATCTCCTTCTTGTAGGCTTCGACACCGGGCTGATCGAAGGGGTTCACACCGAGGAGATATCCGGAAACCGAGACGGCATGCTCGAAAAAATAGATGGCTTCGCCGATAGATTTCGGCGAGACGTTTTCAAGCCACAGTGTCATGTTGGGTACTCCGCCGTCTGCGTGTGCCCGTGACGTGCCGTTGTGAGCCGCCCGATTCACAAAACTCATCGTTTTCCCGGCGACGTAATTGAGACCGTCCAGATCGTCGTCCGACGAAGGGATTTCCAGATCTCCCCCGTCGTCTTCGACCATCAAGAAGGTCTCCGCCAGAGTCCGCTGCCCGTCCTGGACGTATTGCCCGATGGAGTGCAGGTCGGTCGTATACTGAGCGACCGAAGGAAACAGGCCCGTCCCGTCCTTGCCTTCGCTCTCTCCGAACAGCTGCTGCCACCAGAGGCCAAAGCCATGGAGGCGAGGCTCGAAGACGGAAAGAAGGTCGACTGACAGTCCCCCGTCCAGAAGCGCCGACCGAACGGCGGCGTAGAGAAGTGCCGGGTTGCCTTCGGCGGACGCTAGTGCATTGCAGGCGTCGACGGCACCATAGAATAACGACGACGTGTCGATACCGGCTGACGCTATGGGTAGGAGTCCGACCGGCGTGAGTACGGAGAACCGACCGCCGACGTCCCGCGGGATCTCAAATTTGCGGTACCCGCGCTCCGCTGACAGTGTATTGAGCGCCCCGGCACTCGGATCGGTGGTCACGATGATGCGGCGCTCCGGATCGTCGTACGTATTCTCGAGATGGCGCCGGATCGACCGGAAGGCGAGGGCGGGTTCCAGCGTCGTCCCGCTCTTCGAGATGACATTGACGTAGACCGATCGTCCCTCGAGATACTGCAGGAGTTCGTGAAGATACGTACCGCTCAGGTGATGGCCGGCAAAGACGATCTCGGGGACATCACTCGGGTGCCGGAAGTAGGGGGTCAGTGCCTGAATGACGGCTCTGGCACCGAGGTATGAGCCACCGATACCGATACAGACGAGGACGTCGGCTTCTTCGCTGATCTCCTGCGCCGTCTCCGAAACGCGGCCCAACAGCGCGTCGTCCGGTTCCACGAGGAGGTCGCGCCATCCGGTAGCGTCACTTCCCGGGCCGGCCTTCTTCAGCAGCGTCCGGTGGGCACCTTCTGCGCCCGTAATTCTGGCGTCCAGGACCGACGCGTCGAGAAAGGGGAGCGTGTTGTCGTGATCGAGTCGCAGCATGGAGAGAAAAGTCGTCTTCTTCCGTCATGGGGTCGTCAGGCACGATGCATCGCGAAAAGGATACGCAGCCTGCGCCGGGATTCGAATAGATTATCCGAGAATTTACAGGTGTCGGGAATCGGCGGATTTTGTGAATGCCGATTACAGGTCGGGATCGAAGTCGAGCTCCCACTCGTCCGCGACATGCTGGAGAAAGTCCCTCTCCTCCGAAAGAATCTCTCCCTCGACCTGCGCGACGTCAGCGAGGTCATGGAGAATCGTTGCGAGAAGGTCCCGCGACAGGGCCTCCTTCAAGACCTTCACGGCCTCATGAACGCGATCGGGGTGAGTCCCGTTGAGGTATGTCAGCGTAGCTTCCCGAATCACATGATCGATGAGTGCCGGGTCCTTATCCGGCTGCCAGCGTCTCAGGCTGGCGGAGATCTCAAGGGTCTCTCCCGGCTCCAGATCGGCTCCGGCACGATGCGCGAGGCCAAGGTAGAGAAGGGCCAGGTCGTGGAGAAGCGTGAGTGTGAGTTGGCCTTCGCTATGCATCATTTTCGCCGATCGTTTTAGCAGCCCATGCAGAAGCAGAATGACGTTTATTGAACGGATGATTCACGGAACGGTGCCGAACGGAACCATAAGATACGTTGCGGCAACGGATCCGTTGCACCCGATGCGATGGGAAGCCTGCGCTGTCAGTTGGGGTCGGTGCTCCATAGTTGACCAAACGCCGTTGGGCGTGACGCGGCCGGATCACAGCAACAAGCCGAAGAGAACGCCAGGATGAACGCATCGAACGACCTTCCCGTGACGAGCATGCTGGCCTACTGCTGTGTGCACGACGATGCCCTTCCGCGAGTGCGGAGCAAAGGTCTGCGGGCCGACGCGGACGGCCATCGGATTTACCGGCGCTTCCAGGCGGCTCGCGACGCGTGCCCCTCCCGGCTGCTCGTCATCGACGTCTACGAGGTGGAATCGTCGGGACACGAACTTCAGGATAGGGTGCCGGCCCACGCCATCGTCAACCTCGACCCATTTCGCCAGCCGGTCCCGGTGGCGGCTGGCGGCGGCTTCATCACGCGCCAAACGGCGACCGGCATCGAGGTGTTATTGATCCACCGGCGAGGAGTGTGGGATCTGCCGAAGGGCAAACAGGATCCGGGCGAATCGGTAGCGGAGTGCGCCCGGCGAGAAGTCCAAGAAGAGCTGGGCATTGCGGACGTGGGGATCGAAGGCAACCTCGGGCAGACGGTGCACGGATACGCCGACGATGCTGCATATGCCGTAAAGACGACGCACTGGTTTCGGATGTCGACGACCGCGAGGTCATTCATGCCGGAGGAGGCCGAGGGAATTGATGCGGCGGAGTGGTTCGCCTGGCATGATGCCCGAGCAGCGCTGGGCTACGAAACGCTTCGACGGCATATGGATCGCCTGGAGCCGTTCATCCGCGACGACGGATGACGGAGACCCGACGCGAGAACGGGGTTAGTCCTTATGATGCTGCAGGATCTTTACAGGCAGCCCGAGCAGCTCGTCGGGGTCGAAGGGTTTGCTGACGTAATCCGTAAAGCCGATTTCGAGAAACCGCCCCTTATCACCCGGGAGGGCGTGGGCCGTCACAGCCACGATGGGTGTGTTCTCGTAGCCGGACGTCCGGCGCAGTTTCTTTAGAAGTTCGATCCCGTCAGGCCCCTGTCCGAGCTTGATGTCCATGAGGATGAGGTCAAATTGCGACATGCAGGCCGTGCGGTACGCCTCCTTCGCACTACCGGCTACGGACACGTGGTAGCGTGCTTGGAGCAGTTCTTTTAAGAGATGCCGCGTCTCCGGATGATCCTCCACCAGGAGGAGACGGATGGTAGAATCCCCATTTGTATCTCCCAGCTCTTCGGCAGCGTCCGACCCGCCTAGCGGAGGCGTGGGTGTCGCAGAGGGTTCGGCGCTTCTGGGGAACGCAACGCGGAATCGAGATCCGGCGTTCTTCGTACTCTCGACATGAATGTCTCCACCGAGAAGATCTACAAGTCGCCTCGTGACGGCAAGCCCCAGGCCCGTACCGGCGTGCGAGCGGCTGCTGCCGATGCTCTCCTGGCTGAAATCATCAAAGAGCTGCGGGATGAACGCCGGCTCGATGCCGACCCCCGTGTCGACGACGTCGAACCCGGCCTGCTCTTCCGTGCTCCAAACGACGATACGAACATGGCCTTTGTCCGTGAACTTGATCGCATTACCGATGAGGTTGTGTACGATGCGGTTCAGTGCCGCGCGGTCGGCCAGTACCAAAGCGAGTGGTCCGTCTTGAACGGATATCTCGATGCGGAGCCCTTTCTCTACGGCAATGGGACGGAGCATCTCGGCCACATCTCGTATTTCGGGGTCGAGGCGGATAGGCCCGAGCTCCAGATCCATTTCGTCTGATTCGAGCTTAGCAAGATCCAGCACGGAATTGAGCATTTCGAGCAGCCGGCGGCCGCTGGCCCTGATGAGTTCGGCAAATTCTCGCTGTTCGGACGGCAGCTCCTTCGACAATACGGCCGCGAACCCGATGATTCCGGTGAGCGGGGTACGTATCTCGTGACTCATATTGCCAAGAAATGCCGTCTTCAGGCGCGACATTCGTTCGGCCTCTTCTTTGGCTGTTATGAGTTCCGTGGCGACCGTTAAGATCGCGGTATGGAATCGCACGAGCGCATTCTGATCCGAAAACTCCGCCCGTGTGTAGAGATGTGTCGGACGGTTATCAGCGTCGTTGCCCTTCAGCTCGATCCGGCAGGATTCTCGACGGCCCGACTGCGCAGCAAGCCGGAGGTGCTTTTGAAAGCGCCAGGTCTCCTTGGGGGCGACGAGGTTTCCGAATCGTTGTCCTCGGACGGTTGGGCGGTCCACACCGGCTAAACGGGCACCGATATCGTTGCAGTCAACGATGCATCCCTGGTAGTCCAGGATGAAGTAGCCGACCGGGATCAGGTCAATGTCCTTCGTACTCATGGCTCAAGCACTCGCTGTGTGGCGCATTCGGACGAACAGGGACGGTTATGAGCGGGACGGCTCGGCAAGTAGGTTAAATGCGACACTTCGACCGATGTGGGCAATCACGCTGGACGATGCTTCGACCGACTCAATCTGCAGAGTATCGTAACGATCCTGGCATTAATAATACAGGTAGATCAAGCCGGCCAGATGCCCAGGATGCGCCGGAGCAAGACGATTTGACCGACGTGGTAGGCGGTATGGTCTGCCACGAGAAGCGTTTCGCGAAGGTAGGTGTGTTCCGGAGCGTGCAGAAGATGGTCCTCGACGTCTACCTCTTCGATGAGCTCTATAAGTCCCGCCCGATCTGCGAGAAGTGCCTGCACGCTCTGCTGCCAGGCTTCGGCCGTTGGCGGATGAGGGTCCAACGGCCAATAGTCATCGGGCCAGGTCGGCGGCTCATAGACGTCGCTCGTGCAGTACTTGAGGATATCCGCCTGGGCCAGACGAATATGCTCGAGAAGCTGCCAGAGGGAGTGCGGGCACCCGTCGGGCCGTCGGCCCCGATGATCGGGCGGCACGCCGCGGACGGCCCGCTCGAGGTCGACGTGGGCTGAATGCCACGTGAGCACGTCCTTTAGTCGAAGGGTGAGCTCGGACTCCGTATCCATCTGAAGTACCTATTCCTGTGTATTCCCCCACGCGAGGTGACGATCATCGGCCGGACCGAGGCGCGCCCGGCAGTCGGCGTACGTACAAGGCCTTGTCCGTGGCCGGCCGATCGAGGGCGTCTCTTCAGGCCGTTCCAGATGCACCGTTAGCTTGATCCGGTTCATGTTGTTATGTTACGGATATGAGTCCACTCCTATGCAATTACTACGTTACGTACCGGTGCAACGCCAGGTGCGGATTCTGCGACATCTGGGAACAGCCGTCGCCCATGATATCCCTCGAGGATGCGGAGCAAAACCTGGATGACCTGCGGCGCCTCGGCGTCCGCATCATCGACTTCACGGGCGGCGAGCCCCTGCTTCACACGAAACTGCCCGATCTGCTGGCCATGGCGAAGGAGAGGGGCTTTCTGACGACCGTTACGAGCAATGGACTCCTGTACCCGAAGCGCGCGGAGCGCATGAGGGGCCTGGTCGATATGCTTCATTTTTCGATTGACTCCTCGAGGGGGGACGAGCATGACGCCTCACGCGGCGTTCAATCGTTCGATCGGCTGATGGAGTCGCTCGAGCTCGCTCTGGAGCTCGGCGAGCATCCGGACCTTCTCTTCACGGTGACCAACGACAACGTCGATCGGATGGAGGAGATCTATGAAACGCTCGCCCTACCGAATCGGCTCATCATGATCATCAACCCGCTCTTTGAGTACAACGAGTTGGGAGACTCGCTGCGCGGCGAGGTCATGGATCGCATGCGCGCGATGGCCGAAAAGCCGTACACCTATCTGAACGGCGCCTTCCTTACGCTGCGCGAACGGGGTGGCAACGATCCGGATGATCCGGACTGCCGCGCGGTATCGACGTGCGTCGTCATCTCTCCGTTCAACGAACTCGTCCTGCCGTGCTATCACTACGGACTCGAACGCATCCCCATCGATGGACGCCTGTACGAACACTGGCAGTCTGACACCGTCGAGCAACACCGGCAGATGGAAGGCCGGCACGAGGTATGTCGGGGTTGCACGATTAACTGCTACTTCGAACCGAGCTTCGCGGTGTCGCCGGGCCGGCGTTATTTCTGGGAGAGCCTGCCGTCCAAGATGCGGTATTCGTGGAGGAAGTTCGTCGTGCAGCAATTGGAGGGGAAGCTCGGCAACGGTCGCGCGTTCGAGCATGCTGCGATCTGAGATGCGATCTGACCTGCGGCGTGAACCTGCGGCGTGAACCTGCGGCCAGGTCTCGCGGGCTAGCCCTGCGGTGTGTCGTCGCCCTTATCGCGCCGATGATTTGCATCCAACGAGCGGCAGCGACTTTTAATCGGGAGTTCGGAGCGGATTAGTCGTTGCCCGCGCGGCTAGCTCGCACGTCCCTGGCCTTCAGCTGGAGCGAGGTGCGGCCGTTCCACGTGTTTTCATCGATCGAATGGAGGACGTCGATGGCCGAGCCTTTCTGCCAGCTCGTCTCCAGCACGTCCAGCCGATCACCCAGCCCGAATCCGATGACGTCTATCGGCGCCGATCCGTTGCGGCGGACCGTGAACTTGAGATGCTTATCGTCGCGGCCGACCGTACGTGGACGCCGGGCGAGTTCGAGTCGATTCGATTGAAACACCGGGCGACCGTTCGACGGGCCGAACGGGCCGAACTGCTTTAGTACGGCCCAGAAGCGGTCGTCGAGTTCGCCGAGGTCGAGGCGCGCGTCGACGGCGATGGACGGCTGGAGCAACTCGGGGGTCACGACCTCTCCAACGGCGGCATCGAACCGTTCCTGAAAGGCCGGGACGTCTTTTATCTCGAGCGACATGCCCGCCGCGAAGTCGTGCCCACCGTATTCGAGAAGCAGGTCTTCGCACTTCACGAGGGCCTCGTAGATGTTGATGCCCGCGATGGATCGTGCCGATCCCTTCGCGACGCCGTTGGTGGTCCCCAGCAGGATCGTGGGCCGGTAGAAGCGCTCGACGAGGCGACTCGCGACGATGCCGATCACGCCGAGGTGCCAGTCGTCGCGATGCAGCACGATCGCGTGGCGCATCCGCGCCGTGATCTGCCGTTCGGCGCGCGTCATGGCGTCGTCCCGGGTCTCCCGATCCAGGTCGCGACGCCGCCGATTCAACGCCTCCAGCTCGGTCGCCAGCTCCGCAGCCCGTTGCGGGTCGACGGCGAGAAGCAGCTCGACGGCCTTCTCCGCGCTGCTCAGTCGTCCGGCTGCGTTGATGCGCGGGCCGATGGCGAAAACGATGTCTCGCGCCGTGCAGGAGGAGAGATCCTGGTCGGCCGCCGATGCGAGCGCGCGGATGCCCGGACGCGGATCGTCCTGGAGTCGATCGAGGCCGAACCGTAAAAGTGCACGGTTCTCTCCCTGTACGGGAACGATGTCGCCGGCCGTCGCAAGAGCAACGAGATCCAGATACGCATGCGCTCGATCCGGTGCATCTCCGCTCCGCGCCAACACGGCTTGAAGCAGCTTGAAGGCGACGCCGCAACCACATAGCTCCTTGAAAGGATACGAGCAGTCCGGCCGCTTCGGATCGAGGACGGCGATGGCGTCGGGGAGCGCCCGCTTGGTCGTGTGGTGATCGCAGACGATCAGATCCATCCCCAGGTCCCGCGCGTAGGCCGCCTCCTTGACGGCGGTGACGCCGCAATCGACGGCGATCACCAGATCGGCTCCCAGTTCAGCGGCGCGATCCAGCCCGGCCGCACTCAGTCCATACCCGTGCTCGTATCGATCCGGCACGAAGAAATCGACGTCGCCACCCAGCTCGCGCAGGGATGCGACGAGAAGCGCCGTAGCCGTCGTGCCGTCCACATCGTAATCTCCGTACACGACGATGCGGTGGCCGGCCTCCACGGCGCGCTGAATCCGCTCCGACGCCTCCTCCATGTCCGCCATCAAGAATGGATCGTGTAGCGACGATAGGGAGGGCCGAAAGAACGCCTTTGCCCGGTCGAGCGAATCGATCCCGCGGAGCACGAGGGCCCTGGCAAGCGCAGCAGGGAGATCGTTCAGTGCCTGCTGAATCGACTGAACGGAATCGGCGGACGGAACGGGGCGAAGTACCCATCGGTGCTGCATGTGGTGTGCGAACTACGGTGCGAGAAGAATCGGCCGGCAATCTTGGCTCGATTCAGTATATCGATTTCAGTAGATCGAATATAGCCCCAGCGTGTGCCACCGTAGTGTCAGATGCCGCTCGGCCTTCGATACATAGAAAAAGCCGAGCCTCGCAGGAGGCCCGGCTTTTCCATCAATACATCCACGAAGATCTCTCCCTGCCGGCCCGCGGCGCGGCGTGACACGTAGAGCCACCTACCTATTCGCCGTAAGCGACCGGCATGGCCGGCAGCGGAGAGAATCTCGGTCTATTTGATGAGGGACATTTTTCGCACGGCCACCTGGTTCTCCGTCTGCAGGACGTAGAGGTAGGTGCCGCTGGCCAGGCCGGACCCGTCGAACGGCACTTCGTAGGTGCCTGCCGGCTGCATGCCGTCGATCAACGTGCCTACCTGTCGTCCAAGGATGTTGTATACCGAAAGGGTTACGTCCTGCGTCCGATTCAGCGTGAAGGCAATGGTCGTTGCCGGATTGAACGGGTTCGGGTAATTCTGTGCGAGCGCAAAATGTGCCGGGATCTCCCCGTCGACCGGCTCGATGGCTGTCTCCACATCCGGGTTGCCGGCGCCGGCCGTCGTGAGTACGCCGACGTCCGCGATGAACGACCAGTCGGCGGCCCAGTTGACGTCTCCGAAGGCGCCGACGTATTCGGTGTCGACGAACCAGGAGTCGCCGATGTCAAGCGCTCCGGAGAGGGCCGGGCTGCCCGCCGCCGGGCGCGGATCGAGTCCGCCGTCGTTCGTCCGGCTGATGCCGCGCAGCTGGGGGTCGACCGTGCGGTTGTTCTGGGCAGCAGCCGTGAGGTAGTCGGCGGCCCATGCGTCTTCGGACAGTCCGCCGCCGAAGGAGCCGTAGATGTTGCCGGCCAGCACGATGTCGCCCGCTTCGAGGCGTGCGCGGCTGTCCTCACCCGAGGCGAGGTCCTCGATCTCGACCGCCGTACCTACGAAGTCGTGAAAGACGGAGTTGTACCACTTTCCGCCCGCATTGTCGCGAAGGATCATGGCATGGTCGTTGTCCGCATTCGCCGACGACGCTCCCGAGCCGAGAAACGTCGCATTGAGGATCGTCGGGATGGTGAAGGGCGTGCCGTCCTCGGGATCGGTTCCGCCGTCGCACTCGCATCCGCGGTTGGCCGTTTCGGCGTCCTGGATGGCAAACCAGAACTGGCCCTTGCCGCGGAAGCCTTCGTCGATATCGAAGGCGTCGTCGCCGTTGAAGGCGGAGACGAGGTAGCGGGTGTTAACCGTGCCGCCGAACCACTCGAAACCGTCGTCCTGGTTGTTGAAGACCTCGACGAACTCGATCGTGGTGGCGCTGCCGACGCCGCCCATGCTGAGGCCGTTGATCTCGTTGCCTGCGCCGATGTCGGAGCCGCCGTGGCGGATCGAGACGTAGCGGAAGACGCCCGAGTTGTCTTCGTTGTCACAGGTCATGGTGACGCCGCAGCCGTAGGTGCCGCGCGGCTCGCTCGTCGGGATGCCCTCGACGGTGGTCTCGCCGGGGGTGGAATTGAGATCGGCCTTGCCGAGGATGAGCACCCCGCCCCAGAGTCCGCGTGCGTCGAGCGGGAGATCGTCGGGGTCGGTGACGTCGTCGGCCTCGGCGGTAAAGATGATCGGGTTGGCGGGCGTCCCGTTGGCGAAGATCTTCCCGCCGCGGGCGACGATGAGGGCGGCGGCGTTCTCGCCCTGACCCGGCTTGCCCTTGACGACCGTGCCGGCCTCGATGGTGAGCGAGGAGCCGTCCTCGACGAAGACGAAGCCATCCAACACGTACGTGTTATCGGCCGTCCAGGTGACGTCGCCGCTTACCGCGGCGTCGTCGACGACGATCTCCGACTGGGCGAATGCCGGCGAAAGCGCCAGCAGAGAAAGAAGGAGCGTGCAAAGTAGCTGTCTATACATAGAACGAGTTGGTCTTTTGTGTGATGGATGGTGGGTGGTTATCGGCGCGATCACAGGTCATAGCTGAGGCCCAGCGAGAAGGAGCGCCCGTAGCCGAACTCTTCAGCGACGAACTGCCTGCCCTTGAAGGTGTGGGCAAACACGGTTCGTTCGTCGAGGAGATTCTTGACCGAGGCCTTCAGGCTGAAGTCGAAAAGAAGGCGCTGCCTGAACGTCAGGTCGACCACGTGTCGAGGCTGCTCGAAGATGTTCGGGGTGCCGCCTACCGCAACGCGATCGAGGCGCGGGCCAAATACGTTGTAATACACGCTCGCCGTCGTCCCACGCCCGGTATGGTCGTAGCTCAGGTTGAGATTGATCGTATAAGGAGATTGGCCCTGCAGCGACCGGGTGGACGGAGCATCCGGGCGCAGCGCTTGGATCAGTTCCAGCTCGCCATCCTGAATGTCGACCTCTGACCGCACGAGCGATGCGTTCGCCCCGATCTGAAAGGGGTCCAGAAATGCTGCGATGCCGGTGAGCCGCTTCCTGGCCTCTATCTCCACGCCGTAAACCTGGGCGTTGTCCACGTTCTGGAACTCGATGTTCGGATTCGAAGCGGCGGCTGTTGGGTTGAAGGCGCGCTCGATCGGATTGCGGAAATGCTTGTAGAATCCGCTGACCGCCACGATCTCGCCCGGACGGACAAACCACTCCCACCGAAGGTCATAGTTGTCGATAAGCGTGCGGTCGAGATCCGTATTACCGATGAAGATGTAATCTCCCACGAAGTTGAACGACGCGTACGGTGCGATTTCGCGCAGCGTCGGGCGGGCGAGCGTTCGGCCGTAAGCCAGCCGCACATTCATGTCGTTCTGCAGCTCGTAGACGAGATTCATCGAAGGCAATACGTCCACGGTCTCGATCTCGCCCTCGTCGAGGGATTCGTCCAAGCTGTATGCGTGCATGTCCGTGGTTTCGACACGCAATCCGCCCACGGCCCGGAGCCGGCGCGAGATCGGTAGATCGACCATCCCGTAGAAGGCGACGACGTCTACGTCTCCATCGTAGTTACTGGAGGGCTGGGTGGCGTCCGTGACGTAATTGCCGAAGCGAAAGAACCGCTCCGTGCTCTCGTGCTCGAGAATACCTACGTGCTCCTCGTCGAAGAACGCGTGCTCGTCACCGGTATACCGGAGCTTGTCCTGTCGAAACTCGAAACGGCGTTCGCGGAACGTGCGATCTTTTCGCTCGAGGCTTCCGCCGACCTTGAAAACGGACGGTCGTCCGGCCCACTGACGGAAAGGCAGCTCCGCGCTCACCGAAGCCGACCCTGCGTCTTCCTCCATCGTCCGGAAATAGCGGGTGGGGACGGGATAGATTGATGGGCGGATCGCATAGATCGTGTCGATCGCGCCGCCGCGCTCCAGCAGGGTATAGTTGTTCGTGAAGAAGCGGAGGTCGGGCTCGTCCTGTGACGTCGTCGAGAGCGTTCCCGTCCACTCGACCCGTAGCCCCCGATTTCCGAAGAAGAGATGCTCGCCGCGCGCCTGGTAGCTATCCAGGGTCCGCGCGACGTACTGCAGCGTGCGCGTCTGGTAGACGGCATCGGACGAGAGGTCGCGGGGGAACGGCCCTGACTGATAGCGTGCGGTGGATTCACCCGACTTGTTTCGCATGTAATTGAAGCCGAACTCATGCATCGGATGGGGCCTGTAATTGGCGTTGACCAGGGCGCCCCACAACACCTCGTCGATTCCCCTGCGATCCGCGAAGCGGAAGTCGTTCGTCAGCTCATCCGTCGATGTCGCGTTGCTCGTAAGCTGATATCTCGCCACCGTCCCATCGGCGTATTCGTGGGCGCTGCGGCTGTAACTCAGGCTGGCGATGACGCCGAGCGGCCTGCCCAGGAGGGGCAGCTGATTCCCGAGAGAGAAACTGTAACTCTGATTGAGGGGGGCCGATACGCGGGAGGGGGCCATAACGCTGCTGAACGACTTCGAGAGCCGATCCAGCTCCTGGGCAGCCTCGGCGTCGGTGAAGGCGGTACCGAGGTCGGGGACGCTCACGTTCGGGTCAATAAAGGCGTCCGGCATCCTATGCGTGCCGCCGTTGTCTCCGAGCCATCCGGCCTCGCCCCCCTCGTACGATAGAAAGTCGCCGCCGGGCCGGACCGAACCTGTGTAAGTCAGTGACGACGAGAAGGAGATGCTCAGGGCATCCGGAAACGATTTCGTGGCGATGTCCACGGAACCGCCTGAGAAGCTGCCCGGCTGGTCGGGCGTAAAGGTTTTCGTGGTAACGATATTATCGAGCAGACTGGCCGGGAAGAGATCGAGCTGGACGGAGTTTCTGTCCGGGTCGGCGCTCGGAAGGGTTGCTCCGTTGAGCTGCGTATTCATGTAGCGGTCTCCGAGGCCGCGCACGTACACGTACTTGCCCCCCACGACGGAGACGCCCGTCACTTTCTGCATGGCATCCGCGGCGGTGGAGCTGCCCGACTGACCGATCATCTCAGCGCTGATCGCATCGCTCACGCCAGCTGCCTTCTGGCGCTGGCTCAGCAAGGCCGCTTCCGTATTACGCAGCGCGCGAGCCTCTACGACGACTTCGTCGAGTCCAAGCGCGGCCGGTTCGAGCGCCAGGTCGATCGTCGTGGTCTCGCCGGACTCCACCTCGACGCCCGTAACGGTCTTCGTGCCGAAGCCGATGTAAGAGAACGTCAGGTCGTGCACACCCGGGTCCAGGCCACGGAGCGTGTACGCTCCGTCGAGGTCGGTCGTCGTGCCGACGGAGGTACCTGTGAGGACGACGTTGACCCCGATGAGCGTCTCGCCCGACTCGGCGTCGACGACCGTGCCGCTGACGGATCCCGATTGGGCGAAAACTGTTGACGTAAAACCGAACGAGAAAAGGAGTGCGAGCAGGATCCTGCTGCATCG
>JBBDTI010000095.1:0-5125 GCA_040904565.1 Rhodothermales bacterium
CGGAAGCGGGGAGACACCAACCAAAAACGGCCCGATTCCCCTCGAGTAGAGAGGCCATCGAGCCGTCGTGTACCGCGTACGGGATTCGAACCCGTGTTACCAGCGTGAGAGGCTGGCGTCCTAAACCCCTAGACGAACGCGGCAGGTTAGTATGTCGAGCGGCGGCGTGGGTGCGCGAGCCGCCCGTTTCAGGATCCATCACAACGCCACCCCTCTGAGACAGGTTTCGAGTTCACACAATCTAAAAGGCGGGATTCGAACCTTGGTGCGGTGTCGTGGGGTAGAAACTTTTGCGTCGGAAAACCTTTGACGCAACGTCGCCAAGATGCGCTGAGCGCCTGGGCGGCCCCACCGGACTATTTGCCTGTCACCGACAAATACTTTCTGAATGACTACGCGCTTTTCTCTACGACGAGCGGCTTCCGGCTGGATGACGGCCTGCCTCTCCGCACTCTTTCTGGTCGTAACGCTGGCAGCGTGCGGCTCCGGCGACGATGCCTCGGCCGAATCCGACGATCCCCAGTACGCCATGGGCGACCCGATCTCCGATACGACGCTCGCGGCGATCGTCACGTCCGAATTCGGTACCGATACGCTGACGACCGAGACCTTTCGCGGTCAGTTCACTCGCGTCGCATCACAGGTCCCTCAGGTCAATTCCGATCCCACGCAGGCCCGCGAGCTGCGCAAGAACATCGTGGAAGACTTCGTGCTTCGCCACGCGCTCTTCGGTGAGGCGGACCGGCTGGGCGTCGGCGCCGACACCGCGGCCGTGTCACAACGCCTCCAGCAGATCCAGGGCCAGTTTCCGAGCGAGCAGGCCTTTCAGCAAGCGCTCCAGGCGGACGGTCTGACGGAGCAGGACCTCCGCGAGAACATCCAGGAGATGATCAAGCAGGAGGAGATGTTCACCCGGTACTCGGAAAACATCGAGCAGCCGACGGAGGAGGAAATCACCGAGTACCAGGAGGACCAGTCCGAGCAGGTACGCGCGTCCCACATCCTTTTCCTTACGAATAACACCACGGACCCCGCCGAGATCGATTCCATCCGCCAGGTAGCCGAGGCGGTGCTGGACAGCGTCCAGTCGGACGTCGACTTCGCCGAGCTGGCCCGCCGCCACTCGGATGACGGTACGGCCCAGCAGGGCGGAGATCTTGGGTATTTCAGCCGCGGGCAGATGGTACCCCCCTTTGAAGAGGCCGCCTATGCACTCGCCGACTCCGGCGAGGTGGCTCCCGATCTGGTGGAAACCCAGTACGGATTCCACATCATCATGCTGACCGGACGCCAGACCGGCGAGTTGATGGATTCGACGCAGGCCCAGCAGATGATCGTACGAGAGCGGCGCAACGATGCCGTTCAGGATGAGGTCGACGCGCTGCGCGAGAAGGTAACCGTCCGCATCAACCCGACGGTGGTCGATGCCGACCTGAACGCCTCCTCATAATAGCACGACATAATAGCACAGCGCCATAGCACCGCCCCGGTCACGCGAGCCTGACCATTTTTACATGGGGGATGCCGGCTTCTTCGAACGGCTCACCGACCGTTTCGAAGCCGAAGGAGCGGTAGAAGTCCTCCAGATGCTGCTGGGCGTGGATCATGAAGTCACGCCGCCCGGCCATCCGTGCGTCGTCCATGACCTGTTCGACGAGGCTGCGCCCGTATCCTTTTCCGCGGTATTCCTTCAGGACGGCAAAGCGCTCGAGCTTCGCCACCCGCCGCTCCTCGTGCCACACCGTGCGCCACCGCGCCGTGGCTACGGGCTTGCCGCCGAGGAGACCGATCATCTGGCGGCTGCTCGTTTCGTACTCGTCCCATTCCTGGCGCGGCTCGCACTCCTGCTCTTCGATGAAGACTTTCGTGCGGATGG
This sequence comes from Rhodothermales bacterium, assembly GCA_040904565.1. Classification (GTDB taxonomy): domain Bacteria; phylum Bacteroidota; class Rhodothermia; order Rhodothermales; family VXPQ01; genus JBBDTI01. The sequence continues at coordinate 1,877 of JBBDTI010000095.1, forward strand.
ACTTCACCTCGCGCCACTCTTTGCCGTTTCGCACGGCACGCACATCTAGTTTTTTCACGCCGGTAGATTCGTCCATTGCCGTAAAAACGTTGTCAAATGATCGAGCGCACCGTTGAGCGATAGGGGATCGTGACCGCCCGACGGATAGAAATAGGCTTCGTAGCTCGTCCGACCGGCGCCACCCAGCTCATCGTCACCCCGTGCATCCCCATCCAGTGCATCCCTTTCCAGTGCATCGACAAGCTGCTGAGCTTCCGCCAGCGGCACGATGGGATCGTTCATCCCGTGGTGAATCTGAACCGTCGGCAGGCGATCCGCAAAATAGACGGGTGAGCGGCGGATGAGGTCCACCCGCACCTCGCTCACGGCAAGCTGCCGCGCTTGAAGCGGCTCCAACAGGGTCTCGTAGATCGTTCGCGTACCCGGAAGGCCTGGAAGATTGCCGCGAAGCATCGCGCGCGTGAGATCCCTTGAGTACGCGCCCAGAAAATCGGTGGGCGCGGAGAAGCTCGCGACGCCGCCGATCCTCCCGTCACGAATCGCCGCAAGGAGCGCCACGGTCCCTCCCCGGCTGAATCCAACCGCCACGACACGTTCGGCGTCCGCCCCGGGCGTTACCTCGAGCGCCACGTTGAGCAGCGCGAGCGTGTCATCCACGTCTCTATCCCAGGGACTCGGCGCGCCGTCCGAAAGATAAGTCTGGTCACCAGCGACGAGCGGCTCGGAGCGAAACGAGGGTACGACCACCACGAACTCATCCCGGACTTCGGGCAGAAGGGCCAGCGCGAGCGCCACGTCGTCCATCCGGACGCCCGCATCACCTCCGTGCAGAAAAAGCAGCACCGGGTGTTGTGAGCTGTGTTGCGTGCTGGGCTGTGTGCTGTGCGGCGTGATGACGGCGCCGTAGTGCGTATGTCCATCGACGGCGTGCGCGTAGATACGGAGATCGGACGCCCAGTCGGGCGCGAACGCGTGCGTCAATTCGCCCTCATATACGAGCGACACCTCGCGGGCCGACACGTCCCGCCCCTCCCACGCACCGGCCGCAAGATCGATTTCCGAGCGATTCGCCGGCGCAAACAATGCGTCGAGATCGACGCCGGCTTCGACGTCCCCTCCACCGTTGCTGCCCACCGTATCACAGCCGGCAGCGACCGCGACGAGCAGCAATATTGAAATCAGTCGTAGCGAGACCAGCCTACGCTCTGCAAACGACGCCCACCGCGGCGTGCGGCCCGGGGATATGCTCATCTCTTCTCACGCTCTTTATAAAAAAAAGCCCATTTACCTAGACTTAATCTAAATCGATCTTTAGATTCAGTCTAAATAAGGCAATTAACGAGGGGCGCGGCCACGACGCACGGCCTTCCTACCATCCATATAGATCACGCACAGATCAGACACAGACCATGACGCTTAATACGAATCCCCTTCAGCACCTGACGCGGCTCGCCCTGGTCACCATCCTGGCGATCGGACTCGCCGCGTGCGACTCGACGAGCAACGACCCGGCCGGGCCGGGTATCGACGGATCCGACGTGGCCGTGGAAGGCGGCCGCGGTACGACCGTGGAGGTTCCGCTCAGTCTTTCCGCCGAAGCAGGCATCCAGGCCCTCACCGTCTCGGTCGACGGTGCGGCACCGGAAGACGTTCCCGTAAACGTGGGCGCCACCGAACAGGAAATCGACTACGCGTTCGAGATTCCCGCCGCATCCACCGTCGGAACGCAGTACGCGCTCGAGTTCACGCTCGTGGACGCATCCGGCGTGGAGTCCACCATCACGGCTACCGTAGTGACGGGCAAGCTGATCGAGGCGCCCGATACCTATGAGTTTACACGCAACGGGGAGTCTTCCGTGTCCTATTCCGGACAGACCGACCGCCTCGACATGCTCGAGGAGATCAAGGCGTATCTCGGAACGGGTGACGGCGGCGGCATCCTGTCGGAGCAGGATCTGCTGGACATGTACCAGAACACGGGCGATAACGGCGGCGGCAATTTCTCCTTTACGTCCGACCGCGATCTGAAGAGTAAGACGTTTCCGCCCGACCTCGACGCGAATTTCTTTGAGACGCTGTTCGCCGATGCGGCCGCGGCCAGTCAGAACGGCAGCGCCGGGGTGGAGGCCTCCAGCGGAACGGCCGGACTCATTACCCGGGAGAACAGCGGCAAGACGATTCTGGTCGACGAGAACGGACGGGAGTTCACGCAGCTCATCGAGAAGGGCATGATGGGCTCGGTGTTCTATCACCAGATCTATAATGTGTACCTGACCGATGCCCGCATCGGCGACCAGGTCAACAACGTGGATCTGAACGAAGGCAGCAACTACACGGCCGCGGAGCATCACTGGGATGAGGCGTTCGGATACTGGGATCCGCCGCTGGACTTCACGTCGCCCTGGCCTTCCTCACGCGGCGACGATGACCGCTTCTGGAGCCATTATTCGAACACGGTCGATAACGTGGCCAACGGCCAGCTGGGTACGAACGCGATCATCATGGACGCCTTCATCGAAGGGCGCACGGCCATCGTGAACAACGATCCGACCGTCCGCGACGCCCAGCGCGACGTCCTGTACGAGAACCTGGAGCTCGTCGCGGCAGGCGTCGCCGTGCATTACATCAACAATACGCTCGCGCACCTGAACGACGGGAATACGGGAGAGGCCTTCCACACCCTCTCGGAAGCCTGGGCCTTTACGAACGCCCTACGCTACAGCCCGCGTCGGACGATCTCGCTCGATCAGATCGACGTGATCATGACCGACAACTTCGGATCGGACGGCAATTTCTGGAACGTCACCCCGGCCGGACTCAATGCGGCGAAGTCGACGCTGGTCGATACGTATCCGACCCTGGCTCCCGTGCAGGACGATCTGTAAGGCCCGCTCTCATCGAATGGGGATTAGCGTGCCGTCGGCTGAGGCCGGCGGCACGTACCCGTTCTCAGTTCATACCCAGCCAGTTCATACCCAACACGATCACTCCAACACAACCACGATGCACTCCTACCGGCTATCGGCGCTGCTCACACTCGCTCTGGTCATGCTCCTCGCTTCGTGCGACAGCACGGACCCGGGTGCCGATCCGCCGGATGATGCGTTCGACCGGTCCGAGATGTTGAGCCACCTCGGTCACGAGGTCATCCTCCCGGCCTATGCATCCCTCCAGATATCCGTCGCCAATCTGGCGTCGGCGACGGATGATTTCGCCGCCGATCCATCCGCGGGCACGCTCACCGCACTC
>JBBDTI010000095.1:5225-6991 GCA_040904565.1 Rhodothermales bacterium
GTCGGCGACGGATGATTTCGCCGCCGATCCATCCGCGGGCACGCTCACCGCACTCCGGACGCGCCTCAAGGAAGCACGCCTCGCCTGGCAGGACGCCAACCTCTTCCAGTTCGGTCCGGCCGAGTCGGTCACGCTGCGGGCCGCCCTGAATACGTATCCGGTCGACGAAGAGCAGATCGAGGAGAACGTCGCGTCCGGCGATTACGTGCTCGGCACCATTACCAATCGCGCGGCCGCCGGATTTCCGGCCGCGGGCTATCTGCTCTACGCGGAGACGGACGAGGACGTTCTGGCGCGCTATACGGACGACGAGCGCGGCGGCTCTCGCATGATCTACCTGGAGGACGTCGTCGCGCATATCGCGACGTCGACGAACGCGGCAGCGGACGACTGGTCGGCGGACGGCGGCAATTATATCGCCACGTTCCTGAGCCCGGACCGGGCTGGGACGGACGTCGGAAGTTCGCTGGGGATGCTGATCAACGCCTTCATCCTTCACTACGAACGATTCCTCCGCGACGGCAAGATCGGCATACCGGCCGGCGCCCGCAGCGCGGGCGTCCCGCGGCCTACGTCGACGGAAGCCTATTACGGAGGCTATTCGGCGGAGCTTGCCCTCGCCAACCTGCGCGCCGTGAAACGCCTGTTCCTCGGAACCGCGGCCAACGGGTCAAGCGGACTCGGGCTCGACGATCACCTCCAGGCCCGCGATGCCGACGCGCTGGCATCCGAAATCGAGTCAGAACTGGATGCGGCGATCGCGAGCCTGGAAGCCCTGTCCGATCCGCTCGCCGATCAGATCCGGACGGACAACGATCCGGTAATCACAGCCTTTACCGAGCTGCAGGACGTACTCGTGCTGCTGAAGGCGGACATGACCTCGGTGCTCGGCGTGACCATCTCGTATCAGGACAACGACGGGGACTGATCCGGATAGCGCCATGCGCAAGCTCGTCACATCGCAAACCTCCATCGCCCCGCTCGCGGTCTTCCGGGCGCTGTTCGGCGCCGTCATGCTCGCGAGCATCGTCCGCTTCGCAGCGAAGGGGTGGATCGGCGAGCTCTACGTCGAACCCACGTATTTCTTCTCGTACTACGGCTTCGAATGGGTCGCGGCGCCGGGAGAGGCCGGGATGTACGCCCTCTTTCTCGTCATGGCGCTCGCCGCCGCGGGCATCATGCTCGGCCGGCATTACCGCATGGCGGCCGTCGTCTTCTTCCTCACCTTCACGTACGTGGAGCTGATCGACAAGACGAATTACCTCAACCACTACTATTTCGTCAGCATCATCAGCTTCCTGCTGATCTGGGTACCCGCCAACCGGCATTTCTCGCTGGACGTACGAAAACGTCCGGAGCTGAAGGTGGATACGGTCCCGGCGTGGACCGTCAACATCTTCAAGCTGCAGCTCGGCCTCGTCTATTTCTTCGCGGGGCTCGCCAAACTGCACCCCGAATGGCTGCTGGATGCCATGCCGCTGGCACTCTGGCTTCCCGCTCACGCCCACCTGCCGATCGTCGGTGGACTGCTCGAAGAACCGCTTACCGCCTATGCCCTCAGCTGGGCGGGCGCCACCTACGATCTGACGATCGTGTTTTTTCTGATGTGGAGCCGGACGCGCGCCGCAGCCTACACCGCCGTCGTCGTGTTCCATCTCACGACGGCCCTGCTCTTCCAGATCGGGATGTTTCCGTACATCATGATCCTCTGCACGCTCATCTTCTTCCCCGCGGCGTTTCACGAACGGGTGATCGGGTGGATGCAG
>JBBDTI010000095.1:7091-9526 GCA_040904565.1 Rhodothermales bacterium
CGGCCCTTCCTTCGTTCGCGCAGACGCACGCCGTCCGGGGAACCGTGGAGGACGACCGGGGCAACCCCGTCGAGGGCGCGTCGGTCATCGTCACGGAAGACGTCGTGGATTCGGTATACACCGGCGTTCAGGTCATCTCTTCGAGCCAGTCGCGCCTGGATCTCACCGGCGAGGACGGGTCCTATGAGGTGGCTGGACTCCCGTCCGGGCGCTATTCGGTCACCACGTATATGGCCGGCAAGCGGCTGGCCACGCGACGGATTACGGTCGGCAACCGGGACGTCCGGCTCGACTTCGAGCTGGTCGTGCTCGAGAGCGAGCTCGAGGAGATCATGGTGAGCGAGGCGCGGGGGGAAACGTTCGGGATCACCCGCCTTCGACCGGTCGACGTCAGCGGGTTCGCCATCTACGACGCGAAGAAGACCGAGGTGGTCGTGCTGGACGATATCACGGCGAACCTGGCCACGAACAACAGCCGGCAGGTGTACGGGCGCGTAGCCGGACTCAACATCTGGGAGAGCGATGGGGCCGGCGTGCAGCTCGGCCTGGGCGGACGAGGACTGAGTCCGAATCGCAATTCGAATTTCAACACGCGCCAGAACGGCTACGACATCTCGGCCGACGCGCTCGGCTATCCCGAAAGCTATTACACGCCGCCCACGCAGGCGCTCGATCGCATCGAGATCGTCCGGGGCGCGGCATCCTTGCAGTACGGCACGCAGTTCGGCGGGCTCGTCAATTTCGTGTTCAAGGACGGGCCGGAAGACGATCCGTTCGAGCTCTCGTCCAACCAGACCCTGGGGTCCTTCGGCCTGATCAGCAGCTTCAACAGCGCGGGCGGATCGAGCCGTTCGATCCGGTACTACGGATTCCACCAGTACAAACGCAGCGAGGGCTGGCGGCCCAACTCCGGGCTGGACCAGCACACGGCGTATGCCTCGCTGGATTTCCAGGCCACGCCGCGGCTCACCATCACCCCGGAAATCACGTACATGACGTACCTGTCGCAGCAGCCGGGCGGCCTCACGGATGCGCAGTTCGAGGAGGATCCGCGCCAGTCGAACCGGGAGCGCAACTGGTTCTCGGTGGACTGGAAGCTGCTCGCGCTGGATGCCGACTATCGCTTTTCGAGCCGTACGACGCTGAATACGCGCTTCTTCGGACTCGCGGCGGGCCGCGACGCGCTGGGCAATCTGGGACGCATCGACCGGCTCGATTTTGGAGGGAACCGGGATCTTCTGAAGGATGATTTCCGCAACTGGGGGAATGAGACGCGCGTCATCCACCGCTACCCGCTCCGCAGCAGCCTGTCCGTGCTGCTGGTCGGCACCCGTTTCTACGACGGATTCACGCACCGCAGGCAGGGGGAAGGTCCGGCCGGCAGCGACCCCGAGTTCACGTATCTGAACCCGGACCGTCTCGAGGGGTCGGACTTCGACCTGCCGAGCCGCAACGTGTCGCTCTTCGCGGAGAATATCTTCAACCTCACCCCACGCCTGAGCGTCACGCCGGGCGTGCGGCTCGAGTACATCCGAACGGGAGCCGACGGCTACTACCGGAATACCGTCGAGGATCTGGCCGGCAACGTCCTTCTGGACGAACGCATCGACGAGCAGCGCGAACGCGAACGGTCCTTCGCCCTCTTCGGCGTCGGCATGAGTTACACGGCCGGCAGCGCCGTGGAGGTGTATGCCAACTTCTCTCAGAACTACCGCGCCATCACGTTCAACGACGTGCGCGTCAACATCGGCAGCCTGGAGGTCGATCCCGATATCGCGGACGAACACGGGTTCAACGCCGATCTCGGGATTCGCGGGACGGGTGCCGGGATGTTCGCGTACGACGTGAGCCTGTTCCATCTCGCCTATAGAGACCGCATCGGCACGGTGCTCCGGACGGAACCCAACCCGCGCTTCAACAATCTCGTGAATCGCACTTTCCGGTACCGCACCAACATCGCGGACGCCCGCATCTACGGCGTCGAATCGTTCGCGGAGCTGGATCTGTTGAGGCTCCTGGTGGACTCGAACGGCCCCCACCGGCTCTCCGTCTTTTCCAATCTTTCCCTCATCTCCGCGACCTACACGCGGTCCGACGAGCCGGGCATCGAGGGCAACGAGGTGGAGCTCGTGCCCGACCTCAATCTCAGAGGCGGCATCACGTACGGTGCGAACGGTCTCGACGTGTCGTACCAGGTCTCGTACGTCAGCGAGCATTTCACGGACGCCTCGAACGCACGGCGGACGCCGTCGGCCATCGAAGGTATCATTCCGGCCTATTACGTCATGGACCTTTCGGCCTCCTATGCGTTCGATCGCTACCGGGTCGACGTCGGCGTGAACAACCTGACCGACCACCACTACTTCACGCGCCGTGCGACGGGCTATCCCGGCCCGGGCATCATTCCCGCTGACGGGCGGAGCGTGTACGTAACG
>JBBDTI010000095.1:9626-14666 GCA_040904565.1 Rhodothermales bacterium
GTCAGGCTATCCGCGTCAAACTATGAAAGAAACGCTCTATCTGGATTACAACGCCTCCACGCCGGTCGACGAGCGCGTCGTGAAGGCGATGCTGCCGTATTTTTCCGAGCACTTCGGCAACCCCTCCAGCAAGGGACATCCCTATGGATGGACGGCCGATGAGGCCTGCGAAGTGGCGCGCGAACGGCTTGCGGACGCGATCGACGCGGAGACGGAGGAAATCGTCTTTACGTCCGGCGCCACCGAGGCGGTCAACACGGCCGTGAAGGGCGTCGCGAGCGCGTACGAATCCCGCGGACGCCATCTCGTTACGGTGCAGACCGAACACCGTGCCGTGCTCAACGCGCACAAGGCCCTGGAACGGCGCGGGTACGAGGTCACGTACCTGTCGGTGGATACGGAGGGGCGCGTCGACCTCGACGAGCTCGAAGACGCCCTCCGCGACGATACGGTGCTCGTCAGCGTGATGTGGGCCAACAACGAGGTCGGCACCATCCATCCCATCGAAGAGATCGCCGCGATGGTTCGGCCGCGCGGCATCCTGCTGATGACCGACGCCACGCAGGCCGTCGGAAAGGTGCCCGTCTCGGTCGAGCACGTCGACCTGCTGGCCTGCTCGGCCCACAAGTTCTACGGTCCGAAAGGCGTCGGAGCGCTCTTCGCCCGCCGCCGCGGCCCCCGCGTGCGTTTCACACCTCTTCTCGACGGCGGCGGGCACGAAGACGGCCGGCGATCCGGCACGCTGAACGTCCCGGGCATCGTCGGGCTCGGAGCGGCGGTGGAGATCGCGGGGCGAGAGCTGCCGGACTTCCAGGCTCGCATGCTCCGTCTCAGAGATCGGCTCGAGGCCGGACTCAGCAAGCTCCCGAATGCGTACGTGAACGTGCGCGACGCGGTGCGCCTGCCGCAGACCACCAGTATCCGTTTCGAGGGTGCGCAGGGAAACAACGTGATGATGGCGGCGCGCGACCTGGCGTTTTCAGCAGGCAGCGCGTGTTCGAGCGGCGACGGCAAGCCGAGCCACGTGCTGACCGCCATGGGCCTGACCAGGGATCAGTCCCTTTCGACCCTCCGTATCAGTCTCGGCCGCGGAACGACGGAAGAAGATGTCGACCGCGCCGTCGAGCGACTAGCGGAAGCCGTGACGTCGCTGCGTGAGAAATCCGCCGCGACGGCAACCTGAATCGCACGCTCACCATCCGTGAGAGCCGAAGTATGGAACCGATAGCCAACCGCGTCGAAGAGAGCGACATCGTCGTCTTCAATCTGGAAGAGCTCTGGGACGAGCAGCCGGTCGCGGAGATCGACATCGAGCCGTTCCTTTACGAGGGCATGATCCTTCGAGAGAAGGATTTCCGACAGAAGGTTTCCGAACACGACTGGACGCAGTATCGGGACCATCACGTGGCCCTCTACTGCTCGGCCGATGCGATCGTACCCACCTGGGCTTTTATGCTCATTGCGACGAAGCTGGACGGGATCGCCCGATCGGTGGCGATGGGCCGGCGCAGCGATCTCGTGCGCGACCACTTCGTGCGCGCTATCGAGCACGTCGACTGGTCCGACTACGAAGGCAAGCCCGTCGTCGTGAAGGGCTGCGGCAGCAAGCTCGTGCCGGCGGACGCCTATCTGCTCGCGGCGACGAAGCTGCAGCAGGTGGCCGCGAAGCTGATGTACGGCGAGCCGTGCTCGTCCGTCCCCCTCTGGCGGCGACCCGTCGAATCGCCCAAACCCAAAGCCGGCGCCACGAAGCCGGCCATCCCGCCCTCGCTCAAACAAAACGCCTGATCGCCGGTGCACGTCGACCTGTCGGATACGACGGTGCTGGTAACGGGGGCGAGCCGCGGCATCGGCCGCGCGATCGCCCGGGAATGCGCCGCGTCGGGAGCCCGGGTGGCGGCACACTACGTTCGCAGCTCGACCGAGGCCGCGTCGCTGCAGGCGGAGGCCCCCGACCGCATTCACCTCTTCCAGGCCGACTTGACGGACCTCGACGCCTGCGGCGAGCTGTTCCACGCGGTCGTCGATCGGCTCGGCGGACTCGACGTGCTCGTGAACAACGCAGGCGTAGCCCTTCCCCTTCCGCTCGATGCGGACGCCGATACGTGGCGAGCAGGCTGGGAAGAGACCATGCACGTGAACGTCCGCGCCGCGGAATATCTGTGCCGCCTGGCCATCGGCCACTTCACCGAGCACCGTACCGACAGCCTCTCCGAACGCCTCACCGATCACCTCACGAAACGCGGCGGCGGGCGCATCATCAACATCGCCTCGCGCGCTGCCTTTCGCGGCGACGTGCCCGCATACATGACCTACGCGGCCTCGAAGGGTGCGCTCGTCGCGCTGACCCGGTCGATCGCGAGAGGATGCGGCGACGCCGGCGTCCGCGCCTTCGTGGTGGCGCCGGGATTCGTTCGAACCGATATGGCCCGGGACTTTATCGACGCCTACGGCGAGGACCACGTGCTCGAAGGCATCGCGACGGACCGGCTGACCGAGCCGGAGGACGTGGCGCCGATCGTCGTTTTTCTGGCGAGCGGACGCGCCGACCACGCCACGGGCTCGACGATCGACGTGAACGCGGCGAGCTACATGCGGTAGCCGGGGTGGAGTGGCGGCACCCGCGCGCCACAGCCGTGCGCCCTCGCCGCCATAACCCCAGCCCACCGCCGGGCATGCGCTCTACCCCACCCGCGCAAAACCGAGGCTCTGGTCGGCGTAGAACCGATCGAAGTAGGCGCGCAGGACCTCGTGTTCGGGCTCCTGCAGGTCCGCGTCTCGTCGGACGAGCTCGAAGGCGATCTCCCGCGCCTGGGCGAGCAGGTCACCATCCTCGAGCAGGTCTGCTATTTTCAGGTCCGGCAGTCCGCTCTGCTTCGTCCCGAAAAAGTCCCCCGCACCGCGCAGTTTCAGGTCGATTTCGCTGATCTCGAAACCGTCGTTCGTCTCGACCATCGCCTTGAGCCGCTCGCGGGCCTCCTCGGTTCGCCTGTATCCGGCCATGAGAATGCAGTAGCTCTGCTCGCTGCCGCGTCCCACCCGCCCCCGAAGCTGGTGGAGCTGGCTGAGTCCGAACCGTTCGGCATGTTCGATCAACATGATCGTCGCGTTGGATACGTCCACCCCGACCTCGATGACCGTCGTGGCCACGAGCACCCGGGTCGCGCCCTCGTGGAATCGCCGCATGGCGGAATCCTTTTCGTCGCCGGACATCCGCCCGTGCACCAGATCTACCGCGTGCGGGGCGAAGACCTGTTTCAGCGCCTCATATCCCGATTCGGCATCCTTCAAATCGACCTTGTCGGACTCTTCCACCAGCGGATAGACGACGTAGGCCTGCCGCCCCTTTTCGAGCTCGCCGCGGATGAAGGCATAGACGTCCTCCCGCTGCTTCTCATAGCGGAGAGCCGTTCGGATCGGCCGGCGCCCGGCCGGCATTTCATCCATGACGGAAACGTCCAGATCCCCGTACGCCGTCATGGCGAGTGACCGCGGGATCGGCGTCGCGGTCATGAGCAGCATGTGCGGCTGATCGCCCATGTCCAGCATCTTCGCGCGCTGGGCCACCCCGAAACGGTGCTGCTCGTCGATAACCGCCAGCCCGAGACGTTCGAACGCCACTCCCTCCTGAATCAATGCGTGTGTCCCCACGGCCACCTGTGCCTGCCCCGCTGCAAGTTCGGCCAGTATCTCTTCCCGTTCGGACTTCGAGCAGTTGCTGGTCAGGAGGCGCACCTCGACGCCGAGCGGGTCGAGGTATTCCGTCAGATTCGCATAGTGCTGTTCGGCCAGAATCTCCGTCGGTGCCATAAAGGCGCTCTGGTAGCCGCTGTCGAGCGCCTGCAGCATGGCCGCCACGGCGACCACCGTCTTGCCGCTGCCCACGTCGCCCTGCACGAGCCGGTTCATCTGCTTTCCACTCCGGGTGTCGCTGACGATGTCTCTCAGGGTGGCCTCCTGCGCGCCGGTCAGATCGAACGGCAGCACGTCGTCGACGAACGCACGCACCCGATCCCCCGGCGCATCGAACGTGGGGCCCGGGCGCGCCGTCCATCGTTCGTGAAGGAATGCCAGCATGAGCTGAATGAAAAACAGCTCCTCGAACTTCAGGCGGCGGCGGGCTCGCTCGAGCTCGGCGCGCGATTTGGGAAGATGGATGGCGCGCAGCGCGAGGGGCCCGCCGATGACGTCCGCGCGCTCGCGCACCCAGGCCGGCAGCACGTCAGGAATCTCCCTCCCGTGCTCCTTGATGAGCGTGTAGATGATGCGCCGAAACGCCCGGCTTTGAAGCCCGACCCGGGCGAGCGCCGCCCCGCCGGGATACAGCGCGATGATGCGCCCCGTATCGAGCGCCGGGCCGTCGCCGTCGAGCTTGTCGAAGTCCGGGTGCGACATGGAATACATCCCCCCGAACCGCTGCGGCTTTCCATGAAACGCGACGCGATCTCCCTTCGAGAAGCGCCGCTGGATCCACTGCGTGCCGCGAAACCAGACGCACTTCATGCGTCCGCCCGACTCGTCTTCGACGATCAGCTCGAAGCGGCTGCCGGTTCGGCCGGACGCCGTGCCGGCGACGCGCACCGTGCCGACGACCGTGGCCGACGCCATGTCCTCTGTCAGGTCGCGGACCGGCGTCATCGAGGATCGATCGAGGTACCGGCGCGGATAGTACTGGAGCAGGTCGCGCGTCGTATGTACGCCGGAGGAAGCCAGCGCCTCGGCGCGCCGACCGCCCACACGCTGGACGTACCGAACTTCCTGTTCGAAGAGTTCCATCGACATGCGTGCAGAGATCTACTCGAGCGTCATCGTGAGGGAGAAACGTAACGCACGGCGTTTCGAAAGGTCTCGGAGACGCCGGCACGGACGCCGCGTCCACTCGAGGCCCAACATCGAGATCGACGTCCGGCAGCATCTTTGCATCCCGTCACGTTACCCTCAATCCACATACTATCCATCTGAAGACTCTCCCATGAATACCTTCAGAGACTGCTACTTCGACCAGCACGTAGCTTTCGGCGTGCCGCGTGCGTCGCTGGT